>CAZQLL010000083.1:0-1654 GCA_964594125.1 uncultured Thermoanaerobaculia bacterium | reverse complement strand
TCCTGCTGCTGATCGTGCTCGCGCCGGCGGTGCGCAAGAAGCGCGAGGAGGCGTTCGTCGAGGCCTGACGGCCGCGAGGCGCCGCGCACGCAACCCGAAGGGACGCATCGGCTGCGTCCCTTCTTCTTTGGGGGATTGGCATGAAACGTCTATACGCCCTTCTGTTCGCGCTCGTGCCAGCCCTCGCAGCGGCCCAAGGCTATCCCGCGAAGCCGATCCGCTTCGTCGTGCCGTTCCCGCCGGGCGGCCCGCTCGACGTCATGGGCCGGGGCATCGCGCAGAAGCTGCAGGAGGGCTGGGGCCAGCCGGTGATCGTGGAGAACCGGCCCGGCGCTGGCGGCGGGATCGGCGCCGAGCTCGTCGCGAAGTCGCCGGGCGACGGCTACACGCTGCTGATGGGCGCGGTGAGCACGCACGCGATCAACCCGAGCCTGTACCCGAGGATCGGCTACGACCCGCAGAAGGACTTCGTCCCGGTGGCGCTCGTGGCGCAGGTGCCGAACGTCCTGGTCGTACATCCGTCGCTCCCGGTGCGGTCGGTGAAGGAGCTGATCGCCTACGCCAGGGCGAAGCCCGGCGCGCTGTCGTTCGGGTCGGGCTCGACCGGGTCGACCGGCCATCTCGCGGGCGAGCTCTTCAAGACGATGGCCGGCGTCGACATGGTTCACATCCCGTACAAGGGCGGTGCGCCGGCGATGCAGGATCTGCTGGCGGGGCAGACGCAGCTCATGTTCGACAACCTGGCCAACGCGCTCGGCCAGGTCAAGGCGGGAAAGCTGCGCGCGCTCGCCGTCACGACCGCGAAGCGCGCGCCGGCGATGCCGGAGCTGCCCACGATCGCCGAGTCCGGTTTGCCCGGGTTCGACCTCACCACCTGGTTCGGTGTCTTCGTTCCTGCTGGAACGCCGCCGGAGGTGGTGGCGAAGCTGAACGCGGAGATCGTGAAGGCGCTCGGGTCGAAGGAGCTCACCGACCGGCTCGCGGCGATGGGGACGGTGCCGCCCGAGAACAATACGCCGGAGCGGTTCGCCGCCTTCGTCCGTGCCGAGGCCGCGAAGTACGCGCGGGTGGTGAAGGCGTCGGGGGCGCGGGTGGACTAGGTTCCGACGTACGTGACCGTTCCCGGCTTCGCCGTCGGAATCGACGCAAGCAGCTCGGGGACGAGCGGTCTGAGGTCGGAAAGTCGATTGGATCTCGCACGCAGCACGATCACTGCGATGGCGAAGGCAGGGAGGTTCTGCTGGAAGGACAGATTTCGATCGACGGTCACGAAGACGTCGAACTCTTTCGTCGCTAGCCCGAGCAGTTCCCCGTTTCGGATTGTCGACCAGCCCATCTGGCGGGCCGTCTTCACATCGTGGCCGACGATGTCGCGCGACAGGCGCCAGTCAACGCACTCGTCGACAAGCACCTTCACGACGCGGCGGCGACCAAGCGGTCCTTCGCCTGCTCGAGAAACTCGATGACCTGTTCGCGACTGACCGAGGGGAAGCCCGCGAGAAACTCATCGATGGAGTCGCCGGCCTCCAAATAGTCGAGCAGCGTCTGGACGGGAACACGGGTGCCGGCGAACACCGGGGTCCCGCCCATCACGTCGGGACTGCAGGAGATGACGGGTTTCGTCATTCAGCCAGACTACTCCGAAGTGCGCGAG
>CAZQLL010000082.1:1572-1854 GCA_964594125.1 uncultured Thermoanaerobaculia bacterium | reverse complement strand
GAGGCAGGGTCGTTCTTGATCGCGCACGTCGCCTATGGGATCGTGCTGGGCTGGTGGATACCTCGCACGCCCAAGATTCACGTCAGGTAGCCGGCCGCAGGGAGGGCTCCCCAGGCTGTGTTGGCCTGGTGGGTTGGTTTTTGTACCACTGATCGACACACATCTTTCAGGAGGAGAAGACATGATGGCCAGTCGGCGCATGGTGCTAAGTGTTGTTCTCGCTGTGGTTGGCCTGGCTCTGATACTGGCCGCCTGTGCACAACCGGCAACCTCTACCCCTAC
>CAZQLL010000082.1:0-1562 GCA_964594125.1 uncultured Thermoanaerobaculia bacterium | reverse complement strand
ACGGCGGCTGCCCAGCCGCCCACTACGGCGCCGCCCCCAACTGCGGCGCCTCCACCGCCGCCGACGGAGACTGCCGTGCCGCCGGAAGACATGATGGGTGGAGCTGCAGAAGCGGTCCCGCTGATCGGCGCCTGGGTCGAGGCAGGGGCGCCAGAGACCGGGCCGTTTGACTACACCGGCATCGATGGCAACACCTATCAGGGCACATTCGAAGTTGACATCCTGCCGTTGTTCACGGAGGACGGGGCGTGGTTTGAAGGCTCGCAGGCGTGCGCGGGCTGCCACTTTGCCGGCAGCGAGAACTCGGCGCACGAGATGGACTTGACTTCGTATGCGGGCATCCGGGCCGGGGCGGACGTGCTGGAAGAGCCGCCGGGCGTGTCGATCCTGGGCGAGAGCGCGCCGGGGGCGGGTGACTTCGACTGGCGCGGGTCTGAGCTGCGCCATCGGCTGCGCAACAACCGCATGCCGCCGGGCAGCCCGTTCGACCCCACCGAGGCCAACCGCAGCGGCCCGACGCTGACGATCAACGGCGTGGAAGTCCGGGCGGTCGATCTGATCGGCGCCTGGGTCGAAGCCGGCGCGCCGGAGATGGAGTCGTTTGGCGATTAAAAGGCCACCTTCGCCGAGGATGTCCTGCCGTTGTTCACGGAGAACGGGGCGTGGTTTGAAGGCTCGCAGGCGTGCGCGGGCTGCCACTTTGCCGGCAGCGAGAA
This sequence comes from uncultured Thermoanaerobaculia bacterium, assembly GCA_964594125.1. GTDB lineage: Bacteria > Acidobacteriota > Thermoanaerobaculia > Thermoanaerobaculales > Thermoanaerobaculaceae > CAVRZJ01. The sequence goes on along the minus strand of CAZQLL010000082.1, from coordinate 846 downwards.
CTCGGCGCACGAGATGGACTTGACTTCGTATGCGGGCATCCGGGCCGGGGCGGACGTGCTGGAAGAGCCGCCGGGCGTGTCGATCCTGGGCGAGAGCGCGCCGGGGGCGGGTGACTTCGACTGGCGCGGGTCTGAGCTGCGCCATCGGCTGCGCAACAACCGCATGCCGCCGGGCAGCCCGTTCGACCCCACTGAGGCCAACCGCAACGGCCCGCTCGTGCTGCATGGCAAACCGGTGGAAGTGGAGCCGGAACGCGGACTCTTCCTCGCTCTCACCTGGCTGATTCAGTCCGCCAGGGCAAGAAAAGGCAAGGCAATGGCTGAAAAGCTTGCCGATGAGCTTGCCGAGGCTTTCCAGGGACAGGGTAATACAATCAAAAAACGTGAAGATACACATAAGATGGCTGAGGCTAACCGCGCTTTCGCCCATTACAGGTGGTAAAGGATTTGGTAACTAACACAGGAATTAAAAATCAATCAGCGGGAGATAAAAAAGTGCCCCGGGAATTCCCTCTGGAAGATATCCGCAATATAGGCATCATCGCCCATATCGATGCCGGTAAGACGACCGTCACCGAAAGGATACTCTATCACACCGGCAAGACCTATAAACTGGGCGAGACCCACGAGGGCACCGCCGTTATGGACTGGATGGACCAGGAAAAGGAACGCGGCATTACGATTACGGCCGCCGCGACAACCTGCTATTGGCTGGACCACCGTATTAATATTATCGATACCCCCGGTCACGTCGATTTTACGGCGGAAGTCGAACGGAGCCTGCGCGTGCTCGACGGCGGAGTAGTCGTCTTCGACGCCGTTTCCGGCGTGGAATCGCAATCCGAG
>CAZQLL010000081.1:0-1859 GCA_964594125.1 uncultured Thermoanaerobaculia bacterium | reverse complement strand
GAGCGCCAGCGCGGTTCCTCTGCGGTCCGGCGGAGCGCCAGCGACGCCGGCGCGGAGGGGTGAAGCCCGCGAATTCACTTCGCGGGCGAGGGGAGGTCGCGAGACCTCCCCTCAGAAGCTAGTAGCCTACAATGCGCCGGTGCGGGGCGCGTTCATCACCTTCGAGGGCGTCGAGGGCAGCGGCAAGAGCACGCAGGCGGAGCTGCTCCGCCGCCACCTCGCGGGCCGCGGCGTCACCGTCGTGTCCACCCGCGAGCCCGGCGGCACCCGCCTCGGCGAGCGCGTGCGCGACATCCTGCTCGACCCCGCCGCCGATCCCGTGCCGCTCTCCGAGCTGTTCCTGCTGGAGGCGGCGCGCGCGCAGCTCGTCGCGACCGTGATCGCGCCCGCGCTCGCCGCCGGCGCCGTCGTGATCTCCGACCGCTTCGCCGACTCCTCGCTCGCGTACCAAGGTGCTGCGCGCGGCCTCGGCAGCGAGGTCGTGGCCGCACTCAACGCCGCCGCCTGCGGCGCCACCGTCCCGGACCGCACCGTGCTGCTCGACATCGACGTGGCGCGGGCGCTCGCGCGGGCGCGTGCGCGGGCGTCCACCACTGCCGGCAACCGGCGCTTCGAGGACGAGGCGATCGCCTTCCACGCGGGCGTTGCGCGCGGCTACCGCGAGCTCGCCGGCCGCCACCCCGAGCGCGTCCGCACTGTCGCGGCGGACGGCTCGCCCGAGCAGGTGCACCGGCGCGTGCTCGCCGCTCTCGCCGGGGTGCTGCCGTGACCTCGCTGCTGCCGTGGCCGGGCGCCTACCTGGGGAGCCGCCGGTGGACGGGTGTCCGCCGCCTGCTCGACCGCCTCCTCGGGCTCGCGCGCGACGGCGCGGTGCCCGGAACCATCCTGCTGCTCGGCGAGCCCGGGCTGGGGCGCGAGGCGGTCGCCGTCGAGCTCGCGTGCCTGCTGATCTGCCGCGCCCCCGAGGGCGTGCCGTGCGCCTGCCGGAGCTGCGACCGCGTCCGCCGCGGCATCCACCCCGACCTCACGGTGGTCGACATCGAGGTCGACGAGAAGACGGGACGCCGCCGAAAGGAGATCTCGATCGAGCAGGCGCGCACGGTCGCCGATGGCGCCGCCGCCCTCCCTTTCGAGGGGCGCCGGCGGGTGGTGGTGTTCGTCTCCGCCCACACGCCGCCGCTCAACACCCACGCCGCCTCTGCGCTTCTCAAGACGCTGGAGGAGCCGCCGCCGCACACCTGCTTCGTGCTCCTCGCCGCCAACCCGGCGCGGGTGCTCCCGACCGTCGTATCGCGCGCGGTGCAGCTCCGCGTGCCGCGCCCCGACCACGGCGAGCTCGTCGACCTGCTCGCGGCGGTGCACGGCATCGCGGTCGCCGAGGCCGAGGCGCACTGGCGCGCCTGCGCCGAGGACGCGGTCGTCGCGCTGCGCCTCGAGCCCGGCAACGCCGCCGGCGTCCTGCGCGGCCTCGCCGAGCTCGCCGGCGAGGCGGTCGACGGCGACCCGCTCGCCGCGCTCCGGCTGGCCGTCCGCGCCCGCGCCGGCGCCGAGCTCTCCGGCCTGCTCGCGCGCGTCCTCGCCGCCGAGGCCGGCCGGCGCGACGCCGACGGCAGCGAGCGCGCACTCGCTGCCGCCGCCGCGCTGCTCGCCGCGGAGCGCCGGCGCGCCGCCCTCCACCTCGACGCCGAGTCGGTGACCGCCGGCGCCCTGCTGCCGCTGCTCGCCGCTGGAGGCGTGTGACGCTGCTTCTCTTCAGGGGGGGGGGGGCGCCCCCCCCCCGGCCGCCCCCGGGGGGGGGGGGGCGGGGGGGCAGGGGCTGATCGGCAGTGGGGCGGATGCCCGCCGCAGTCGCAGCCGGT
>CAZQLL010000080.1:0-2083 GCA_964594125.1 uncultured Thermoanaerobaculia bacterium | reverse complement strand
GAGGTCGTTGTGCACCTGATCGATTTCTCTCCCCTGAGACCGGCGCTGGCGCAAAGCTACAAACCCAGCCACAAGGGCCAGGTCCCCTTCGACCCCGTCTCCATGTTCCTGGCCTGCAGCCTGCGAGACGAGCTCAGACTCTCCTGGCGCAAACTGGCTGTCCTGTTGGCGGGGGAGCACGGTGCTCACTGGCGCCGCCTGCTCGGCTTTCGGGAGGGGCTCACTCCATCCGCCTCGGGCCTGCGCTACTTCTACCACCACACCGATCCCCAGTTCTTCGCTGATCTCTCTCCCAAGTTCATCGATCTCTTGCACCGCCAGGGGCTCGCCCCAAAGCACAGCACCTTCCCGGGCGACCCGCCAAGCCGGGGCATCACGATCAGCGTGGACGGCATGCTTCACCCTGCCCGTAGCCGGCCCAGTTGCCAGTTGGCGACTGATGAGTGCTACCAGCCCTTACCGGAGCGTGCACCCACCTCAGAACAGACCAGCGGGGACGGCACTGAGACGAGCCCCAGAAGACCTTGCCGGGCGCGGGAGCACGGTCTGCGAGGCTGTGCCTGCGATACGCCAGCCTGCCAGGCACGCTGCCGCCGGGCCAGCGCCCAGGACCCGGAAGCCCGCTTCGTCCACCATGAGCAGAATGACAAGCGGGCCGATCGGCAAGGGCAAGAGGACACAGAGCGCAAGGGCCAAGGAATCGACGTCTTTGGCTATCTCAGTCAGGTCGAGCGCTTGATTGACGACCGCTTTTCCGTGGCCTGGAACATGCGCACTCGGCTATGGCCCGCCAATGTGCCCGAAAGCAGCGATTTCGCCGAGGCGCTCGACCAACTCCAGGCGCGTTTCCCCGACATGAAGATTGGAGAATGGCTGGCCGATGCAGGGCTGGGCTATCCAAACTGCCTGGATGCCATCTGGCAACTGGGGGCGCTGCGCATGATCGACATCCGCGGGGCTCAGGGCGATGCGGACCCGGAGGTATGCCTGCGGCGCCGCTATGACGGCGAGGGGCACCCCCTCTGTGAACATGGCTACCGCCTGCACTACAATGGCTACGATGAAAAACGCCGGCGAGCCAAGTATGTATGCCGGCGGGCCTGCCTGCGAGAGCCTCGCCGCGAGGGAGAACCGGTCTGTCCGGTAGTCGGCTGCCCCTACTTGGAGGGTGATCGCCCCTTGGGCCAGATCGTGAACGTGGGCAGAACTCTGCCCGACGGCTCAACGCGCCTCGCCAGAGATGTCCCGTACGACTCGGAGATCTGGAAGGCCCGCTACGGGCGGCGCAGCATGTCCGAGAGCCGTAATGGCCAGATACAGGGGCACGACCTCAAACGCATGAAATCCTATGGCTTGGCTCACAACGAACGGGATGTCCAGTTCAGTGACTGGCTCGGCAATCTGCGCACCCTGGGCAGGCTGGTGAAGGAGGCCAGCGCCCAGCAAGCAGCCAAGCGCGGCGGCTAGACAGGGGCGAGCTTGGTGACCCCGAAAGATCCCTGCTGAGGCCGCAACCCCGGCAGGGCCAGGTGCCCCTGCGCCTGCGCCACGCTGCGGATCCCGCCCGCCACGCACAGAGGAATATCGAGATGCCGCGCGATCGCGCTCAGCCAGGAATAATCGATCACCCGCCGCTCGGCGGACGCCGTGATGTCGTAGATCACGATCTCGTCGGCGCCGGAATCGCGATAGCGGATCGCGAGTTCGACGGGATCGCCCATGTCGGCGTGGCCCTCGAACCGCACGCCCTTGACGACGCGCCCGCCCTTCACGTCGAGGCACGCGATGATGCGTCTAGCCGGCAAGCGCGTCCTCCAGCGAAAACTTTTTCTCATAGAGCGCCTTGCCGACGATCGCGCCGGCCGCGCCCGTCGCCCGCAGGCGCTTGAGGTCATCCAGCGATCCCACCCCGCCGGACGCCTGCACCCGGAGATCGCTCCGTAAGCGGATGATCTCCGCCATCAGCGCGGCGTTGGGCCCTTCCAGGGTCCCATCGCGCGAAATGTCCGTGATCAGCGTATGCGTGAGCGAACCCGGCGGATAATCGGCCAGCACATCGCTGAGCGCCCGCCCGGTCCCCACG
>CAZQLL010000079.1:0-2291 GCA_964594125.1 uncultured Thermoanaerobaculia bacterium | reverse complement strand
GCTGCACATCGGCGTTGATGCCGGCAAACAGCGCGGTGCCGTCGATGGTGGTGTCTGCGTCGGTGATCTGCGGCAGGGCGGCGGCGAGCGTGATCCGCCAGTAGTCGTTGCCGTTGCCGAGGCCGTCGCCGCCGTCGACGTTCGCGGCCCCCGCCGGCACGAAGCGCATGGCGTTCGCGCCGCTGATCGCGTTCGCGTTCTGGATGAACTGGCGCAGCGAGCCCTGCACGGTGCGGTTGGCGGCCGCGTCGTCGTCCTGGGTGTCGCCGCCGAGCGTGTTGGTCACGACGTTGAAGCTGAAGCCGGAATCGACGCCTGTGACGTTCGCGCCGCCGACGATCGCGCGCGTGACGTGCTCGCTTGTCGCCAGCCACGACGCGTCGTCGGAGCTCGCCCGGGCCGCCGGTACGTAGCCCGGGTCGGTCGTGAGCACGATGCGGTCGACCTTTACGCCGTCCTCGCGCATCCACACGTTCAGCGTGTGCACCCCGGCGAACGGAACGTTGATCGCGATCCGCGCGTCGGTGGGGTTCGGACCGACGCGGCCGGTCTCCCAGTTCCACGTGTTCTCGGGCGGGAAGGCCAGGTCGTTGACGATGACGCCGGTCGCAGCGCCGTTGAGCCCCACGTGCACCGAGTCGTCGTTGGGCCCGCCGCTGCTGTAGCCGCGGATCCAGACGTAGTGCAGCCCGGCGGTAGCGAAGTTGATCTGGTAGTCGAGGCGCGGGCTGTTGGCCGGGACGAACGGCCCGTCGTTGTAGGTGCCGTTGTTCGGGCCGGAGACCATCGCGCCGCTGCCGGAGTAGCCGGGCGTGAGGGTGTCCGGCGTCCAGCTGTCGCCGCTCGCGCCGGGGTTGACGATGCCGGTGTAGCCCTCTGCCTGCATCACCACGAGGTTGTGCGGCCCGGCGGTCTGCTGGTAGCTGCCGGCGGACAGGGTGCTGTCCACGAGCTGCGCATCGCTCCCGTCCATGCCGCCGTAGGCTGCGCCGGCGGCATTGAAGTCGAAGCCCGCGCCGTTCCAGCTCACGTTGCCGGCCGACCCGTACGTCTGCTCCGCCCAGACGTTGCCGTCGGCGGAGAGCGACTTCGAGTCGACGACCACCCAGTACGTGGCGTTGGCGATGAGCCCGGTGTCGTAGACGCCCGAGCCGTTGGTGGCGAAGTTGCCGACGAAGACCTCGTCGGTGCCGTTCGCGAGCCCGTCGCCGCCGTCGCGGTAGAGCTTGACCGTGGCGCCGGAGAAAGTGAGCGTGCCGTCGGCGAGGGCCACGTCCGCATCGCCGTCGACGTCGTGCCAGATCGTGCCGGAGACCGACGCGCCCGCGACCGCGGTCACGTTCGCGCTGAACTCGGAGGTCCGACCGGTCGAGGTGTTGGTCGCGGTCGCGGTGAGGAGCGTGCCCGGTGCGACCCCCCAGTTCTGCGTCGTGTCGAAGCTCACCGTGCCGCCGGCGGTGACGGTGACGTTGAAGGACCCGATGTAAGTCTGGCCTTCGCCGTAGGTCACGCCCGCGCTCGTGTCGCCCGCGCCCGGGGTGGCCGCGAACACCTCGATGCGGTAGGTCGCGCCGTTGACGCTGTCGAGGGTGCCCTGGAAGCGCACCTGCGTCCCGTTCGTGACGATGCTCGAGAAGACGGGGAAGTTCTGCCGCAGGTTCGGCCCGTTGTCGGGATCCCCGGGCCCGTCGTTCAGCGTCACGCCGTCGCCGTCGCCGCCGGGCCCGACCGGGCCGCCGGCCGCGTTGTTGTCGAGGTCGATGCCGAGGGCGCCGTTGCCGGAGATCGAGTTCTGCGTGATCTCGACCTGGGCGGTGGAGGCGCTGCCGCGCACCAGCACGCCCGGGCCGGCATTGCCCGAGATGACGTTGAGCGAGACCACGTTCCCGGTGCCGCCGTTGTCGAAGCCGACCCCGAAGGTGTCCCACTGGCCGGGACCGGCGCCGTTTCCGGTGATCGTGTTGTTGATGACGGTGTTGTTGCTGCCTGCCTGCCAGAACTGGATCCCCGCGCCGAGGTTGGCGGCGATCAGGTTGCCGCGGACGGTGTTGCCCGAACCGCCGTCGACCGAGATGCCGTCGCCGGTGTCGATCGACGGCCCCTGGTCGTTCTGCGTGAAGGTGTTGTTCTCGACGGTCCAGCCGTCGGCGGTGCCCTGCAGCGAGAGCCCCGCGCGACCGTTGAACGCGAAAAAGCTGTTCAGGATGTCGCCAGAGTCCCCGTCGACCACACGCACCGCCTGGTTGAGCGTGCGGTTGCCCACGCCGGGATCCGTACCCGCCGCCGTCGCG
>CAZQLL010000078.1:0-2677 GCA_964594125.1 uncultured Thermoanaerobaculia bacterium | reverse complement strand
ACCTCGCCTTACGCTTCAGAAGGACGTCTCGCGGCCTGGGAACTTCGGGCTAGCATGAACCTCAGTCGCAAGGTGGAGGAGGACGACGATGCGCTCGAGTGCGGCGTGCTGGTTACTTGCTCCGGTGATCCTCGCGGGAGTCGCCGCCGCGGTCCACGCCTACACCTGGGTCCTGCTCGGCGAACGCACGGTGACGGACCGGCTGGACCACGATACGGTCGTCGTGACCGCCGACCGCGGCGAGTTCACCGCTGTCAAGGTGGAGGTGAGGCGGCACGCGGTCGACTTCCACCGCTTCGTCGTGACGTACGGCAACGGCGACACGGACGTCCTGGAGGTGCGGCGGACGATCCCGGCCGGCGGCGAGACGCGCTCGCTCGACTTCAAGGGCGGCAAGCGCGCGGTCAAGAGGATCGACTTCTGGTACGACGCCCGGGCGCTCGGCGGCAAGCGGGCCGTCGTGCGCGTTCTCGGCGCGCGGTAGAGCGGGAGCGACGAACGGGTAGCGGAGCAAGCGCTCCCGAGCGCAGCGCTGCCGTGCAGCCTGATCGCGTCGTCCCCGGCCCCGACCGCCGAGGCGTCTTGCGATCAGCTCCTCGACGAGCCTTGCGGCCGCAGGCGTGGCCGAAGCCGCCAGTGATGAAGATCCGGGGCGCCTGCGGCGGCGCGGCCGCCCTCCTCGCACTCGCCTGACAAAGAGACCGCCGCAGGATCGTACGATGCTCATGCGCGGTGCTCCCGCGGCCGCGGCGGGACGCTGCGGGTGTGCCGCCAACGGCCAGCGGAAAGGGTCGAGGTATTGTGAGAACTCGGAGATGATGTCCGGATTCTCGTGTGTCTTCGGGCCGAGATCGAGCGCACCCGGCATCGCCGGCGAGTCGTCGCCCTGCTGCGGGACTTCCCCGTCGTCGCGCGTCTCGGCGCGAGGCAGGTCGGCACGTCGACGCTCGCGCTGCAGCTCACGGCGGATCACCGGGGCGGCGCCGAACGATTCGACCTCGGGGATCCGGCCGGCTTGGCGCGCCTGGGCGACGCCCGGCCGGCGCTGTCCCCGCTTGCGCGGGCTGGTGGTCCTCGACGAGGTGCAGCGCCGTCCGGACCTTCTTGCCGTGCTGCGGGCGCTCGCAGACCGGCGGCCTCTGCCGCCCGCGTGGATGCGGCTGGGATGGGTGCTGCAGTGGGGCCTGTGCGTGGCCGTGATCGTGCCGGCGATCGTCGGCGTCCGGCGCGACGCCGCCAGTGCGGGGTTCCTTCTCGTTTGGTGCGCCGGCGTCGCGCAGTTCGGGGTCGGCCTGTGGCTCGTCCACCTGGCGCTGCGCGAGGCGATCCCGGCGGCAGGGCCGAGCCGGGACGTGCGGCCGGGGGCGCTGCTGACCGGCGCCGCCGTTCCCGTCGTCGGCGTCCTGGTCTGGCTGCGGCTCGGGATGCCGCACTCCGCCCCGGGCGGCCTGGCGAAGGGCATGACGTGCATGACGATGGAGAGCCTGGCGGGGCTCCCGGCGATGCTCCTCACGGCGCTGCTCGTGGGGCGCACGTCCTACATTCCGCGCAGCGTGGCCGTGATTTCTCGTGAATTATGAGTGCGGGGCCGGCGCGGCATAGGCCAGCTCCGGCACGCCGAGGAGCTCGAGCACCTGAAGCTGCAGCTCGGTCAGCTCGGGGTGGAACACCCTGATGACGCTGTCCCGTTCCCGAAGCGTGTGGCGCTGCGCCAGCGAGAACAGCCTGAGCACCTGCTCGGCAGTGGGACGAGCTGTCGCGCGCTCCTCGGGATACAGCGGCAGGTTATCCACACCTGAAGCCGCCATCGCGCGGCGCAGCTCGCGCTCGATCAGCGCCTGCGTCAGCAGCGCCAGGAAGTAGACGAAGAAGAACGCCTCGATCCGGTCCTCGTTCTTCAGCAGCACCGGCGCGATCTCCAGCACGCTCTTGGTCTGGGAGAAGCGCTTCTCGATCGTCGGCTGGCGCTTGTGCGCTTGGAACACCTCGGCGTCGGAGAGCGTGCGGTCGTTGGTGAGCAAGGGATACATCCCGTCGCTCGCGCGGTCTTACGCCAGCGCCGCCTCGTCCACGCTCCACTCCACCGTCCACCGCTTCCGTGTCCGTCGCACGTAGGTGGTCGTCGGCCCCGGACGGCCGCGCCTCGTCTGGCGGAACGTGTGCTCCTCCACCTCCTGCAGCGCCACCTGCAGATAGTGGCCCACGTCATGGGTGCTGACGATCTCCTCCACCCGCTCGGCGACCGCCGAGCGCGTCCGCAGTCTGGGCCGCCGTCCGAGCAGCCGCGCCCGCAGATCCTCCAGCTCCTGCTGCGCCCGAGCCAGCCGCTCCTGCCGCCGGTGCTCCTGGCGCAGCGCGAGCAGCTCGCTCTTCAGCCATACGACAGGCCACCCCTCCGCCGACGGCATGCGGTAGCGGTACGTCCACCACCGGTCTCGCGGTCCGTCCTTGTAACGAGGGTTCTCCTCGTCCCGGACCAACTGCCACTCCGGCGTGTTCGTCTGGAGCCACTCGCGGAACTCCCGATCCTCAAGCCGCGTCCTCGGCAGCACCGTGACCAGCCGGCCCCCCCTGGTAGTGGATGTGGTCCATCGCCGGGCGGTTGCACAGCTTCGAGTCGGCCTGTTGCCGGCCACGAGGAACTGAGGGTTTTTGACAGGGCGCCGGTCATGGGGCA
>CAZQLL010000077.1:0-4227 GCA_964594125.1 uncultured Thermoanaerobaculia bacterium | reverse complement strand
CGAACCTCGCCTTACGCTTCAGAAGGACGTCTCGCGGCCTGGGAACTTCGGCCTAGGCTGGCGTAGCAGCGAACCGCGAGCGCGCCGCCCTTGAGGATCATCACCGGAATCCCGGCGTCCTCAAGCGCCGTCACGATCCCGGCGGCGCTCGCGAGCAGCGTCAGGTTCCGCGACCAGGTGTGGCGCAGAACGCCGCGGGCGCGGCCGAGACCGGCGTCGGCGGCGCCGGCAAGGTTGTGGGCGAGCAGCGGCAGGAGGCGGTACGAGCCCGGGTCGATGTCATCGAGGTCGACGACGGCCCGCCACCGCCGGTACGCCGCGAGCGCCCTCTCGCCGGGGAGCAGTGCGGCCTCGAGCAGCAGCCGTTGCGCGGGGTTCGGCCAGCACCCGCCGCGCCGGCTGACCGGGCGCGTTACTCCCCATTCCTCCGACAGTCTCCTGGGCATCAGAACTCCCGGTACCAGTCCCAGGGCCGGCGGTCCTCCCCGACCTTCTCGAACCCCGCGATGCGGAACTCCCGGCCGCCCATCAAGCGCCGCGCCCGCGCCTTCACCGATTTCCTGCACTCGGCGGGCGCCTGGAGCTCCCGGTAGCAGTCGTAGGTGGCGACATGGGCCGCTGCCCTTGCGACCGAAGGGAGGTGCATGTCGTCGAACACGATCGCCCCGCCCAGGCGCAGCATGCGGTTGAGGTAGTAGAAGTCGACGATCACTTGGTCGAACGAGTGCCAGCCGTCGACGAAGGCGAAGTCGAGCTCCCCGCCCGCGGCGAGGAGGGCGGGCAGGGCAAACTCCGACGGCTGCTCGATCAGCTCGTAGCGGCCGCCGAAACCGGCGCGCTCGAGGTTGGCGATGCCGATGCCGCGCCACTCGCAGCGCTGCTGCGGGTCGATGACGGTGTGCGACGCTCCCGCCGTCTCGGCGAGCGCCTCGGCGATGACCAGCGAGGAGACCCCGTACCCCATCCCGACCTCGAGCACCGCCCGCGGCCGGCGGGCGCGCATCCACCCCGCGAGCACCTCGCACTCCTCGCGCGGCAGGTGGGAATGGAGCGGCAGCGCCTCGCCGTCGGCCGTGCGCACGACCCCGGTGGTCAGGATCTCCTCGGCCACCGAGTTCACGGCGCTTCTCCGCTGCGCCGCCGCGCGAGCGCGGCGCGTACGACGGCGAGGTAGTCGGCGGCGGCGCGCTCCCGCCTCCCCGTGTTGCTGCCGTGCAGGCGGCGCTCGAGCACCGTCGTCTCGTGCGTCGTCGCCACCAGCCCCGCGTCGCGGGCCCGCATCAGCCAGTCGACGAACTCGCCGACGCGCAGGTCGGTGCGGAACGCGCCGGCCCGCGCGAAGGCGTGCCGGCGGATGAGCGACGCCCCCGGGATGAACCCCCTGGCTGGATCCCGCGGACAGACCAGCCGCGCCCGCTCCTCCGCGGGCAGCTCCGGCGTGACGAACTGCCGGACGAGGCCGAAGGCCATCGCCGCCGCCGGCGCGTCCGCCAGCGACGCCACGTGCGCGGCGAGCGCTCCAGGGCACCAGCGGTCGTCGGCGTCGAGGAACGCCAGCAAGTCCCCAGTGGCCTCCTGCACAAGACGGTTGCGCGCCGCGCCGATCCCGGCGTGCGCCTGCGCGACCACCCGCACCGCGCCGCCGAACGAACGCGCGAGCGCCGCGCTGTCGTCGCGCGAGCCATCGTCCAGCACCACCACCTCGATCGGGCGGATCTCCTGCGCCAGCACGCTGGCGATCGCCTCGCCGAGGTACCGGACCCCGTCGCGTACGGGGATTAGCGCGCTGATCGGCGGCGGAGCGCTCACGCCGCTCCCCGCGGTGCGGCGCCGTCGAGACGCCGCCCGAGCGACCGGCGCACCGACCGCAGGAGCTGCAGGTGAGCGGCGCGCACGTTGGCCGACTGGTTGGCCGCGTGGATGCGGCGTTCGAGCAGCACGTCGTCGAGCAGGCGCGACCGCACCCCGAGGTCGCGCGCGCGCATGAACCAGTCGCTGTCGCTGGAGACCGGCTCGGACTCGAGAAACGGCCCGATGCGGTCGAACGCCGAGCGCCGCACCACCAGCGTGCCCGGCAGTATCCCGGCGATCGGCGCCGCCAGCCACTGCGGGCGCACCCAGGAGGGGGGCGAGGTGACGCCGTCGAGGAAGAGGCGCTGGTGGGCGAGGCAGAAGCCGAGACCCGGGTCCGCGAGCAGCGCCGCGAGCTGGCGCGCGAGCTTGTCGGGCGTGAAGCGGTCGTCCTGGTCGAGGAACGCGAGCACCTCGCCGGAGGCCTCCCGCACCCCGCGGTTGCGCGCGGCGGCCACGCCGGCGTTCGCCTGGCGCAGCAGGCGGACGCGCGGCGCGCGCGCGGCGATCTCGGCGCTGGCGTCGCGGGAGCCGTCGTCGACGACGATCGTCTCGACAGGAGCGTAGGTCTGCGCTGCGACGCTGGCGAGCGCCTCGCCGAGAAAGGCGGCGCCGTCGAAGACAGGCACGACCACCGAGACGAGGGGGTTCGCTGCGGTCATCGTGAGGCGTCGGCGAGCGCCCGCTCGACGGCTGGCGGGATATCGGCGAGGCGTGCGCCGAGGCGCAGCTCGTAGCAGGGGACGGCGGCCAGCAGCCGGGCGAGCGCCGCAAGCGTGTGTCCGCCCGTGCCGGGGAGCTGGAAGATGGTGCTCGGCGCGAGCGCCGCGAGCAGCGCCGCCCGGCCGACCCGCGTGACGCTCGTCGCGCCGCGGCCCACGATCCGAGGCGCCAGCGCCGCCCGCAGCGGGAAGCCGCGCACAACCGCCGCCTCCCAGCGCGGGTGGAGGAACAGCACCGGCTTCTCCCCGGCCCGGCCGCGGTTCGCCGCGCCGGCCGCGAGGGCCGGGAAGCGCGCGAGCTGCTCCGGGTTGAGCTTCGCCGAGCTGTACAGCGAATGGACGTGGGGCGGTTCGCCCGGTGCGACCGCGACGTAGTCGTCGCCGGCCACGCCCAGCCCGGAGCCCAGGCAGGCGAGGGCGGTCGAGGACTTGCCGGCGCCGCTGCGCCCGACGATCAGCGCGCCGGCGTCGGGCCGGCCGACCGCCGCGGCGTGGACAAGATGCATCCCGGCGTGCGCGAGCGCCAGGTGGACGAAGACGCGCAGCGGCGCGGCGATCTCGTTGAACGGCACGGCGTCCGCGTCCGGCGCCCAGACGACGGCGCGCCGCCGCTCGGCGTCGACCGCGGTGAGGATCCCGGCCCCGGTCTGCCACACGGTCTCGGCGCCCATGGGAACGGCGCGCTCGCGCGCCGGCAGCTCGACACCGGTCGAGCGCGTGTCCCACACCATCGCCTCGAGGTCGGGCTGGGCGCCGCCGGCGGCGGCCGCGAGATGGGCGAGCGCCGGCTCGAGGCATCGCCGCATCGCCTCGCCGGCGAGCCGCACCCGGAGCCGCCGTCCGGCGATGTCGAAGGCGAGGGTGCACGCGCCGCCGCACGCGCGCGCCGCGCGCTCGAATGCGTCCTCGAGTGCGCCGAGCCGGGCCGCGGGCCGGCGCGCGGCGTCCGCGGGCGCAGGGGTGGCCATGATGTCGGCTCCGGTCAACCCTGCCCCTGAGGTCGCTGCGCGGGCCACCCTGCCTCCTCGACCTCGTGGATCGGATCGAGGAGGAGGAGCTCCTGGATGTCGTCGAACCGCTGCATCCGCGGCTCCGCGAACGCCGACGTCGCCGCATCGAACGGCGGCAGCGGCCGGAGCTCCGACCCCGTCCCGGCGACGAGCAGCCCCTCGCCGTCCAGCGCGGCGAGGAACGGCGCGAGCAACCCCTCCACCTCGGCGGCGTCCCGCCGCCACGCTCGCGCCGCCTGCAGCGCCGCCTCACGCAGCGTCGCGCCTCCGTCGGCAAGGGCGGTCCACACCCACGACGCGAGCGCATCGAGGCTGTAATAACGGCCCGTTGCGAGGTTGATGATCACCGTCTCCCCGTCGAGCGTCTCGGAGATCACCTGTGCCCCCGGCCGCCATCGTGCATCGAGGTCCACTTCTCACCTCCGAACCGTCACCTCCGGCGGAAGACTCGCCACCCTCCGCTTTCGCCGGTTGACGCGCCATTCTAACGTGTTCGGCGGGCCCGGAGGCGTCTGCTCCACGCCATCCGCAGGTCGTCACGGTTCGTGCAGATTCTCCAAAGCAGCAGCGTCCCGGCGGCCCGGCAGGGCCGCCGGCGCTCAAGGGGTGAAGCCCGCGACTCAAACGTCGCGGGCGAGGGGAGG
>CAZQLL010000076.1:0-4561 GCA_964594125.1 uncultured Thermoanaerobaculia bacterium | reverse complement strand
CGAGGACGCCCGCGCTCCCAGGGGTGCCCCGGCTACGGGACCCTGGTCACGCCGCGCGGATACTGGTCGGGCGTGGCTGGTCGAGAGCGGGAGCGGGCGAGGACGCCCGCGCTCCCAGGGGTGCCCCGGCTACGGGACCCTGGCCAGGCCGCACGGATACTGCTTGGGCGTGGTTGGTCGAAAGCGGGAGCGGGCGAGGACGCCCGCGCTCCCAGGGGTGGAGTTCCTCGACGGCGACCGCCACCGCGTGCGCTACCTGCGGCGGGCGGAGGCCCCGCGGTGACGGGCAGTCGCTTGCTCGGCAGCGAACCACGACGGGTGCGGGTTCGCAGGCGCCCCGGAACTGCCGGGAGCGGCCCCGCTGGACATTTCACGCCGCGAATGACTATCATCCACGCCATGCAGACACTGCCCCGCCTCGGCGGCGCCGCCCTCGCCGAGCGGCTGCGCGTCATGCCGGCGGTCGTGGTCACCGGCGCGCGCCAGACCGGCAAGAGCACGCTCGCCGAGCACCTGGTGCCGGGCAGGCGGCGCTACCGCTCGCTCGACGACCTGGACGTGCTCGACGCGGCCCGCCGCGACCCGGAGGTGCTCGTCGGCGGGCGCGAGCCGGTGACGCTCGACGAGGTGCAGCGCGCGCCGGACCTGCTCCATGCCGTGAAACGGGCGATCGACCGCGACCGCGCTGCCGGGCGGTTCCTGCTCACCGGCTCGGCGAACCTGCTCCTCATGAAGCGCGTGTCGGAGTCGCTCGCCGGGCGCGCGAGCTACCTGACGCTCCGGCCCATGACCCGAGGCGAGCAGCGCGGGGAGGGCCGGGCGGGCGCTTGGGACGCGCTGCTCGCCGCCAGGGACGGCGACTGGCTCGACCTGCTGGCGGCCCGACCCGGGGAGCCGGACGACTGGCGCGCTCTCGCCCGGCGCGGTGGGTATCCGACACCGGCGCTGGCGCTCGGCACATCCGCCGAGCGCGCGGTGTGGTTCGACGGCTACGTGCGCACCTACCTCGAACGCGACCTCCAGGACCTCGCCGCGATCGGCGCGCTGCCCGATTTCCGGCGCCTGATGCGCGCCGCCTGCCTGCGCGTGGGCCAGCTCGTCAACCAGACGGAGCTGGGCCGCGACGTGTCGCTGCCGCAGGCGACGGTGCACCGCTGGCTCAACCTGCTGGAGACCTCGTACCTGCTGGTGCGGCTGCCGGCCTACGCGGTGAACCGCACCAAGCGGCTGATCAAGGCGCCCAAGCTCTACTGGGGCGACACGGGCGTGGCGCTGCACCTGGCGGAAGCGGACGAGCCTCTGGGCGCGCATCTCGAGAACCTCGTGCTCCACGACCTGCTGGCGTGGCGCGACGCGCGCCTCGAGCGCGCGGAGATCGGCTACTGGCGCACCGCGAGCGGCGAGGAGGTGGACTTCGTGATCGAGGCGGGGCGGCAGCTCCTTCCGATCGAGGTCAAGGCGACGGCGCGCCCGCGTCTGGGCGATGCCGCGCACCTGCGGAGCTTTCGCGGCGAGTACGGGAAGAAGGCGCGCGCCGGCCTCTTGCTGCACACGGGCCGCGCGCTCGAGTGGCTGGCGCCGGACGTGCTGGCGGCACCGTGGTGGAGGGTGCTGTGAAGAAGAAGCTCATCGAGGTCGCCCTGCCGCTCGAGGCCATCAACAAGGCCAGCGCGCGCGAGAAGAGCATCCGTCACGGCCACCCGAGCACGCTGCACCTGTGGTGGGCGCGCCGGCCACTGGCGGAGTCGCCACGATGACGACTCCCGCCGAGCTGCGCGCCCTGCTCGACACGCCCGAAGGCCGCGGCCTCGAGTTCAAGTCCGCGACCCGCGGCTTCCACTTCGAGGAGCTCGTCAAGTACTGCGTCGCCATCGCCAACGAGGGCGGCGGCACCATCGTGCTCGGCGTCACCGACAAGCGCCCCCGCGAGGTCGTCGGCACCCAGGCCTTTGGGGAACCCGGACGCACCGAGGCGGGACTCTTCGAGCAGCTCCACCAGCGGATCACGGTCGAGGAGCACCGCCACGACGGCAGGCGGGTGCTGCTGGTCCGTGTTCCGCCACGTCTTCCCGGGAGCGCCTGGCAGTACAAGGGCTCGTTCTGGATGCGCGCCGGCGATGCGCTCGTCCCGATGTCCGACGACCAGCTCCGCCGCATCCACGACGAGACCGGCCCGGACTTCTCGGCGGAGCTCTGCGCGGGCGCGCGCCTCGACGATCTGGACCCCGCGGCGATCGACCTCCTGCGCCGGCTCTGGCAGCGCAAGGCCCCCGGCCAGGACATCCTGACACGCCCCGTCGAACGCCTCTTTGCGGACGCCGAACTCCTGGTCGGCGGCGAACTGACTTACGCCGCGCTCATCCTGCTCGGCACGCGCGAAGCGTTGGGGCGGCTTCTCGGGCAGGCGGAGGTGGTCTTCGAATACCGGTCGAGCGAAGCGCCGGGACCCGCCGCCGATCGCCGCGAGTTCCGCCGCGGCTTCCTTCCGGTGCTCGACGAGATCTGGCAGCTGGTCAACCTGCGCAACGACCTCCAGCACTTCCAGCAGGGGCTCTTCGTCTGGGACGTGCCCACCTTCGACGAGCGGGCGGTGCGCGAGGCCGTCCTGAACGCGGTGAGCCACCGCGACTACCGCCACGGCGGTTCCGTCTTCGTGCGGCAGTACCCGCGCCGGATCGAGATCGTCAGCCCCGGCGGCTTCCCGGCCGGGATCAACGAGGAGAACCTGCTGTGGGAGCAAAACCCCCGCAACCGGCGCATCGCGGAGGTGCTGGCCCGCTGCGGCCTCGTCGAGCGCGCCGGCCAGGGCTTCGACCTGATCTATCGGGAGTGCATCCGGCAGAGCAAGCCGCTGCCCGACTTCACGCGCACGAGCGAGCACTCGGTGTGGCTCACCTTGCACGGCGAGATCCAGGATCTCGAGTTCCTCCGCTTCCTCGAGGAGGTCGGCCGCGAGCGGCAGGCGTCCTTCAGCACCGAGGACTTCCTCGTCATCGACCTCGTTCACCGCGAGCAGCCGGTCCCGGCTTACCTCGCCCCGCGCCTTCAGGCGCTCCGCGAGCAGGGGGTGATCGAGCGCGTGGGCCGCGGCCGCGGCACGCGCCACCTGCTCTCGCGCCGCTTCTACCGCTTCCTCGGTAAGGGCGGCGCGTACACGCGGCGGCGCGGCCTCGACCGCGAGACGAACAAGGCGCTCCTCGTGCGGCACATCGAGGACTCGGCCGCGACCGGGACCACCCTCGCCGAACTCCAGCAGGTGCTCCCGAACTTGAGCCGGGATCAGGTTCGGACGCTGCTGCGTGAGTTGAAGCGGGCAGGACGAGTAGAGGTCCGAGGCGCGACGAAGGCGGGGCGCTGGTTCCCGGCCGGCCCAAAACCTAATTCAACCCAATGAAAACCCAATTCCGACGCAATTCCAAGCGCAAGTGCCGATCCTGCAATGGGTTACATTGGCCGCAATCCGGCTTCAATTGCGGGCAAGGATCGGCATGAGCCACGCCAAGAAGCTCATCGAGGTCGCCCTGCCGCTCGAGGCCATCAACAAGGCCAGCGCGCGCGAGAAGTCGATCCGCCACGGTCACCCGAGCACGCTGCACCTGTGGTGGGCGCGGCGGCCGCTCGCGGCGGCGCGGGCGGTGATCTTCGCGCAGATGGTGGACGATCCGTCGGCGCACCCGGACCTGTTTCCGACCGCGAAGGCGCAGGAGAAGGAGCGGCAGCGGCTCTTCCGCATCATCGAAGACCTGGTGCTGTGGGAGAACACCACGAACGAAGAAGTGCTCGAGCGCGCGCGGGCCGAGATCTGGCAGAGCTGGCGGCGCGCCTGCGCGGAGAACGCCGACCACCCGCGCGCCAAGGAGCTGTTCGACCGCAAGAAGCTCCCCGCCTTCCACGACCCCTTCGCCGGCGGCGGGGCGTTGCCGCTGGAGGCGCAGCGGCTCGGGCTCGAAGCCTACGCGAGCGACCTGAACCCGGTGGCGGTGCTGATCAACAAGGCGATGATCGAGATCCCACCCAAGTTCGCCGGCCGGCCGCCGGTGAACCCCGAGGCGCGCAAGGACGAGAGCCTGTTCGCCCGGGAGTGGAAGGGCGCGCAGGGGCTGGCCGAGGACGTGCGCTATTACGGCCAGTGGATGCGCGACGAGGCCGAGCGCCGCATCGGCCGCCTCTACCCGAAGGTCGAGGTCACGGCCGAGATGGCCAAGGGGCGGCCGGACCTGAAGCCCTACGTCGGCCAGAAGCTCACCGTGATCGCCTGGCTGTGGGCGCGCACGGTGAAAAGCCCAAACCCGGCCTTCGCCGACGTGGAGGTGCCGCTGGCCTCGACCTTCATGCTCTCGACCAAGGCGGGCAAGGAGGCGTACGTCGAGCCGGTGATCGAGGGCGGCGGCTACCGGTTCACGGTGAAGGTGGGCAAGCCGAAGGACGCGGAAGCGGCGAAGAACGGCACCAAGCTCGCGCGCGGCGCGAACTTCCGCTGCCTGATGTCGGGCGCGCCGATCGCGGGCGACTACATCAAGGCCGAGGGCCAGGCCGGGCGCATGGGCGCGCGGCTGATGGC
>CAZQLL010000075.1:0-4672 GCA_964594125.1 uncultured Thermoanaerobaculia bacterium | reverse complement strand
AGACGGGAGACGATCTCGTACGGACCGAGGACGGCGCCGGGCTGGAGGGTCACTGCACCGCTCCCGACGGGCGGAGCGTACCGGGCAAAGGCTGCAGCGGCAGGTTCATCTTGCGCAACAAAGCCTGGAAGCGCGGGTCGGGATGAAGGTCGCGGTACACGGGATCGCAGCCGGTGTACACCATCATGTAGTTCCGTGCCTCGTAGGCCTTCTCCAGCCAGTCGATGGCCTTCTCCTTCTCTCCGGCCATGGCGTAGTAGTTCGCGACATCGGCGGGCACGAAGGGTGCCGAAGGCGGGAGCAGGACCACGGCGTCGGCCAGAGCCCGCATCGCCCCGGCGTAGCCCCCCCGGGCGAAGCCTTCCTCGAGCGCCGCCTGAACCTTCGGATCGTCCCAGTAGACCCCCACCGTCTTCTTCGCGGCTTCGAGGGCTTCCCTCTCCATGCCCTTCTGCCCGTAGGCCGACCACAGGGCGCCCAGTGCGATGGGATGATCCGCCTGGAGTCGCAACGCTTCCCTGGCCGTTGCAATCGCTTCGTCGTTGCGCCACAGGAAGGACAGGAACGCTGCATGCCAGGCATGGGAGAGCGGGTTGAACGGGTCGAGGGCGACGGCCCTTTCGATCCGGGCCAGACCCTCCTCGCGGTGGCCCAGGGTCAACAGCAACCATCCGTAGTTGGCTTGTGCGAATCCGTCGTTTGGGTTGAGCTCGATGGCCCTCAGGAAGGACTCCCTGGCGCCGCGCCAGTCCCACTCGAGCATCCACCTGACCCAGGCCAGCGCCTCGTGGGCGGCGCTGAGACCCTCATCCAGCGCGATCGCCTTCAGCGCCGCGGCTCTGACCTTCGGCCCGGACTCCTCGAGCGAGGCGAGACCAAGCGCGCCGCGGATCGACCACGCCCGCGCGCGGCCGGCGTGGGCCGGCGCGTAGGCCGGGTTCTTCTCGAGCGCGGCATCGAAGTACCGCTCGGCGATGTCGAGCTCGCCCGGCGCGATGTTTATCAGATGGACGGAGCCCCTGAGGTAGGCGTCGTGCACTTCGGGATCGACGGCGCGGGCCTGGGCCAGCCGAGCCCGCTCGGACGGCAGCAGCTCGAGCGCCAGGGAGTCGGCGACCTTGCGCGCCACTTCATTCTGCAGCGCCAGGATCCCCGACATCTCCCGCTCGAAGACGTCGCTCCAGAGCTGCGTCTGGTCGCCCGTGTGGATGAGCTCCGCCGAGATCCGCACGCGGCTGCCTTCGCGCCGCGCACTCCCCTCGAGGACGTAGTCCACCTTCAGCTCCCGCCCGATCCGGTCGACCGGGGTCGTGCCGTCCTTGTACCGCATCACCGATGTCCGCGCGATGACGCTCAACGTCTCCGGGTGCAGCCGCCCGAGCTGCGCGATCATCTCCTGCGTCAGCCCGTCCGACAGGTACTCCTGCTCCGGGTCGCCCGACAGGTTCGCAAACGGGAGGACTGCCAGCCGGATCGCCTTCGTGCCTTTCCCGCCACCCAGCACCCGGCTCCGTACCCCGCCCACGTCCAGCCCGACCACGATCAGCAGCACCGACGAGAGAACCGCTGCCATGACCGGCCAGCGCTGGCTGATGAGGCTCGCCCGCCACCCCGGCCACGCGGCGGGAGCCGTGCCCTGCTGCATCGTCTCCAGCGCCGAGCACACCTCCCCCGCGCGCTGGTAGCGGCGGTCCGGCTCCTTCGCCAGGCAGCGCTCGATGATCGCCGCCAGCGCCGGCGGCACGGTCCCCGTCAGCGACCGCGGCGGCTGGCTCAGAATCGCCGACGAGAGCTCATACCCCGTGCTCCCCGCAAACGGCCGCGTCCCAGCCGCCATCTCGTACAGCACCACCCCCAGCGCCCACACGTCCGACCGCGCGTCCGCCGGCTGGCCGCGCAACTGCTCCGGCGCCATGTACGCCAGCGTCCCGATGACCGCCCCGGCCTCTGTGAGCGACCCCTGCGTGAGCGTCGTCGCCGCCTCGAGATCCTTTCCGAGCAGCGGCTTCGCCAGCCCGAAGTCGAGCACCTTCGCCCGCCCGTCCGGCGTGACGATGACGTTGGCCGCCTTCAGGTCCCGGTGCACCACGCCGCGCTCGTGCGCGTGCGCGACCGCGTCCGCGATCTGCCGCCCCACGCGCACCACCTCCTCCGCGCCCATCCGCCCCGCCGCCAGGCGCTCCGACAGCGTCTGCCCCGCCACCAGCTCCATCGCGATGTACGCCTGCCCCCCCGCCTCCCCCACCTCGTGAATCGTGCAGATCCCAGGGTGGTTGAGCCTCGCCGCCATCCGCGCCTCGCGCAGCAACCGCAGCCGCGCCGTCTCGTCCGCCGACGACACCTCGGGAAGGACCTTGACCGCCACCTCCCGATCCAGCCGCGGGTCGCGCGCACGGTAGACCTCCCCCATCCCCCCAGCACCCAGACGGGAGACGATCTCGTACGGACCGAGGACGGCGCCGGGCCTCAGCACGGCACGCGTCGCCCTTCCCCGCAACGGTCGAGCGCCGCCTGTCTCATCGCAGCAGGTCCCCGCACAATGATAGCTCGCAACACCTTCGGTGAGCCGGTCCTTGACACCGATGGGCTCGCGGCCGATATTGCGCGGAGAACGCGAAGGACCCAATGCACGACCGGAATGGAGGTGGCCATGCGAGCGGTCGGTGTCCTTGTCCTGCTGCTGATCGTTTCGGGCCGCGCGGACGCCCAGGTGGCGGCGCCGGTTCCCACCCCGTACGTGATGCCGGTGGCGGCGCCCGACGAGGCGATCGTGTTCGAGAAGCCGTTCTACCGGGGCGCCTGGATGCGGCTGAAGGTCGGCGACGAGCTCCCCAATCTGCTGGACACCCCCGGCGGCAACTGGGACCTGCGCATCTCGTCCGTGAAGGTCGGCAACGAGGCCGTCATCGTGCTGTACGCGGCGGCCAACTTCGAGCGCTGGTGCCTGGGCCTCCCGGGCCAGGCGCTGGGCGGGGCCGGCTACTACCCCGACCTGACCACGATCGAGAGCGCCAACCTCCAGATGGGCCTCAACAACACCTCGCGCTCGCTGCGCGTGCTCGGGAAGGACGCCGACCTGAAGAAGGTCTGCCTGCCGCACAAGGCGAAGCCGAAGAGAGTCCTCAAGTAGGAGCGCAAGGGAACCGGCGGCGCCGGCGGTGCGGCCGCGGGCGGCGCCGTCCGCCCCCGCCGGCATCCCCGTCGCGGCGCGCCGCGCTGCGCGCGGGTGCCGGGCGGAGGTCCGGCGGCCGCCGGGTCAGGAGCGCAGGGCCTGGCCAAGCGAGCGCACCGCGCGCTCGGCGACCTCAGTTGGGACACCTGCGAAGCACACCCGCATGAAGCCGGGCTCGGGGGCGCGGCAGGCGCTGCCCGGCGTGAGGTTCACGCCGGTGGCGTCGAGCAGTCTCCGCCACAACGTCCGCTCCCCGTCCCACGTCGGCGCGGGCAGGAACGCGCGCAGGTCGGCGAGCAGGAAGAACCCGGCCTCCGACGGCAGGTACGGGATGCCCTGCTCGTCGAGGGCCGCGGCGACGCGGCGGTACGCCTCGCCGAGGCGCGCGCGCATCGTCGCGACGTAGCCGTCGGCCCAGGCGTCGTCGGCGATCAGCCGCCCGAGCACGTGCTGGGTGTCGCCCGAGCAGCACGCCCAATCCGCCAGGCTCTCCACGGCGCGCATCACCGTCGCGTTCTCGCTCACCAGCACGCCGCAGCGCAGGCCGCTGGCCGCGAAGTCCTTGGAGAACGCCCACACGACGTGCACGCGGTCGCCGAGCGCGGGGACGACCTGCGCGCAGCTCGTGAACCGCCGGTCGCCGAACACCGACAGCGCGTACACCTCGTCCAGGACGACGTGGACGCCGGCGCGCTCCCCCCACGCGAGCAGCGCCGCCAGCTCTTCCGGTGCGTACACGCGGCCGAGCGGGTTGTCCGGCGAGGTGAGCAGCAGCGCCCGCACCGGCCGGCCGGCCCCCGCGAGCGCCGCGTCGAGCGCCTCGGGCCGCAGGCGGAAGCCGTCGCCGCTGTCGCGGGGCGCCGGCACGATCACGAGCTCGTTGCGCGTCTCGAGGTCGGGCCAGAACCCGGCGTAGCTCGGCGTCGGCACCAGCACGCCGTCGCCGGGGTCGGCGAGCACGTGGAACAGCAGCTCGAGCACGCACCCCGCCCCGGCGAGCACAGCCACCTGGTCGGGGCGAGGCTCGCGGCCGAGGAACGTCCGCCCCATGAAGCGCGCGAGCGCCCTCCGGAAGGCGAGCGAGCCGGACATCGTGTCGTAGGCGAGCGCCCGCGCCGGCACGTCGCGGCACGCCGCCATCTTCTCCAGCAGCACGTCGGCGACCAGCGCGTTCTCCGCGATGCACAGCGGCACGTAGCGATCGGGGGCGTCCGCCGCGCGCGCGAAGTGCTCGCGCAGGTACTCGGGCTCGGGCGGGTGTTCGACGAGCCGCCGCCCACGGTGGGACAGGGAAGCGAGATCCAGGGAGCCGGCGTGCGTCATGCGCCCAGCATAGCAACACGGCGTCACGGCCGGTCGCCGATCGGCCGCTTCCCCAGGAGTTCGTCGCGGTGACCTGCTCCCCGGAAATCGGTCCAGGCGAAACGAGAGTCTGGCCGATAGATTGGGTAAAGGGAGCAGGCAATGCGCAAGAGCCAATTCAGCGAGGAGCAGATCATC
>CAZQLL010000074.1:0-5325 GCA_964594125.1 uncultured Thermoanaerobaculia bacterium | reverse complement strand
CTTCTTTCAACCGGCGCGAAGGTCAGATTCCCTCAGTTTCCCGTGGCCGGCGACATTCCGAGCAGGAGTGCGGCGCGTCGCGGCGGCGGGGACCGTCGGCAAGACGCTCTCCGCCTCGCACACCATCAACGGCCACTCCGTCGTGCTGCGGCTGACCTACGGCAACGTCCGCTGCTTCTTCGGCGGCGACCTCAACGCCGAGGCGATGTCGCTGCTGCGCTCCAAGGTGCCGAGCGGCGGCCTCGAAGCCGAGATCGTCAAGGGCCGCACCACGGCTCGGGCGACTTCGACCCGATGGCGCTGCGCGCCATCGCGCCGGTCGTCTGGCTGATCTCCTCCGGCGACGAGAGCACGCGCAAGGAGTACATCCACCCGCGCGCCAACCTCATGGGCGCGCTCGGGCGCGCCTTGCGGGTCGAGACGCCGCTCGTCTTCTGCACCGAGCTCGCGGCGTTCTTCGCGGCGCGCGGCTACGTCCAGCCCGACGACGGCGCGAAGAAGTTCTTCGGCTTCGAGCGCACCGTCTTCGGCATCGTCCACGTGCGCACCGACGGCCAGCGCGTCCTCGTCTTCAGCCACAGCGCCAAGGAGACCATGAAGGAGGCGTACCGCTTCCGCGTCGACGCCTCCCACGCCGTCACCTTCGAGGAGCTCGACATGCGCTGAGCCCCGCGGCGCCGGGAGCACCGCCGCCGCGCACCGCCCGAATGGGCGCCCTCTCAGGCGGGATCGAGGTGCTGGCGGACACGTCCGATCTCGACGATCCAGAGCTTGCCCGCGATATCCTCGCGCTCAAGGGCGGCGACGAGCGTCTCGACCACGGCGTCGAGCTGCTCCGCGGTCGTCTTCGCCGGCGGCCGCAGCACGGCAATCCCGTGTCGCGTGGTTGGATCGAACACGAGCGTGTTGGCGAAGTCGAGATCGAGCGTGACCAGGCATCGGCCCTCGCTGACACACGCCTGATCGAGACGCCGATCGGTGGCGCCCGAGAGCCCCTCTTCGGCGACAGAAGCGGCGTCATGGCCGGCGGCGCCCAGCCGCCGAATCCAGCGCCCCCTGAGGTTCTCGTCGACTTTCAGCCGCATGCGCTGCGCCGCATGGGGATGTCGACGAAGCGCTCGCGGCTCATCTCCGCCCCGTACGCCAGGCAGGCATGTACATCCGCTTCCTGCACCCCATACTCGGCAACGACCTCCGCGGTCGTCATCCCGGAGGCGAGGAGGTCAAGGACGAGCGAGACCCAGATGCGGTGGCCGCGAATGCACGGCTTCCCGAAACAGATCTCCGGGTCGATCGTGATGCGTTGTAACAGCTCCTCCCGGTCCACGACGCCACCCCCGCACGCCACCTGCGTGCATGAGGCCAGCATGCCACGGGAGTCGAGTGCCGTAAAGGTGGGGCGCGCTTCGGGGCTGAGCCGCTGCGGACCGCCCTCGCAGCGTCGCGGGAGCTGCGCTCCCCGCGGTGACACGCTGCTTGGAGCGTGCGCCGCGTGATCGAAGGCTACCCTCGTAACGCGAGGTAGGCCGCGGGGCGCTGGATCAGCACCCGCGCGACCTTCGTGTCGTGGTACGGACCGAAATCGCGCAGGTTCCCCGTGAGCAGGTGTGTGCAGCGCGCCGCGATCGCCGCGCGCAGGATCGGCTCGTCGTCGGCCGGCAGCCGCACGCCGCGCGGAAGCGGCACGCCGTCGAACGTCCCGTGCACGACCTCGGTGCGAGTGGCGAGCACCGCAAGCGCATCCCGCTGCGCCCGAGCCGGAAGGTTCCTTGCCGCCTCCTCGATCGCGTAGTCCGAGGTGACCACGGCGGCGTCCGCCACCTCCCACAGCCGCAGCAGCCCGCTGTCGGGACGATACGCCGCCGAGAACAGCACGTTGGCATCGAGGAAGACGCGGTCCACCGCCGCGCCTTCAGGGCTTCCGGTGCGGAACCGAGGCAGGATCGATCCCGAGCCCGCGCACCTCCTCGAGCGCGCGCCGGTAGTCCTTCCCGTCGACGGCGTTGTTGAGCAGGAACTCCGCGACCCTCACCGGTGTGTACATCTCCACCGGGTACGCTGCGGCCGGCCGCAACATCAGCCCCTCCTCGCGCTCCTCGACGATCACCAGCGTGCCCTCGCCGAGCGCGTACTTCCTGCGTAGCCGCGCCGGCAGGACCACCGTCCCGCGCCGTCCCACCCGTGCCGTTTCCACGCCCTCCGATACTCGCATACTCCAAATATCGGATATTCCAACTCCGCCGTCAAGGTGCGCGCAGCACCCGGGCGGGCGTCGTCCCGGGCGAAATCGGGGCGCTGCAGGAGACGTCCGATCTCGGCGACCCGGCGCGTGCCCGCGCCCTCGCCGTGCTCGGGCGCGGCCGCCGGCGCCGCGATGACCGCATCGCGCTGTGCCGCCGTCGCCTCCGCACGCCTGGACGAGGCGCCGGTCGCTGCGCCCGAAAGCCCCTCGCCGACGGCGGACGCGGCATCGTGGCCTGCGCGACCCGGCCGCCGCCGCTGCGCGGGCCGCCGCCCGGGCACGCCGTGGCCGGGGGGGTAAACACTTTTCCGAGAATCTCGCTCTATACAGATATGGAACCGAGAAGCGCGGCCGAGCGCCGGATGCTGCCCGCCGCGGCACCGTGGGCGGAGCGGGTATCGGACTGGCGGCGGCGCGGAAGACCGGGGCGGGCGCAGCCTTCCGCCGCCCGACGGCGCCGAGGTCCTCGCGGCGCCGGTTCCCGGCCCTCCCGCGGCGCCGGCGGGGGAGAGCGCGCCCCCGTCCACACCCCAGGGTGCGGTCGCGCCTCATTTCTCCTGCCGTCGGGCCGTCGTCCCGCTTCCCGGACATCGTCCCGCCCGTGCCCGCCATGACCGTGCGGCGCCCCCCGGCCCGGCTGCGGCAGTCCGAGCGCCTCCCGACGGCGCCGTGCTCCTCGCGCTCTGCGGCGCCGATGCCGCGGCCCATCATCGCCGGTGGCGCCCGTCGCCGGCGGCGGCAACACCGGAGAGCGGACGGCGGCGCGGCCCGCGTGGAGGTCCCGTGAGACGGGCGCTGGTCCTCGGCGGCGGCGGGGCGCGCGGCGCGTTCCAGGTCGGCATGCTCCATGAGCTCGTCGGCGCCAGGGGACTCGACTTCACCATCCTGCGCGGCGTCAGCGTCGGCGCCCTCAACGCGGCGTTCCTCGCGCAGGCGCCGGTCGGCGCGTCCGACGCCGAGTCGCTCAGCCATCTGCGCGCGCAGGTCGCCAGGCTCCACACGCTGTGGACGAGGGCGATCAAGGGCAACCACAGCATCTACGCGGAGCGCCCGGGCGGCTTCGCCGGCCTCGTCGCCGGCGCCGACAGCCTGTTCTCCGTCAAGCCGCTGCGCGCCCTCGTAAGGAAGCACCTCTCGCTCGACGCCCTGCGCGCCTCGGGGCGCGACTTCGCCGTCGGCACCGTCTCCCTCGTCTCCGGCGAGTACAACGAGTGGACACCGGCCGACGACGACTTCCTCGAGAAGCTCGTCGCCTCGACCGCGATCCCGGTCGTCTTCCCGCTCGTCCGCGTCGGCAGGGACGCGCTCGTCGACGGCGGCGTCCGCAACATCACGCCGCTCTCCTCCGCCTTCAAGGCCAGGCCCGACGAGCTCTGGGTCCTGCTGACCAGCCGCGTCATCCGCGACGCCGACGGCTCGCTCCCGGAGTCGTGCGTCATGCCGCACAACCCCAAGCAGTGGGACGAGAACTGGCTCGGCACGTCAGTCAGCGGCCTCGACGTCCTCAGGCGGACGCTCGACATCCTCACCGACGAGATCTACCTCGACGACATCCGCGGCGCCCTCGATTGGAACCGCGTCGCCGCCGCCGTCGACACCCTCGCCGCCGCGGCCTCCGCCGCGACGGTCCCGTCAACCGTCCGTACGGCCGCCGCAGCGCTGCGTCAGGCGCTGAAGGAGGTGAACAAGCGCCACGTCCCCATCCACGTCCTCGCCCCCACCATCTGGTTCGGCAAGGACAACAGCGCAACGGAGTTCGATCCGGAGAGGATCATCGCTGCAATCAAGCATGGGCGCGCGTCGGCTGGAGGGGTGGGTAGTCCTCGACCTACATGAGCGTGACGACACCGAGGCCCTCTGGATGCGCATCTGCAAGTGGTGTTGAGAAAGGGGTCTGAGATGCCTTACATCACGGGATTGACTGATAAGGAGTTCGAGGACGCGGTCGCGACCTTTCACAATGCTCTCAGCGGCAAGACGCTCGGAGGCATCACGACTGCCGACTTCTGCAAGCAATGGCCGATGGTGAAAACGATACTCGAAGCACTCAAGGCCATCCCCGCTCTCGCGTGGGTGATCGCTCTTCTGATTGCGGTCGGAGACGCCTACGCGAAGAAGCACTGCCCGATCGCCTAGGAACGCCCGGTGGGCTTGCCTGGGTGAGTGTGGCACAGGGCCATTGGCGAGAGTTGGCTAACGGAGCAAACGCCATGCGGTGGGCAGCAACTCAGACCAAGGGTTGCTGGCCGCCCACCTCCACCTGCCACCGAGCTGGCGCCCAGCGCGGCAGCCGAGCCAATCCCAGCGCAAGTCGGTGTGAGAGATTCAGGGCCTGCAGTCGGAATCGAGTCAAGACCAGCGCCCCGCTCGGTTCCAGTCCGACGGGGCGCTGGGCCGAAACTCGCTGAGGATCAATGCCAGCTGTACCACCGTAGGACGGAGTGGATCGCGGCGCACGTGCTGCTGTGACGGCTCTCGCTGTCGCTGATCCGGCTGGCGGAGGCGCGCTGCGGCCACCCGTGGCGGACGATCCAATCGCCACCGGTTCTGAATTGGACAGAAGCACCGGTTGGAATTGGACACGCTGACAGCGTTTCAAACCAGTGCTGGCAGGTGGTGCGAGGTGCCCGGCGCCGGAGTCTTCAGGCCTCCCGCCCGCCGTCGCCTGCGGGAACAGGAGAGCGCCGCGCGCAGACGGAGTCAAGGCCGACAGCCCGCGTGAGCGGGTCGGCGCGCAGCGCCGAGCTTTGACGCCGCCGAGCATGGTGCTCGATAGGTGCGGTGCGCCTGACGGTGTTGAGAGGTTCGCCACTGTGCTCCAGCCGGCGCCTGGTGTGTGCCACGCTCAGTTGTGAGGAGGAACGGTGGCCGTTCCGTGAGTCGGTGAGACGGTAGCAGGAGTGTCCTCGACGGGCCTCTCATGCGAAAGGAGCGCTCGGCTTGGGGAGTGCGCCTAGCCTTGACACGTCCTGTCGAGCGGCTAGTATTGGTGCATGTTCTCAGCGCTGGGTCACGCCTGCGACCTAATCCGAAGTTTCTTGGAGCGTCGACAGTAACTCATTGAGGGGCTGTGGCATCAGCCG
>CAZQLL010000073.1:0-6063 GCA_964594125.1 uncultured Thermoanaerobaculia bacterium | reverse complement strand
GTCGGCATCGCCGTCCCCATCACCGCCTGCCACTGCGCCTGCGTGACCTCGGTCCTCCCCAGATAGAACGGCTGCGTGATCGTCACCTGGTGCTGCGGGCCCTCATTCGAGTACCGCCCGCGCTCGCCGTCGGGCGAGCCCATGGTGAAGTTCCCCGCCGGAATCCGCACCATGACGAGCGGGACCGTGCCGTTGGGCCCCACGAGGACTGTGATCTCGTCCGGCCCAGCCGGCGCCTGGTTGACCGTGAAGGGCTGGCCGCCCACCGTGATCGTGCCGCTGCGCGCGTGGGTCGTGGTGTTGGCATCGACGCTGTAGCTCACCGTGCCGCCGCCCGTGCCACTCGCATCGCCCGTGATGTGGAGCCACCCGTCGCCGGTCGTGGCCGACCACGAGCACCCCGCCAGGGTGGTGACGCTGATGCTGCCGCTCCCACTGCCCGAACCGTGGTCGCGGCTCGTCGGCGTGAGGGAGTAGGTACACGAGAGCCCAGCCTGGTTGACCGTGAAGGGCTGGCCGCCTGCCGTGATCGTGGCACTGCGAGGGTTGATCGTGGTGTTGGCGTCGACGCTGTAGCTCACCGTGCCGCTGCCCGTGCCGCTCGCACCGCCGGTGATGTGGAGCCACCCGGCGCCAGGCGTGGCCGACCACGAGCACCCCGCCAGGGTGGTAACGCTGATGCTGCCGCTTCCACCCCCCGAGCCGTGATCCCGGCTCGTCGGCGTGAGGGAGAACTCGCACGAACCCTGCTCTGGCCGCCTCGGAATGGCCCGCCGCGGGCTCGGCGGCGCGACGGCCGGGCCGACGGTGGCCTCGCCCATGGCGTAGTCCACCTCGACTCCCGAGCAGGTGCTGGTGAAGCGGATGCCCCAGGCGCCGGTCATCGCGTCGGGGATCGGAACCTGAACAGCCTGGCCGAGAGGCAGTGGCACCTCCGTAAACAGCCCCCCAAGTGGGTCCTCGATGCGCGCGGTCACGGCACACGCCGCCAGGGCCCGGACACCCTGACCGCCCGACTCAGAGGCGCGCATCGAGATGAACCGTCCACCCTGGGCGACGTTGTTCACGGCGACCTGGGTTGGTGTCTGCCCGACCGTCACGACGCCGTACTGCAGGTCGGCGACGAGCGCCTCGTAGAACCAGTAGCTGGCGGAGTCGAAGCCCCAGTCCTTTGCCTGCTGCTCGGTCGGGATCCTGGTGCGTTCGAGGATCTCGATCCAGTCGCCGGCCTGCGGGGTCTCAGGCCCCGGGAAGAAATCGGGCAGCACGTTGAACTCTCCAGTGAAGGGGAACCACCACGAGAACATGCCCGCCCCTCGTGTGAAATCGCAGGTGGGATTGGGCTGCGGCATCGCTGACAGGCGGAAGCCCGCCTTGTAGATCCTGGCGTACTCGGGGTCGTCGTCCTTCGGGTCGACGTTCGCACTGCGCGGGAACTCGAAGACGCTGCGTGACCAGACGCCACCCACCGGCGGACACGCTTTCTTGGGCGTGCCGTCGGGGCGCTGGAGGACTGCGGTGTCGGAGACGTTGGTGCCGAGCACCACCGCGCACTCTGGGCGCACGGCGCTGCCGAGCTCGCGTCCCCATGCCCCGAGATTCTCGAAACTAACGCACACATCGTGCTTCACACCCGAGGGTTTAGCGAAATGAGGCGTCCCGTCGCCGGCCACGCTCGGGTCGCAGCGTCCCGTGATGTAAAGCTGCGGGATCAGCACGTCCACGAACTGCGACACGTTGCACGGCCACAGCGCCTTCCCGGTCTCGTCAGCGTGAATCCCCTCCGGACTCAGCGACAGCACCAGAGGTCCGACTCGCTGCCGCAGGTCGATGAGAAGATCGGCGAGCGCCACCTGCAAGGTGGTCGCCGCGGCGCACGGCTGGCAGCCGGCCTGCCTCTCGACCGCCTCGATGTTGAGGTGGACTCCTGCAAAGCGCTCCCTTTCAGGGTGGGCGACGTTCCAGGCCAGGACCCCGTCGACCTCTCTTCGGATTCTCGACACTCCCGCCGGAACCAGCGGCTCTGCGCTGCCCTCCCCCTGATAGTCGGAGCACCACGCGTGAACGCGGATCCCTCCGTCGCCCGCCGCTGCAATCAGCGTCTCGAAGAACGTCTCGAACGCTTGAAGACTCAGCGTCGCCGTGACGTGCATCAGGATGTCCCGCACGCCGGCAGGGTGCAGCTTCAGCGCGTCGACAATCCGCCGTGCTTCGAGGGCCTGGTCGCGGCCTGGCTTGACGACGTCGATGCCCAGCACCCAGACGTAGGGACCGCCCGGCGACTTCGGCCCGGCCCCTGGCGCGTCGCGGGGCACGATCTGCACGATCCCGTGCGTCGATCCGTGCTTGCCCACGATCTCGAGGCCATAAGCGCCCGGCTGCCACCCGGACGGGATGGTGACGTAGCCCACGAGCGTCTCCTCGCCGTTGACGAGCCCCTCGTTCGCCAGGAGCTTCGAATCAAGCTTGGCCGACGAGTCGCCGAGGTACACGCGCTCGATGTCGCCCTTGGCCAGGTTCCGCCCGAGCACCCTGATGCGCACGGCGCACCCGGATCCAGCGAAGAGCCGGCTCGGCTCCACGCGGGTGACCACCGGCGCCGCACCGACGGCGACGACGGTGCTGGCCGCCTCCGACCACGCGGACCACGCAGTCGTTCCGGCACACACTCTCTGCGCGCGCACCCGGTAGTAGTAGGTCGTGGTCTGGCCCGGCGCGTGGGTGAAGCTCCTGCTCGCTTCCGTGACCGGGAACGTCTGCGCTCCGGCGAACCCGGGTGCCGTCGCCTCCTGCAGCTCATAGGTCCCGCTCGGGCTGGTGGCCGTCCAAGCGACGATGTACTGAACGCCGCTCACCTGCGATCCCGGCGCGGTGAGCGTCGGCGCCTCCGGTGCCGTGCAGCTCCGCAGGTCGATCGTGAACTGGTTCGAGTAGGCGGTGTTCGCGCGCGCGGCGCGCGGCGCCAGCGCCGTGACGGCGGCGGCCAGCACCACGGCGGTGTGCCACGCGAGTCGCCGGCCCCGGCCGCCGTACGGGCCGGCCGGGGCGGCCGTGCTGTTCGTCCCCGTTGCGGGGCGCGGGATGGCGGCACGGGTCACCACCGGGGCACTGGGCGCGAGTCCGTGGACGCGCGCCGTCGGGCGGCGTGGTGAGCTGGCGAGGCGGAACCCAATGTTGTTGTTGCGGTTGCCCGGCCAGTTGTTGTTGCGGTTCGCCGAGCGGCAGTTGTGCGCGTTGTTGTTCCAGTTGCCGCCACGGATGACGCGGTTCGAGCCTGTCATGCCGCCACCCCCGTTGTCGCCAGCATCGCCGTCCGCGCCGCATGCGTGTCGGCGCCCGCGGCGTGCGCGAAGACGCTCTCCACCGAAGCGAGGAACAGCCGTTCGTCGATCTCCCCACCGGCCACTTCGGCCACCCGCCGCCGCCAGCGGCGGCGGAAGCGCGACCACGCGCCGTGAGCGAGCCTGACCGTGCCCGGGAAGATCCTCAAGCCCAGGAACGGCACGCCCTCGCACACCGGCGTCACGTACGTGCCCGGCTCCTTCAGCTCCAGCGCCAACTGGTCGCGGAGCACCCTTGCCGCCACCGCGCGCGCCTGGTGCAGCTCGGTCTTGTCGTCGCCGAACAGCAGGAAATCGTCCATGTACCTCACGTACCGGCGCTCGCCGAAGGCCGCGGCGAGCGCGCGGTCGAGCGGGCCCAGGTAGAAGTTCGCGAAGTGCTGGCTGGTCAGGTTGCCGATCGGGATGCCCTTGCCCGGTGCGCACCCCGGCGCCGGCGCGGCGACGATGCGTCCCAGCAGGTCCAGCAGCCTTGCATCCGCGATGCGCCGGCGCAGCATGGCCATGAGCACGCCCTGGTCGATCGAGTCGAAGTACCTGCGCACGTCCGCCTTGAGCGCGTACCGGTACCTGCGCGCCAGGCGCCGCGCCCGCGCGGCCGCGGCGTGCGTTCCCCTGCCGGTGCGGCACGCGTAGGAGTGCGCGATGCTCCAGCGCTCGAACCACGGCCCGAGGACGCGGCACACCGCGTGGTGCACCACGCGGTCCGCCAGCGGCGCCGCTGCGATCAGCCGCTGCTTCGGCTCGTGGACCGTGAAGACTCGATACGGTTCCGGCCGCCACGTGCCGGCCGCGAGCGCATCGGCACGCGCGAGCACCACGCGCTCGAGCTCGAAGAGGAGCGCCTGGGCGGCGTCCGTGCGCTTCTTGCCGCGCACGGCCTGGCGCGCCGCAGCCAGCACGTTGCCGAAGCTCGCGACGCGCTCGAAGAGGCCGTCCGCGCGCTTCACGCCCCTGCCTCCTGCTGCCTGCGCCACCCGCCGAGCATGCGGCCCGCCGCGTCGATGGCGCGCGCCGCGTGCTCGAAGCTGTTGGTCGCCAGGTAGCGCCGCGAGTGGCACACGCGCAGCAGCACCCTCAACTTCTCCAGGCGCAGGTTGGCGCGGCGGAGGATCTCCGTCTTCGTCCTCGCGTAGCGCGCCTCCACGACGTCCTCCAGCACGTCGAGCGCCAGCGCCTCGATGCGCGAGGTGAGCGCGAAGCGGGCGCTCTTCGGGAACTTCTCGGTCGTCGCGAGCAGCCACTCGATGAACTCGCTCCACTGCACGAACACGGGCAGCTCGCCGTGACGGCTACTCGCGGCCATGGCGCTCCCCTTCAGGTGGTGGTGCGGACGCCTCATCGGCGGGCAAGGGCGCCCGCCCTACTTCCTTCTCCTCTCCTGCCGGGCTCTCGGCGCGGGCGCCCTCGCCCGCGCTCCCCGCCGCCGCGTCGGCGCTGGCCGGCGGCGGCCCGTGGTGGCCGAGGACGGCGAGGATGTCGCGCCCATGGCGCTTGATCTTGGCCTCGCCCATGCCGCGGATCCGCCCGAGCGCGGCGAGCGACGCCGGGCGTTCGCGCGCCACGCGGGCGAGCAGGTCGTTGGTCACGACGATGTACGGCGGCACGCCCTCGGCCTTCGCGCGCTGGCTGCGCCAGTCGCGCAGGGCGTTGAACAGCGGCCAGTCCTCCGCCCGCAGCAGCGCGCGGTAGTCCTCCTTGCCGGCGGCGGGCGCCGGCTGAGCGGCGCGGGAGGCAGGAAGATCGCCGTCGCGGGAGACGACGTTGTAGGTGACCATCACGCCCCAGTACGGGGCCTCGTCCCTGACGAAGAAGTGGTCGCGGACCGAGAGCGTCTCCTTGTCGCGCATGAACTCCCGCAGCGGCGCGTCGTCGAACCCCTCGATGCGGGGGTCGAAGCGCAGCGTGAACACCTTCACGAGCATGTCAGGCGCTCCCATGCAGACGGCGCGGGCGCCCCTGCCGGTGGCGCGGGCGCTCCCTCCCGCAAGCGCCACTCCTGGGTGGGCGACGGCGCCCGCCCCACTTCCCCTTCTCCTCCCTGGCTCTTGTGGCCGGCTTCATGCGTGCCCTGCGGCGCGGCGGCGAGCGGGCCGCGGCTTCGCCTCGCGGCCTTCGCTCGCCGCCGCGCCGCCCCGAAGGGTGAAAGGGTGAAAGTGCAAAGCGTCATTGTGACCTGGCGAGGCGGAACCCAATGTTGTGGAAGCGGTCGCCCGGCCAGAAGTAGTAGCGGTACGCCGAGCGGCAGTTGTGCGCGTAGTTGTACCAGTGGCCGCCACGGACGACGCGGAGCGAGCCTGCCCCGGGGCCTTGCGGGTCGGACTGCGCCGACGATGCGTACGAGCCGTACCAGTCGCTCACCCACTCCCACAGGTTGCCGTGCATGTCGAAAAGACCCAACGGGTTCGCCAGCTTCTGCCCGACCGGATGGCTCGCCCAGCCCGAGTTGCCGCACCACCACATGTAGCCTTCAGCCTGCGGGAAGCTGCCGCACCCGGTGTCCCAATTCGGGTTCGCGCTGGTGTCGAAGGAGAACGGCCCCGTCGTGCCCCCTTGGGCGGGATCCCCACCCCGTGCCGCGTACTCCCACTCCGCCTCCGTCGGCAGCCGGAACGTCGTCGTGCTCTGCTGCGCGTTCAGCTTCCCGATGAAGCTCGCGGGGGTGCAGCTCGACCCCGTCGTGCCGCCGCAGATGTCGTTCCACGAGACGCAGTACACGGGG
>CAZQLL010000072.1:0-6969 GCA_964594125.1 uncultured Thermoanaerobaculia bacterium | reverse complement strand
CACCAAAGAACCTCCGCCCACGCCTGCCCGCCAATTCCGAAAGGGCTGTACCAGGTCGCCGGTTGTTGCCAGATCCCCCACCGGCGTCTATCATCGAACGGTGGTGAAGCGACCACTGGCGCTCGATTGCGTGAACCTCCAGGACCCCGTCGGAAAGGTCGTCGGGTCTCG
Organism: uncultured Thermoanaerobaculia bacterium; assembly: GCA_964594125.1. Lineage (GTDB taxonomy): Bacteria > Acidobacteriota > Thermoanaerobaculia > Thermoanaerobaculales > Thermoanaerobaculaceae > CAVRZJ01. The sequence continues at coordinate 6,798 of CAZQLL010000072.1, read as the reverse complement.
ACGCGTGCGCGACGTGATTCGTTACGGCATGGGACTGCAAGAGACCGGCCGTCAGATCCAGGCTTCGCTCGGACGCCGGCTCGCGCCGCGAGGCGTCTTCAGGTTCCGTTCGCACGAGGAGGCCGATGCATGGCTGACAGCGATGGCGATTCGAGCAGCGAGCTCGAGCCACGGTCGCCCACACAACAGGACCTGACGGCGCTTTGCCGGGAGCTCAACCGGGTTGGCGCGTCGTACGCGGTGATCGGCGGCTTCGCCGTGATCCTCGCCGGCTTCCCGCGCTTTACGGGCGACATCGATCTGCTCATTGAAACCTCGCCAGAAAATGAGCAGCGCGTATTCAAGGCGCTCGAGATCCTGCCTGACCGCGCCGTCAATGAGCTCCGCGTGGGCGAAGTCGCAGAGTACGCGGTCGTGCGCGTCGCCGACGAGATCATCGTCGACCTGATGCGGTCGGCTGGTGGGATCGGGTTCGCCGAAGCAGCAAAAGACCTCGTGTTCGTCGAGCTCGACGGCGTGCAGATCCCCTGCGCCTCCCCCCGGCTCCTGTGGCGCATGAAGCGCCCGACGAACCGCGAGAAGGACGCCCCCGATCTCTACTTCCTCCGCCACTGGTTCGCCGACCGCGGCGAGGAGCCTCCACCGTAGATTGGGAAACAGCGGCCGGACGGCTCAAAGGTCGCTCAGCTTCGTTCGTGCCCTTCACTGGCGGCGATGTGCTGTCAACTGTCGGCTATGACATTCCAGCGGCGGGCTGCCGCCTGCCGGTCGTGAGCTGGCGGCTGTAAGGTCGTCCTGTCAGTACTTTCTGCCAAGCCGCAGCGAGGAGCCGTCGCGGGTGACGTGGAAGAGGGCGGCGAGCGGGGCGCGGTACGGGCTGTCGGCGGCGGGCTCGTCGTTGATCGTCTCGACCACGACTCCCTTGACCGGCCGCTCCTGGCGGGTGAGGGCGACCTTGAGGAAGGCGAGGTAGCGCGGCAGGTCGGGGTGGTCGGGGCCGACGGCGATCGTCAGGCGGCGGCCGCGGCGCTCGGAGACGACGACGAGCTCGGCGCCGCGGTAGGCGAGGTGGTTGCCGGGGAGGCGGTGCGGCAGGGAGACGAGGCCGGACACGCCGAGGCCGCACGGCGACGCCGGGTCGCAGGCGTTGAGCCAGAACACGCTGTCCTCGGCGAGCCCCTGCTCGAGGCGGCGCAACGCTGCGTGCGAGGCGAACTGGATCCCCGGGAGGCCGGCGAAGAACTGCCCGGAGACGACCTCGCCGGAGAGCTCCATGATGCGCAGCGTGCGGAACACCCGCCCCCACTGCAGCGGCGGCAGCTCGCGCTCGAGCAGCTCGCGGAACAGCACGCCGTAGCGGTCGAGCAGCAGCCGCACGCGGTCGCGGCTGCACTCCTCCTCCTCGACCGCGTCGGCGGGGGGCGTCACCGGAGGCACGCGGTACCAGTGTCCTGCGAACGGCCGCTGCGAGCGCCAGCGGGAGAAGCCGGCGCGCCGGGATCGGGGCGCGCGGCGGCCGTGCCCGACACCCTGGCTGAGCGCTGAGAGTCGAGCGTCGGGAGCCGGGAGCCGGGAGTCGCTGACCGCCGGGAGACCCCCGCCGACCGCGTCGAGGCGGGGGTTGAACGCGCTCGCGATCCCCTGGCGCACGGCGGCGAACGAGTCGTTGGCGACCTCGCCGCGCCAGGCGAGGCGCCAGAGGCGTTTCGCGAGTGCTGCCGAGGGCGCTCCGGCGCGCGCGGCGAGCTCCTCGAAGGTGAAGCGCCCCGGCCCCGTCGGGACGATCGTGTCGGCACCTTCGCCCGCTTCCGCCTCGCTTTCCGGCACGGCGATCAGCTCGCGATCGTCTGACACAACGAAGGCGAGCCGCTGGTCGCCGCAGCCGACCCAGGTGAGGCCGGTCTCGGCGAGCAGCGCGTCGAGCCAGGCGGTGTAGTACGGATCGAGGCGCGCGGGGAGGATCTCGGTCTCCCACAGCTCGGCCGGCGCCGGCCAGCCGAACAGGCGCTCGAGCGCCGCCTCGAGGTCAGCGCCCGGTGAGCCGGCGCCTCCGACTCCCTGCCAGGCGGCGAGGAACTGCGGCAGGCGGTCGAGCCGCAGCGGGGTGAAGGCGGGCCGCGACTGGGCGCGCATCAGGCGCAGCAGCCGTTCGAGGGTGTCGGCGAGGCACACCTGCTCGGCCTCATCACCTGCGATCAGCGCGTCGACGACGACCCGCCCGGCGTCGGCCAACTCCTCGATCGCCGCATTCAGGCTCTCCGGGTCGAGAGGCAGCGCGGCGGCGACGCGGTCGCGCTCAATCGGACCGTGGCTGCGCAACAGGTCGGCGACCAGGTCCGCCGCCGGGTCGCCCTGGTCGGGTTCGGCCGCGTCGGCACGCGCCGTCGTCGGCTCCGCCGCGAGCACCGCGGCGAGGGATCGGTGCGCCGCCCGGTCCTCCGCGCCGTTGAGCCGCGGCGAGGTCAGCGCCGCGGCGCGCGGGTCGAGACCGCAGGCGCGGGCGATGCGCGGCAGCGCCTCGACCGCGCACACCAGGCGCGGCGACGGCCCGTCGAAGGCGACCGCGGCGATCTTGCCGGGAAGCTCCGCGAGCAGTGCCTCCGCGACCAGACTCCAGTCGCGCTCGCACGCCGCCAGCAGCTCGCGCCACTCGCCCGGCGTCAGCGCCACCCGCTCCTTGACCGCATCGAGCAGCTCGGCGGCGTCACGCGGCGCCCACCCCGGGTGGATGCGTTGCAGCTTGCGCCGGAACGCATCGACCAGCGCGGGCGACAGCCGCGGCCGCAGGTGTGCGCTCCCGACCACTTCCTTGAGCAGGTCCGGGCGCACGCGGCCGGCCGCATCGGAAGCGGGCGTGTCGTCCTCGTACATCAACGCGTTGGTGCGCCGCCACGAGACGCCGGCGGCGAAAGGCGACGGCGCGTCGGTGGTCACCTCGACCACCTCGGTGCGGCCCTCCTCCAGCGCCTCGAGCTCCAGGCTGAGCGCGTCGAGCTGGAACTCGTCCTCCAGACAGGTGCGCCACGCCTCGAGGACCGCCGGGAAGTCGTCGAAGCGCCTGACCGCGTCGAGCAGCTCCTTGGCGCGCTGCCGCGACAACCACAGCGGCGTGCGCCGGCGAAACCCCTCGCGCGGCAGCAGCAGCGCGCACGCGGCGGCGTGGCGGAAGCGGGCGCCGAAGAACCCGGTGCGCGCGAGCGCGTCGCGCACGAGCTCCGGCGCCGCCGCGGCGCTGACCAGCGAGAGCAGCTCCGCCGCCGGCGGGATCGTCGCGGCGGCGACCGTGATGCAGGCGTCGTCGTGCATCACCTCGACCGGGGAGCGGTAGCGGCGCTCCCATGCCGCGGCGAGCGCGATGGCGAACGGCCGGTTGACGGTGCCGCCCCACAGCGTGTGCAGGATCAGCAGCGCCGGCTCGCCGTGCTGCTGCGGCGGCTGCACGCGCTCGGCCACCACGCGGTGGCGGTGCGGCAGCACGCGGGTGGCCGCCTTCTGCGCGGCGAGGTGGCGCAGCAGCGCGGCCGCGGCGGTCGGGTGCAGGCGGAAGTCGCGCTCGAGCTCGCGCGCGAACGCGGGCTCGGCGAGCCGTGACTCGGCGCGCTCGAGCAGGTCGCCGACGGCGGCGAGCAGCGAGTGCGGGCGGTCGCGCTCGTCGGCGCGCCAGAACGGGGCCATGGCGGCGGCGCCGCGGGTCGGCCGCACGAACACGTCGTTGTGGGTGACGCGCTCGATGCGCCACGCCTGCACGCCGAGCGTGAACGCGTCGCCGATCGAGCGCTCCCAGACGAACTCCTCGTCGAGCTCGCCGAGCAGCGCGTTGGTGCCGTCGACGCGCAGGTGGAAGTAGCCGCGGTCGGGGATGGTGCCGCCGGACAGGTAGACGAGGCGCTCGGCGCCCGGGCGGCCGCGCACCGTGCCGTCGATGCGGTCGATGCTCACCACCGGCTTGAGCTCGCCGATCCGCGCCGACGCATAGCGGCCGGCGAGCATCTCGAGCACGAGGTCGAAGTGGGCGCGGCGGAGGTTCCGATACGGCTCGGCGCACCGGATCGTCGCGTAGAGCTCATCGACCGGCCACGTCTCGGTGGCGGTCATCGAAACGATCACCTGCGAGAGCACGTCGAGCGCGCCGGCGCGCGGCGCGGTCTCCTCGATCTCGCCCGCGAGCACCTGGCGCGCGGTCACCGCCGCGTACAACAGGTCGGCGGGGTGCAGCGGCACGAAGCGGCCGCGGCTCGCGGCGCCCACCGCGTGGCCGGCGCGGCCGATGCGCTGCACCGCGGCGGCCACCGTCGGCGGCGCCTGCACCAGCACCACCTCGTCGAGCGCGCCGATGTCGATCCCGAGCTCGAGCGAGCTGGTGGCGACGATGGCGGACAGCTCGCCCGCCTTCAGGCGCTCCTCGACCACCGCGCGGATCTCGCGAGACAGCGAGCCGTGGTGCGACCAGGCGAGCTCGACGTCGGCGTCCTCGTTGATCAGGCGCGTGAGCTTCTCCACCACGCGGCGGGAGTTGGCGAAGACCAGCGTCGAGCGGTTGCGGGCGAGCGCCGCGCGGATCTCGGCCACCACCGCCTGCCAGAGCCTGTCGGGGGCGGCGTCGGGGTCGGCCGCGGCGGGGAAGCGCACCTCGATGTCGTACACCTTCGCCTCCGGCGGCGCGATCACCGCCACCGGCCGCGGCCGGTAGACCGGCTCGCCGCCGACCATTGCGAGCGACGCGCCTCCGACCCAGCGGGCGACCGCGTCGAGCGGGCGCACGGTGGCCGACAGCGCGATCCGCTGCACCTCGCCGGCGAGGTGGGAGAGGCGCTCGACAGCGGTGATCAGGTGCACGCCGCGCTTGCCGCCGACCACCGCGTGCACCTCGTCGAGGATCACGGTGGCGACGCCGGCGAGCAGGTCGCGGCCGCGCCGCGACGTGAGCATGATGTTGAGGCTCTCCGGCGTGGTGACGAGGATCTCCGGCGGCCGCCGCGCCATGCGTGCGCGCTCCTCGGCGGGCGTGTCGCCCGAGCGCACCAGCGCGCGGATCGCGGGCATCGGCGTGCCGGCGGCGGCGAAGCGCGCCCCGAGCTCGACAAGCGGCTGCTCGAGGTTGCGGCGGATGTCGTTGCCGAGCGCCTTGAGCGGCGATACGTAGAGCACGCGTACGGCGCCGGCCGGCCACGCGCCGGTGAGCAACCGGTCGATCGCCCACAGGAACGCGGCGAGCGTCTTGCCGCTGCCGGTGGGCGCGGTGGCGAGCACGTGCTCGCCGGCGGCGATGCGCGCCCACGCCTCGCGCTGCACCGCCGTCGGCTCGCCGAAGCGCTCGGCGAACCACGCCTGCACCAGCGGGTGGAAGGCGGCGAGCGGGTCGCGGCCGGGCATCGCCGCGAGCGTACCAGCATCTGCTAGCCTCGCGCCGTGACGTTCGCCGACACCCTCCGCGACCTCGCCGGCGCGCGCGGCATCGCGCTGCCGCACCCGCGCCACCCCGAGCCGCTGGCGGCGCTCGCCTACGCCGCCGAGCTCGAGCTGAAGAACGCGACGCTGGCCGCGTTCTGGCGCGCGCAGCGGCTGCCCGGCGAGCCCGAGCCGGTTGTCGCCGCCCCGCAGCCGCGCGGCTACCGCACCACCAGCAAGCGGCGCGCCGTCGCGGGACGCCGCGGGGTGACGCTCGCCTTCCCCGGCGCCCTCCACGGCGACGGCGGACGCGGCGGCTCGGCGCTCGACCTGCGCGAGCACGTCGCGGTCTACGACTGGCTGCCGGAGCGGCTGGACCGCCCGGCGCTGCGCCCCCTCGGCGCGACGCTCGGCCACGTCATCGTGCGCGGCTCGCCGGGCGCGCTCGCGGTGATCCTCAACGTGCGCGCCCTCGACGCCACGATCGTCCGCGCCGCCAAGCTGCTGGCCGACGACCTCCAGGGGATGCCGCTCGGCGTTCGCGCCGCGCTCCTCTACCTCGACCCGACGGGGTCGGACTACTACCTCGAGGCGAGGCGGCCCGACGTCGCGGTCCCGGAGAAGCGCCTGTTCGGCCCCGACCGGCTGCAGGTGGAGGCAGGCGGCGTGCGCCTGCATTTCCCCCTGACGGTCTTCTCGCAGGTCAACGGCCCGATGGTCGGCGTCCTCGTCGACGCCGCGCGCGCGCAGCTCGCCCCGCTCGCGGGCCACGAGCTGCTGGACCTGTACTGCGGCTACGGACTGCTGGCGCTGAGCGTCGGCCGCGACGCCGCCCGCGTCCTCGGCGTCGACCACGACGGACCGGCGATCGCGGCGGCGCGCGCCAACGCACAGCACCTCGGGCAGGCCGACCGCGTCCGCTTCGTCGCCGGCCGTATCGACGCCCCGTTCGTCGCCCACCGCCTGCCGCCGCCGGGGCGCGCGCCGGCGCTGGCGCTGCTCGACCCGCCGCGCCAGGGCACCGCGCCCGGGGTCGTCGCCGCCGTCGCCGCGCGCGCCCCCGCGCGCGTGCTCCACGTCTGCTGCGGCGCCGACGAGATCCCGCGCGAGGCCGCGGCGTGGGCGAAGGCCGGCTATCGGCTCGAGCGCGCCGTGCCGCTCGATCTGTTCCCGGGCACCGCCGGCCTCGAGACGCTGCTGCTGCTGCTACCACCGGAGGGGAGGTCTCGCGCTGATCGATAAGGGGAGGTCTCGCGACCTCCCCTCGGCGCGGGAGTGAATCCCGCGCCTTCACCCCACCGCGCCGGCGTCGCTGGCGCTCCGCCGGACCGCCACCGAACAGCCTTGGAGCTCAAAGGGGAGGTCTCGCGACCCATATGCGCTAACTTAGTAGGTTGACATCCTGCGTGC
>CAZQLL010000071.1:0-7929 GCA_964594125.1 uncultured Thermoanaerobaculia bacterium | reverse complement strand
TCGACGAGATCGAGAAGGCGCACCCCGACGTGTTCAACGTGCTGCTGCAGATCCTCGACGACGGCCGCCTCACCGACGGCAAGGGCCGCACCGTCGACCTGCGCAACTGCGTCGTGATCATGACCTCCAACATCGCCTCGCAGGTGATCCAGGAGCTCTCCGAGGGCGACCGGCCGCGCATGCTCGAGCTGGTGCAGCGCGAGCTCAGGGCGTACTTCCGCCCGGAGTTTCTCAACCGCGTCGACGAGGTGCTGGTGTTCCACCGCCTCGACCGCTCGCACATGCGAGCGATCGTCGCCCTCCAGCTCGCGCGCCTCAACGAGCTGCTCGCCGGCCGCGCCATTCGGGTCGAGGCCGACGACGCGGGCGTCGAGCTCCTCGCCGAACGCGGGTGGGACCCCGAGTTCGGCGCCCGCCCCCTCAAACGCGCGATCCAGCGGCTGGTGCAGGACGAGCTGGCGCGCCGCCTGCTCGCCGGCGAGATCGCCGAGGGAGCGACGGTGCTGCTCACCGCGCGCGGCGGCGAGCTCGAGCTCGTCTCCCGCCCGCCCGCGGGCGCCGGAGCGGGCGAACGCGCTGCGGGGTGACGCCGCGGACGCTGATCTATACTGGCGCCCGTGTCGGAGCGGGTGAACGGCGTCATCACCGCGGTGCACGGACCGCTGGTCCGCGCGCAGGTGCGCGACGACACGCTGGTCGTGCCGTTCCGCCGGCGCCTGCGCTTCCGCGGCGAGGTGACCGACACCCGATTGGTCGTGGGCGACCGCGTGGTGCTCGAGGGCCGGCCGCCGCACCTGGTGGTGGTGGAGGTGGAGCCGCGCGCCACCACCCTGACTCGCACGTCACCGGGAGAGGCCAAACCGCACGTCATCGCCGCCAACATCGACCAAGCGGTCGTGGTGGTCTCCGCGAAGAGCCCTGAGCCCAACCTGCGGCTGCTCGACCGCTTGCTCGTCGCCTGCCACCACGCCGGGATCGCGCCGGTCGTCTGTGTCAACAAGGTGGACCAGGGCACCGATGGCGTCGACACCTGGATCGGCGACTACCAGGACGCCCGCTACCGGATCCTCCTGGTCTCGGCCCGCACCGCCCGCGGGATGGGGGGCCTCAAGCGGACGGTCGCCGGGCGCACGACGCTGTTCTGCGGCCCGTCGGGGGTCGGGAAGTCGGCCCTCCTCAACGCCATCCACCCGGGCTACCGCCTCCGCGAAGGGTCGATCTCGGAGGCGACCGGCAAGGGCCGCCACACCACGACCACGGCCGCGCTGCTGCCGCTGCCGGGCGGCGGCTTCGTCGTCGACACCCCCGGGGTCAAGGAGTTCGGTCTCTGGGACCTCGATGCCGACCGCCTCCACGAGTGCTTCCCGGAGATCGCCGCGCTCGCCGCCGGATGCCCGTTCTCCGACTGCGACCACGAGACGCAGACCGGTTGCGCGGTCGCCGCGGCGGCGCAGTCGGGCCGACTGTCGCCGCGCCGTTACACGTCGTTCCTCAAGCTCCGGCAGGAGCTCCCTGCGCGGGCTGGCGCCCCTTCGCGGGCGTGAAGCCGCGGAGGGTGGCTCCCGTCTGTCGAGGGAAGGTCTCGCGAACTCCCCTCGGCGCCGAGGTGGACTCGGCGCCCTCACCCCGCCGCGCCGGCGTCGCTGCCGCTCCGCCGGACCGCTGCTGTTCCCGAGTATCTGCGCGTGCCGCGGCGGTGTCCGGAAGCTGTAGCTCAGCCAGGGCCGACGCCGATGCCGCCGCCGACGCGCCCCGGCGCGTCGCCCGGGCGCCAGCGGAACACCCCCTCGGGGTCCGAGAACAGCAGCGCATCGCCGGCACCCGCGACGATCCCCGCGGGCGTCTCGCCGCGCGGCAGCGCGAGCTCCGGTGTGCCCTCCCCCAGCGGCACGCGCGCGATCCCGGTTGCGCACGGCGCGCCCGCGGCGACCCACAGCGCGCCGGCGGCCCGCACCAGCGCGCGCGGACACGGCAGCGGCGCGAAAAGCGGGCGCCGCTCGCCGGCGAGCGAGACGACGAAGGGCGCCTCGCGGCCGCCGGCGAGCAGCAGGTCGGGGGCCAGCCATGCGACGCCGCCGGCGGCGTCGACCGGGAGGTCGGCGGCGCCGCCGGCGAGCGCGATCATCGCCAGCGTGCCCGCGGGCCAGCGCACGGCGGCGAGGGTCCCGCCGTCAGGGGCAAGGGCGAGCTGGCGGAACCCGCCGGCGGCGAGCAGGCGGGGTGGCGCGCTGCCGTCGAGCGCCGCCGCCCACACGCCATCGCCGTCGGCGAACACCAACCATCCCTCCGCGGGGATGACGAGCGGCGACAGGACCCAGCGCGGCCAGCGCAGCAGCACGAGCTCGTCGCTGGCGGAGACGGAAACGATCTCGAACCCGCCCTGCGGCCGCGGCCGGCTGACGACGAACCCCGTCGGTCGCTCGTCCGGGCGGCACCCGGTGCGCAGCGCTTCCGGTACGGGGCCGGCAAGCAGGAGCGCGCATGTCTGGCCCGTTCCCTGCGCGCGGGCGTGTGCCGCGGCGACGGCCCGCAGCGCCAGCGGCTGGCCCTCGAGGCTCGTGCCGGCGGGCAGGGTGCCGGTCTCCACCGCGCGCTGCAGTGCCTGCCGGGCGACGAGCGCCGCTTCGGAGGCATGCTTGCCGGCGGGCATGCCGGCCTCCGCGGGTGCGGCGAGGGCGCGGCGCAGCGCGCCCGGCATCGGGGGGAAGCGCTTCTCGCGGTCGTCGCGCCAGGCGAGCAGGAGGTCGTACGGCTCACGGCGAGCGCGCCGGGCGTCGCCGTACGCCTCGACGACGAGGGCGGCGGCGGTGAGGAGCTGCGCGTTGGCCTTGCTGGTGAACGCGGTGTGCTGCAGGCGCACGCGCCGCGAGCTCCACGGCTCCTTGCGGTCGAGCGCGGCGGCGGCGAAGTCGTCGAGCAGCGCTCCGGCGGTGTCCGCCTCGAGCCACTCCGAAACGGGCCGCAGCTCGGGGGGTAGCTGTCCGAGGGTGAGCGAGCCGGCCGCCGCCAGCGCCTCGGCGAGAGCGAGCAGCGGCTCGCTGCAGCGGGGATCGCGGGCGGCAGAAGAGGAGGTCGACCGCGCGAGCGCCGCGGTCACCTCGCGCGCCGCGTCGCTGACCGTCCACGGCGTGGCGGACGGCACCAGGAGAAGGCTCGTGGCGCCTGACGCAACCGCGGCGATCGGCGCCCCCTCGGTCTCGGCGACCACGATGGTGAGAGCGAGCGGCACGGCGGTGTCGACGACGCCGGCGAGCTGGGCGTGCACCGCGTCCGCGAGTTCGGGTGCGGCGGCGAGCGCACCCGGCGGGCGAGCCGCCGCCCACGAGCCCGGGGCGAGATGGTGACAGCCGGCAAGCTCGGGTGTGTCCGCGACGACGTCAGGATAGGGGCGCCGGCTCCAGGGGACGACGGCAACGGAAAGCGCGTCGGCAGCGGGCGCCGCGGCTGCTCCTGCCGCCAGGGCATCGGTCCCGACGACTCCGGAGAGCACCACTATGCCGAAAACACCGTAGAACCCTTGACAAGCGCGCCGCACGGGTCGAATAATACGGCAAGTATTCAACACCTTAAGGAGGGTGATGCATGAACAAGTCGGAACTGGCCGTGAAACTGGCGAAGAAGATCGGCCTCACCCAGGCCAAGAGCGCCGAGGTGGTGGACGCGATCTTCAATGCGAACAAGGGCATCATCGCGGTCGAGCTGGACGCCGGCCGGAAGGTGACGGTGCCCGGCTTCGGGACCTTCGCCACCCGCAAGCGCGGCTCGCGGCAGGGCCGCAACCCGGCTACCGGCAAGGCGATCCAGATCAAGGCTCGCCACTACGCGAGTTTCAAGGCCGGGAAGACGTTCAAGGACAAGGTGGCGAAGTAGCTCGTCAGAGGGCTTGAGAGGGAGGAGGATCGATGAACAAGAGTGAGCTGATCACCAAGCTTGCGAAGAAGGCGGGGTTGACCCAGGCGAAGGCCGCCGAGGCCGTCGACACCGTCTTCAACGCCAACAAGGGGCTGATCGTCAGCGAGCTGGGCGCCGGCCGCAAGGTCACGCTGCCCGGCTTCGGCACCTTCTCGGTGCGCAAGCGCGCGGCGCGCCAGGGCCGCAACCCGGCGACCGGGAAGACGATCAACATCCCTGCGCGCAAGTACCCGGCGTTCAAGGTCGGGAAGACGATGAAGGAGAAGGTCTCGAAGTAGCCTGGCAGGGAGCGCCGCGCCGGCTTCCGGCGGCGCGCTCCGCGAGGGTCACGCCGTGCCTGCGGCCGGGGGTCACGCCTCCGGCCGCCCTTCTTTTCCCCAGGCGGGACCCCAATGCGGCGGCCCGGCGGGCTTGACTCGCGGACGCGGGTGCTGTAGGCCCCGCGGCGCCCGGCGGCGGGCCCGCGGGCGGGTGGGCGGGCGCGCGGCGGCGGCGCCTTTCGCAGAAGCGGAACACCATTATGCACAATATGTTGTGTTCTTTTGAGCAGCGCCCCACAAGATCTTGGGGTCAGGCTCTTGACAAGCCATCGGGAGCGCTCTAGATTTGAGCCGAAAAGTTCAAGTAGTACTTGAACTCGTTTCAAAGGGGGCTCGCGCATGTCCGCCGAACCATCGACTCTGGCCGTCGCCGCGGCTTCCCGCCCCGAGCACCGGGGCGTGGCGTTTCGCCGTCACTTCACCGACGGCGTCAACCACCCGTTCGATCAGATCCGCTGGGAGCTGCGAACCGCCCGCATCGCCGGGAGCGACGGCTCGGTGGTTTTCGAGCAGACCGACGTCGAGGTGCCGGAGTTCTGGTCGCAGACCGCGACGAACATCGTCGCTCAGAAGTACTTCCACGGCCGGTTGGGAACCCCCGACCGCGAGAGCTCGGTGAAGCAGCTCATCGGGCGCGTGGTGGCGACGATCGTGGAGTGGGGGCGCCAAGGCGGGTACTTCGCCGACCGCGCGTCGGAGCGCGCGTTCGAGGACGAGCTCGCCTACCTCCTGGTCAACCAGATCGCGTCGTTCAACTCGCCGGTGTGGTTCAACGTCGGCATCGAGCCCAAGCCGCAATGCTCGGCGTGCTTCATCAACTCGGTGCGCGACTCGATGGAGTCGATCCTCGATCTCGCGAAGACCGAGGGGATGCTCTTCAAGTACGGCTCGGGAACCGGATCGAACCTCTCCGTCCTGCGTTCGTCGCGCGAGGCGCTGGCCGGCGGCGGCACCGCCTCCGGGCCGGTGTCGTTCATGCGCGGATTCGACTCGTTCGCCGGCGTCATCAAGTCCGGCGGCAAGACGCGGCGCGCGGCGAAGATGGTGATCCTCAATATCGACCACCCGGACATTGCCCACTTCATCCGCTGCAAGGCGGAGGAGGAGAAGAAGGCGCATGTCCTGATCAGCGCCGGCTACCCGGCCGGTTTCGATGTCGAGGGCGGCGCGTACGACTCGATCCAGTACCAGAACGCCAACCACTCCATCCGCGTCACGGACGAGTTCATGCGCGCAGTGGAGGACGACGCGTGGTGGGAGACGCGCGCGGTCACCACCGGCGAGGTCGCAGGCCGCTACCGGGCCCGCGACCTGATGCGGATGGCGGCCGAGGCCGCATGGGTGTGCGGCGATCCCGGGATCCAGTTCGACACCACCGTCAACCGGTGGCACACCTGCAAGACCTCGGGGCGCATCAACGCCTCGAACCCCTGCTCGGAGTACATGTTCCTCGACGACACCGCGTGCAACCTGTCGTCGCTGAACCTGATGAAGTTCTCGCCCGCCGCCGGCCGGTTCGACACCGAGGCGTTCAAGCACGCGGTCGACGTGATGATCCTGGCGCAGGAGATCCTGGTCGACTTCTCGCAGTACCCGACCCCGAAGATCGCCGTCAACTCCCACGATTACCGTCCGCTCGGCCTCGGCTACGCCAACCTCGGCGCGCTCCTGATGGCGGAGGGGCTGCCGTACGACTCGCAGGAGGGGCGCGCTTACGCCGCCGCCATCACCGCACTGATGTGCGGCGAGGCGTACCGCCAGTCGGCGGAGATCGCCGAGGCGCTCGGGCCGTTCCCCGGCTACGTGCTCAACCGCGAGCCGATGCTCGAGGTGATCGCGATGCACCGCGACGCCGCCCACCGTCTGCCGACGCGCGGCATCCCGGCCGAGCTGCGGCGCGACGCCGTGGCGGCGTGGGACGCGGCGCTCGACGGCGGCCGCGTGTCAGGCTACCGCAACTCGCAGGTCACGGTGCTGGCGCCGACCGGCACGATCGGGTTCATGATGGACTGCGACACCACGGGGGTGGAGCCGGACCTGGCGCTGGTCAAGGTCAAGCGGCTGGTCGGCGGCGGCACGCTGAAGATCGTCAACGGGACGGTGGAGAGGGCTCTCGAGCGGCTCGGCTACGACGAGCCGACACGCGCCGCGGTGCTCGCCCACGTCGGCTCGACCGGCACCATCGAGGGCGCTCCGGGGATCGAGGAGAAGCACCTGCCGGTCTTCGACTGCGCGTTCCGCGCCGTCGGCGGCACCCGCTTCATCTCGCCGGCGGGCCACCTGCGCATGATGGGCGCGGTGCAGCCGTTCCTCTCCGGGGCGATCTCGAAGACCGTGAACGTGCCGGAGGAGACCACCCCGGACGAGATCGAGAGGCTCTACATCGAGGCGTGGAAGCTGGGCCTCAAGGCTGTGGCCGTGTATCGCGACAACTGCAAGGGGTCGCAACCGCTCGCCGCGCTCGGGCTCAAGGCCGAGCCGGCCGGCCTGCAGCCGGTCAGGCGCAAGCTCCCCGACGAGCGCGTCGCGATGACCCACAAATTCTCGGTCGAGGGCCAGGAGGGGTACGTTACCGTCGGTCTGTACGAGGACGGCAAGCCGGGCGAGCTGTTCATCACCATGGCGAAGGAGGGGTCGACGCTCTCGGGTGTGATGGACGCCTTCGCCACCGCCATCTCGCTGACGCTGCAGTACGGCGTGCCGCTCGAGTTCCTCGTCAACAAGTTCTCGCACGTCCGCTTCGAGCCCTCGGGGTGGACCAACAACCCCCAGATCCCCTACGCGAAGTCGATCATCGACTACATCTTCCGCTGGCTGGCCGCGAAGTTCCTGCCGGCCGAGCAGCAGGCGGCGGTGGGCGTCCAGCCGCTTCCGGCGGCGGATGGCGAGGCTCCGGTCCTGCCGCAGCCGCAGCAGCCGGCGCTCCCGGGGCTGCTGGCGGCGCCCGGCGCGCAGCTCTTCGTCAACCAGGCCGACGCGCCGCCGTGCCCGAACTGCGGCATGGTGATGGTGCGCAACGGCGCCTGCTACAAGTGCATGAACTGCGGCACGGTGCACGGCTGCTCGTAGCGGGCTCGGCGGCGGCGCACGCCGGCCGCCGCAAGCTGCCGGTGCCGGCTGTGGAAGGAAATACGGCGTTGCCGCCTGGGACCGGTTGGCGGTAGCCCGACTCTCACCGCTTCCGTCCCCGGGGAGTGAACCGTGCGCCAGCGGGACTATCTGGACGCTTCCGAATTGGCGGACGGCGTCGCGTGGGGGATCTCCCTCAACGACCTCGTGAACCTCGCCACACGCTGCTCGGTCTCCGCGTGCGGCGCGCGTGCCTCGCACCGGTTCCGGCGTCGGCCGCTGCGCTATCCTGCGCGGCCGAGGAGGGTCGCGACGATGCCGACGTGGGTGTGCGACAAGTGCAAGACAAAGGTCGACGGCCGTTGCCGGCCGGCAGCGTGCCCCAAGTGCAAGGCCCCCAAGGACTCGTTCACGAAGAAGTGACCGCTGCGGGCCGACGATCGTGGGTTGCCGCCGAGGGGAGGTCGCGAGACCTCCCCTCCAATGACAGCGCCAACGCTGTTCTATGGCGATCCGGCGGAGCGGCAGCGACGCCGGCGCGGTGGGGTGAAGCCCGCGACTTCACGTCGCGGGCGAGGGGAGGTCGCGAGACCCATATGCGCTAACTTTGTTGCTGCTGGTGCTCGGC
>CAZQLL010000070.1:0-10122 GCA_964594125.1 uncultured Thermoanaerobaculia bacterium | reverse complement strand
CCCAAGTGTTCATTGGAACCCATGGCCCCTTTTGCAGACAATTCAGGACACTACCTTCGAAATGACAGCTTCTCTGCGCTGAGCCAACGGACACGATCCCGGCGCCACGGGATTCCCACGAGCACCGCCGTGCGGTGCTCGTTCGAAACGACAGTGTCCGTGGACGGTGCCCGCGACCGCGTATCGGTGCGAGGGCGGCGGGCGATGGCGCTTGCTATGCTCTCGGCCGACCTTCGGGAGGCGCTCATGCGGACCGTTCGTGCTTCGCGCTCGTGGCTGGTGGCGGTGGTCCTGTGCTGGGGAGCGACGGCGTCCGGCGCGGACCTCCGGGTGGTGAGCGCCGCGCCGCAGGGCGTGCTCGCGGGCGACGAGCAGCAGCGCATCCAGGTGGTGTTCTCCGCGGCGATGGTGGCGCTCGGTGAGGCGGAGACGACGAGCGCGCCGCCCGCGTGGCTGACGGTGGAGCCGCCGGTGCTCGCGTCGTGGCGGTGGGCGGGGACGTCGGAGCTGGTCGGCGAGCCGCTGGCGCCGCTGCCGCGCGCGACCCGCTATCGCGTGACCGTCTCGACGGCCGCCGTGGCGGTCGACGAACGCTCCCTCATGGAGGCGTACTCGTTTGAGTTCACCACGCCGTTGCCCGACTGCCGGGTGATCCTTGTGCCCGAGGAGACGGGCGAGGAGCTCGCCGAGTCGCTGGAGCGGCGGCGCCGCTACAGCGACCAGGGAGAGCGCGAGGTCGCGCCCGGGCAGGCGCTGGCGCTGGTGTTCGACCAGCCAGTAGACGCCGGGTCGCTTTTCGCCGCGCTCTCGGTCGCGGTGGCGCCGCGGCCGTTGCAGGGCGCGGCGGCAGTGCTGCCGCCCGACCAGGTGGCGGCGCTCGAGCGCTCCGACCCCGCGGGGCTCGCCGGGTGGCGGCGGTTCCTCGCCGCCGCGGCGGGCGCGCCCGCGGGCGCCGCCGAGTACCGGCTGCGGCCGCTGCCGGAGCGGCCGGACACGATGTTCCTGCTCGAGCCGGCCGGGTGCTGGCCGCGCGCCGCGCGCCTCGCGGTGCGCCTCGCTGCCGGCGTCCGCTCGCTCGAGGGCGTCATCCCCGGCGAGGCGTTCGCCGACGACGCGCTGGTGACGCCGCACCCGCCAGCGCCGCTGAAGGTGCAGGGGCGCCAGGCGGGGAAGGCGCTCGACCCCGAAAGCGTCGCGCTCCAGTTCTCCAGCGACATCGCCTGGCGCGAGGTCGCCCAGCGGCTCACCTTCCGCGAGGCGGGGAGCGACGCCTGGCGGCCGGTGCCGCCGTTCGCCGACCAGTGGCTGTGGGACTGGGAGAGCGTGCAGCTTGAGCTGCGCCCGCTCGGGTTGGCGGGCGGCAAGCGCTACGAGGTGTGCCTCGCCGCCGGCGCCGAGGACGCGTACGGCAGCGCGATCGAGTTCCCGTGGTGTGCCGCGTTCGCCACCGGGCACCGGGCGCCGCAGCTCTACCTCGTCGAGGGCGACGGGGTCGTCGAGTGGCAGGGGCCGCACGTGATCCCGGCGCGCGTTCTGAATGTGACCGCGATACGCGCGCAGCACCGCCGGCTCGCGGAGGAGGAGCTGGTCGGCGTGCTGCGCGACCGCGAGCAGAATGCTTACCGCCCGTCCCTCGCAAAGGTCAAGGCGTCCGCAACGAAGGCGCCGACCGACCGCTCGGTGCTGTACCCGCTCGAGCTCGGTGGCGCGCTCGCCGGCGCGCCGGGGATCGTGCTCACCTCGGTGCAGACGGACGAGACGGTGGCGGGCTCGGAGTACGACGACGACGAGCGCGACTACCTGCGCCGGCCGCGCACCTGCATCACCCAGGTGACGTCGCTGGGGCTCGCGGTGAAGGCGTCCGGCCACGAGGGGATCGCGGTGTGGGTCACCCGCCTGGCCGATGCCGAGCCGGTGGCCGGCGCCACCGTGGTGGTGCGCGACGAGAAGGGAGGCATGCTGTGGCAGGGCGCGAGCGGCGCCGACGGGCTCGCCCGCACGCCGGCCGAGGTGAGCCTCGGCAACGCGTTCCTCGTCACCGCCCGCCTCGGCGACGACCTCGCCTACGTGCGCACGCAGTGGTGGGAGGGGCACCGCGGCTGGGAGTTCAACCTGCCGGTCGACCACGACCGCGCCCGCCCGGTGGTCGGCCACGTGTGGGCCGACCGCGGCGTCGTGCGCCCGGGCGAGCGGGTGCGCGTCAAGGCGGTGCTGCGGCGGCACGAGGGGCTGGCGCTGCGCCGGCTCGACCGCCCCGAGGCGACGTTCGTGGTGCGCGACGCCCGCGGCGAAGACGCGCACGTCGCAAGCGCGCGCCTCGACGAGTGGGGCGCCGCCGAGATCGACCTCGCAGTGCCGGAGAGCGCGACGCTCGGGAGCTGGACGGTGCTGGTCGGCGGCGGGTACGACCGCGACAGACGGCGCTTCGCCGACGGCGAGGCGTGGGACGTCGCCGGCGGCGTGCGGGTGGCCGAGTTCCGCCGCCCGAAGTTCCGCGTGCAGGCGGAGGCGGCGCGGTCGCTGATGGTCGCCGGCGACGAGCTGGCGGTGGCGTTCGAGGGGCGGCTGCTGGCGGGCGGCGGGATGGCGGGCGCGGCGGCGCAGTGGGCGGTGCGCGCCTCGCGCTGGCACTGGCGGCCGGCGGCCTCGCGCTGGAGCGCGTTCGAGTTCGAGCCGGCGGGATTCGCCGAGGACCGCTGGGAGGAGGACCCGCGCCCCGAGACCGTGGCGCAGGGCGAGGCGGCGCTCGACGCCGAAGGAAGGCTCGAGGTGCGGCTGCCGCGCGCCGAGGCGCTGGCCGGCTGGCCGGCGACGCTCGAGGCGGAGGCCGAGGTGCGCGACGTCGACCGGCAGCGCGCGGCGGCGCGGGCGCGTGTCGCGGTGCTGCCGGGGGCGGTGCTCCCCGGCGTCGAGCGGCCGCCGTTCTTCGTGACCGCCGCCGACGGCGTGAGCGCGCGGGTGGCGGCGCTCGGCCTCGACGAGACGCCGGTGGCCGGCGCGGCGCTCACCGTCGAGCTGCAGCGCCGTCACTGGGAGTCGGTGCGCCGGCGCGAGGTGTCGGGGCGCTACGTGTTCGAGTCGCGGCCGGTGGTCGCGACGGTGGCGACGCAGGAGGTGACGAGCGCCGACGAGCCCGTCGCGGTGCGCTTCCCGCTCGCCGAGGGCGGCGAGTACGCGCTGGTGGTGACGGCGACCGACGAGCGCGGCAACCGTGCGCGCGCGGCGACGGTGTTCTACGTGTTCGGCGCCGGCTTCACGCCGTGGCGGATGGACCGCGAGAACCGCATCGAGCTCCTTCCCGAGCGCGACGCGTTCGCACCCGGCGACGTCGCCCGCGTGCTGGTGAAGTCGCCGTGGGAGCGCGCCACCGCCCTGGTCACCGTCGAGCAGGCCGGCGTCGTCTCGGCGCGTGTCGAGCACCTCGCCGGCACGATGCCGACGATCTCGGTCCCCGTCGAGGCGGCGTACGCGCCCAACGTGTTCGTCTCGGTGGTGCTGCTGCGCGGCCGCGTCGAGATGCCGCCCGACCCCGAGCTCGTCGACCCCGGCCGGCCGGCGTATCGCGTCGGCTACTGCGAGCTGTCGGTGCCGCCGCGCCAGCGCCGCCTCGCGGTGGCGGTGGCCCCGGCCCGCCCCGAGTACCGCCCCGGTCAGACCGCCGAGGTGGCGGTGACCGTGACCGGCGCCGACGGCACGCCGCGGCGCGCCGGCGTCACCGTGTGGGCGGTCGACGCCGGCGTGCTGGAGCTCACCGGCTACCGCACGCCCGATCTCGTCGAGACGTTCTACGCCCGCCGCGGCCTCGGCGTGACCACCGCCGAGTCGCGCTCGCGCCTGGTCGGCCGGCGCTCGTACGGCACCAAGGGCGACAAGCGCGGCGGCGGCGGCGGCGTCGAGGCCGCCGACGCGGCGGCGCGGCGCGACTTCCGCGCCGTCGCGGTGTGGCGCGGCGACATCGTCACCGGCGCGGACGGACGGGCGGCGGTCTCGTTCGCGCTCCCCGACTCGCTCACCACCTACCGGCTGATGGCGGTGGCGACGGCGGGCGAGGAGGAGTTCGGCGGCGGCGACGCGGAGGTGCTGGTGACCAAGCCGCTCGGCCTCGAGCCGGCGCTGCCGCGCTTCCTGCGCCCCGACGACACGGCGCGCGCCGGCGTCGTCGTGCGCAACCGGACGAAGGCGGCGCACGAGGTCGAGGTGACGCTGACGATCGCGCCGGGCTCGCCGGTGAAGCTGCGCGGGACGCCGACGCGGGTGGTGACGGTCGCTCCCGGCGCCGCGGCGGAGGTCGGGTTCGGCCTGGCCGCCGGCGCGCCGGGTGCGGCGACGCTGCGCTTCGCGGCGACGACCGCCGGTGCGACCCGCCTGACCGACGTCGTCGAGGTGCCGCTGTCTGTGGTGCCGACGGCGGCGGTCGAGACGACGGCGACGTTCTTCGCCACCGCGACGCGCGCCGAGGAGCGCGTTTCCGTGCCGGCAGACGTCTTCCCGGAGGCAGGCGGTCTCGAGGTGACGCTCGCCTCGTCGCCGCTCGCCGGGACGGTGCCGGCGCTCGACTGGCTGGCGGCGTACCCGTACTCGTGCGCCGAGCAGGCGGCGTCGCGGCTGCTCGGCGCCGCTGCCGCCACGCGGCTCGGCCCCACCTTCGCGCGGGCGGAAGGCGCGGCGGCGGTGGGACAGGACGTCGCACGCCTGCTCGCGTGCCAGCGTCCGGACGGCGGGTTCGCGCTGTGGCCCGGAGGTGGCGCGTCGCTGCCCGCCGTGTCGGCGCACGCCGCGTGGGCGCTCGCCGAGGCGGCGCGCACCGGCGCGGCAGTCGAGCGGCGTGCGCTCGACCGCGCCGCGAGCTACCTGTCGCTGCAGCTCCGCCGCGAGCGCTGGCCGTGGGGCGAGGAGGACGGGTGGACCGCCCGCGTGCTGCTGCTGCACGCGCTCGCACGGATGGGTGCGCCGGAGCCGGCGTACTTCCAGGCGCTGTTCGACGCGCGCGACAAGGACCGTCCGGCATGGGCGCGGGCGCTGCTGGCGGCGACCGTGGCCGCCGCCAACCCTGCCGACCCGCGCGCCGCCGTGCTGCGCCAGGAGGTGACCAACCGCCTCGCGGTCGAGGCGCGCACAGCCCACCTCGAGGAGGCGGCGCCGGAGTGGGGGTGGTGGGTGTTCTGGGGCGCCGGCCGCGGCGACGCGACGGCGTTGCTCGCCGTGCTCGCGGGCGGCGAACCGGCGCTTGCCGACCGCCTGGCGCGCGGCGTGCTCGACCGCCTCGCGCGCGCCGCGGCGCTCACCACCCACGACACCGCATGGATGCTGCATTCGCTCGCCGCGTGGCGCGAGGCGCGCACCGCCGGCGCCGGAGTCCGCACCGCCACCGCCACGCTCGGCCGCGACGTGCTGCTGCGCGCCGAGCTCGCCGGCGACGCGACGGCGATCGAGCGCGCGCGCGTGCCGATGGCGGAGCTCGCCCGCCGCACCGACGGCGCCGGCGCGCTGCCGCTGGTCGTCGAGGTCGCAGGCAGCGGCGAGGTGCACGCGGCGGCGGTGCTGTCGTACGCCTCGAAGCGCGCCCACCGGCCGGCGCTCTCCCGCGGCCTCGCGCTCGAGCGGCGCTTCCTCGCCGCCGACGGTCGCCCCTCGGCCAGCGTGCGCGCCGGCGACGAGGTAACCCTCGAGATCGTGGTGGACTGCCCGGCGACCCGCCGCTTCGTAGCCGTCGAGGCGCCGCTGCCCGGCGGTCTCGAGGCGCTCGACCCCGGCCTCGCGACCGCCTCCACCAACGCCTTCGCGCCCGCCGCCGGCCCGTCGCCCGGCGGTGCCTGGCGCCCGTGGCGGCCCGGCTTCGACCGCGTCGAGCTGCGCGACGACCGCGTTGCGCTGTTCGCCAGCGAGCTGCCGGCCGGCCGCCACGTCCACCGCGTGCGCTGCCGCGCCACCACCTCGGGGCGCTTCGCGGCCGCCCCCGGGCGCGCCGTGGAGATGTACGCCCCCGAGGTGCTCGCGACCACGGCGGCGGGCTCGCTCGAGGTCCTGCCGGCAGGAAGATGAGAGGGAGAGGCCGGCGCAGGGCTCCGGGCTCCGGGCTCCGGGATACGACCGTAGACTCCGGGAGCGCGGGCGCCCTCGCCCGCGCGGAGGTCCTGCTCTGCGGCGCCCGGGCCGGCGAGGGCGCCGGCCCTCCCGCTGGCTTTCTGTCGCGGCCGGCCGCCGCCCCGCGGCGACTCCGTCAGAATGACAGCGGGGACGGGCGCGGTGGGTGGCGGCGGGGCGCGGCGCGAGCGCTCGCGGCGGTCGCCGCGGCGCTCGCCGGCGGCATCGCGGCCCTGGTGCTGCTCACGCCGGATCCGCGCGCCCTGCTGGCGCGCGCGCCGGCGCCGGCGGTGACGGTCACCGACCGCTACGGCGCGCTGCTGCGCCTGGTCCCCGACGGGCTCGGCGAGCGGCGGCTGCCGGTCGACCTCGACCGCGTCTCGCCGCACCTCGTCGCCGCGCTGCTCGCCGCCGAGGACCGCCGCTTCTTCCTCCACCCCGGGATCGATCCGCTGGCGATCGCGCGCGCCGTCCGGCAGAACCTCGCCGCCGCCCGCGTCGTTTCGGGCGGCTCGACGCTGACGATGCAGCTCGCCCGCTTGCTCGACCCGCGGCCGCGCTCGCTTTACGCCAAGCTGGCGCAGGCCGCGCTCGCGCTCCGTCTCGAGGCGGCGCTGTCCAAGCGCGCAATCCTCGCCGCCTACCTCGAGCGCGCGCCGATGGGCAACCGCGTGGTCGGTTACGAGGCCGCCGCCGCGGTCTACCTCGGCAAGCCGTGCGCGCAGCTCTCGCCGGCGGAGGCGGCGCTGCTGGCGGCGGTGCCGCGCGCGCCGTCGGCCGCCAACCCGTGGCGCGGCGGCGATGCGCTGCGGCGCCGGCGCGACGCCATTCTCGCCCGCATGGCGCGCCTGGGCCGGCTCGACGACACCGCGCTCGCCGCCGCACTCGCCGAGCCGCCGGTGCTCGCCCCCGACCCGTTCCGCTATCCGGCGCCGCACTTTCTCGCCCGCCTCGACGACGAGGCGGCGCGGCTGCCCGGCGAGGCCGCGCGCGTCGTCAGCACGCTCGACCCCGAGCTGCAGCGGCGCGTCGAGCACATCGTCCGGCGCCACCTCGACGAGCTGGCGGGGCACGGCGTCGGCCACATGGCGGCGGTGGTGCTCGACGTCGAGCGCGGCGAGTGGCTGGCGGTCGAAGGCTCGGGCGGGTTCCGGGACCGACCCGGCGGCCAGCTCGACGGCAGCCGCGCGCCCCGCCAGCCGGGGTCGGCGCTCAAGCCGTTCACCTACGCCGCCGCATTCGACCGCGACCTCTCTCCCGCCACGGTGCTGCCCGACGTCGAGCACGCGTTCGCGTGGTCCGCCGGCACCTGGATTCCGCGCAACTACGACGACCGCTTCCGCGGGCCGCTGCGAGCGCGCGCCGCGCTCGCCTGCTCGGTGAACGTCCCCGCCGCGCACGCCCTCGCCGCGGTCGGACCCGCCGCGCTGCTCGCGGCGCTGCGCGCCGCCGGCATTACCACGCTCGACCGCGCCCCCGAGCACTACGGCCTCGGGCTCACCCTCGGCGGCGGCGAGGTGCGCCTCGACGAGCTGACCGGCGCCTACGCGGCGCTGCTGCGCGGCGGCGAGTGGCTGCCGGCGACCGCCGTTCTCGCCCGCCTCGACGCTGCGGGGCGCGCGCTGCCCCTTCCCGCCCGCATGCGCCGCCGCGTCTTCCCGGGGGCGGCCGCGGCGCAGGTCGTCGACATCCTCGCCGACCCCGAGGCGCGCGCGCCCGCGTTCGGATTGTGGAGCGTGCTCCGGTTGCCGTTCGCCGCGGCTGTGAAGACGGGTACGAGCGAGGGTTTCAGGGACAACTGGTGCGTCGGCGGCACCCGCGAAGTCGCGGTCGGCGTGTGGTGCGGCAATTTCGACCGCGCCGCGATGGGGAACGTCTCCGGCCTCGCCGGCGCCGGCGCGGCGTGGCGCGACATCATGCTCGCCTGGGCCGAGCTGGCGCACCCGGGCGAGGACCTCGCGGCCGCCGAGACGCTCCTGCCGCCGCCGCCCGAGCTGGCCCGCGTGCGGCTCTGCGCCCTCTCCGGCCTGCTCCCCGGTCCGCACTGCCCGGCCACCGTGGCCGAGCTGCTGCTCCCCGCACAGCGCCCGCGCGCCGTGTGCGACTGGCACGGCCGCGACAACGACGGCCGCACCGTCGTCGCCTGGCCGCCCTTCTACCGCGACTGGGCGGCGCGGCAGGGGCTCGCCGCCGAGGGCACGGTCGTGGCGGCAGCCGGCGCGGCGCCGGCCGGCATCGACCCGACGCGCGGCGCCGAGCTCGCGATCGCCGCGCCCGCCGACGGCGACGCGTTCGTGCTCTCCCCGGAGCTGCCGCGCCGCTTCCAGTCGCTCGAGCTGCGCTGCGCGGTCGCCGGCGCGCCCGCCGAGGTGGTGTGGCTGGTCGACGGCCGCGAGCACGCGCGGGCGCCCGCGCCGTACACCGCCACCTGGCGTCTCGCACCCGGCGAGCACCGCATCCAGGCCGCCGCAGGCGCCCGCCGCTCGGCGCCGGTCCGCATCACGGTCCACGGCGAGTAAGTCTGATCATGCTCTTCAACAACGACTTGAATCAGGGTTCGAGGCCGCCCTCAGAACGCACGAATAAACGTGGAATACATTCAAAACGTCCAGTGTTCCAAATTCTGTCGCGGGCACCACCGAGGCCTCAGCGACAGGGAGGGTACGATGAACCGCAGGTTTCTGGCACTCTTCATCGCCGCCGTCGCCGGGCTCGCAGCCCGCTCCGATGCGGCAACACCACTCAACGCCATCTTCAGTGCCGACGACCCCGCCGGCAACACGGGCAACGCCCGCGTCCGCGTCGTTCACGCCTCGCCGGACGCCCCCGCAGTGGATGTGTGGGTGAACGGCGCGCCGGCGTTCACCAACGTGGCGTTCGAGCAGATCACCCCGTTCGCCGGCCTGCCCGCCGGCACCTACAACGTCAAGGTCGTCCCGGCCGGCGCCACCACGCCGGTGGTGATCGAGGCCGACCTCACGCTCAACGGTTCCGTGGACTACACGGTGATCGCGACTGGGATGCTAGCGTCGATCGCGCCGCAGATCCTGACCGCCACCGGCGGCACGCCGGCAGCCGGCCAGGCGTGGGTGCGTTTCTTCCACGCGTCGCCCGACGCGCCTGCGGTCGACATCGCGGTGGCGGGCGGGGCGGTGCTCTTCCCCAACGTCGCGTTCAACCAGGGAACCGCCTACCTGCCGGTCCCTGCCGGCACCTACGACCTCGAAGCGCGCGTCGCCGGCACCTCCACCGTCGCGCTCGCGATCCCCGGGGTGATGCTGGCCGAAGGTGGCGTTTACACGGCGTATGCGACCGGCCTGCTGGCCGACGTCGGCGCGCTCGAGAACTTCTACTTCGTGCAGATGGCGGCCCGCGGCGAGGGCTTCCCGGGCTCGTTCTGGAAGACCGACGTCGACATCCAGAACGCCGGCGCCAAGACCGCGACGTTCAAGTACTTGTGGCTGCCGCGCGACACCGACAACGCGAACCCGCCGGCGTCGGCCGAGTTCACCCTCGATCCCGGCAAGGCGCTGCGCCACGTCGACGTGCTCAGCGCCGCCTTCGGCGTGACCGACGGCACCAACGCGTTCGGCGCGCTCGCACTGGTTTCCGACAGCCGCGATCTGCTGCTGTACTCGCGCACCTACGTGCACCGCGCCAACTCCCCGGCCAGCTACGGGCAGGGCGTCGCGGGCATCGCGGCCGACCACCTGATCCCGGCGAACTCCAAGAGACGCATTCTCTTCTTCACCCAGAACGACGACTACCGCTCCAACATCGGCCTGCTCAACGGCACCGGCGCGCCGATCGTCGTGAAGTGGGAGCGCTTCACCGCCGACGGCACCAAGGTCGGCGAGGGCTCGGCGACGCTGCCGGCGTGGGGCAACGCCCAGCTCAACCAGGTGTTCCGCGGCGAAGCGCCGACCGCCGCGGCGTACATCGACGTCTGGACGGAGACCGCCGGCGGCGCCTTCGCTGCCTACGCCGAAGTTCCTTGGAGCGTCGACAGTAACTCACTGAGGGGCTGTGGTATCAGCC
>CAZQLL010000069.1:0-10901 GCA_964594125.1 uncultured Thermoanaerobaculia bacterium | reverse complement strand
GGCAGGGCCGGCTGTGGCGGTCAGGAAAGGGCACGGGGGGCCGACGGGCCCCCCGGTACGAGCGAGTCGCCGGCTGTGCCGGCGCGAGCGGTGGTGGGGGTTCGGGGGGCAGAGGAGGCCCCGGCGTAGGCGACGCGCGGGCGGCAGGGCCGGCTGTGGCGGTCAGGAAAGGGCACGGGGGGCCGACGGGCCCCCCGATACGATGGAGCGGGAAACGGGATTTGAACCCGCGACTTTCACCTTGGCAAGGTGACACTCTACCACTGAGTTATTCCCGCTCGCACCCGCTTTCGCGGGCACGCGGAATCTACCAATCTTGCGACGCGGCGTCAAGGGTGACCCGGGGGGCGTTACACTCGGGGAATGAAACGCACGCACAGGTGGCAGGGGAAGGCCGCGCTCGTGACGGGCGCATCGTCAGGGATCGGCGCGGCGTTGGCCCGCCGGTTGGCGGCGGCCGGCGCGGGCCTCGTGCTCGCCGGCCGCGACCACTCGCGTCTCGAAGGCGTCGCCGCCGAGTGCCGGGCCTGGGGCGGCGCAGTGGCCACGATTGCGGGCGACGTCACGCTCGACGACACGCGGTCGCGGGCGGTGGCGGCGGCGGCGGCGATGGGCGGCGTCGACCTGCTCGTGCACAACGCCGGGGTGACGATGAACGCGCGCTTCGAGGAGCTCGAGCCGGCCGTGCTGCGCCGCATCCTCGAGGTTGATTTCTTCGCTCCCGTGGAGCTGACGCGCCTTGCGCTGCCGTCGCTGCGCGAGCGGCGCGGCGCGATCCTGGTGATCTCGTCGCTCACCGGCCTAGTGGCGCCGCCGACGCGCTCGGCGTACGCCGCGGCCAAGCACGCGCTGCACGGGTTCTTCGGTTCCCTGCGGGTGGAGCTCCGCAAGGACCGTGTCGGCGTCACGATCGCCTGCCCGGGGTACGTCGACACACCGATGCGCATCCACGCGCTGCTGGGCGATGGCCGCGAGCAGGGCCACGACCAGGCGGCGGGGAAGCGCATGGTGAGCGCCGACGAGGTCGCGGGGGCGGCGCTCGCGGGCGTCGAGAAACGCCGCCGGCTGGTGCTGATCGGCCGCGACACGCGGATGGCGCGGCGCCTGTCGATCATCGCGCCGGCGCTGCTCGACCGGGTGCTTGCCCGCTCCACGCGGTAGCAGCGGCGCCCCGCGGCAACTCCCGCGGGGAGGGGAGGAGGGCGAAGCTGCGAGCGCCTCCTCCGCGCGCCGCCCGGCAGGCGCGGCTCTCCTGCCGCGGCCGGGAGTCAGCGGGCGAGGTCCATCCGGTCCGGGGGGCCCTCTTGCCGGCCGGCGGTCGGCTCCGGAGCGGCGACCACGCCGTGGCGCAAGGTACCGATGCCCGTGATCTCGATCTCGACGCGGTCGCCGGGAGCGAGCGGCCCGACGCCGGGCGGCGTCCCCGTCGTGATGAGGTCGCCGGGAGCGAGGGTCATGATCTCGGAGACGAACGCGATCACCTCGGCTACCGGGAAGATCTGGTCCGAGGTCGGTCCGCGCTGCCGCACCGCGCCGTTGACGCGCAGCTCGATGGTCAGTGCCTGCGGGTCGGCGATCTCCGTCTCCAGCCACGGCCCGACGGGGCAGAATGTGTCGAACCCCTTGGCGCGCGCGTACACCTTCTCGCGCTTCTGGATGTCGCGGGCGGAGACGTCGTCGAGGCAGGTGAAGCCCAGCACGTGCGACAGCGCGTCGGCGGCGCGCACGTGCGCGGCGCGGCGACCGATCACCAGCGCCAGCTCGCCCTCGTACTCGACCTGCTGCGACTGGCGCGGCAGGACGACGTCGCCCCCGGGCGCGAGCAGCGCCGAGGGCGCCTTGAGGAAGAGCAGCGGCTCGGACGGCAGCGGCTTGCCCTGCTCCTCGGCGTGCGCCCTGTAGTTGAGGCCGACGCAGACGATCTTGGTCGGCTCACACGGCGGCAGCAGGCGCACTCCGGCGAGCGGCATCCCTGGCCCGGCGGCGACGCCGCCGGCCCACGGCGCCGCCGACAACGCCACGACGACGTCGCCCTCGATCCTCCCCCAGCGCGCGGCGCCGCCCGTCTCGTAACGACATAGACGCATTTCATACCTCCCGCCGGCCGGCGCCGGCCGTCATCAGCGACTCGAAGCGCCCGAGCTGCGGCGGCGTGCCGAGCACGACCAGCACGTCGCCGGCCTCCAGGCGCAGCGATGCCTCGGGGTTGGGGAATAGCGTCGCGCCGCGCCGCACCGCCGCCACGGCGATGCCGGTGCTGCGGCGCAGGTCGAGCTCGGCGAGCGTGCGGCCGGCGACCGCGCTGGCCGCCGGCACCGGCACCTGCTCGAGCTGCAGCTCGTTGCCCGAGGACCCCAGCGAGGTGTCGAGGAACTCCACCACCGCCGGCTTGAGCAGCATGTGGGCGAGGCGCATTCCGCCGAGGTGGTAGGGGTTCACCGCGCGGTCGGCGCCGGCCTGGAGGATGCGCGCCTCGGCGCCTTCCTCGGTGGCCCGCGCCACGATGAACAGCGCGGGGTTCAGGGCGCGCGCCGTGAGGACAGTGTAGACGTTGTGCGCGTCGTCGTTGAGACACGCGACCAGACCGCGGGCGCGCGCGATGCCGGCGGCGCGCAGCACCGCCTCGCTGGTCGCGTCCCCAGCCACCACGTTGGCGCCGAGCTCCTGCAGCCGCCGCACCTTCTCGGGAGCGCGCTCGACGAGGACGAACGGACGGCCGCCGCGCTCCAGCTCTTCGGCGACGGCCCTGCCCATGCGCCCCCACCCGCACACGATCTCGTGCCCCGACAGCCTGTCGATCATGCGTGACCTCCGCGCCTGTCCGAGGAGCTGCCGCAGCTCGCCGGCGAGCACCGACCGCGCCACCTCGGTGGCCACCAGCAGCAGCAGGCCGAGCCCGGCGAGCAGCAGGACGACCGTGAACGCCTCACCCGCACGCGACAGCGGGAACACCTCGCCGTATCCCACGGTCGTCAGGGTGATGATCGTCATGTAGAACGACGGCCACCACCCCGCGCCCTCGATGAGGCGATAGCCGAGAGTGCCGCCGGCGAAGATCAGCGCGAGTATCGAGGTAGAGAGCGCGATGCGCGGGCGCACGAAGCAAGTGTAACGCTCTACGTCTGCAGGAACTCGACGACCTCGGCGAGCAGCGCGGCGCCGCCCTCGGCGAGCACCGAGTGGGCGGCGCCGGCGACCTCGCGGTAGCGGGCGCCGGGGATGGTGGCCGCGAGCTCGCGGGTGGCGGCGGCCGGTACGATCGCATCGAGCTCGCCTGCGACCACGAGGGTGGGGCAGGCGATCGCCGCGAGCGCGGGGCGCAGGTCCCAGCCGGCGCGCAGCGACCTGATCTGCGCGAGCGCCCCGGGCAGGTCGGCCGGGTCGATGGTCCACAGACGCGCCGCCTGGTCGACGAAGCCGGGGAAGCGGTCGGCGAATGTCGCCGAGAAGGCGAACGCCATGAACGCCTCGGCCGCCTCGGCGGGCTCCAGCCGGGTGAGGGCGATCTCGAAGAAGCGCAGCACGCGCCGGTGCGAGGGGGTCAGGCGCGCCGCGCACGACGCTGTCACCAGCCTCTCGACCGCTCCGGGATGGCGGGCCGCGGCGAGACAGGCGACGAGCCCGCCCATCGAGACGCCGAGCACGGAGGCGACGGGGAAGCCGGCGTCCGCCATCACCGCCGCGATATCGTCGGCCGCGCCCTCCGGCGTGAAGGCGGCGCCGGCGCGTGAGCCGCCGACGCCGCGGTTGTCCGGGGCGAGCACGGTGAAGCGGTCGGAGAGCAGGCGCGGCAGCTCGCCCCACAGCCGGGCGCGCGACGCGAGGCCGGCGACGAGCACCAGCGGCGGCCCGCCGCCGCCCCACCGCTCGTAGGCGATCGGCCCGCGCGGGGTCGGTGCGATCTCGCAGCGGGGTGGGGAGGTGCTCATGGAAGAAGGGGAGACGGCGGTGCAAGCTGCGATCCGGGCGCCGCGGGATAGCCGCGTTGCCCGGCTCGCCGCCGGCGATCCGGGCGGCGCGGCCACCCACCCGAAGGCAGTGCAATGACCGCACCGCTGTGGGGCTGGCGCCTCACAGCAGTGCGGTCAACTTGTCCGACAGAATCTTCTTGTC
Organism: uncultured Thermoanaerobaculia bacterium; assembly: GCA_964594125.1. Taxonomy (GTDB): domain Bacteria; phylum Acidobacteriota; class Thermoanaerobaculia; order Thermoanaerobaculales; family Thermoanaerobaculaceae; genus CAVRZJ01. The sequence goes on along the minus strand of CAZQLL010000069.1, from coordinate 6,788 downwards.
CACCGCGCCGACCACGCGGTCGACCAGCGTGCCCCCCTTGAAGAACAGGAGCGTCGGGATCGACTGGATCCCGTAGCGGATGGCGGTCTGGCGGTTGGAGTCGACGTCGAGCTTGGCGACCACGGCGCGGCCGGCGAACTCGCCCGCCAGCGCCTCCACGTGCGGGGCGATCATGCGGCAGGGGCCGCACCACACGGCCCAGAAGTCGACCATGGCCGGCCGGCCTGCATTGATCACGATCTCGTCGAAGGTCGCATCGGTCACGACGGTGACGTTCCCACTCATTCCCACATCCTTTCTCGCGCCGCCGGCGCGGAACGGCGGTATTGTAGGGGCCGCGGGAGGGAGCGGCAACGTGCGGTCGCGGCGGCAGCGGATGGGCCAGCACTTTCTCGGCGACGCCCGCGTCGCGCGCGCGATCGCCGGGGCGCTGCCGGACGCGCCGCCGCGGGTGGTCGAGATCGGGCCCGGACGCGGCGCGCTGACGCGGCCTCTGCTGGACCGCTTTCCCCGGGTGCGCGCCCTGGAGCTCGACGGGACGCTGGCCCGCGACCTGCCGCGCGCCGTCGGCTCGCCGGCCGGGCTCGAGGTGATCGCCGGCGACGCCGTCGCGGCCGACCTCGACGCGCTCGCCGCGGACGGACCGTGGCTGGTCGCCGGCAACCTGCCGTACAGCGTCGCCACGCCGATCGTCCGCCGTCTCGTCCGCCGCGGCGACCTGTTCGCGGAGATCGTGGTGATGGTCCAGCTCGAGGTCGCGGAGCGCCTGACGGCCGGGCCCCGCGGGCGCGGGCGCGGGCTGCTGAGCGTCGAGGTCGAAGGCTTCGCCGCAGCCGAGCTGCTGTTCCGCGTGGCGCCGCGCTGTTTCGCGCCGCCGCCGCGGGTGGCGTCGGCGGTGGTTCGCCTGCGCCCGCGGCCGCCGGACGCGGTGCCGGCGCGGATCGGCGATGCCCTGCGCCTCGCCGGCGCGGCGTTCACGCACCGCCGCAAGGCGCTGGCCAACGCTCTGGCGGGGAGCGCGCCGGCGGCCGCGCTCGCCGCAGCGCTGGCGGCGGCCGGGATCGACCCGCGGCGGCGGGCGGAGGAGCTCGCGCTCACCGAATGGCTGGCGCTGGCGGCGGCGCTCGCGCCGTAGCCCGCGCGCGGCGTGCCGCCGCCGCCCGGGGCATTACAATGCCGGGTGATGACACGCAGCCGCGAGGAGATCGTTCGCGAGGTGGCCGGGTACATCCTCGTGCTGGCGGCGCTCCTCCTCCTTTTCGCCCTGCTCTCCTACCACCCGCTCGACCCGTCGCCGCTGTCCGCGGGCAGCGACGAGATCCGTAACCTGCTGTCGTACGTGGGCGCGGCCGTCGCCGGGGTGCTGGTGGCGATCCTCGGGGTGCCGGCGCTGCTGCTCCCCTGCTTGCTGCTTGCAACTGGGTGGCGCTGGCTGCGCGGAGGTACGGTGGCGGCGCCGGGCCTGCAGGCGGTCGCGTGGGCGGCCGCCATGGCCGGCATCTGCGGCCTGCTGGGAGCGGTACCGGGGCGTACCCCGTTTCGCGGCGGCGAGCTCGCGTGGGGCGGCGACGCCGGCAGACTGACGATCACAGGCCTCACCGCCAGCCTCGGCGCCACCGGCGCCGTGCTCATCTGCGTCGCGCTCGCGCTCGCCGGCACCGTGCTCGGCTGCCGCGGCTCCCTCGCCGCGCTCTTCGGGGGAGCGGTGGACTGGGCCGCGCGCAAGCGCGGGGAGCTCGCGGCGCAGCGCGCGCGCCGTCGGGAGGAGCGGTTGAAGGAACAGCAGCGGCGCGAGCTGCTCAGGCGCCACCGCGAGCGCCACCCGCAACCGCCGTCGCCGCCGGCCGTGTGGCGCGAGGTCGAGGGCGCCCGCCCGTTCTCGATCCGGCGTCTCAAGAAGGTGCAAGTGGTCGAGTCGCCGGCGCCGTCGCCGCCCCCCCCGGCGCCCGGTCTTGCGTCCCCGGTGCCCGACCGGCCGCGGCCGCAGCGGCCGGCGCCGCCCCGTGTCGAGGCGGTGCCGGTGCAGAAGGTGTTCGACTTCGTCAAGGACACGCCGGCCTCGGCGCTGCCCGAGCGGACGATGCTGGCGCCGGCCATGCCGCTGCCGCCCGTTGACCCGTCGCGGCTTGCGGCGATGCGCGAGCTGGTCGAGAAGAAGTGCCGGGAGTTCCGCGTCGACGGCGCCGTGGAGGACGTGCTTCCCGGGCCGGTGATCACCACCTACGAGTTCCGCCCGGCGTCCGGGGTGAAGTACGCCCAGGTGGTCTCGCTGGAGGACGACCTGGCGCTCGGGCTGCAGGTCGAGGCTGTGCGCATCGAGCGCATCCCCGGCAAGGCGACGGTCGGCATCGAGGTGCCGAATCCCGAGCGGCAGACGATCGTGCTCCGGGAGGTCATCGAGTCGTCGAAGTTCGTGCACTCGGCGTCGCCGATCACGCTGGCGATCGGCAAGGACATCCACGGCCGGCCGTTCGTCTCCGACCTCGCGCGCATGCCGCACCTGCTGATCGGCGGCTTCACGGGATCCGGAAAGAGCGTCGGCATCAACGCGATGATCATGTCGATCCTGTTCAAGGCGTCGCCCGAGCACGTGCGCTTCATCCTCATCGACCCGAAGATGGTGGAGCTGGGGATCTACGAGAAGCTGCCCCACCTGCTGACGCCGATCATCTCCGATCCGCGCGAAGCCGCCAAAGCGCTGCGCTGGGCTGTGCGCACGATGCGCGACCGCTACCAGCTCCTGGCGTCGCTGAAGGTCCGCAACCTGGCGCAATACAACGCGTTGCTCGGCGACCCGCGCCAGCTCAGGGAGAGCCTCGGCGTCGGCGAGGAGCCGAAAGACCTCAAGCCGATGCCGCTGATCGTCATCATCATCGATGAGCTCGCGGACCTCATGATGACCTGCGCGTCCGAGGTCGAGGACTCGATCGGCCACCTCTCGCAGATGGCACGCGCGGTCGGCATCCACCTCATCTTCGCGACGCAGCGGCCGAGCGTCGACATCGTCACGGGCGTCATCAAGGCCAACTTCCCGTGCCGCATCGCCTACAAGGTGCGCACGCGGTTCGACTCCCGCACCATCCTCGACACCGAGGGCGCGGAGTGCCTGCTCGGAATGGGCGACATGCTCTACCTGGCGCCGGGCACCTCGCGCCCGGTGCGCGTCCATGGCTGCTACGTGCGCGAGGAGGAGATCCTCACCGTCCTCAAGCACTGCAAGCGGTACGGCAAGCAGGAGTTCGAGCCGGGTGTGCTCGAGGATCCCGAGCCCGGCGCCGGCGGCGACGGCGCCATGGCGCTGGACGACCCGATGTACGAGCAGGCGGCGCGGCTGGTCGTGCAGTCGCGCAAGGCGTCGGCGTCTTACATCCAGCGCAAGCTGCGGCTCGGCTACGCGCGCTCGGCGCGTCTTCTCGATATCATGGAGCAGGAGGGTCTCGTCGGTCCCACGCAGGGATCGCGGGGCCGAGAGGTGCTCAAGCCGCCCGACTACTTCGGCGAGGTGGACGCGACCCACGTCGACGGCGAGCCCGAGGAGTGAAGCGATGCCCGAAATGTCACCCCAGGTCCTGGCGATCTTCCTCGCGGCGACCGGCGCTCTGCTCCTCGCGCTCATCCTCAGCATCGTGATGCGTCCGCGGATATTCACCCAGTACCTGGAGCACATGACCGGCATCATGCTCAAGCCGCGCGACGTCGCCCGCGTCTTCAAGACCCGCGGCAAGGCCGGCGTGCGCGACATGTTCCTCGAGCTGATCATCATGGAGGACCTGCGCGACAGCCCGAAGATCACCCCGGACACGCCGCCGGACCGCGAGGTCCTCACGCCGGAGAGGAAGTAGCCCTACAGGCGGCGGAGGACGACGACGCAGGCGTCGTCGCGCAGCGGCTCGTCGCCGAGGAACGCGCGGAACGTGCCGGTGACGCGGTCGTGGATCGCCGCCGCGGCGCCGCCGGCAGCCACCAGCGCCTGCAGCCGCTCGTAGCCGAACGCAGTGCCGGGGCGGTTGATCGCCTCCGGCAGCCCGTCGGTGTAGAGGGCGAGGACGTCCCCGGGCGCCAGTTCGGTCGCATCCGTCGCGATTTCGATCTCCTGCCTGATGCCGAGCGGCAGGCCGCCCCGGCCGAGCTCCACGACGGTGCCGTCGGCGTGCCGGAGCAGGGGGAACGGGTGGCCGGCGCTGGCGTACTCGAGGCGCCCGGTGGCCGGATCGAGCACACCGTAGAACAGCGTCATGAACGACCGCAGGTCGCCGGTGCGGCACATCACGCGGTTGAGCAGCGCGAGCACGCGCGCCGGCGCCGGGTCGAGATCGATCGCGAGCTTGAGCGTGGCGTTGGCGATCGCCATCAGCAGGCCGGACGCCATCCCGTGGCCGCTGGCGTCGCCGATGACGACGGCGACGCGCCCGTCGGCGAGCGGCACGAAGTCGTAGTAGTCGCCCCCGACCTCGTTGGCGGTGCGGTAGGAGTGGGCGATCTCCCATCCGGGCAGCGCCGGCGTGGCGCGCGGCAGGAGGTCGCGCTGCAGTGCCCGTGCCACCTCGAGCTCGTCGCGCACGCGGATGCGGTCGACCAGCTCGAGGGCGAGCAGGAACACGAGCCCGCCGATGCTCACCGCGAACCAGAACGGCGACGTCTCGACCTGGATGCCGGGGCTCGAGAGCACCGCCCGCACCTTGAAGAACCCGAGCAGTGCGGCGAGGAGCGACGCAACGAACAGCAGCCGCCGCACCGGCGTGAGCTTGCTCGCCATGCCGCGGTATGCCAGACGGGCCCGGTGGCAAAGGCGCTTGAGCGGGCCGCCCGGCGGCAGCGCCTGCTGGTCGCGGGTGAGGACGGCGAACGCCTCGCGCGCGTCGCGATCGAACAGGCGCCTGACGTCGCCCATCGTCACGTCGCCGACGTACCCCTTGAGGATCCTGCGCACCCGCTCCTGAACCAGCGCCCGCCTCCGCCCGCCTCCGCCAGCGAGGCGCCCGCACATGGTACGCGCGGCGGCCGCCGGCGGTTCTCGCGCCGCCGCCGCCCGCTGCTGGTATGGTGGCGCGGCGGCGGGCGACGGGGCCGGCCGCGGGAGGGCGACGATGGGCACGATCACGATCCCGAGGTTCCCGACACGCGCGGAGATACCGCCGGAGGTCCGCCTGGACACGCCGCCGGAGCAGCGCGAGTACCTGGTCGCCGGCGCTCTGCGGACGTGGGACGGCGCCATGCAGGAGGTGCTGTCGCCGATCTGCGAGGAGTCCGCCGAGGGCCCCAGGCAGCCGGCGATCGGGAGGGTGCCGCTTCTTGGGGAGCGCGAGGCGCTGGCGGCGCTCGCCGCCGCCGCCGCCGCCTGGGACTCGGGGCGCGGCGTCTGGCCGACGATGCCGGTCGCGGAGCGGATCGCCCATGTCGAGGCGTTCGCCCGCGCGATGGCCGAGCGGCGCGCCGAGGTGGTGAGGCTGATGATGTGGGAGATCGCGAAGTCGCGCGTCGACTCCGAGCGCGAGTTCGACCGTACCGTCGAGTACATCCGCGACACCGTCGACGCGCTCAAGGAGCTCGACCGCGTGTCGTCGCGGTTCACCGTCCAGCAGGGGATCGTCGGCCAGATCCGCCGCGCGCCGCTCGGCGTCGCCCTCTGCATGGGGCCGTTCAACTACCCGCTCAACGAGACGTTCACGACGCTCATCCCGGCGCTGATCATGGGCAACACGGTGGTGTTCAAGCCGCCGCGGCTCGGCGTTCTCCTGTTCCGGCCCCTGCTCGCCGCCTTTCGCGACGCGTTCCCGCCCGGAGTGGTCAACACCGTGTACGGGCGCGGGCGCGAGACGATGGGCCCGATCATGGCGTCCGGCACGGTCGACGTGCTGGCGTTCATCGGCGGAAGCGCCGCGGCCGACGTCCTGAAGAAGGCGCACCCGCGGCCACACCGTCTGCGCTGCGTGCTCGGGCTGGAGGCGAAGAACCCGGCGATCGTGCTGCCCGACGCCGACCTCGACCTGGCGGTGCGCGAGTGCGTGCTCGGGGCGCTGTCGTTCAACGGGCAGCGCTGCACGGCGCTGAAGATCCTCTTCGTGCACGCGAGCGTCGCTGGCGAGTTCCTCGGGCGGCTGTGCGAGGCGGTCAACGCCCTCCGCCTCGGGATGCCGTGGGACGCCGGCGTGGCGATCACGCCGCTCGCCGAGCCCGGCAAGGTGGACGACCTGCGCGCGATGGTGGCCGATGCTGTCGCGGCCGGCGCGCGCGTCGCCAACGCGGGCGGCGGCGAAGCGCACGGGACGCTGATGGCGCCGGCGGTGCTCACCCCCCTGACGCCGGCGATGCGCGCGTGGCGCGAGGAGCAGTTCGGCCCGGTGGTCCCGGTGCAGCCGTTCGACGACATCGGCGAACCGATCCGCTACGTGATCGACTCGCCGTACGGCCAGCAGGTGTCCGTGTTCGGCAGCGATCCGACGACGATCGCGCGCCTCGTCGATCCCCTCGTCAACCAGGTCTGCCGCGTCAACCTCAACAGCCAGTGCCAGCGCGGACCCGACACGTTCCCGTTCACCGGCCGCAAGGATTCGGCGGAGGGGACGCTCTCGGTCTCGGACGCGCTGCGCGTGTTCACCATCCGCACGCTCGTGGCTGCCAAGACCACGGACGCCAACAAGAGCCTGCTTACAGACATCGTGCGCAGCCGCGCCTCGAGCTTCCTCTCGACCGACTTCATCCTCTGACCGGTGCGCAGCCGCTGCGCGGTCGCTGCGCAGCCGCTGCGCGGTCGCTGCGCAGCCGCTGCGCGGTCGCTGCGCAGCCGC
>CAZQLL010000068.1:0-11478 GCA_964594125.1 uncultured Thermoanaerobaculia bacterium | reverse complement strand
CGCCTTCACCCCACCGCGCCGGCGTCGCTGCCGCTCCGCCGGACCGCCACCGAACAGCGCTGGCGCTATCGTTGGAGGGGAGGTCTCGCGACCTCCCCGCCCGCGACGTGAAGTCGCGGGCTTCACCCCTCCGCGCCGGCGTCGCTGGCGCTCCGCCGGGCCGCCGAGGAACCGCGGTGGCGCTCGAGAGGGAGGTATCGCGGCCTCGGCTTGAGCGCCGGAGTGAATCCGGCGCCTGCACCCTTCCGCGACGGCGGCCCGGCCGGGCCGCAGGCGCGGTGCTGCCACCGAGCGTCTGCGCGCGCCGCGACGGCCTGCGGGGAAGGAGATCGGCGGCTCATCCGGGCGCCGGTGTGGCCCGCAAGGCCACACGCACGCGGCCGGAGGCGGTCACCTCGTACGACACCCACGCGAGGCGGCCCTCGCCGCCGGCCCCGCCGGCCGGCTCGGTGCTCGCGGGGGCGCCGACGATGCGCAGCGCGTTGACGCGGCGGTCCTCGTGACGGTGCAGGTGGCCGTGCACCAGCAAGCGAACGCCGGTGGCGAGGCACAGCAGACGCAGCGCCCGCCGCTCCGCCTGCGGCACCTCCATCCCCCAGCGCTGGAGCGGGCCCAGCCGCGACAGGCGGCGCTCCGCGGCGGTTGCGTCGGCGGGGATGTTCGGGCTGTGGTGCAGCGCGACGATCACCACCGGCACGTCGCGCTGCCGCCGCAGCGTCCGTGCCAGCGCCTCGAGCTGGAAGTGGCCGAGACGCCCGATCGCGTTGGTGGCGCCGGTGCGGTTGCCGATGTTGGCGGAGTTCACGCCGACGATCGCCACACGCCCGCCAGCCACCCGCTCGCACCACGGGAAGCGCGTCGGCTGGCCGCCGGCGGCGAGCCCGGCGAGTGCCCCCTGCACGTCGACACGGTCGACGGTCAGGCGCACGCCGAGGTGGCAGAGGTCGTGATTGCCGGGGATCACGCGCGTCCGCTCCAGCAGTCCGGCGGCTCGCACCTCCCGCCAGAACATGTCCCACGCCGCCGGCTCGCCGCGGTCCGTGACGTCGCCGGTGACCAGCACGAGGTCGGCCGCGCGCACCGCCGGCGCCGCGAGGAGCGTGCGAAACGCCGCATTCATGCCGCGCAGCGCGCCGAACAGCCGCGGCTCCGAGCGCGCCGCGCGCTCCCCGCCGGTGAGGTGCAGGTCGGACAGGTGCGCGATCGTGAACGTGCCTGCTGCCGCCCCAGGACTCATGCTTCCTCCCGCCGCCATCCTCGCCGCGCGCGAGGATAGCGCGGGGAATGCCCGACCGGGCGGCCCGCTTTTCATCACCATGAGGCGACCGCTGCCCGCTCTGCTCGCAGTACTATGCGCCACCCTGGCCGGCTGCGGCGGCGGCGCGGATGCCACCGCCGGCGCCGCGCCGGCGAAGGGGAAGGGCACCGTGAAGGCGAAGATTTCGAAGTCCGGCTACGACATCACGCCGTTGTCGAAGGAGCGCGTCGCCGAGCTCGCGGCGAAGCTCGATCCCGAGGCCTACAGGATCACCCAGAAGGCCGGCACCGAGCCGGCGTTCTGCGGCACGCTGCTCGACAACCACGAGGAGGGGATCTACGCCTGCGTCGTCTGTGGGCTGCCGCTGTTCTCCTCCGAGCACAAGTTCAACTCGGGCACCGGGTGGCCGAGCTTCTACCGCGAGGTCGACCCCGAGCACGTCGCCCGCAGGCGCGACCTCTCGTACGGCATGGTGCGCACCGAGATCAACTGCGCGCGCTGCGGCGCCCACCTCGGCCACGTCTTCGATGACGGCCCGAAGCCGACCGGTGAGCGCCACTGCCTCAACTCCGCGTCGCTGGTGTTTCACGAGAAAGGACAGCCGATGCCGCCCGAGTCGCAGCCCGCCGCTCTTCAAGTCGCCTACTTCGCAGGCGGCTGCTTCTGGGGGATCGAGCACTACTTCCAGCAGGGGCCGGGGGTGATCGACGCCGAGAGCGGTTACATGCAGGGGCACGTCGACAACCCCACCTACAAGCAGGTGTGCTACACCGACACCGGGCACGCCGAGACCGTCAAGGTGACGTTCGACGCCAAACGCATCTCCTACCGCCGCCTGCTGCGGGCGTTCTTCGACATGCACGACCCCACCGAGCTCAACCGCCAGGGTCCCGACGTCGGGACGCAGTACCGCTCCGGCATCTGGATCGTCAACGCGGAGCAGCAGCGCGAGGCCGAGGCGTACGTCGCCGAGCTGCAGGCCTCCGGCCGCTACGGCAAACGCAAGATCGTCACCCAGGTCGAACCGGCGAAGACGTTCTGGCCCGCCGAGGACTACCACCAGGACTACATCGCGACCACCGGTCGTGCGTGCCATGTGACGAATCCGTGGTAGAGGCGCGGTCAGGGGTCAGGGGCCGCAGGGCACGGTAAGCGGTGGGACGGGCGTATCCCCGGGCGTGACGCCTCCCGGGGCCGGGAACGCGCCGGGAGCTTCGGGTGTTCTCCTGGTCAGGTACTCGAGCAGGGGGGACGATCGAGATGAGACGGCTCTGGCGGTCCGGCACGGTGGCGGCGTTGTTGCTGGCGGCGGCGCTGACGGCGTCGGCCGCGGCGATCAACCTCAACTCGTCGAAGAGCAACGTCTACAGGCTGACGTACCACGCCAACCTGCTCACCGAGGCGCAGGCGAAGGCGCTGCTGGCCGAGCTCGACCGCCTCGGGCCGATGAGCGAGAAGAAGGCGAAGCAGTGGATCGCCGCCAACTTCAAACGCTTCGGGATCGATCCGGCGCTCGTCAAGAAGACGGTGGTGCTGCCCGCCGGCAAGGCGGCGCCGGAGACGGTCATTCTGCTTCTCGCCGACCCCGCGGACGAGACCGCGGCGCTGGCCGCCTCCGTCGCATCCGGCGCGTCGACCAGCTTGCAGTGAGCGGGCGCCCGCGGCGGCGGGACCGCGCCGACGCGGGGCTGGGAGCCCGCGCCGCGGCGTCGCGTGCCCGAGTCCACCGGCGCCAACCTCGCCCCCGGCGAAACACGCCGCGCCGCCGAACCCCGGGGCAGGATCTCCGCGCGGGCGAGGGCGCCCGCGCTGCCGCAGAATGAAGGGGAGCTTCAGGGCTACGGGAGCAAAGGCAGGGCGGTCCTTCGAGCGACGGCGCTGCTTGCGGATCTCGCCCGGCGCTCCGCCGGACGTGCGAGAGTCGTGGCAACCAGAGGCTCGGCGATGGCGCCTTCGCCATGCCGGCGCCGTCTCAGGCGGCGGACACCGCGCAGACCGGGGTGCGCAGGCGGGGGTTCCGAGGTCCGGACGGCCTCCGGCGGGCATCGCCACGATCGCTCCGCTCCGCCGGAGGCGGCGCTCGCGCGGCGCCCCGGCGCCTGCGGAGCGCCACGATATTGAGACAGCATTTCGTGGGTACTTGACATTGCTGCGAGGGCTTGTTACAAGATCGCCCGTCTACGTGGGGATTGCGACGATCGGGGGGAGTAGCTGTCGTCTTGCCGAACGTGTGAGGCATGGCCGGTAGGCCTCATTCAGGGGAGCAGAAATGGCGGGCACGAACACAGTTCGATTGTTCGGCGCGACCAGCAGGCCGTGGACGGATCCGCCGGGCTCGGCGATGGCCCGGCGCGCCGGGCGTTTCCTGGCGCCGGGAGCCCGTCGCGCTCCGCAGAACTGTTTCACTCCAGAACCGTTTTGCGCGGAACGCCTGTCGCGGATCCGGACGCGAAGGACCGCACCCTCGTTCGGGACCCCTGAACGCACCGCCCTGGAGAACCTCCTGCGGGGCAGGCGCAAGCGTCTCGACGGCGCCGCCCCCGCCGGCAGCGCCCTCTTCCTGCCCCCGGCATTCCAGGCGGTGGGTCCGGACCGCCGCGGGCGTGCCGAGCCGCTGCGTCCAAGGCCCGAGCGGCGGCGCGGAGCGCGCCGACGGCGACATCGTGGCCCGGCTCGCGCACACCTTCCTGGCCGCCGCACGCTCGGGAGCGTCTCGAGTCCGCGTCGCGGGCGGCCCGGACACCCTGCTCGACCTCGTGCACGTCCGCGATGTCGCCGCCGCCTGCCTGTGCCTGCTCGCCAGCAGCGGAGGTGAAGCGGTGGTCAACGTCGGCAGCGGCGAGGCGATCCCGCTGCGCGAGCTTGCCGCGCTCGTCCGCGACCTCGTGGCGCCGGGCGTCGCGGTCGAGTTCGAGCACGCAAATGCCGCCGAGAGCCCCGTGCTCGATCCCGGGACACTCCGGCGCCTCGGCTGGAGGCCGCGCGTCGGCGTCGGAGACGGCGTCGCCGAGGTGTGCGGCCGCCTGCAGGCGGCCGCCGATCGCCAGGCTGCTGGTGCGGTCTCGTGACCCCGTCCCGCATGACTCTTCCCCGCCGCCCTGCGCCGAGGCCCCACCTGCACTACGACCAGTCCCGCTCGGACCGTTCGCACGCCGCCTCGTCCGAGCGTGCCGGGGGAACGTCTCGCTGGTCCCCGGCGGCGGCGGGCCCTGCTGCACGGCCGCCCTGCGCGCCCGCCCCGGCGCCTGGGCGCTCCGGGGAACACCGGAGCCCCCGCGCGGCGGCCGGCCGGCGCCGGCCGGATGCCCGCGCCGCCCGCACCTGCGGCGGCCCCGTGCGGGCGCCCGCAGGTGTCCGGTCACGGGGAGCCCAGCTCCCCGCCCATGGTCCGGCCCGGGAACGCCGGCGCCCATGACCCACTTCAAGACCCCGGCCACCCACGACGAGGGCGCCCTCTCCCGAGGCTGGCGCGCCGCCCGCCGCGCGCGCCACCGGCAGGCGTGGGAGATGGGCGTCACCCTGGCCAACGAGGTCTATGCCTGCACCGCGGCGTTCCCCGAGGCCGACGAGCGCGTGCTCGCGAAGTGCATGCGGCAGGCGGCGCTCGCCGTGCCTGGCTGCGTCGCGGCCGGGTCCTCCTCGGGCACCGAACGCGAGGAGCTGCAGTCGCTCCTCACGGCGCACGGGGCGCTCAAGGAGCTCGAGACCTACTGCGTCGTCGCGTCCGAGCTCGGCTTCCTCGCCGCGGCCGAGTGCGCCGAGCTGCGCGCCCACATCGCCGCGGTTGGCGAGGTGCTGCGCGGGTTCATCGACCACCTCACCCGCCACATGGGCCGTGCTCGGGAGGACCGGCGCGTGCCTGTTCTCAACAGCTCCGGATTCGACTCATGACGGCCGACCTCCCGCTTCTCGCAGGCAACCGCGGGAGCCGCTCCTCGGGCGGACCGAGCCGCCCCGGCCGCGCCGCGGCAACACCTGTCATTGTTCAGGAAGTCCCTCCAAGAAACCCGGGAGCGCGGACGCCCTCGCCCGCGCTCCCGCAGTCTGCGGAGGGACGTTCCGAGCAGCGACGGTGGGCGCCCCCGAGGCGGCCCGATGGAGCTGATGCGACCATGACCAACCCTCACGCCGAAGCGCTCCTCGCGAAAATCCGCGGCCACGAAGCCGTCGTCGGCATCATCGGCATGGGCGACGTCGGCCTGCCGCTCGCCCTCGCGTTCGCCGAGAAGGGATTCCCGGTGCTCGGCTTCGACGTCGACGCCGAGAAGGTCGCCGCCCTCGCGCGCGGCGAGTCGTACATCAAGCACCTCGACGGCGGCCGCCTCGAGCGCGCCGCCGCGTCGGGCCGGCTGACGGCGACCACCGACTTCCTCCGCCTCGCCGAGCCCGACGCGATCCTCATCTGCGTCCCGACGCCGCTCACGCCGCAGCGCGAGCCCGACATGCGCTACGTCGAGAAGGCGGCGCACCACGTCAAGATCGGCCTGCGCCCCGGTCAGCTCGTCGTGCTCGAGTCCACGACCTACCCCGGCACCACCGACGAGCTGGTCAAGGGGGTGCTCGAGGAGACCTCGCTGCGCTGCGGCGAGCAGTTCTTCCTGGCGTTCTCGCCGGAGCGCGAGGATCCCGGCCGCAAGGACTTCACCACCACCAGCACGCCGAAGGTCGTCGGCGGCGTCGACGAGCCCTCCGGCGACCTCGCACAGGCGCTCTACGACGAGATCATCACCCGCACCGTGCGCGTCTCCAGCGCCCGCGCCGCCGAGGCCACCAAGCTGATGGAGAACATCTTCCGCGCGGTCAACATCGCGCTCGTCAACGAGCTCAAGCTCGTCTACGACCGCATGGGCATCGACATCTGGGAGGTGCTCGACGCGGCCGAGACCAAGCCGTTCGGCTACATGCGCTTCAACCCCGGCCCCGGGTGGGGCGGCCACTGCATCCCGCTCGACCCGTTCTACCTCGCCTGGAAGGCGCGCGAGTACGGCGTCTCCACCCGCTTCATCGAGCTCGCCGGCGAGGTCAACGTGCGCATGCCCGAGGTCGTCGTCGACAAGCTCCAGGCCGCCCTCAACGACCGCGGCAAGTGCGTGAGGGGCGCGCGCGTCCTCATCCTCGGCCTCGCCTACAAGAAGGACATCGACGACCCGCGCGAGAGCCCGGCGTTCGAGGTGATCCACCACCTGCTCGAGCGCGGCGCCCGCGTCGACTACCACGACCCGCACATCCCGGTCGCCCCGCGCATGCGCTCGTGGCCGAACCTCCCCGAGATGCGCTCGGTCGACCTCGCCAACGGCCACCTGCCCGGCTACGACGGCATCGTGATCGTCACCGACCACGCCGGCGTCGACTACGCGCGCATCGCGAGCGCCGGCCCCGTGATCATCGACACCCGCGCCGTGATCCCCGCCGGCCACCCGAACGTCGTGAGAGCCTGACGTGACGACACCGACAAACCACGCCTCGCCACTCTGTGGTGCGGGCTTCCAGCCCGCTTGTCCCCGCACGGGGGCACTCACTGCAGCGCCTGGGCGCTCGAGGGCGCGGGCACGATGCCCGCACCACAATAACCGCGCCACGCCTTGCCTCTTTGTGGTGCGGGCGTCCCGCCCGCACATACTGCAGCGCCGGGGCGCCCGAGGGCGCGGGCAAGATGCCCTCACCCCACAAGTCACGCCTTGCCTCTTTGTGGTGCGGGCGTCCCGCCCGCGCTCACTGCAGCGCCACGGCACTCAAGGGCGCCCCCATGCGGGGGCAAGCGGGCAAGATATCCGCAGCACAACAAACCACGCCTTGCTTCTCCGTGGTGCCGGCGTTCGGCGGGCGCAAGGCGATGTTGCAAATCCGTACGCAGTCTCCGATAATTCAACATCAATGACGCTCATACCCAGACCTCGCCTGCTCCAGGAGATCTCGACCCGTTTGGCCGAGTCACCCGTGACAGTCCTGCTCGGTGCGAGGCAAACCGGGAAGTCCACGCTCGCCCGGATGATCGCCGCGCAGCACGACGGGGCACGGTTTTTCGACCTCGAGGTTGCCGCGGACCGTGCGGCGCTGACCGCGGCGCCCGAGAAGGTTCTGGCCGGCGCAACCGGACTCGTGATCCTCGACGAGATCCAGCGCATGCCGGCGCTGTTCGAGGTCCTGCGACCGCTGGCCGACCGACCCGAAAGACCGGCGACGTTCCTGCTCCTGGGAAGCGCCTCACCGGAGTTGGTGCGCGGAAGCTCCGAGACCCTCGCCGGGCGTGCCTTGTTCCTCCACATCCCCGGCTTCGCGCTCGACGAGGTGGGAGCGACGAGGCAAGACGCGCTCTGGATCCGCGGCGCCTTCCCGCGTGCCCTGCTGGCTGCAGACGACGCGGCGAGCCTGCGGTGGCGGGAGTCGTTCATCGACACCTTCCTGGAGCGCGACATCCCGCAGCTCGGCATCCGCACGCCGGCCGAGACCCTGCGCCGCTTCTGGACCATGGTCTGCCACTTCCATGGCCAGGTCTGGAACGCCGCGGAGCTGGCCCGTTCGCTCGGAGCGAATGAGAAGACCGCGCGGCACTACCTCGACATTCTCGCCGGCGCCTACATGATCCGGGTCCTGCCCGCCTGGCACGAGAACATCGGCAAGCGGCAGGTGAAGTCGCCGAAGGTGTACTTCCGGGACAGCGGGCTCCTGCATGCGCTACTCGGCATCCGCACCCGCGAGCAGCTCGAGTCGCATCCCCGCTACGGCGCATCATGGGAGGGCTTCGCGCTCGAGCAGACGCTCTCGCGCTTCGGTGATCGCCACGCCTCGTTCTGGGCCACGCAGCGGGGCGCCGAGCTTGATCTGATGCTGCTGCACGACGGCCGCCGTATCGGTTTCGAGTTCAAATGCACGGACGCGCCGGGGATGACGCCATCGCTCGGCATTGCGCGAGCGGACCTCGGGCTCGATCGTGCGTTCGTCGTCTACCCCGGGTCGCGGCGCTACGCGTTGGCCGATGGCATCGAGGCTGTCCCGCTGTCCGAGATACCGACCCTGACGCCTTAACTCATCGGTATCCAAGGTGATACTTCAAAGTATGATACTTCGCGCATACCATCTCCGACTGATTCGCTGCTCGCACCCTCGAGTGGCGCTCATCCGGCTTACAACCCCAGCGTGCGGCGACGGGTGGAGGTTGCCTGCGCCCTTCGTCGTTCGTTCCTTCTACGCATGGACCTTCTGACCACTCACGCCGGGGAACGTGCAGGCGACCGTGCCGCGGGCCGGCTACATCGACCACGCCGGGATCGCCTGCACGTCCGCCGTGAGCGGAACGGAACGCTCCACGAGGCATACCACGGCGCCAGATCCCACCGGCAGGCCGAGGCGTGCCAGCGACGCGAACGGTGCCGCGTCGCGGGCAGAGGGCGAGGCGGACCTCTTGATCTCCACGGGATGGATCACGCCATCCTGCGAAATCAGAACGTCGATCTCCTTCTGCTCCTTGTCGCGATAGTAGGTGAGCGGTGCCTGGAAACCGTTGTGCCAGTAGCTTTTCAAAATCTCCGCCACGACCCAGCTCTCGAGAATGGCGCCGGACATGGCGCCTGCCGCCAGCGTCTCCGGGCTCGACCACTGCGTCAGGTAGCTGCACAGCCCGGTGTCGAGGAAGTAGAGCTTCGGCGCCTTGACGAGGCGCTTGGTCACGTTGGTGTGGTAGGGCTCCAGCAGATAGACGAGCCCGGACGCCTGCAGGATCGACAGCCAGGCCTTCGCCGTGTTGGGCGCCACGCCCGCGTCCCGCGCGAGATCGGCAAGGTTCAGGATCTGGGCGGTGCGAGCCGCCGCCGCCCTGAGGAACCGCAGGAAGGCCATCTCGTCTCCGACCCGGGCCAGGTCGCGGACGTCCCGCTGCAGGTAGGTCTGCACGTACGAGCCGTGGAAGAGATCGCGATCCGCCTTCTCAGCAAGCGCGATGCCGGGAAAGCTGCCCCGCCAGATCGCCCTGTACAGCGCGACCGCGCCGACGCGGGCTCTGGCGGGCGGCAGTGCGGAGCCGGGCCTGGTGGGAGAGAAGGGCTTGCAGCCTCGCCCTCGGCCGGCCTGCTCCTGCCAGGACAGCCCCGCCAGATGCAGGATGGCGACCCGTCCCGCCAGCGACTCGGAAACTCCCTTCATCAGATGGAAGTGCTGCGAGCCCGTGAGCCAGAACCGGCCAGGCGTGCGGTCCATGTCCACGGCGCGCTTGATCTCGTTGAGGAGGCCCGGCGCGTACTGCACCTCGTCCAGCAGCAGCGGGGGCGGGAAGGTCTCGAGGAAGAGAACGGGGTCCTCCCTGGCCAAGCCAAGGGCGAGGGGATCGTCGAGCGTCACATAGCGCCGGCCCTTGACGGCCAGGCGCCGCAGCAGTGTGGTCTTGCCCACCTGCCGGGGTCCGGTCACCAGCAGCACGGGAAACTGGCGCGACGCCCTGCGAAGGAAAGTCTCCAGAGTCCTCGGAACGTACGTCACTTGCCGGCCCTCCGTCCATTATGCAATCACACTGCATTATGGACGGACTCCTGGCAGCAGTCAAACGCCTGTCGCCCAGGACGCGCCTGGGGTGCTTCGGCGCCCGCCGCCCCTGCGATCGCGGGCGTAGGGGGCGCAGCTTGCCTCCGCCCGTTCGCAACGTCCCGGGATCGCGCCCCGGCCGGCTCACACCCGATCGTGCCCGCCATGCCCGCCTGCACTGCATTGGTCCCGCGCAGAGAGGCATGCATGACCTTCTACAGTTTCGAAATCGTGGTGGAAAAGGAAGCCGACGGCGCCGGCTACCTTGCCTACAGCCCGACGCTTCCCGGCTGCGTCAGCAAAGGAACGACGAAACAACCTCCTTCGATCTGGCAGCGACGCACGCCCACGATCTGACTCCCCACCCATGACCTCCCCGATCCTCGTCACCGGCGCCGCGGGCTTCATTGGGTTCCACCTGTGCGACCGCCTCCTCGCCGACGGCCACCGCGTCGTCGGCCTCGACAACCTCAACGACTACTACGACCCCAACCTCAAGCGCGCCCGCCTCGCCCGCCTCGAGGGCCGCGACGGCTTCCGCTTCGTCCGCATGGACCTCGCCGACCGCGACGGCATCGCGGCGCTGTTCGCCGGCGAGCGCTTCGGCCGCGTCGTCAACCTCGCCGCCCAGGCCGGCGTCCGCTACTCGCTCGTGAATCCGTACGCATACGTCGACAGCAACGTCGTCGGCTTCCTCAACATCCTCGAAGGGTGCCGCCGCCACCCGGTCGAGCACCTGGTGTTCGCATCCTCGTCCTCGGTCTACGGCCTCAACGCCCGGATGCCGTTCTCGGTGCACCAGAACGTCGACCACCCCGTGTCGCTGTACGCCGCGACCAAGAAGGCCAACGAGCTGATGGCGCACAGCTACGCCCACCTCTACGGCATCCCGTGCACGGGCCTGCGCTTCTTCACGGTGTACGGCCCGTGGGGGCGGCCCGACATGGCGCTGTTCCTGTTCGCCAGGGCGATCCTCGCCGGCGAGCCAATCGACGTCTACAACCACGGCCGCATGCGGCGCGACTTCACCTACATCGACGACATCGTCGAGGGCGTCGTCCGCGTCCTCGACCGCCCGGCGGCCGCGCAGCCCGGCTGGACGGGCGATCGCCCCGACCCCGGCACGAGCCCGGCGCCGTACCGCCTCTACAACATCGGCAACAACAACCCGGTCGAGCTCATGCACCTGATCGAGACGCTCGAAGCCGCGCTCGGCCGGACCGCCGAGAAGCGACTCCTGCCGATCCAGCCCGGCGACGTGCCGGCCACCTGGGCCGACGTCGACGACCTCGGCCGCGACGTTGGCTTCGCGCCCACGACCCCTGTCGAGACCGGCGTCGACCGATTCGTGCGATGGTACCGCGAGTACTTCAACGAGCCCGCCATCGTTGCACCGGTGGCGGCGCGGCCGCCGGCCGGCAAGCTCCATCTCATGTGCAGCGAGGAAGATCGATGAAGCCCACCGGACCGGCACGCCTGGCCCGCCAGCTTGTCCTCGGCATGGGCGCACTCACTGCAGAGCCGGGGCGCTCGAGGGCGCGGGCAAGATGCCCGCACCACAAGGACCTGCTGCCTTTTTGTGGTGCGGGCGTCCCGCACGCACTTTGGGGCGCCCCGTGACGCCCGAAAGAACCCCCATGCGAGGGCAAGCGTGACCTGCCCCCTGTAGTTGGTCCACTCATTATGAGACCTCCGCAGCTGAGTGG
>CAZQLL010000067.1:0-11530 GCA_964594125.1 uncultured Thermoanaerobaculia bacterium | reverse complement strand
GGCAGCGGCCCGGTTCCGTACGGTGTCTGCCTACTCAATTCCGAAAGGGCTGGACGGCCTCACGGCGCGAGCGAGAGCGGGCGACCCTGCGCCTCGTTGATGAGACGGCGGCGGATCGTCTGCGCGGCAGTCCCGGCCAACGCAGATCGTCTCGACGGCGTCGGGCTCCGCCTACGACCCGGCGCTTTCCGGCCCGCGCTGCGACCAGCCGGCCGCTGCGGCCTCGTAGGTTTCCCTGACCCGCCGGATGTACGCCGCGAGGCGCGGCACCAGGTCGAGCGTGAGCGCCTGTCCGGCGTCGCACAGCGCCTTCTCCGGGTGTGGGTGGAAGTCGACCAGCACGGCCGCAGCGCCGGCCACGATCCCCTGGCCGATCGCGTGCACGATGTCGGGGACGCCGTCCGGGGCGACGAGCAGCTTGCCGACGCCGTGCGACGGGTCGACGCACACCGGCAGCCGCGTCTGCCGACGCACCACCGGCACGTGTGCGAAGTCGACGAGGTTGCGGTGCGGGTCGCCGAGGTGCGTCTTGACACCGCGCAGGCAGAACACGATGCGGCTGTTCCCCTCGCTGGCCACGTACTCGCAGGCGTTGAGCGACTCCTCGAGCGTGATCCCCATCCCGCGCTTGAACAGCACCGGGAACTCCTGCTGCCGCCCGATCCGCTTGAGCAGCTCGTAGTTCTGTGCGTTGCGGGTGCCCACCTGGAGCATGACCCCGGTCGGCTGACCGGCGAGGGCGAGCGCCTCGCGGATCTCGTCGACATGGGCGGCGTCCGTCGCCTCCATGGCCACGATGCGGATCCCGTGCTTGCCGGCGAGTTCGAACACCCATGGCAGGCACTCCCGCCCCAGCCCCTGGAAGTCGTACGGCGAGGTGCGCGGCTTGTAGGCGCCCATGCGCGTGGTCGCGATGCCGGCGGCGGCGAGCGCCGCCATCATCGCGTCGACGTGCTTCCGCGTGTCGACCGCGCACAGCCCGGCGAAAAGGTGGACGCGGCGGTCGTCGATGCGCACGCCGTTGTACTCGAACCCGGCGGTCGCGTGGTTGGGGTCGTGGCGCCCGATCAGCCGGTACTTCGCCGAGACACGCACCACCTGCCGCACGCCGGGCACGTCCTCGAACGCGGCGACCGGCACCCCGGCGGTCGAGCCGATCAGATGCACCTCGGTGAACGAGTGGCGCTCGCCGGCGAACTCGTACGGCCGCACCGCCACCCCGGGGTAGCGGGCGGCGATCGCCGCGATCGCGTCGACCGCCGCGCGGCGGTCGCCGAGGTCCGGCTCGAGGATGATGATCATGGCGACTCTCCTTTTGTCTTGTCCCTTGAAGAATCAGAAGGCCCTCCGGGAGTCCCGGAGGGCCTGTGGTCCCGCGCTGTCGTACGGCTACGCCGCGGCCACACGCCCTCCTGTCGCGCCGAAATACCACCACCACTGGCGCCGGCACTCCATGGAGCGGCTCGCTGCGGTTGCCACGGCACTCATCGTCCGCGACTGTACCCGCGGGCGCGGCACCACGTCAACCCGCCTCCGCCGCAGCATCGCCCGCGGCGCCGCGCCGCCGGGGTATGATCGGGGGCGGACCATGCTGCTCTCCATCGTCGTTCCGACGTTCGCCGGCGCCGACCTGCTCGCCCGCCACCTGCCCGCCGCGCGCGCCGAGGCGGTGGAGGTCCACGGCGGCGCCGAGGTCGTCGTCGTCGACGACGGCTCGCCCGGCGGCGGCGCGGCGATCGCGGCGGCCGTCGCCGCGCTCGGCGCACCGGTCCGGTTGGTGCGCCGGCCCGAGAACGGCGGCTTCGCTGCTGCGGTCGGCGACGGCGTCGCGGCGTCGCGCGGTGAGCTCGTGCTGGTGCTCAACGACGACATGCGCCTCGAGCCCGGCTGCGTCTCGGCGCTCGTCGACGCGCTCGCGGCGCGACCGGAGCTGTTCGCGGTCGTGCCGGTGATCCTCAACCTCGCCGGGGGGTTCGTGGAGAGCACGACGGCGCTGCGCTTCCACCGCGGCGTCCTCGACGTCGTGCTGCCCGGGCGCGCCGGCGCCGCGCCGGCGCCGCCCGGAAGCCTGCGCGAGGTGGCGTTCGCCTGCGGCGGGGCGCTGCTGTGCCGCCGCGCGGAGCTCGCGGCGCTCGGCGGCTTCGCGCCGCTGCTGTCGCCGTTCTACTGGGAGGACGTCGACCTCTCCTGGCGCGCGCGGCGCGCCGGCCGCGCGATCGCCGAGTGCGGCGACGCGCGCGTCCTCCACGAGCACGCGCGCACGATCGGCCGGCTGCCGGCGGCGCGCGTGCGGCGCGTCTACGAGCGCAACCGCCTGCTCGCCACCTGGGTGCACCTCGCGGGGGCGGGCGCCTGGGCGCGGCACCTCGCGTGGCTGCTGCCGCGCGCGTTCGCCGCCATCGTGCGCGGCGACGCGGCGGCGGCGCTGCCGCTGGCGCTCGCTCGGGTGGGCGCGGTGCGCGCGACGCGTCGGGCACTGCGGCCGTCGCGTGCCCGCGCTGCGGCGCTGCTGCGCGAGGTCATCGCCGCCGGTGAGGCAGGCTGGCCGCCGGCCGTGTGAGCCGACCGCGGCGGCCGGCGCCTACAGGATGTCGCCGTACAGCACGATGTACTGCTGCCACTGATACCTGTCCTTGGTGTCGAGCTGCGCCGGCACGGTCGCCTCGCCCTGCGCGTCGAAGAACTGCGGCGCCGGATAGTCGGAGAGCAGGCCGACCATCGTCTCCTCCATCAGCGGCCGGAAGAGCAGCGACAGCGCCGCCTCGAGCGCTCGCTCGACGCTCTTGTCGCCCTTGGCGTCGTGCGGCTGCATCGTGAGGTTGGCGAGGTCGTGCTTCACGATGGTGGCGACCAGCAGCATGCGGCCGAGCGCGGCGTCGAGGAAGTCGGCGCCCGCATCGGCGCCGAACGAGAGCTGCAGAGCCGGGTCGAGGAAATCGAGGCGGAAGCGCAGCAGCTCGCGGCCGGCGCCGCCGACCTCGACCACGGTCACGTGCACGTCGCGCAGGTGGTAGGCGACGTCGGCGAACCCGGCATCGCGTCCCTGCGGATCCGGCATCATCCAGGTGAAGGGGGCGACGACCGGGTCGATCGTCACCTGCACCGAGCCGGGCGCGACCGACGGGTCGATCGCGGCCAGCGCCGCCCCCACCGCGAAGGAAAGCGCCGGCGGCGCCGCGAGGTTCAGGCGGGCGGTCGCCGAGAGCTCGCGCAGCACCTGGTTGAGCGCGCCGGTGGTGGTGATGAAGGCGGCGTCGAACGGCACGCGGTTGGTGGCGTGCGCGCAGCGGCCGTCGTCCGACCACGGCAGCGGCCCGATCGGCGCCGGCTGCACCCAGTTCTGCGGAATCGCCGCGACTGCCGAGGCGGGCTTGAGGATCGCGTCCGTTGCCATGCGGACGTACGCGCCGTCGACCGGGTTGCCGCCCGGCAGCGTCGCGGCGCCGACGCTGACCACCTCGGAAGCCAGCTCGTGATCGAGCGGCGCGTCGAAGGCGCCATGCTCCGCCGTCGTGAGCAGGAGGTCGAGCGCGCGAGCGTGCTGGCTGTCCGGCGAGCCGTCCAGCCAGGCTTCGGCGAGCGCCTCCTCCAGCGGCGTGTAGTAGCCGCGCAGCAGCGTCCGCACGTCGGGGCTCACGAACGCCTGCGCGCAGGCGCCGGCGCCGAGGTCGAGGTCGCGGGCGAGCAGCGGCACCCGGAAATCGGTGCCGCCGGCGTCGTGGACGTCGAACAGCTCCGGGTCGCCCGCGGCGGCGAACGGCAGCCCGAGCGGCCGCGTCGCCGCGGCCGAGAGCGCGTCGGCCCGCAGCGCCGTGCAGGTGGTCAGCGCCGCCAGCGCGGGGTCGCCGTCGACGGAGGCGTCTGTAAACGAGACCGCCGGGCGCGGCGCGCACGTCGGGAGCCCCTGGTTCCAGCGGATCGAGACGTCGTGCAGGCGGACATCCACCGTCTGATCGACTCGCCCGAGCGAGACCTCGGCGGAGAGGCGGTCGCGCGAGCGGTCGACCTCGAGGTCCACCGCGGCGACATCGCGCAGCTCGACGTCGGTCAGCGTGCCGTCGAGGCGCCCGAAGCACACCTCGTAGTTCGCGAGCTTGCGGGCCCCGGGCTTCTTCACACAGAGGTTGAAGGTCGGGAGGCCCTGGCTGCGGGCGACCTGGTAGCCGAAGTACGCCAAGGCCACCTGCGGCAGGAGCAGTGTCCTGAACTCCGTCGTCTGCGCGAACTGCGGCACCTTGTCGAGGCCGACGCACACCCGGTTGTTGGAAAGGATGCTGGTGTCCGTACCCACCGACTGCTCGGGTTCCGGGTACAGCGAGAACAGCGTCTCGTTGAACGACGCGAGGTCGGGCTGCGGCAGCGTCGACAGGTGCGCCGGCTCGAGCGCGTCGACCCCCGCCTCGGTGATCTGCACGCCGATGTCCTCGATGATGCCGCGCGCCGCCGAGCGGCGCAGGGCGCCCGCGAAGCGCAGGTCCCAGAAGTACGCCTTGTCGCGGTCGACCACCGCCCCCGTCGGGATGTGGTAGAGCTCGACGACGATCGGCAGCATCACGCGGTTCGGCTCGGTGTAGAACTCGACGTACGGGAAGCCGTCCGGGAACCCGCCCAGCGGCGGGGTCGGACCGATCGGCACCGACACCGAAAATGTGTGGCCGCCGGCGCCGTTCGGCGTCAGCGCCGCCGCCGGGATCCCCTGGATCGAGGCGACGTAGTCGGCCTCCGTGCCGGCGGCGATGCCGCTGGCTGCTCCCTGGAACGACACGGTGCTCGCCCCGACGGTCACGTCCTGCGGCCCGGCGAAGGCGACTCGCGCCGCGGCGGCGGCGACGCCCGCGAAACCGAGCGACGCGACGAGCGCGGCCAGACCCGTTACTGCGACAGCGTCTCGATTCATGCCGCCGATTGTACACCGGCGGCGCGACCCGTCAAGCGCGCGACGCTCCGCGCGCCCGCGGCGTTCCCGGCGGCGCCGGTGCGGACCGGTACCCCTCGGGATCGCACCGGACCGCGACTACTTCGCTATCGTGGCCTCCTCGATCAGCACGGGGTAGCTGTACCCGGAGCCGAAGTCGCGGTCGACGCGGACGGTCCCGATCATCACGACGACGTCGCCGACGACGACAGTGGCGTCCGTGGTGACCGTCAGGTCGTCGTCCCCCGCCGCCGCCGACCCCGACCCGTCACGCAGGTGCAGCCAGTTCTTCCCCATGATGGCGGGCATGAACTTCACCACCCGGCCGCGCACCGCGACCTGCGCGTCCTTCAGCTCGGCCCGTTGCTTCCACACCTCCGCGACGGTGCGGCCGCGCTCGCCCTCGGCGCGCGGCAACGGCTGCTCCGGCCCGGCGACCGAGCGGTCGGCGCCGAGTGCAGGGTGCCCGGGCGGCATCGCGCCTGCCGGCGCCGCCGGTCCCGCCGGCTGGTGCGACGACAGCAGCGTGCCGGCCACGGCAGGCTGCGGCGGCGCGACGGCCCCGGCAGGGACGAGCGAGCCCATGGTGAGGCGCTCGAACGTGCGGTTGAGCGACTTCGACTGGAAGTTGTCGGCGCGCATCGACACCGCCACCGTCAC
The DNA here is from genome assembly GCA_964594125.1 of uncultured Thermoanaerobaculia bacterium. Lineage (GTDB taxonomy): Bacteria > Acidobacteriota > Thermoanaerobaculia > Thermoanaerobaculales > Thermoanaerobaculaceae > CAVRZJ01. The sequence continues at coordinate 5,955 of CAZQLL010000067.1, read as the reverse complement.
CGCCGACCCGACCGCGACCTGGTCGCCCGAGATCGCGGCCCACGCCTCGCCGGAGGCGGTCTTCAGGCGGAGGTAGGTGTAGCCCGTCGTGGAGATCGCCTCGAGGACGGTCCCGGCAATTCTCTCCCCGGTCGGCGCCTGGCTCCCGCCGCCCATCCCCATCATCATGCCGGCGTGCCCCGCCGGCGCCGCGCCCTTCTCCTGCGCCGCGCTCGCGGCCTGCTGCGAATCCTGCACGAAGGCGGGCGCCGCGGCCGCCACGCAACCAATCCACGCCGCCCCCGCCACCACCACCGCCGTCAGTGCCTTCATGCCACCCTCCGTGGGTGCCGCGCCCCGCCCCGGTCCGATCGCAACCGTCGGGCCGCCGCGCGGGACGCGCATTCTACTGCGACGGGCCGTACCCCGCCCGCCGGCACCGTCTCTGCGGTCACAAGGTGAGATACGACGACGGAAACGACCGTGTCACCTGGACTTGCCGGAGAGACTACGCCCTCCAGTTCTCGACCACGAGTCCCTTGACCCGCCCCAATTCGCCGGTGTTGTCCGTCACCAGGATCAACCGGGCGGCGAGCGCCTGGGCTGCAATGAGCATGTCAACGGGACCTATCGGCATGCCGTCTCTCTCGAGCGACGTCCGCAGCCTGCCGTAGGCCGCGGCGGCCTCTCCATCGAAGTCCAGCGTAGCGACGTCCTCAAGGAACATGCCGAGCGCCCGGTGATTCGCGTCGGGTCGAGCGCTCTTGTCGGCGCCGTACCGAAGCTCCGCCACGGCGATCGCGCTCACCGCCACGTCCGCGGGAGGCGTCGCCTGCAGCCGCTCGGCAACGCGGGGGTAACGCCCCGTCAGGTAGTCAACGCAGACATTAATATCGAGCAGGTATCGCACCGAGATCAGTCCAGGTCGGGACCGGGCTCGACGGGTGGCGGATCCTCGGAATAGGGGAAGCTCCCCGCGCTTCCGGCGAGACGGAGAAACCCCTCGCTCCACGTCCTCCTGCGAGGCTCCAGGATCACGCGCTGGCCATCGCGGCAGATCAGGACCTCGGTTTCATCGCCGAAGCGGTATTTCTTGGGCAGTCGCACCGCCTGGCTGCCACCGCTCCGGAAGATCTTCGCCACATCTGTCATCGGCGGACTACCTCCGAATGTAGTATACACAAAATGTGCATACACCGATACGTCTGCTTGATTCACCTCGGCGCCGCCATAGCTGAGAGCTTGTGAAAAGACACAAGCGCTCGGGCGCCGTGCCGCAGGCACGGCGGCGCAACTCTGGCCAGCCCTGCTTCGGTCAGGACGGCGGCGCGGGCAGTTACTCGCTCGTGACGACGAGGCGGACCGAGATGATCGTGGGGCTGCCGACGGCGCCGGGACTGGTCACGGTCACGCTACCGGTGTCGTGGCGGGGGTCAGGCCCGCGACGGTGGTGAGGACGGTGAAGTCCCACGGTACCCTGCCGGAACTCGAAGCTCGAGGAGAGCGAGAGCCAGGATGCGCCGTTGAGCATGGCCTCCCGGCTGGGCCACCGCCGCCGGAAAGGCCGTTCTGGTAAAGCCCCGCACCCGTAATGACGCAGTGACGTCCGTCACCACCGACCCGCTGGACCCGCGCGGCGCCTGCGACCCACAGATGACCTTGGTCGTCGCCCCACGCAGCCGTCAGTATCTGGCTGCGGGTTGGCGGCGGTGTCACGGCGCCGACAGCAGCTCGACCAGACCGGAGAGCGGGGTGACGGTGACTCGCTCGTGAACGTCGTAGGTGCGAGTGCCCGGGTACGCAACCCAGAGCCGCTCCAGCGTGAGGTCCTCGAGCGCGATGTGCATCGAGCGGGTCATTCCGGGCGCGTCGGCGTACTTCAGCTCGACGCCCAGTCTGCGGCCGCGCTGGAACAGCAGAAGATCGAGCTCGGCGCCGCCGTGGCTGCCCCAGAAGTAGGCAGGGGAACCTGCCGTGTGCGAGAGGATCTCCTCGAGAGCGAACCCCTCCCACGACGCGCCGAGCTTCGGGTGGGCCCGCACGTCGTTCAGGGTGGGGAGCTGTAGCAGAGCGTGGAGCAGGCCGCTGTCGCGGAGGTACACCTTGGGCGACCGGATCTGCCGCTTGGCGAGGTTCTCGTGCCACGGCGGCAGCACCCGCACCACAAAGGCGCCGGCGAGGATGTCGAGGTAGCGCCGGGCCGTCATCTCCCCGAATCCCAGCGAGCGCCCGATCTCGGCGGCGTTCCACACCTGACCGTGGTAGTGCGCCACCATGGTCCAGAACCTGCGGAGCGTCTCGGCCGGCACCCGGATGCCGAGCTGCGGTACGTCCCTCTCCAGGAATGTCCGAATGAAGTCCTGGCGCCATCCGGTGCTGGCGGCCTCGTCGACCGCCAAGAACGAGCGCGGGAAGCCACCGCGCGCCCAGAGCCGCTCCTGCTGCTCGACACCGACCTCCGCGAGCGAGAAGCCGCCGAGATCCACGAACCCGACGCGGCCGGCCAGGCTCTCCGAGACGCCCTTGACGAGCGCCGGCGAGGCACTGCCGAGCAGGAGGAATCGCGCCGGATTCTGCGGCCGATCCACCAGCACGCGCAGCAGCTCCCAGAGCTCCGGCCGCCGCTGCACCTCGTCGATCACGACGAGGTCGGACAGGCTCTCGAGAACCGTCAAGGGGGCCGACAGGCGCTGTACATCCCGTGGGTCCTCGAGGTCGAAGAAGGTGCTCGGACCCGACTCCGCCAGCATGCGAGCGAGCGTCGTCTTGCCGCACTGCCTGGGTCCGAGGACGGCGACAACGGGATGCACTTTGAAGCCGTCACGGATGCGTCGGAGGGCGTGCGGACGGGCGATCATGCTTTACAATATCACGAAAAACCATCATGTCATGATGGTTTTTCACTAATCTCATACCTGCAACGAGAACCTAGCGGTTCAGCTCGGGAGGGAAACGTCGAAGGCGGCGGCCAGGCCGTCCGCGACGGCCAGCCCGAGCGACGTCGGCAGCAGCCGCCGGCCCTCCGGGCCGTTGCGCAGGACCACACGGCCTTCGGCGACGAGGCTCGCGACGAGGGCGTCGTTCGCGGCAAGCAGGTCGAGCCCGTAACGCGCGGCGAAACGGTCGAGGTCGACCCCGGCCGCGGTGCGCAGGCCCAGCATCAGCGTCTCGGTCGCCAGCGCCTCGGGCCCGAGGAGCTCCTCGCCCGCGACCGGCCGCTCGCCCGCCGCAACGCGCCGCTCCCAGCGCGGCAGGCGCGGCTCGTTCCACCAGCGGCGGGCGCCCGCCGCTGCCCCGGCGTTGTCCGCTCCACCCGACCGGACGGACGCGTCGGCGACCGCGAACGAGTGGGCCGACGGGCCGAGCCCGAGGTAGGGCGTGTGGTCCCAGTACTTGCGATTGTGCCGCGACTCGTGGTCGGGGCTCCTCGCGAAGTTGGAAACCTCGTAGGCGGGCCAGCCCGCCTGCCTGAGAAAGCGGTGCGTGAGGGCGAAGAGCTCGGCCTGGTCGCCGTCGGTAAGCTCGGTCAGCTCGCCCCGGGCGGCGCTCATCCCGAAGCGCGTGCGCCGGTGGACGGTGAGCTGGTAGCACGACAGGTGCTCCGGCGCCAGCGCCACGGCCGCCGCGAGCTCGCGCCGCCACGCCTCCGGGGTCTGGCCGGGCAGGCCGAAGATGAGGTCGACCGAGACGGTGTCGAAGCCCGCGTCGCGGGCGGCCGCGACGGCGGCCCGCGCCTGGCTGCCGGTGTGGCGGCGGCCGAGGAAGCGGAGGGCGTCGTCGTCGAACGACTGCACCCCGAGTGAGAGGGTTCGCACCCCGAGACGACGCCACGCGGCGCAGGCGCCGGGCGTCACGTCCTCGGGGTTGGCCTCGAGGAAGATCCAGGGGGCGGGGCGCGCGAGCGCGAGGTGCCGGCGGCAGGCGTCGAGCACGCGCCCGAGGTCCTCGGGCGGCAGCAGCGAGGGCGTTCCCCCGCCGAAGTACACGGTGTCGAAGGGCCTGGGGTCGGGCCACGCGCCGGCCGCGAGAGGCACCTCTGAGAGGAGGTGCTCGACGAACCGCTTCCGCTTCGGCTCGGCGGCGTGCATCACCGCGAAGTCGCAGTACGGGCAGACGGCCGAGCAGAACGGGATGTGGAGGTAGAGCCCGGGCTGGCTCGAGTGCTGCAGCGACACTACCCTTCGTCCTCGTCGTCCTCGGTGCGGAGCACCGCCACGAAGGCGGCCTGCGGGATCTCCACCGCGCCCACCATCTTCATCTTCTTCTTGCCTTCCTTCTGCTTCTCGAGCAGCTTGCGCTTGCGGGTGATGTCGCCCCCGTAGCACTTCGCCGTCACGTCCTTGCGGAAGGGGGTGATGGTGGTGCGGGCGATGATCTGGCCGCCGATCGCACCCTGGATGGCGATCTTGAACTGCTGGCGGGGGATCGTCCTGGCAAGCCGCTCGCAGTACTTCAGGGCGCGCGCCCGGGCGGACTCGCGGTGGACGAGCTGCGACAGGGCGTCGACCTTCTCGCCGTTGACGAGGATGTCCACCTTCACCGTGTCGCCCGGGCGATAGTCCAGCAGCTCGTAGTCGAACGAGCCGTACCCCTGGGTGAGCGACTTCAGCCGGTCGTAGAAGTCGAAGAGGACCTCGGCCAGGGGGATCTGGCTCGTGACCTCCATCCGGCCCGCGGCGAGGTAGCTGAAGGCGGTGTCCACCCCGCGCCGCTCGCGGCACAGCTCCATCACGGTCCCGAGGTAGCGCTCGGGGGTCATGATCGTCGCCTTGATGTACGGCTCGAAGACCTCCTTGATCGAGGCCGGGTCCGGGTAGAAGGTCGGGTTGTCGACCCAGACTTCGGAGCCGTCGTCGAGCACCACCCGGTAGCGGACCGACGGCGCGGACAGGATGAGCGAGAGGTCGTACTCCCGCTCGAGCCGCTCCTGGACCACGTCGAGGTGGAGGAGCCCGAGGAAGCCGCAGCGGAAGCCGAAGCCGAGCGCCGCCGAGCTGTCCTTCTCGTAGGTCAGGCTGGTGTCGTTCAGCTTCAGCTTCTCGAGCGCCTTGGTCAGGTCCCCGTAGTCGTTGGTCTCCATCGGGTAGATGGAGGAGAACACCACCGACTTCGCCTCGCGGTAGCCGGGCACCGGCGTTGTCGCGGGGCGCTCGGCCTCCGTGAGGGTGTCGCCGACGGCCAGACCCGAGAGGGTCTTGATGCCGGCGAGCACGTAGCCGACCTCCCCCGCCGACAGCTCGGCGGTCGGCACCCGCCTGAGGCGCTGGCAGCCGACCTCCTCGACCTTGTGCTCCGCGCTCGCGTGCATCAGGCGGACGCGGGTGCCGGCGCGCAGGGTGCCGTCGAAGAGGCGCACGAGCAGGACGGCGCCGCGGTAGGCGTCGTACTGGGCGTCGAACAGGAGCGCCCGCAGCGGCGCCCCGGGGTCGCCCTTGGGCGGTGGCAGCTTGTGGACGATCGCCTCCAGCAGGTCGTCGATGCCGGTGCCGAGCTTCGCCGAGACCTGGATCGCCTCGAACGGGTCGAGGGCGAGGTCCCGGTCGATCTCCTCCATCACCCGGTCGACGTCGGCGGACGGGAGGTCGATCTTGTTGATCACCGGCACGACCTGGAGGTTGAGCTCCATGGCGAGATAGAGGTTGGCGACGGTCTGTGCCTCGACCCCCTGGGAGGCGTCGATCACCAGCAGGGCGCCCTCGCAGCTCATCAGCGAGCGGCGCACCTCGTGGGAGAAGTCGACGTGCCCGGGGGTGTCGATCAGGTTCAGCTCGTACGTCCGCCCGTCTTTCGCGGTGTAGGGCAGGGTGACGCTGTTGGCCTTGATGGTGATCCCGCGCTCGCGCTCGAGGTCCATCGAGTCGAGGATCTGGTCGCGGAACTCCCTCGCCTCCACCGCCCCGCAGCGCTGGATGAGGCGGTCGGCGAGCGTCGACTTGCCGTGGTCGATGTGCGCGATGATGCAGAAGTTGCGGATGT
>CAZQLL010000066.1:0-12007 GCA_964594125.1 uncultured Thermoanaerobaculia bacterium | reverse complement strand
GGCTGATACCACAGCCCCTCAGTGAGTTACTGTCGACGCTCCAAGGAACTTCGGCCTAGGCCACCGGCCGATGAACGACCTCGACCTGCTGGTGCCGGCGTCGCGGGCCGCCGAGGCGCGCGCCGCGGTCGCTGCCGCCGGCTGGCGCGCCGCGTATCATGTGGTGCCCGGTCACCTCGAGTTCCTGCACGGGGTGGCCTACACCGATGGTGGCGGGCACGACGTCGACCTGCACTGGCACGCACTGCTGGAGTGCTGTGGGCCGGACGACGACGCGGCATTCTGGGACCACGGCGAGCCGCTGGCGACGCGGTGGTTCACCGCCCTCGCGCCGCACCCGACGGAGCTCGTCCTCCTGGTGGCGGCGCATGGGCTGCGCTGGAGCGCACTGCCTCCGCTGCAATGGGCCGCGGACCTTCACCGCCTGCTCGCCGTCGACGGCGCCCGTGTGGAGTGGGAGCGGCTGCTGCGCGAGGCGGAGCGGACCGGCCTCACGCTCCGGCTCGCGCTCACCCTCTCGTTCGTCGCCGAGGCGCTGGCGGCGCCGGTCCCGGCCAAGGTGCTGGCGGCGCTCGCCGGCGCGCCATCCGCCCTCGCCGAGCGGCTCGAGCTGCGCGTGCGCTCGTCCCCCCCAGGGCTCGTCACGGGGCTGCTCGCGCACTGGTTCGACCACCGGCGGCTGACGCGTACGGCCGGAACGCCGCGCCGCCTGTGGACGTTCCCCGCCCGGCTTGCTGCCATCTGGGGGCTCCCCTCGCCTGCCGCCGTCCCGGCCGCGGCCCTGCGCAGGGCCGCGGCGCGCCTGCGGCGGCGGCGCATCATGGCCCCGACGGGATGAGGATACGCGACGGAGCCGAGGAGCACGGCGCGCTCGCGGCGGTGATCGCGCGCGCGGCGGCGCGGCTTGGCGACGACCTCGCGAATCGCGTCTTGCCGTTCTTAAGCGCCACCGCCGACCGTCGGTTCGGCGGGTTCCTGCTCGCCGACGCCGATGGCGCCTGGCCTCGGCCAGCCGAGCGGCTGCGCTGGCTCGCGCGCCGGTGGCTCGGACGGGAGTGGGGTGCGACCCGGCCGTCGCCGGGCGAGAAGCACGTGGTCGGCCAGGCACGGGTGGCCTACGCCCTGGCGCTCGGCCACCGGCTCGGCTTCGACCCCTCGGGTGCAGCGCTGGCGGCCTCGCTCACCGGAATCGGCTTCCTCCGCGAGCGCCTCGCCGACCCGCGCCACGGCGGTGTCGCCTGGTGCGCGACCCGCCGGGGCCGCGTCGTGCGCCCGGAGAAGCTCCTGTACGCCCATGCGCTGGCGATCCTGGCGCTGACCGAGCTGGGTCGGGCGGCGGCGCGCGAGGATCTGCTCGCCGCGGCGCTTGCGATGCTCCGGCTCGTGCAGGAGCGCCTGCACGACGACACGGACGGAGGCTGGCGAGAATACGCGGCGACCGATTTTCGCGAGCTCGGCGACGATGGGCGGGCGGCGCCCGGCCTGCTTGCCACCGTCGGGTGCAAGAGTGCGAACGCCCACGTCCACGCGCTCGAGGCTATCACCGAGTTGGTGCTCGCCACCGGCGACGGCGGCGCGCGTTCGGCGCTCGACGAGGCGCTGGCGATGTGCGCGCGTTTCTTTCCCGCTGATCCCGCGGCGGCGCGCGAGCGCCTCGCCGCCGACTGGACGCCGATCGCGGGCGCGGCCCGCCCCACGACCGGACACCTGCTCGAGCACGCCTGGATGAGCGTACGCGCACAGCGGGCGCTCGGCCGCCAGGCGCCGGCCGCGGCGACGCTCGCGGCGGTCGACCACGCGCTGCGCGAGTTCGACTGGGAGCTGGGAGGCTTCGTCAGCAGGCGAGCCGACGGCCGCATGGAGAAGGATTGGTGGGTGCAGGCCGAAGGAATGGTCGCACTGACCACGGCGGTGCGTCTCGCAGGCCGGCCCGAGCACATGCGGGCCCTCGCCCTCCTCCTCGGCTGGGTCGTCGACCATCAGCGCGGCCGCCGCGGCGTCTGGGTCGCGACCACCGACCGCGCCGGCCGCGTCACCAACCCGACACTGGCCGGGACGTGGAAGGCCGGCTATCACGAGGTCCGTGCCGCCGCACTCGTCGCCCGCGCGTTCGCACCGGCGGGCGGGCGCGGCGCGGCGAGCGGCGGGGCACCGCTCGCCACTGGAGGGCGGCCATGACCGCGGCGCCGACCGGGCGGCTGGCCGGGCTCGCGATCGGCGGCGCCGCCGCTCTGTTTCTGCTCGCGGTTGCGGCGATCCGCCTCGACGCGCAGGGCGTCTACTACGACGAGGTGCACCAGGCCGCCGGGGCGTTCGCGTACGTCGGGAAGCCGCCCGAGTTCTTCTGCGCCGCCGCCCTCGCCGGCGTGCCGGTGCTCACGGTGCCGTACCAGGGGACGCTCAAGACCGCCGTGTACGGGCTCTGGATGCGCTTGTCCGGAGCCGGCTTCGAGCTCACGACGTGGCGGTGGCTCGGGATGCTCCTCGCGGCCGCCGGCATCGTCGCATTCTCGGTGCTCGCCGCCCCGTCGCTCCCCGCCGGGCGCCTCGCGGTCTTCTGTCTGCTCGTCGTCAGCGACGTCACCGCGCTCCTCGGCTGCCGTAACGACTACGGCCCGTTCGCCGTCGGGCTGCTGCTGCGGCTTCTGCTGCTCGGCGCCTGGCTGGCGCGTCCCGCCGGCGCGCCGCGCTCCCCCTCGAACTCGTTCGCGCTCGCGCTCCTGGCCGGCCAGCTCATCTACGAGAAGCTGCACTACGTCGTGCTGCTTCTGCCGCTGTCGCTGATCGTCCTCGGCGAGCCCGAGCGCCGCGGCCGGGCGCACCGCGCGGCGGCGCTCGCGGGGGTGGCGGTGGGCACGCTCCCCCTCGCGATCGTCAACCTCGCCTCGCTGGCGGCGCGGGGAGAGCTGGTGTCGCTGCATGCCGTGCGCCTCGACGCAGCGCCCTCCGCGGGCGGCCTGCTGCGCGATGTCGTCGCCACGCTCTCGCTCGGGGCCGGCCACCAGCTCCGCCGCCACATACTGGGCGACGAGTGGCCGCTGTGGGCGACGATGCTCGAGCTGCTGCCGGCAACCGGCCTGCTGGCCTGGGCGGCCTTGCGCGCGTGGACGCAGCGACGCACGCCCGCCGGTCGCCGCCTCGCCGTGCTCGTGGCGAGCGTCGTGACCTTCCCGGTCCTCCTCTCGGCCCTTCCCCGGGTCGTCTGGGTGCAGCACTGGCTGGTCTCCACGCCGCTGCTCGCCCTGGCCGCAGTGCTGGCGATCGGCCGGCCCGAGGCGGGCGCGCACGTCCCCCGCGGCCTGGCGGCGGCCCGTGCCGCGATGGCGGCATGGCTCGCCGTGCGGGCAGCGTTGCTCGGCGCCGCGGCGGTGTCGCTCTCGGCGGGCCACGCTTCCCACCGCTGGGACCCCTCGCTCACCCGCTTCGCCGCCTTCGCCGCCGCGCGCTCCGACCGGGCAGCGGTGGTGGGCGCCGACTGGGGGGTTGCGGTGCAGGCCTACTGTTTCGCCGACGGTGCGCCCGGTTTCGCGTTCGAGCCGTTCTGGAGCTCCGACTGGCAGCGGGCGCTCGACGACGTGCGCTCCCGCGCGGGGTCGCGGGCGGTGTACGTCGCCCTGCTCAGGCCGCCGTTCGGCGTCGCTCCCGAGCGCACCCGCGCCATCCTGGCGGCGTTCGAAGACCGTTCCCTGTGGCAGGAGGCGCCGGTCGAGGAGGAGATTGCTTGCCTTTCAGCGGTGGCGGTCAGGAAGTTCACGAGGATGCCCGCCAGGGCCGATGATCTCGACCGGGTCGCCTTGCCAAGGGAACGGCGCTCGACCCTCGCCGGCACGCAGCGGAGGTAGCGGGGCTGGCGGCGTTTGGAGACCGCTCATCCCCACAGCGCGCGCGGATAGTCGCGGTAGAGCGTCGCGAAGGCGCGGCGGTAGCGCAGGTCGGCGGCGACCACGCGCGCAATGTCGCGCGGCGGGATCGGCCGCCGCGCGGCGCGCAGCGGCGTCTTCGCCACGCCCTCGGCCGCCTGCTCCGCGAAGCGGCGCGCGTACTCCTTCAAGGGGAGCGCGGTCGGCGTGAGCGGGTGCATGCAGTCGTGTAGGTCGTAAGGGTTGTCAACCCACACGTGCGGCCGCATCGCCTCGTAGTCGCACGTCCCCGGCGACGGCGTGCACACCGTGAAGCTGCACTGCGCCGGCGGCATCCCGCGCACGAAGTCGCGCAGGCGGTCGAACTCCGCCGCGCCGTACTCCGGCAGCACCATGAACGCCGCGTGCACGGCGACGCCGATCGCGCGCAGCGCGTCGTGCGCCCGCTCGTTGGCGGCCACCGTGCCGCCCTTGTGCGCCGCCTTGAGCTCCTCGTCGGTGGGGAACTCGAAGCCTAGGAAGGCGCCGTCGAGGCCGATCGCCCGCCAGCGCCGGAGCAGCTCCGGGGAGCGCAGCACGGTGGTCGAGCGCGTCCACGCGAAGTAGCGCTTGGCGACGCCGCGCGCCGCCAGCGCGTCGGCGAGCTCGAAGGCGAACGCCTCGTCGATGAAGTTCTCGTCGTCGGCGAAGTAGATGTGGTCGGCGGGCGCGCTCGCGATCTCCTCGACCACCGCCTCGAACGGCCGCGTCATGTGTCGCCCGCCCGACAGGTGCGGCACGATGCAGAAAGAGCACTTCATGCGGCAGCCGAACGAGGTGCGCACCATCGCCACCGGCGGGAAGATCGTCGCCCACGGCTCGGGCTGCTCGCACACCCACGCCGAGGTGTAGTCGCGGATGTACCAGAGGTCGCGGCGCGGCAGCGGCAGCGTCGCCGGGTCGGGGAACGTCGGCCAGCCGTCGGCCGCCGCGGCGTCGAAGCGCTCGCCGGGCAGCAGCACCTGCGGGATGCCGTCGAGCGGCGCGCCGGCCGCCAGCCGCGCGACGATGGCGGCGAATGGCGCGCACCCCTCGCCGCGGACGATCGCGTCGATCGCGTCGATGTCGTAGTCGCGCGGCGCCACTGTCGCGTGGTGGCCGCCGACCACGACCGCCGTCCCCGGCAGCGTGCGCCGCACGAGCGCGGCGAGCCGCTTCACCTCCGACCCCTCGTGGGTGTAGCCGGAGATGCCGACGAGGTCGGGGGTGAACCGTCGCAGCGCGCGCAGGAACGCGCGGTCCGCGAAGCGGCGCAGCCGCAGGTCGAGGGCGCGGACGACGTGCGGCGGCGCCACCGCCGCCGCGAGGTAGCCGAGCTCGAGCGGCTCGAGGCGCTGGAACCCCTGCAGCCCGCGCACCGTCGCGAGGCGGGCCTTGGGCTTGACGAGGAGAACCCTCATCGGCTCGGACCGCGCACGTGCCACCGCCGGCATCTTCTCCGACGCCCCCCGGCTGCGAGGATAGCAGGCGAGCGTGGCCAGGGAGACGGTCCGAACACCCGGCAGACGCCCCGCGCCGGCGGCGGGTCACGCCTCGACGAGGACCTTGAACCCGCCGTACAGCATGCGCTTGACGTCGAAAGGCATCTTCTTTCCCTTCATCATCGCGGCGAGGCGCGGGTCGTTCATCACCTTCGCGTTCACGCGGTCGCGGTGAGCCCTGGAGCGGAACACGATCCAGGCGAACACGACGGTCTCGCTGCGCTTGCTGCCGATGCCGGCGGTGAACGGCAGCGCCATCTTGACGGCGAGGTCGTCGCCGACGCACTCGCGGTACTCGAGCGCGCCGTGCTCCTTCCAGACCGCGCTCGCAGCCTTCGCCATGCGGCGGTAGGCGGCGATGTTCTTCTCCGCGATCGGCAGCACGAAACCGTCGACGTACTTCGGCATGGTGCGCCTCCCTCCGCGGCCTGCCAAGCAGCCGCGGGAAGTGATAACGTCGTTGGGCCTGGCACCGGCGGCGGGACATGACATCTTCGTTGGGCCTGGCACCTTGGGTCAGTTCGTTGGGCCTGGCACCTTGGGTCAGTTCGCGGCCTTGATCTCGTCCCAGATGCGGGTGTAGGCGGCGTTGCCGTCGCCGAGGTCGGCGATCACCTCGCTCTTCGCCTTGATCTCGGCCGGCACGAACAGCGCCGGGTTGGCGCGCGTCTCCTCCGACAGCAGCGGGTAGCTGGCAGCGTTCGGGCACAGGTAGGAGATGAACTCGGTGTTCTCGGCGGCGACCTCGGGGACATGGAGGAAGTTGATGAAGGCGTGCGCGAGATCGGCGTTCTTCGCGTCCGCCGGGATCACGAGGTCGTCGCAGGCGATCGACGTGCCCTCCTCCGGTACCGCGAAGACGATGTCCTCGTTCTCCTCCTGCACCTGCAGGATGTCGCCGGAGTAGGCGTGGACGAGCAGGAACTCGCCGGAGGCCAGGCCGGTCTTGTACTGCTCGTTCTCGAGCTTCGCGAGGTTCTTCTTCCAGCGGATCACCACGTCGCGCGCCTCGGCGAGCTGCCGCGGGTCGGTGGAGTTGATCGAGTAGCCGAGGAACTTCAGCGCCGCCCCGATCGTCTCGCGCATGTCCGCGAGCATCGTCATCCGTCCCTTGAGGTCGGCGCGGTCGAGCATCGACCACGACGCGCGGAAGTCGGGGACCTTGCTGCCGAGGTACGCGATGCCGCTGATCGTCATCATGTACGGCGCGCTGTGGTGCATCGCGGGGTCGATGGCGATCTTCAGCACCTCGGGATCGACGTTCGCGATGTTGGGCAGCTTCGCGTGGTCGAGCGGCAGCAGCATCCCCTGCCGGTGCATCACCTGCGCCATGTACGACGACGGCGTGATGACGTCGTAGCCGCCGCCGCCCGCCTTGAGCTTGGCGTACATCGCCTCGTTGGAGTCGAAGGTGTCGATGACGACGGTGCACGAGCGCTCCTTCTCGAAGCGCTGCACGAGCTCCGGCTTGATGTAGTCGGCCCAGGTGTAGAGGTGCAGGGTCCTCGGCTGCTGCCTGCAGCTCGCCGCCGCGAGCAGCGCCAGCGCGATGACGGTCAGCGGTCGCCTCATCATGTCCTCCTCGCCGCGAGCCTCTGGCTCAGCCACACCGCCACGAAGGTCACGAGCAACAGTAGCGCGGAAAGCGCGTTGATCAACGGGGGAGAGCCGTGCTTGATCATCGAGTAGATGCGGATCGGCAGCGTCGTGGTGCCGGGGCCGGCGACGAAGAAGGTGATGACGAAGTCGTCGACCGAGAGCGTGAAGGCGAGAAGGCCGCCGGCCGCGATCCCAGGCGCGAGCAGCGGCAGCAGCACCCGCCGCGTGGTGTACCACCGTCCGGCGCCGAGGTCGCGCGCCGCCTCGAGCAGCGAGTCGTCGAACCCCTCCAGGCGCCCGAGCACCACCATCGCGACGTAGGACAGTGAGAACGTGACGTGCGCGAGGACCACGGTGAGCAGGCCGAGATCGAGCCCGGCCGCGACGAAGAACAGCAGCAGCGAGATCCCCATCAGGATCTCCGGCATCACCAGCGGCACCGAGATGAGCGCGGAGTGGAAGCGCTGCAGGCGCGTCGAGAAGCGGTGCAGCGCCAGCGCCGCCGTGGTGCCGAGCACCACCGACGCCGCTGTCGCGGCGAGCGCGATGATCAGCGTGAGGCGCAGCGCCTGCCAGATGTCGCGCTCGCCGGCGAGGCGCGCGTACCAGTGCAGCGTCCAGCCCTGCCACGTGGTCCCGAAGCGCGAGGCGTTGAAGGAGTTGACCACCAGCACCAGGATCGGCAGGTAGAAGAACAGCATCACCAGGGCGGTGACGACGAGCGGGAAGCGGCTGCGCCTCATCCCGTCCCCCGCGGCGGCCCGGCGGCCGCCTCGCCGTTGCGGCGCAGCAGCAGCACGGCGAGCATGGGTGCCAGCACCGCCGCCGTGAGCAGCGCGGCGAGGGCCGCCGCGTGCGGCAGGTTGCGGTCGACGAAGATGCGCTGCGCGATCACGTTGCCGAGCATCTCGGAGCTCGGGCCGCCGACCAGATCGGGGATGATGTACGAGCCGAGCGAGGGGATGAACACCAGCAGCGTGGCCGCCAGCAGGCCGCGGCGGATCCCCGGCACGAACACCCGCACGAACGCGCCGAACGGCGATGCGCCGAGGTCGCGCGCCGCCTCGACGAGCGCGTAGTCCAGCTTCTCGGCGGCGGCGTACACCGGCAGGATGGCGAACGGCAGCGAGGTGTAGATCATCACCAGCAGCACCGCGCCGGCGTTGTACAGGAGACCGGCGGACGCCGGCACCACGCCGAGCCACACCAGCGCCGCCTTGATCGCGCCGTCGGGGTGGAGCAGCACCTTCCAGGCGAAGATGCGGATCAGGAAGCTGGTCCAGAACGGGATCACCACCAGCAGCAGCAGCGTCCGCCGCCAGCGGCGGTCGGCGCGCGCGATGCAATAGCCGGTGGGAACCGCAAGGACCATGCAGCTAGCGGTGGTGAGGAACGACAGCCAGAGCGTGCGCCAGGCGATCCGCGCGTACGAGGAGCGGGCGAGCGAGCGCAGCGTCTCCAGGCTCCAGCCGGCGCCGATGCCGCCGTCGATGTCGGGAGGCTTCACCGCGATGAGGAAGACGATCGCGGTCGGCACCAGCACGAGGCCGGCGAGCCAGGCGAGCGACGGCGCCGACAGCGCCCACTCGGCGGCGCGGCGCCGGTGCGCTTCCTGCCGCAGCCGGGCGGCGGTCACTCCGTGGAACCCCCGGCCGCGGCGGCGCCGCCGCCGTCGAGATCGTCGAGGGTGGCGCCGGCGAGCTCGCGGTCGGCGGAGGAGAAGCGCTCGACCATGAACCCGTCGTCGGCGTGCCAGGAGACGAAGACGTCCTCGTTCCAGCGGATCGGCCGCTCGTCGAGCAGGAAGCGCCCCTGCTGCTGGAACACCGCGATGCGCTTGTCGCCGACGCTCACCCAGAAGCGGGTGTGGGTGCCGAGGTACACCACGTCCTCGACGCGGCCCGCGAAGGTGTTGTGGCGGCCGTCGTCGCTCGGCGCCTCGCGCGAGATGCGGATCTTTTCGGGGCGCACCGAGAGGTACACCGGCATCCCCGGCTGCCGCTGCGCGTCGTTGAAGCCGAGCACGTCGCCGAACCCCGCGATCACCAGGCGGACATACTCGCCGTCCACCACCTCGCTCACCGCGCCCGCGAGGAAGTTGGTGTCGCCGATGAACGCGGCGACGAAGCTCGAGCGCGGCGCCTCGTACACCTCGGCAGGGGTGCCGATCTGCTCGATGCGCCCCTCCTTCATCACCGCGATGCGGTCCGAGAGGCTCATCGCCTCGCCCTGGTCGTGGGTGACGAACAGGAAGGTGATGCCGACCTCGTCGTGGATGCGGTCGAGCTCGATCGCCATGCGCTGGCGCAGCTTGAGGTCGAGCGCCGCCAGCGGCTCGTCGAGCAGCAGCACCTGCGGCCGGTTGACGAGCGCGCGGGCGATCGCCACGCGCTGGCGCATGCCGCCGGAAAGCTGGTCGGGGCGCTTGTGGCCGTGCTCCTCCATCTGGACGAAGGCGAGCATGCGGTCGACCTCTTCTTCGATCTCGCGCCGCGGCCGGCGCGCGACGCGCAGGCCGAACGCCACGTTCTCGCGCACCGACAGGTGCGGGAACAGCGCGTAGCTCTGGAACACCGTGTTCACCTTGCGGCGCTCGGGCGGCAGCGCCGTGATGTCCTCGCCGTCGAGCAGCACACGCCCGGCGTCCGGGCGCTCGAAGCCGGCGAGGATGCGCAGCAGCGTCGTCTTGCCGCACCCGGACGGCCCGAGCAGCGAGAAGAACTCGCCGCGCTCGACGGACAGCGAGACGCCGTCCGCTGCGCGGACCCCGCCGTAGCTCTTGCTGACGCCGTCGAAGACGAGGAACCCGGCCACTCTCTGCTGTCCGCCGTCGATTCTACTGCGCCGAGACGGCGTCCGCGACACCGCGCCGCCCCGCCGTTCGCCGCGTGCCCGCCGCACCTCGTGCTAGGGTGACGGCATGGCGCTGCCGGTGACGATCGACGACGTCCGCGCTGCCGCCCGGCGCATCCGGCCGTGGGCGCACCGCACCCCGGTGCTCACCTGCGCATCGCTCGACGCGATGACCGGCGCCCGCCTGTACTTCAAGTGCGAGAACCTGCAGAAGGTCGGCGCGTTCAAGTTCCGCGGCGCCTGCAACGCCGTCATGTCGCTGTCCGATGCGGACGCCTCCCGCGGCGTCGCGACGCACTCGTCGGGCAACCACGCGGCCGCGCTGGCGCTGGCGGCGCGCCTGCGCGGCACCTCCGCGCACGTCGTCATGCCGCGCACCGCGCCGGCGATCAAGAAGGCGGCGGTCGCGGGCTACGGCGCCGCGATCACCGAGTGCGAGCCGACGCTCGCGGCGCGCGAGGCGGCGCTCGCGGAGGTCGTCGCGGCGACCGGCGCGACGGTGGTGCACCCGTACAACGACCCGCGGGTGATCGCGGGGCAGGGTACGGCGGCGCTCGAGCTGCTCGAGGACGTCGCGGACCTCGACCTGGTGCTCGCCCCGGTCGGCGGCGGCGGCCTGTGCTCCGGCACCGCGGTGACGGCCGCCGCGCTGTCGCCGCGCACCGCGGTGTGGGGCGTCGAGCCGGCCGGCGCCGACGACGCGCGGCGCTCGCTCCTCGGGGGGAAGATCGTGCCGTCGGTGCAGCCGCGCACGATCGCCGACGGGCTGCTCACCTCGCTCGGCGAGCACACGTTCGCGATCCTGCGCGCGCTCGCCGCCGGTATCGTCACCGCCCCCGAGACGGCGATCGTCGCCGCCATGCGCCACACCTGGGAGCGCATGAAGGTGCTCGTCGAGCCGTCGGCGGCGGTGCCGCTGGCGGCGCTGCTCGAGGGCCGGCTCGACGTCGCCGGCAAGCGGGTCGGGATCATCGTCTCCGGCGGCAACGTCGACCTCGACGCGCTGCCGTGGCTGGCCGCCGGGGGAAGGAGCTAGCCGTGCCGCGAGCCCAGGGTCGACCTAGGGGCTGACGCACCGATTGATTGGTGGAGCGTCGAAGCCAATGGGGCTTGGCGCTCGATCTCAGCCAATTGGGACGGCGACTTCTACGACGGCGGCTTCCACCGAGCCTTGTCCTACGCGCATGCGATCCTCCCAGCCGACGATGAGGTGGCGTGGTCGAGACTTCGTGAGATCGCCGAGCCGCTCCTTGATCGACTTGCAGCCATCGTCGCCTGCGCCCACTCGCTCCGGCCGGTGGAACTGCAAGAGACTCACTTCTACTCTTCCGCTTCGGGTCCTCGCGCACAGGTACGGTTCCAACCGGCGTTGCCTGAGCCGCTGTTTCATCGCGTGCGCTGCGAAGAGGCGCGACCTTTCCTCCTGCACGCGACCCAGGCTCGCTACATGAATGCGGGGGAACGGAGTGTGCTCGATGAGCTACGGTGGGAGTTCTACAGCATGGCGGTGTCGATCCACGTCTTCCGGAACGAGAGGCTGCCGCGGGATGACCGCGACGGCTGGCTGCAGAAGCAGCTCGGCTTCCCTTCACCGGAGGCCTATGTGACCCTAGGAGCCCGTTGCGCGTAGATTGAGGAGCGAGGGTTCACGGGACCTGGTTGGATCATGGACTGAGGCTTGATTTCGTCTGGGGGCGTGGGACACCTTGCCCATGAAGGCCTTCCGGACGTGGAATCCCGAGGAAAGCTGGCTGCTGCCGCCCTCGCCGAGGGACTGGCTCCGGCCGGATCATCTTGTCTTCTGCATCCTTGACGTTTTGCCCGAACTTGACCTTTCGGGGATCGAGGGGGCGTACCGGGACCGCGATGCGCGGGGCTAGAAGGGGTACCACCCGGCGATGATGACGGCGTTACTCCTGTACGGCTACGCCACCGGGGTTGCGTCGTCGCGGCAGTTGGAGCGGGCGACCTACGAGGACGTGCCGGTACGGGTTCTCACCGGCGGGCAGCACCCGGACCACACCCGGATCTCGGAGTTCCGCCGTGAGCATCTCAAAGCGCTGGAGCGGTTGTTCGTCGACATGCTGCGGTTGTGCCAGACTGATTTTCGACAGTTGGACTGACCTGCTCCCCAGAAATCGGTCCAGGCGAAACGAGAGTCTGGCCGATAAACTG
>CAZQLL010000065.1:0-12180 GCA_964594125.1 uncultured Thermoanaerobaculia bacterium | reverse complement strand
AATGCCCTCGCCGTCTTCGCCGAGCACCAGCAGCAACAAAGTTAGCGCATATGGGGCCGGCGCCCCCGCCGGCCCGGGCGCCACCCGCCGCGGAGTCCGCGCGGGCGAGGGCGCCCGCGCTCCCCAATGATGCGGGAGTCCGGCGCGGGCGAGGGCGCCGGCGCTCCCGAGTTGCTTGGCAGGACCTTCTGCACGATGACAGAGCCCCGAGCAGCGGGGCTCCGTGCGTTGGCGAGCGCTGCCGGGTCCTCGGGACGACGTCGCGAGCGACGGCGAGCGGGGGTCACACCGTGACGTTGCGCCACCTCCCACGCCGGAACACCAGCACCGAGACGACGGTGACCACCGACTCGGCGACCGGGATGGCGACGAAGGCGCCGAGGGCGCCGAGCCCCGCCGTGTACGCCAGCAGGTACGCCAACGGGATCTGGAACAGCCAGTAGCAGCCCAGGTTGATCCACGTCGGCGTGACGGTGTCGCCGGCGCCGTTGAACGCCTGCACGATCACCATGCCGAGGCCGTAGAAGCCGTACCCGTAGGCGACCCAGCGCAGGCACAGCGCGCCCAGCCGCAGCGTCTCCTCGTCGGACGTGAACAGGCCGACCAGCGGGCGGGCGGCGGCGACGAAAAGGACGGCGACCACCAGCAGGAAGACGGTGTTGAGCACGCCGGCGATCCACACCGAGCGCTCCGCGCGGTCCGGCCGGCCGGCGCCGAGGTTCTGCCCCATCAGCGTCGCCGCCGAGCCGGCCAGCCCCCACGAGGGCAGCAGGGCGAACAGGATGATGCGGATGGCGATCGTGTAGCCGGCGACGGCCGCGGCGCCGAAACCGCCGACGATGCGCACCAGCGCCACCCAGCTCGCGGTCGCCACCAGGTACTGCATCGTGCCGCCCACCGACAGGCGCAGGAGCTGCACGATCACGTCGAGGTGCAGCCTGAGCTGCTCGCGCACGACACGGATCTGGCCGCGCCCGCGGGCCAGCGCCGCGACCTGGTACGCGATGCCGATGCCGCGGCCGATGGAGGTGGCAACCGCGGCCCCGGTGAGCCCCATCTCGGGGAACGGCCCGAGCCCGAAGATCAGGCACGGGTCGAGGACGATGTTGACGCCGTTGGCGATCCACAGCGTGCGCATCGCCAGCGCGGCGTCGCCGGCGCCGCGGAACGCCGCGTTGATCATGAACAGCAGCACGACCGTGAACGAGCTCGCGAGCAGCACCGTCGCGTACCCGGCGCCGGTCTCTGCGACCGCCGCCGGCGCGCCCATCAGCCCGAGCAGGCGCGGCGCCGCCAGCGCGCCGGGGATGCCGACGAGCAGCGAGATCGCGATGCCGACCGCGATCGCCTGCACGGTCACGGTCACCGCCTCGCCGGGGCGCTTCTCGCCGATGCGGCGGGCGACCATGGCGGTGACGGCCATGCCGATGCCGCCGGCGATCGAGTAGAGGATGGTCATGAGCGCCTCGGTGAGGCCGACGGCGGCGACCGCCTCGACCCCGAGGCGGGACACGAAGAACACGTCACAGATGGCGAACAGCGACTCCATCATCATCTCGAGCACCATTGGAATGGCCAGGAGGATGACGGCGCGGCCGATCGGCCCCGCGGTGTAGTCGCGCTCGGCGCCCGACAGCGCCTCGCGCGTGACCGCGAGCAGCGCCCGCACCCCGCGCTCGGCAGCGGCCGGCGCCTCGGCCTCGATCGGCAGCGTCACGGCGCGCAGCGCCCCGGCTTCGCTTCCTTCATACAGGTCAGGCATACGAGTCTCCCATGTGCTTCGTTCGCCCCTCGGACGGCGGCGAGGCGGGACGAGGAGCGGGCGGGAAACGTCGCGCCCGACCGGACCCTGCAACGCCGCGAACGCACCTTGACGCACGCGACGCCGGTTGCTAGTGTTGCTTCCCCCTTTCGACAGAAGGGGCAGCTCTTTGCGAATGCAGTGTTTGGCCACACGGAGGACGGGGCGTGGCGCAGCCTGGTAGCGCACCTGCCTTGGGCGCAGGTGGTCGGAGGTTCGAATCCTCTCGCCCCGACCAGTCGTCCCGAACCTTCGTGCCTGTAGCTCAGATGGATAGAGCGGCGGACTTCTAATCCGCGGGTCAGGGGTTCGAATCCCTTCAGGCACGCCACTCGCGGTGGGCGTAGCTCAGTTGGTTAGAGCGTCGGACTGTGGCTCCGAAGGTCGGGGGTTCAAGTCCCCTCGCCCACCCCATTCTCCTCGTGTCTGCTGTGCGCCCGTAGCTCAGCTTGGATAGAGCGTCAGACTCCGGATCTGAAGGTCGCGCGTTCGAATCGCGCCGGGCGCACCATTTCTCGAGCCGGTCAGTTGACCCAACTCCCGGTCGCCGCCGGCATTCATTGGAGCTCGCGCCTGAACGCCTCGGCGGCGCGCTGCAGCCGGACGGCGCGCTCGCGCACCTGCGACGAGAGGCGGTCGGCCTTCCGACCCGCCTCGCGGTGCAGCCGCTTGAGCAGCGCCTCGAGGTCGGCGGTGATCCGGGCCACTTCGGCGCGCGCATCGGCCACCTCGCGGGTGACCTCGGTGCCGGCCTGCTTGCCGCGGCGCACGGCCTCGTCGAGCCTTGCCTTCGCAGCGTCGAGGCGCTGCTCGAGCTCGTCGATCTGCCGCTCGGTCTCCGACCCGCGCGGCGGCAGCAGCGTGAGCTCACCGTTGGTCAGCCAGTTGTAACCGAGCAGCGCACCGAGCACGACGACCACGACGAGAATCACCCACTTCACGTCCCGCCTCCTGCGCCGGCTCGCGTGCGGCGAGCTCGGTCCGCCGTCCACCCGCCGCCGGGCCTCGACATGATACGCGGTGCCAGTCGTTCATGACGACCGATCGTCGCCACAGAGAATGAAAACGGTGCCGGCCCGTCCCCGTTTTCGGACCAGGCCCAACAAACATGCCGTATCTCTCGCCGCGCGAGGGCCCGGGGGTGCGCTGCCGATCGCTGAGCAGCGAGCAGCCTCAGCGGCGTGCGGCGGGCAGAAGCGCCGAGAGCGCGGCGGCGATGCGCCGCTGCCCCTCGGGACCCCAGTGGCCGTCGGGCATGCGGTCCGAGGTGACCTCGGCCAGCGCCGCGGCGAGCGAGCTGCACGCTCGGCCGCCTTTGGCGCAGAAGCCGGCGAGTGCCGCCATGCCGGCGGCAGACAGCGGGCGGCCGGCCGCCAGCTCGTCGGGCGCCGGCAGGTGGACGACGCGGAAATCGGCGCCGGCGGCGCGGGTGTCGGCTTCCATGGCGGCGAGCAGCGCGGCCGTGATCGCCGTGACCTCGCGGGCGCGCGCGCCGGTGGCGTCGCGCCACCCGCGGCGCAGCATCACCGCCAGATCGGCGACGCGCGGGCGCCGCCACTCGCGCGCGAGCACCTGCTCGGGCGTAGGCAGCGGACCGCCGGCGGGAGCCAGGGCGCCGCCGGCGAGGGTGAATCGCGGCTTGGCGAAGTCGCGAAACGAGAGCGTATTGCGCACCGCGTCCTCGCTCACGAAGAGGAGCACGACGACGGCGGGGCGCAAGGGCAGCCCGTGCTCGCGCAGCAGGATCAGCATTTGGTCGTGGCCGTACCCGTGGACGCCGAAGTTCATCACCTCGAGGTCGGGGCGCAGCTCCTGCAGACGCTCCGCGAACGTCTCGCCGTCGGAGAGCTCGTCGCCGAAGGTGAACGAGTCGCCGAGCAGCAGCACGCGGGTGCGCCCGGCCGGGGGCGCCGGGGCGTACTCGCGGGCGCCGCGCAGCCCGAGCGAGTTGGTGCTCAACGTCCTGCCGGCGAACGCCGGCTGGTCGCGCAGCAGCGGCCGCGAGATCCACCCCTTGGTCGGATCGAAGGCGTCGAAGCCGTACCAGATCCCGGTCGAGCCGCGGTGGCGCGCGACCCAGTCGAGACGCCACGAGGCGTCGTCCTGGCCGGACAGCCGCAGCCGCAGCGAGTCCGACGTGAGGACGAGCCGGGCCGCCCCCTCGACGAGCAGGCAGGCGGCGGCCAACAGCGCGAGGTTGGCGAGCAGCGCGCGCGCGCCGCGAGGCAGCGGGGCGGGGTGCGGGTCGGGTGGTGTCACGGCAACGGCGGCGCCTCGCCTGCTATCGTCTCACGGGCGGCGGCCGGCGCTCCAGCGCCTTCCGGGCGCCTTGCGGTTGCGGGTCCCGCGTCCGAGAATGGAGCCAGGCACCCGACCCGCGCCCGGCCGACGCCGCGGCGAGAAAGGCCCACGACCATGCGCAAAGATCCAGCCGAGCCCGTTGCACTTCCAGGCCATTTCGTCGCCTTCCAGGAGAGCTACCCCGAGGTGTTCCGCGCCTACGAGGCGCTCGGCGTCGCCGCGCACGCCGCCGGGCCGCTCGACGCCCGCACGCGGGCGCTGGTCGGCCTCGCTTTGGCGGTCGGCGCGCGCCACGAGGGGGCCGTCCACGCGCACACGCGCAAGGCGCTCGCCGCCGGCGTGCCGCCGGAGGAGATCCGCCACGCCGTCCTGCTCGCGGTGACGACGTGCGGCTTCCCCGCCATGATGGCCGCGCTCTCGTGGGTCGACGACCTGCTGTAGGGCGCAGGCGTTACTCCCGCGCGCGGACCCGAGCTGCGTTGCCGTCGGCGCGGGGCGGGGCCGCCGACACCCACCGCGTGCGCCGGCGGCGCTCCCGCCGTGGGGTTTCCGCCGGCCGGCGCGAGGCCGCCGGGAGGACGGAGTTGCACTCGCGGGCGCTCGCGGCTATGATTCGCACCGGCGTGGGCCGCTAGCTCAACTGGCAGAGCAAGGGACTCTTAATCCCTAGGTTCAAGGTTCGATTCCTTGGCGGCTCACCAACATCCCCACTCCGCGAAAGTGGCGGAACTGGTAGACGCACGAGACTTAGGATCTCGTGGGCGCGAGCCCATGGGGGTTCGAGTCCCCCCTTTCGCACCAACGGAGAAGCAATGAGCTACGAGATCGAGCGAACTGGAGCGTGCCGCGCCGCCCTGTCGGCAACCATCGATGCCGCCGAGGTCGCGAGCGAGCGCGAGCTGGTCGTGAAGACGTTCGTGAGGAGCGCACGCATCGACGGATTCCGTCCCGGTAAGGCGCCACGCGGCGTGATCGAGCGGCGCTACGCCGCCGAGATCAAGGACGACCTGCAGGAGCACCTCTTCCGCCACGCCTGGGAGGCGATGAAGAAGGGCGCCAGGCTCAGGCCGGCCGGGCCGCTCGAGGTCAAGCGGGCGGACTGGCAGGCCGACGGCGGCTTCACGCTCGCCGCCGAGCTCGACGTCTACCCCGAGGTGACGCTGGCGCCGGTCGACACCTTCGTGCCGCCGCCCTTCGACCTGGCGCCGACCGACGAGGAGGTCGACCGTGCCCTGACCGAGCTGCGGGAGCGCCAGGCGGCGTGGGAGCCGGTCGAGGGCGAGCCGGCGGCCGCCGGCATGCTGGTGGAGACCGAGACCCGCGGCGAGTTCCCCGACGGCGGCGGCGAGCCGTTCCACGACGAGCGGTCGCTGTTCGAGCTCGGGCGCGGCGAGGCGCCGCCGGAGATCGAGGCGGCGGTCGCGGGCCGCCCGGCCGGCGAGGAGGTGAGCGCCGAGCGCATCCTCGGCGAGGAGGCGGGCCCCGAGAAGCACGGCAAGCGCGTCGTCTACCGCATCAAGGTCAAGAGCCTGCGGCGCAAGCGCCTGCCGGACGCCGACGACGCCTTCGCGCAGTCGCTCGGGGTCGCCGGCGGCATCGGGAAGTTGCGCGCCAGCCTCGCGCTGCGCGTCGGGTTCGAAAAGGCGCGTGCCCGCCGCGAGGTGTGGCGCGACGCGCTCGTCCGCCACCTCGGCGGCGAGCGCCCGCTCGAACTGCCGGAGCGCCTCCTGACGGAGGAGACGCGCGACGAGGTGATGAAGTTCGCCGAGGCGCTGCAGCGGCGCGGCCTCGACCTCGAGAAGGCGAACATCGACTGGAACCGCGTCGAGCAGGACATGCGCCGGCGCGTCGAGGCGCGGCTGCGCGCGGAGCTGGTGCTCGACGCGCTGGCGGACGCGCGCGGCGTGACGGTCGACGACGCGACGGTCGACCGCGAGGTCGAGCGCCAGGCGCAGCAGCTCGGCGTCCCGTTCGCCGAGCTCAAGGGCAACCTCGCGAAGCGCGACGGGATCGAGCGGGTGCGCGCTATCCTGCGGCGTGAGCAGGTTGTCGACGAGATCCTGCGCCCGTTCGACGGGGAGGGGGCACGCGATGCTGGTTCCGATCGTCGTTGAGCAGACCGGGCGCGGCGAGCGCGCCTACGACATCTACTCGCGCCTGCTGAAGGACCACGTCGTCTTCCTCGGCGACACGATCGACGACCATCTGGCGTCGCTGGTGATCGCCCAGATGCTGTTCCTCGAGGCCGAGAACCCGGAGCGCGACATCTACCTCTACATCAACTCGCCGGGCGGCTCGGTCACCGCCGGCCTGGCGATCTACGACACGATGCAGTACGTCAAGCCGCCGGTTTCGACGATCTGCATCGGCCAGGCGGCGTCGATGGCGGCGGTGCTGCTGGCCGGCGGCGCCAAGGGCAAGCGGTTCGCGCTGCCGCACTCGCGCGTGCTGCTGCACCAGCCGCTGCTCTACGGGCTCGGCGGCCAGGCCACAGACATCGACATTCACGCCAAGGACATCCTCCGCCTGCGCCAGCGCCTGAACGAGATGCTCAGCCGGCACACCGGGCAGCCGCTGGAGAAGGTCTTCGCCGACACCGAGCGCGACTTCATCCTCGAGGCCGGCGACGCGCTGACCTACGGGATCATCGACAAGGTGCTCGAGCACCGGGAATAGCGGATGCAGTCTCATGTTGACCCCGCGGGGTGTACAATGCGCCAGGGACGTATGAATCCGTGAGCCGCGAGAACCCGACCGACCTCTTGCGCTGCAGCTTCTGCAACAAGTCGCAGCGCGAGGTGCGCAAGCTGATCGCGGGTCCCAGCGTCTACATCTGCGACGAATGCGTCGACATCTGCCTCGACATCATCGCAGAGGACCGCGCCAAGGAGGCGCGGGAGACCAAGCGCCAGCTTCCCAAGCCGGAGGAGATCAAGAAGTTCCTCGACGAGTACGTGATCGGCCAGGAGCAGGCGAAGAAGAAGCTCGCGGTGGCGGTGTACAACCACTACCGGCGCATCGACTACGCGACGCACTCGCCGCGGCCGGACGTCGAGCTGCAGAAGTCCAACATCCTGCTCATCGGCCCCACCGGCACCGGCAAGACGCTGCTGGCGCAGACGCTGGCGCGGCTCCTGGAGGTGCCGTTCACGATCGTCGACGCCACCACGCTCACCGAGGCGGGGTACGTCGGCGAGGACGTCGAGAACATCCTGCTGCGCCTCTACCAGGCGGCCGAGGGCGACCGCGAGCGCGCCGAGCGCGGCATCGTCTACATCGACGAGATCGACAAGATCGCGCGCAAGCAGGACTCGCCGTCGATCACCCGCGACGTATCCGGCGAAGGCGTGCAGCAGGCGCTCCTGAAGATCCTCGAGGGGACGCTCGCCAACGTGCCGCCGCAGGGCGGCCGCAAGCACCCGCATCAGGAGTTCATCCAGATCGACACGACGAACATCCTGTTCATCTGCGGCGGGGCGTTCGTCGGCCTCGACGACATCGTCGCGCGCCGCCTCAACCAGAAGTCGGTGGGCTTCCAGGCGCGCATCCTCACCCAGAAGGAGCGCTCCGGCTCCGAGCTGATGGAGCAGTGCCACCCCGAGGACCTGATCAAGTTCGGCATGATCCCCGAGCTCGTCGGCCGTGTGCCGGTGGTCTCGGTGTTGCACGAGCTCGACCGCGCGGCCCTCGTGCGCATCCTCACCGAGCCGAAGAACTCTCTGGTCAGGCAGTACGAGACCATGCTGGCGTTCGAGGGGGTGCAGCTCCGCTTCACGGAGGAGGCGCTCGGCGCCATCGCCGTAGAGGCGCTGGCCCGCAAGGTGGGCGCCCGCGGTCTCCGCATCATCCTCGAGGAGCTGATGCTCGAGGTCATGTACCAGGTCCCCTCCCGATCCGACGTCACCGAGCTCGTGGTCACCCCGGACGTGGTCGAACGGCGGGTCGCGCCGCTCGCCGCGATCCGCAAGGCCGGGTAGCGGCCGCTTTCGCCCTGCTCGTCATCACCGAGTTGACAACCCGTTGTCGAGGAAAGATATGAAGGACTTCATCAAAGAGATTCTCCCCGTCGTCCCGCTGCGCGACATGGTGGTTTTTCCGCGAATGAAGGCGGCGTTCGTGGTCGGCCGGCCGGCCTCGGTGGCGGCGCTCCAGCGCGGCCTCGAGGAGACGGGCAGGCGCCTGTTCCTGGTCACCCAGCGCGACCCGCAGCAGGACGAACCGGGGGCGGGCGACGTTTTCGAGGTCGGCGTCATCGCCACGATCCTGCAGCACGTGACGTTCCCCAACGGCACGATCAAGGTGGGCGTCGAGGCGCTCTCCCGCGCCCGCTGGGTGAGCTTGCGCGAGCGCGAGGGCGTCGGCTACGAGGCGGAGGTCGTGGCGATCGCGGCGCCGCCGGTGCACGACCCCAAGGTCGGTCGCTACCTCACGTCGCTGCTGACGCTCTTCCAGCAGTACGGCCGGCTGGCGCAGCAGATCGGGGTCGAGGGCACCCTCGGCGAGCTGCAGACCGAGGACCCGGAGCTGTTCTCCGACGTGCTCGCCGCGGCGCTGCCGATTCCGACCGCGGACAAGCAGGCGCTGCTCGAGGTCGTCAATCCGCTCGAGCGGCTGCAGAGACTCAACGACCTGCTCGACGTCGAGATCGAAAAGCTGAACATCGACCGCCGCCTCAACGCCAAGGTCAAGAAGCAGATGGAGAAGGCGCAGCGCGAGTACTACCTCTCCGAGAAGATCAAGGCGATCAACGAGGAGCTCGGGCGCACCGACACCAAGGAGGAGTTCGAGGAGCTCGCCAAGCGCATCGAGGCCGCCGGCATGCCCAAGGAGGTCAAGGCCAAGGCGCTCGCCGAGCTCAAGCGCCTCGAGGGCATGGCGCCGATGTCCGCCGAGGCCACGGTGTCGCGCAACTACATCGACTGGCTGTTGTCGGTGCCGTGGGTGAAGGCGTCGCGCGAGATCCGCGACATCACGCGCGCCGAGCAGGTGCTCGAAGAGGACCACCACGGGCTGGAGAAGGTCAAGGAGCGCATCCTCGAGTTCCTTGCGGTGCGCCAGCTCGTCAAGAAGCCGAAGGGCACGATCCTGTGCTTCGTCGGCCCGCCCGGCGTCGGCAAGACCTCGCTCGCCAAGTCGATCGCGCGCGCCACGGGGCGGCAGTTCGTGCGCCTGTCGCTCGGCGGCGTGCGCGACGAGGCCGAGATGCGCGGTCACCGCCGCACCTACATCGGCGCCTTCCCCGGCCAGATCATCCAGATGATGAAGCGCGCCGGCACCGTCAACCCGGTGTTCCTGCTCGACGAGGTCGACAAGCTCGGCGCCGACTTCCGCGGCGACCCGTCCTCGGCGCTGCTCGAGGTGCTCGACCCCGAGCAGAACCATGCGTTCGTCGACCACTACCTCGACGTCGACTACGACCTCTCGAAGGTGTTCTTCATCTGCACCGCCAACGTCACCCACACGATCCCGCCGGCGCTCTTCGACCGCATGGAGGCGATCCACCTCTCGGGGTACACGCATCACGAAAAGCTCCAGATCGCCCAGCGTTTTCTGGTCAAGAAGCAGATCGAGCAGCAGGGGCTGTCCGCCTATCAGGTGACGTTCGCGGACGACGCCGTGCGGCTCCTGATCGACCGCTACACCCGCGAGGCGGGCGTGCGCAACCTCGAGCGCGAGATCTCCTCGGTGTGCCGCAAGCTGGCGCGCGAGGCGCTGCGCGACAAGAGCCCACGCGGCTCGGCGATCACGGTCACGCCGGAGAGGGTCCGCGAGCTGCTCGGCAAGCCCCGCTACCGCCTCACCCAGGCCGGCGACCGCAGCGAGATCGGCGTCGCCACCGGCCTGGCGTGGACCGAAGTCGGCGGCGACATCCTCGCCACCGAGGTGTCCCTGATGAAGGGCAAGGGCAACCTGACGCTCACCGGCCAGCTCGGCGACGTCATGCAGGAGTCGGCGCGCGCCGGCCTGTCGTTCGTCCGCGCCCGCGCGGCGCACCTCCCGATCCCCGCGGAGTTCTTCGAGCAGCACGACATCCACGTCCACGTGCCCGAGGGGGCGATCCCCAAGGACGGCCCCTCGGCGGGGATCACGATGGCGACGGCGCTGCTCTCGGCGATCGCCGGCGTGCCGGTGCGCCAGGACCTGGCGATGACCGGCGAGATCACACTGCGCGGCAAGGTGCTGCCCGTCGGCGGCATCAAGGACAAGGTGCTGGCGGCGTTCCGCGCCGGCATCCGCGATGTCATCCTCCCCGACGAGAACGAGAAGGATCTCGAGGACATCCCGGAGGACGTCCGCGCGGCGATGCGGTTCCACCTGGTCAAGCACATGGACGACGTGATCCCGCTGGCCCTCGACGGCCCGTTGCCGACGGTCGCCGCCGGCGGCGGCGGCGAGGAGCAGGCGAGCAAGCAGATCGCTCACTAGCGAGCATGCGAATCGGTGAGGTGAAGCTGTGCGCGACGGTGGCGGACCACCGCGACTTCCAGCGCGACGCGCTGCCCCGGGTGGCGTTCGCCGGCCGCTCGAACGTCGGGAAATCCAGCCTCCTGAACGCGCTGTTCGGCCGCACCCTGGCCCTGGTCTCGAAGACCCCGGGCAAGACCAGGACGATCAACTACTACCTGGTCAACGGCAGCCTCTACTTCGTCGACCTGCCGGGGTACGGATTCGCGAAGGTGCCGCACGGCGAGCGGCGGGCGTGGGGGGAGAAGGTCACCCGCTTCATCGAGCAAGAGGAGCACCTGCGCCTGGTGGTCGCCCTGGTGGACCCGCGCATCCCGACATCGCCGCTCGACGTCGACCTGGCGACGATGGTGCGCGCGCTGGGTCGGCCGCTGCTGGTGGTGGCGACCAAGGCGGACCAGCTCGGGCGCGGCGCGCTGGCGGCGGCGGCGCTGCGCCTGCAGGCGGACCTCGGCCTCGCCGGGCGCCCGCTGGCGTTTTCCTCGCGCACCGGCGCCGGGAAGCGGGAGCTGCTGGCGGCGATCGCGTCGGCGGTGGCGGCGTAGTGGGGAGGAACCCGGCGGCCCGGGGGGGCGCCGGCGCTCAAGGGGTGGAGGCGCCGCATCCGCTTCGGCGCCGAGGGGAGGTCGCGAGACCTTCCCTGAGAGAAAAGGAGCACGACGATGCAGGAGCACGGTAATCAGCGCAGTCGCGGCCGCGGCAGGCGGCGCGGCAACCCCAACACCGAGGGGCTTCCGGTGGTGCTCGAGGAGGAGACGCTCGAGGCCGAGGCGCAGGACACCGAGGGCAAGCAGCGCCTCGAGATGCGCACCCTCAAGGACATGTCGATCGGCGACCTCACCCACGTCGCCAAGGAGCTCGAGGTCGAGAACCCCTCGGGGATGCGCAAGCAGGACCTCATCTTCAAGATCCTGCAGGCGCAGACCGAGCGCGAGGGGCTGATCTTCGGCGAGGGGGTGCTGGAGATCCTCCCCGACGGCTACGGCTTCCTGCGCGCGCCGGAGTACAACTACCTCCCCGGGCCAGACGACATCTACGTCTCGCCGTCGCAGATCCGCCGCTTCAACCTGCGCACCGGCGACACGGTGTCGGGGCAGATCCGGCCGCCGCGCGAGGGCGAGCGCTACTTCGCGCTGATCAAGGTCGAGGCGGTGAACTTCGAGCCACCCGACATGTCGTCGGAGAAGATCCTCTTCGACAACCTCACCCCCCTGTACCCGCAGGAGCGCATCAACCTCGAGGTGCCGGACAACATGACCTCGCGGGTGATGAACCTGCTCACCCCGATCGGCAAGGGGCAGCGCGGGCTCATCGTGGCGCCGCCGCGCACCGGCAAGACGATGATGCTGCAGGCGATCGCCAACTCGATCACGGCCAACCACCCCGAGGTGATCCTCATCGTGCTGCTCATCGACGAGCGCCCTGAGGAGGTCACCGACATGCAGCGGTCGGTCAAGGGCGAGGTGATCTCGTCGACGTTCGACGAGCCCGCCTACCGCCACGTGCAGGTGGCGGAAATGGTGCTCGAGAAGGCCAAGCGCCTCGTCGAGCACCGCCGCGACGTGGTGATCCTGCTCGACTCCATCACCCGCCTGGCGCGCGCCTACAACACC
>CAZQLL010000064.1:0-12591 GCA_964594125.1 uncultured Thermoanaerobaculia bacterium | reverse complement strand
TCTTTCAACCGGCGCGAAGGTCAGATTCCCTCAGTTTCCCGTGGCCGGCGACAGGCATGCGGGTAGCAAAGCTAGTGCCAACGGCCCGGTGCAGGCTGGCACGGGCCCCAAGTCGGCAGGCGATGCCGAGTTTTTTTGAGTGATCGGATGATGATTCCGACTCGCCGCTGCCTTCTCGCCTTCTGCAAAGAAATAGACACGGTGTCAAGAAGGTGACGAGGTGCGGTCGGACCCTTCCGCGCTGGGCCGCGGGACAGGCATTCGCTGCCACGAGGCTCGGTAGCCTGAGGTCGACCGAGCTACGGCACAGGGCGCCAGTTCGCGCTCACCGGTTCGAGCGCGAGAAAGCTCGGGAGAGGCGGCGTGAACCTCCTCGCCGGCAGGGCGCTCCACCGAACGCTGCCCCCGTTCTTGGCGTCCGAGCTGGAGGGGCTGGTTGCGCAGCATCTGCGCGCATGGACGGCCTACGCCGGCGGAGCGTACGACCTGGCGTTTTGGCGGACGCGCTCCGGCGTCGAGGTGGATTTCGTGGTGTACGGCGCCGGTGGGTTCTGGGCGATCGACGTACAGGCTTCGCGTCAAATCCGCCACCGCGACCTGGGAGCACTCCGCAGCTTCCGGTCGGAGTTCCCGGAGGCCACGGCCATACTCCTCTATGGAGGTGAGGAACGGCGGTTCGTCGATGGGATCTGGTGCGTTCCCGTCGAGGCGTTCCTCCGCACCCTGCATCCGTCACGCGGCGTGACCTGAACGGGGGGGCCGGCAGCGTCCAAAGAGCTGGCCATGGACATTCGGCATCACCGTCACAGCGTTCGTCGTGGCGCACGGCGAAAGTTGCGGCGTCGTGGCGGCTTGCGGCGGGCGAAGCCCCGGCGGCCTGCGCTCCGATGCGCGGCGTGCTCGACTCGTGCGACCTCGTGTTGGCGGTCGCCGAATCCACGGCTGCCTCGCTTGTCGCACAGTGCAGGCGCTGGCTGCGAGCTCACTGGAAATGGCCGAAAGGAGTACCGGCGTCAGCGCACGGCGTCGACTGGCAGTGCGTCGACATTGGCATCCAGGGGGAACGGTTGCTCGACCAGGCACAGGACGGCGCCGCGGCCCAGCGGCGCGCCGAGTCGCGCGAGGGCGCGGATGCCGGCAAGGGCGTCTCGCGAAGGCGAAGCGGTGAGCTTGACCTCGATCGGGAAGAGCTGACCGTCCTCGGCAAGGACGAGATCGACCTCGTTCCGCTCCTTGTCGCGCCAGAACCAGAGCGGCGCGTCGATGCCGCGGTGGAGCCAGCTCCGCACGAGCTCCGAGACGACGTGATTCTCGACCAGCGCGCCGGCCATGGCGCCCGCGGCGGCAGTCTCGGCGGTGCGCCATCCGGTGAGGTAGCAAACCAGCCCGGTGTCGAGGAAGTAGAGCTTGGGACGCTTGACTTGTCGCTTCGAGAGGTTCTCGAAGTAGGGTTGGAGCAGGAGGACCTGCTGCGACGCGGCGAGCACGTCCAGCCACTCGCTCGCGGTGCTGACGGCCACGCCGGTGTCGCGTGCCAGGTCGGAGAGGTTCAGAAGTTGCCCGACCCGGGCGGCCGCCAGGCGGAGAAAGCGTTGGAACGCGGCCAGGTCGGCGACGTTGAGCATGGAACGGACGTCACGCTCGAGATAGGTCTGAACGTACGAGCCGTAGTAAGCGTCCCAGGGCGGCGAGTCCGGATGTGCCATCCGGGGAAGCGAGCCGCGGACGATGCGGGCGAAGACCTCGAGCAGGCGGCGTCCACGGCGCCCGGCCGGCCACTGACAACGATCCGGGCGGAAGGGCAGGGGCGGGAGCTCGTTCGCGCTTTCCTCCGCGACCGTCAGTCCGCCGAGGCGCAGCAGTCCGACCCTGCCCGCCAGCGACTCGGAGACCGACCGCAGGAGCGGGAAGTGCTGCGAGCCGGTCAGCCAGTAACGGCCCATCCCTGGGCCGCGGTCGACCTCGGCCTTGAGCCGGTCCAGCAGGGCAGGGGCGTGCTGCACCTCATCCAGCAGCAGCGGCGGCTCGTACCGTTGCAGGAACAACGAAGGATCCTCGAGGGCGAGTGCGCGAGGTCCCATCTCGTCGAGCGTGACATAGCGGCGGAGTGTGTCTTCCTGCTCGGCCAGGTGGCGCAGCAGCGTCGTCTTGCCGACCTGGCGCGGTCCGGTCACCATGACCACCGGAAAGGAGGTGGAGAGCATCCTGACCTGTCCTTCGAGCAGGCGCGGGACGTACATGCGACTATCTTACGGTCCGATCGAATGAGCGTCAAGATGCGTCACGCGGGCCTGGTGCCGGGCAGGCCGGGGCAGGAGACCCATCGGCCTACCCAACTCGCGGGCGCCTGGTCCGCAGACCCCTTGCAGTAGCCTGAGCTCGGCCGAGCTACGGCAGGAGAGGGTTGACGAGTCGGAGTCCGGGAAAGCGCCTGAAGTCGTTGTCGGTGGAGCAGACCGCGGCGCTGTGCTCGATCGCAAGGGCGGCGAGGTGCGCGTCGGAGGTCAGGTTTCCAGCGCTGCCGGTGGCCTCGAGCAGAACCTTCAGGATCGCCCAGTGGCGCTCGCCCGGAGCAACGGCGGTGACGTATGGCTGATTGAGCCAGTCGTCCACGTAGGCGACGGCCGCCTCCGGGGAAAGCGGCCTTCGCATCACTGCGGCGTGCGTCGTGATGCGGACGAAGGCCAGAATGACTATCCACGGCAGGCCGACTGCGGTCGCCGTTGAGAGCGTTCGCTCCAGCCAGCGTCGTGCAGGGGCGTGGTGCGGCGAATCCGCATCCACGGCGTAGATGAGCAGGTTGGCGTCGACGAGGATCACTTTCGCAGCTCGAGCTTCCGGGCGATCTCGGCATCCTCGAGGGAGGCGGCAAGCCCGAGCGCCTTGTCGAGGTCGAACCCCGGCTGCATGCCACCCAGCGACGACGGACGGAGACGGTAGCGCCGCGCACGCCGGCCGTCGGGCGCTGCCGCCAGACCTGCACGCAGGGTCTCGTTGACCACCTGCTTGAATGACTTGCCAGAGCTGTGCGCCACCCGCTTCAGCTCCCGCGCCGTCCCGTCCTCGAGCGTGATCGTCGTTCGCATGGGTGCATCATAGCACATCAAGAGTTAGCATCAGAGCATCACGCTGACGGTCAGATCGAGGCCGAGGCGGAGCCGCGCCGCGAGCGCGATGCAGCGGTACGTTCCAATCTGGACCACGGCTGCCGCCGCGGACGAACGCGACGCTCGCGTCGAAACAGCTCAGCGGGAGAGGTAGGCCCGGGGGGCCGGCCTACGCGAAGAGCACCGCCAGCTCCGCCTGGTGGAGGCCGGGCAGGAGCGGGCTGGAAAGCGTGCTGCCGGCGTCTACCGAGAGCTCGGCGGTGCGCACGAAGCGGCCGTCTCGGAGGTGGTACACCTTGACCACCTGAATCTCGGGATCGACTACCCAGTAGTCCTGCACCCGAAATGCCTCGTAGAGCTTGCGCTTGAGGACTTCGTCGGTGCGGCGACTGCTCGCGGAGACAATCTCGACGACAAGGTCGGGTGCGCCCCGGACGCCACTTTCCGTGATCCGGTCAAGGTGCGCCGCCGCAACAGAGAGCAGATCCGGCTGCACGACGTCGCGGTCCGAGAGATTGACGTCGAAGGGTGCAACATATACCTCGCCGAGGCTGCGCTCGTCCACGTGAGCATCAAGCAGACGAACAAGCCTCGTCGCGATGCGCTGGTGCCTTCGACTCGGTGCCGGCGTCACGATGTGCTCCCCTCCAATCAACTCATGCCTTCTCCCGTCGTCGGGGAAGAGAAGGTATTCCTTGGAGGTGAAGCTCGCCGGGTACTCCCTCGCGCTCATCGTGTCGCTGTTCCTCGACATCAAGTCTAAGGTGCTGCTGGCTCGCCAGCAAGCATGGCCGTCACCGCAAGAGAGAGCGCGATGGCCGATGTGGTCTGGAGGCGGGCCGACGCGATGAGGCGACGGGTGCACCTCGGTGCCCAGCAGAGGCAACGCGGCGAGGTTCTCCGCCGGGCTAACGACGAGCTGGACGAAGCGTGTGCAGGCAGGCGTGCCGTTGCGCAAGGACCGAAGACGGTAGAAACGACGGCCCCGGCAGCGGGCTGACCTCCTCGCCATCCCGTATACTCTCAGCATAATGAATGGTTTGGGCCACCGCGTCGCGGAGGTGCGCAGCATGGCGCTGCATCGCGAGGTCGCACGGCGGCTGCGCGAGGACGGCGACGTGCTGGCGGCGGCGCGCGAGCGCGTTGCGGGGTGGCTCGTGACAGGGGCGGTGAGCAGAGTGTGGGCCGAGCGCTGGGCGGAGGTGCTGGAGGGCTCGGTCGACGAGATCGAGGCAGTGCTGGTCGACCCGGGAGAGCAAGCGTGCGACTTGCGCCAGGTCTCGCCGTTCGCCGGCGTCCTCGATCCGCGAACGCGATGGGCGGTCCTGGAGCGCAGCCGGAGTACGTCATGACCCGAATGCAGCTCGAGCATGTCATTCGAGCTGCGGCCTCGATCGCCGGCGACACCGAGATTGTGGTCATCGGCAGCCAGGCGGTGCTGGGGCAGTTCCCGCAGGCGCCGGCGGCGCTGCTGCGCTCGATGGAGGCGGACGGGTGGCCGCGCAGCCACCCCGAGCCGTGGGAGCTGATCGACGGGTCGATTGGCGAGCTGTCGCCGTTCCATCGGACGTTCGGCTACTACGCGCAAGGCGTCGGCCCGGAGACTGCGATGCTGCCGGAGGGCTGGCAGGGGCGGTTGGTACGCGTCGATGCCGGGGCTGGTGGAGCTGTCGGCCTCTGCCTCGAGATCCACGACCTGCTGATCTCGAAATACGCCGCGGGGCGTGAGAAGGACCACGAGTTCGTGCGCGTCGCGATCGCGCATGGGATGGCGGACCGGGAGACGCTCCTGGCGCGGCTGGCGTCCACCGCCCTCGGCCCAGAGCGCCGCGCGGTGGCCGCGAGCCGTATCGCTCGCGACGATGCTGCGGCGAGCCAGTGAGAGTTAACTACGAGGCGAAGGGTTCGCCACGACGGGCGCGCGTCAGGAGGTCCGAGATGCCGAGCGCGGATGCCCAGCGCTTCAGGTACGGCCAGTCGAGGCTGTCCGACTGAACCTGGATGACACCAGCGGCGTCGTCCAGATTCAACCCTGAAGCTCCGGCTCGTGCTGGTAGGCGTCGCGGAAGAGGTCGCGGCCAAGCCAGAGACGAATCACTGCGAGGCGGATTGACTTCTCGTCATACTCGGGATGGCGCATCCGAACTCCCGCAGCGAGGAGCTGCCGCGCCATTCTGGTGAGATCGAGCGGGGCTCTGAGCCGTGCCTCCGGCGCCATTCGCCGGTACGCCTCGAGTTGCGCCGCCGCAGCGACGGGAGTCGTGTCGAGGGCGGTCATCGACTATCGATCGTAGCACGCAGTGGTATCCTCGAACACCTACCACGGTCCCTTGAGGAGGAGCGTCTCATGCCAGTCAAGCGTGAAACCAAGTCGGCGAAAAAGCCCAAGGCCGCTGAGCCGGTCGATTCGGAGAAGCTGCCTTTCGAGCCGGAAGAGCAGGACGCGGCGGAGGCGTTCGAGGAGGTGGCGGAGCGGGTGAGGGCGCGCGACGCCTCGCCGGTACGGCGGGCCGCCGCCGAGCGGCACGAGCGGGAGGTGCTCGAGAGCACCGCGACCGCCAGCGTCGAAGGCGTGATCCGCTCGATCGCCGAGCTGCGGCTGGGCGTCAACGGCGCGCTCGACACGCTGTCGAGCTCGCTCGTCGAGCAGGCGAAGCGGCTGCAGCAGCTCGAGGAGGCGGAGCGGCTGCGCAAGCAGCGCATCGCGGAGCTCTCCGACGTGCAGGTTGCGGCGGACACGCTGGCCGACCTGGTGGCGCGGCACGAGCGCGAGCGCGAGGAGTTCGAGAAGGAGCGCGCCGCCGCGCGCGCGGAGTGGCAGGCGGAGAAGGAGCGCTTCGCTCGGGAGCTGGCGGAAGAGAAGGCGCTGCAGCGCAAGCAGTGGGAGCGCGAGGAAGAGGAGTACGGCTACGAGCGCAAGCTGAAACGCTCGCGCGAGGAGGCCGACTACCAGGCGAAGCGGCAGGCTATGATCGCGTCGTTCACCGAGGAGAAGGCGCGGGCCGAGGCGGAGCTGGCGGCACGCGAGCAGGCCGTGAGCGCCCGCGAGGCCGAGCTGTCCGAGCTCAGGGCGCGGGTCGAGGCCTTCCCGAAGGAGCTGGAGGCCGCGGTCGCGCGCGAGATCGCGCGGGCGCGGGCCGAGGTCGAGGAGCGGGCGCGCGTCGAGGCGGCGCTGCGCGGCAAGGACGTCGAGGGCGCCGAAAAGCTGCTCAAGCTGCAGATCGCCAACCTCGACAAGATCGTCAAGGAGCAGGTCGGCCGCATCGAGGAGCTGCAGGCCGAGGTGAAGGCGGCCAACGAGAAGGCACAGGCGCTCGCACTCAAGGTGATCGAGGGTGCATCGGGCGGCGCGCCGTTCGCCCGCGGCGCCGACTCGCCTCAGCCGCCGCGCTCGTAGCTTCCGTGCCGCCCGGCGCCTCTGTGGTGCGGGCGTCCCGTCTGCGCCTCTCTCCGCACTGACGGGCGGAGGGCCGGGCAAGGCTCTCGGACCACGGGCGCCACGGTCCGCCACGGTGCCCGCTGTCCCGCAAGCGCCTATACTGGCAGCATGATGGCCGCCGTCACACATCGTGTCGCCGAGGAGAGGAGCCTGGCGTTGCACCGCGGGGTGGCGCGGCGCCTGCGCAAGGATCCGGAGGTGCTGGAGAGGGCACGGCGGCGCGTGCAGCGGTGGCTTGCCGACGGCTCCGTGCCACAGCGGCGGGCGGTGCGCTGGGCGGAGATCCTCGCGGGGACGGTCGAGGAGGTCGCTGGGGTGATCACCGATACCGGCCAGGAGGCGCGTGATCTGCGGCAAGTGTCGCCGTTCGCCGGCGCGCTCGACGCCCGGGAGCGCTGGGCGATTCTGCGGCAGCTTCACGACGAGGCGCCAGCTCGATGACCCGGACGCAGCTCGAGCACGTGATCCGGGCGGCGGCGACGATCGCCGACGACGACGAGATCGTGGTAATCGGCAGCCAGGCCGTTCTGGGCCAGTTCCCGAACGCTCCCGCGGAGCTGCTGAGATCCATGGAGGCGGACGTCTGGCCGCGCCATCACCCTGAGCGGTGGGAGCTCGTGGACGGGTCGATCGGCGAGCTGTCGCCGTTTCATGCGACGTTCGGCTACTACGCGCAGGGCGTCGGCCCGGAGACCGCGATCCTGCCGGCAGGCTGGGAGACGCGGCTGATCCGCGTCGATGCCGGCCGCGCCGCCGGTCTCTGCCTGGAGATCCACGACCTGCTGATCGCCAAGTACGCGGCGGGCCGCGAAAAGGACCTCGAGTTTGCCGCAGCGGCAATCCGACACGGCTTGGCGGATCAGGCGACGTTGCTGCTACGACTCGACCTCGCGCCGATCGCTTCGGAGCAACGGCGCGTCATCGCTGGCTTCATCGCACGCCATTCCAAGGAGGTCTGAGCCACCGGGGGGGACGGGGCCCTCGCCGGCCCGGGCGCCGCCAGGCGGGACCTCCGCGCAGGCGAGGACGCCCGGGCTCCCTCAGGATGGGGGGCTTTCCGAGAGCACGCCTCTGCCTGCAGCCGAGTCAGACCGCGGGCGGCGCACCTCGGCCGGGAGCGTCGTCGACAGGGGCCAGGCGCGCGATCCACGCCTCGGCCTCGGCGACGGCGCCGCGGGCGAGCTCGGTGTCGACGTCGACGCCGGCAGTTCCCAGCGCAGTGAGATCGTGCAGGCGGGCGAGGGCGCCGGGGGCGGCGTGCGGCAGTCGTCCGGCTGGGATGAGGTCGCGGTAGATCGCCGCAACGAGCGCCGTGTGGCCGACCGGCACGACGCCGTCGAGGAGCGCGGCGATCGCCGCGGCGAGCGCTTCGTACGCGGCGCGCACGGCGTCGCCGGCGAACCCGGCGTCGAGGACGACGCGCGCCAGGCGCAGGCGGTTGGCGGCGCGCTCGCGCGGTGCGGCGCCGCCCGGTAGCGCTCCGGCCACCGGCGGCTCACCCGGCAGCAGAGGCGGAGTCGTGCGCTGACCCTCCTGCGAGGCAACGCCGCCGGCACCGGGCCGGGCCGGCCCGGGCACGGGCGCCGCCGGCAGATCGACGGGCTGCGCCGGGGGCGGAGCTCCCACGGCGGCCTCGCCGGCCGGCGTGCCGTCGCCTGGCGGCGGCGTCGCGGGTGCGGTCGGCGCCGCGGGTGGCTCCGCGGCGAGCTGCTCGCCGCCAGGCGTCGCCGCAGCGGCCGCGGGACGAGCCGGCTCGCGCGTGCCCGTCTCCGCCGCCGGCGCGGCCTCGACCTCCTCGCCGAGCACCTCGATGTCGTGGCCGGTCTCGGCGACCTCGAGCACCTCGCGAAGGTCGCGCATGAACATCGCGAAGCTCGGTGCGTCGAGCTGCTCGACGTCGCTGGTCGGGTCGAGCGCCGCCGAGCGCACGGCGCGCTTGCCGGCGAGCGTGCCCTCGATGCCGCGCTCGATGCCGGTCTCCGAGCACAGGTAGGTAACCGACACGCCGCGGGTCTGGCCGAGCCGGTGGGCGCGCGACGTCCGCTGGTCGAGGCGAGCGGGGTTCCACGGCAGGTCGAGGTGGATGACGTAGTTGGCGACCTGCAGGTTGAGGCCGACGCCGCCGGCGTCGGAGGAGAGCAGCACGCGCTCGTCGGTGCTGGTGCGGAAGCGGTCGAGCAGGGCGGGGCGCTTGTCTGACGGCACGCCGCCGTGCAGCATCGTCCAGCCGATACCGAGCGTGTCGAGGCGCGCGGCGGCGAGCTTGAGCATCTCGACCCACTCGGAGAACACCAGGATCTTGGCGTTGCCCTGCGCTGCGATCTCGGAGACGACCGCCGCGAGCTCGTCGAGCTTCCCCGACGCCTTGACCTTGCTTGCGGGGTCGCACAGCTCGAGCGCGTTGCACGCCTGCCGCGCCTTGAGCAGCGCGGCCAGCATCTTCTTGATCTCAAGCGGCGTCAGCGGCCGCTTCTCGGCCATCGCAGCGTAGCGCGCCGCGGCCGCACGGTAGTCGGACTCGAGGTCCTCCTGCTCCTTCGTCATCGCGACGTAGCGTGTCTGCTCGGTGAGCGGCGGGAGCTGGGTGAGCACCTCCTCCTTGCGCCGCCGCAGCACGTACGGCGCGAGGCGCTCGCGCAGCAGCGCGAGGTTCTTGTAGCCGATGACCCTGCCCTTGTGGTTCTGCTCGTGGAACTCGAGGTTGAAGCGCCACAACGGTCCGAGCGCGTCCTCGTCGATGAGCTGCAGTAGCGCGTAGAGGTCGTCCAGGCGGTTCTCCACCGGCGTGCCGGTGAGCACGAACAGGAAGCGCGACGGGATCGCGCGCAGCGTCGCCGCGGTGCGCGTGCGGAAGTTCTTGGCGCGCTGCGCCTCGTCGAGGATGAGCACGTCGGCGGCGAGGTCGCGCAGGTTCGCGAGCTCGCGCAGCGTCATCTCGTAGCTCAGGATCTTGTACGGCGCGTCGGAGGCGAACGCCTCGCGGCGCATCCGCGGGCGGCCGGCCACGACCACCGCCCGCCGCCCGGCGTAGCGCTCGACCTCCTTCGCCCACTGGTGCTTGAGCGACGCGGGTGTGACCACGACGACGCGCTGCGCCTCGCCACGCCCGCGCAGCACCTCGCACGCCGCGATCGCCTGCACGGTCTTGCCGAGGCCCATGTCGTCGGCGAGCAGCGCACGGCCCCCGACCGCTAGGTGCGCGACGCCGGTGCGCTGGTAGGGGAACAGCGGCTGAGCAAGCACGTCGACGCCGGCGCGGTCCTCGCCGAGCGCCTCGGAGAGGGCGGCGGCGCGGCGCGCGCGCGCCTCGCGGGCGGCGACGCGGGCCGCCGCGGCGGGCGCGGCGTGGACGATGCGCACGCCGTCCTCCTGCACCCCGGCGGCGAGCACGGCGCCGTCGCGCACGGTGACCAGGTTGCGCGCACCGGGTGCGGAGAGCCCGAGCGCCGCGAGCTGCCGGTAGGTCCACTCGCCGCACACGCGCAGGCCGAGCGTGCCGTCCGCGGCCACGGTGAGCGTCGGGACGGTCGCGGTCGCCGGCACGCGCCCGCGCGCCGGGCGGCCGCGACCGCCCGCCTGCAGCGCGCGCCGCACGGCCTCGATGTGCTTGCAGGTGCCGAGCTCGTTGACGAGGAAGTCCGGGCACGTGCAGGCGTCGTGACGGCCGCTCGCGTCGACGATGTCGACCGCGTACGCTCCGCGCGCTGCACCGGCGACGCGGTAGGCGCCGTCGGGTCGGCCGTCGACCGCGGTGATCGTGAACGGCTCGGTAAACGCGCGGTGGACGCGCACGGCGCGCTCGTAGGCGCGCACGGCGGCCGCGTTCGAGAACGACTCGCACGACGGCGCAACGCGGTTGATCGGCAGCAGACGAACGACGGTCATCGAGGTCCCTCCCGCGCGGGGCGACGCGCGACGCTATCGCCGCGCGCTGTCGCGGTCAAGGGGCAACGGATGGCGGCGAGCGCTTCAGTCGCGGCAGCCGCAGCCGCCGTCGAAGTCCGGGCGGCGGGAGGCGGCGAGCATCTCCCACCCCTCGCGGGCGATCAGGGCGGCGAGGGCGAGGGCGGCCACGGCGTCGGCCCACCACAGCACCGGCGTGACAAGGTAGAGCACGCTGCCGGCGAGCAGCACCAGCGAGAGCTTGACGCACACGAGGCTGCAGGCAGCGTCGCCGGCGAGCGTACGGCTGGAGAGCGCCTCGGCGGTGCGCCGCTTGGCCCGCCACAGCCAGAGCATGAAACAGATCGAGACCAGCGCGATCACCAGCCCCGGCACGGTGGTCTCGGGGTGGCGGCGGGCCGCGAGCTGGAGCAGCGCGCCCGCCGCGGTGCCGAGGGCGAGCGCGAGGAAGAGGACGGCGATGCCGGCAACGGCGCGGCGCTCGCGCGCCACGCGCCCGGCCGAGCGGCACGGCCCCTCGTCGCGCAGCCGCCAGAGCACCAGCAGCGCGGAGCCGACCTCAATGAAGCTGTCGGCGCCGAAGCCGAACAGCGCCAGCGACTCGTCGGAGACGCCGAACGCCATCGCGACGAGACCCTCGAGGAGGTTGTACGCGACGGTGACCCAGGCGAGAGTGCGCGCGCGGGCGGCGAGGCGCGCTCGCCCGGCTCCCGCGAGGATGCCGGCCAGCGACGATGCGACCGGGAGCGGCGGTCCGGCCACGCCCCGCTCACCCTTCGGCCGGCGGCATGAATGCGCCGATGCCGGTGAGGTGCTCGCCGAGGATCAGCGTGTGCATGTCGTGCGTCCCCTCGTAGGTGTACACCGACTCGAGGTTCATCAGGTGGCGCATGATCGGGTACTCGTTGACCACGCCGTTGGCGCCGTGGATCTCGCGCGCGAGGCGGGCGCACTCGCGCGCCACCCAGCAGGAGTTGCGCTTCGCCTGCGACACCTGGACGAACGTCGCGCGGCCGGCGTCCTTGAGGCGGCCGAGGCGCCACACCAGGAGCTGCCCCTTGGTGATCTCGTTGGCCATCCAGACGAGCTTCTCCTGCACGATCTGGTGCGACGCGATCGGGCGGCCGCCGAACTGCACGCGCGTCTTCGCGTAGGCGAGCGCTGCGTGGAACGTCGCGAGCGCCGAGCCGAGCGCGCCCCAGGCGATCCCGTAGCGCGCCTGGGTGAGGCAGCCGAGCGGGCACCTGAGGCCGGACGCGAGCGGCAGGCGGCTCGCCTCCGGCACGCGGCAGTCGGAGAAGGCGAGCTGCGATGTGACCGAGGCGCGCAGCGAGTACTTGCCCTTGTGCTCGAATACCGCGAACCCCGGCGCGCCCTTCTCGACCAGGAACCCGTTGACGACGCCGTCGTCGTCCTTCGCCCACACGATGGCGACGTCGGCGATCGCGCCGTTGGTGATCCACGCCTTCTCGCCGTTCAGCACCCAGTGATTGCCGTCGCGTCGGGCGCGCGTGCGCATCGCGCCGGGGTTGGAGCCGAAATCGGGCTCGGTGAGGCCGAAGCAACCGATCGCCGCGCCGCGCGCGAGGCGGGGAATCCAGCGGTCCTTCTGCTCCTGCGAGCCCCACGTGAAGATCGGGTACATGACGAGCGCCGACTGCACCGAGACGAACGAACGCAGCCCGGAGTCGCCGCGCTCGAGCTCCTGCATCACCAGCCCGTAGGCGACGTTCGACAGGCCGGGCAGGCCGTACTCCGAGATCGTCGCGCCGAACAGCGCGATATCGGCCATCTCCGGCACCAGCTCGATGGGGAAGCGGCCCTCCCACGCCCACTGCTCGATCCCGGGCATGATCCGCCGCTCGACCCACGCTCGCACCGTGTCGCGCACGATGCGTTCGTCCTCGGACAGCAGCTCCTCGATGTCGTACAGGTCCAGGCTCGCACCCGCCATGCGCTACCTCCTCTTGGAGGGGAGGTCTCGCGACCTCCCCTCGCCCGCGACGTGAAGTCGCGGGCTTCACCCCACCGCGCCGGCGTCGCTGCCGCTCCGCCGGACCGCCACAGAACAGCGTTGGCGCTGTCTGTTGGAGGGGAGGTCTCGCGACCTCCCCTCGCCCGCGACGTGAAGTCGCGGGCTTC
>CAZQLL010000063.1:0-14639 GCA_964594125.1 uncultured Thermoanaerobaculia bacterium | reverse complement strand
CCACTCAGCTGCGGAGGTCTCATAATGAGTGGACCAACTACAGGGGGCAGGTCAGCGTGTCGCGCCGGCAGAAGTCCATTGACCACGTCGGCATCGCCGACGACCGCACCATCAACCTCGACCTCAACTGGACCGAGCTGGGCAAGCCCTGCCAGGTGACCTATCCCGACGACACCGGCATCGCCGACCCCGACCGCACCCTCACCCACACCTACACCATGGGGATGCTGACCGGCATCACCGGCTACGCCAGCTCGATCGCCTATCATCCCAACCTGATGCTCAAGCAGTTCCTCAACGGCAACAACTTCACCTGGACGCAACAGATCGCCGACGGCCAGGGCGGCAGGCCGCTGGACGCCATGGCGCGGCCGTACTCGATCGGCATCACCGGCGCCTCGACGAGCTGGAGCCTCGGCCCCTACCAGTACGACGGCGCGGGTAGCATCAAGTCCGTCACCGCCGGCGCCCTGTCCGAGACCTACGTCTACGACAAGGTCCTGCGCATGACCTCCGGGACCATCGTCACCGGCTCACCCGCCGTCAACCGCACCCAGACCGCGCAGTACTCGCCGTACGGGTTCATCACCAATCTCACCACCAACGGCTCGGGGCAGACCTTCACCGAGGTCGCGGGGACCAACCGCGTCTCGGGCATGTGCTACAACGACGCCGGCTCGGTGATCGGCTGGGGAGGCACCTGCCTCTCGCCGACCTACTCCTACACCTGGGACCCGCTCAAGCAGATGGCGAGCACGTTCGGCAGCGGCTTCACCAAGCGGACGTTCCTGTACACCGCCGACGGGGAACGGATCGAGGAACGGGTGGGCTCGGACCCGCTCACCCCAACCAGCATCACGATCTCGGCCCGCGGCCTGGACGGCAAGGTGCTGCGCCTGTTCACCAAGAACGGCTCGTGGAGCTGGGCCAAGGACTACGTCTACCGCGACGGGGCGCAGCTCGCCAGCGTCGAGCCGCCGGTGGCGACACCGGTGACGAAGTACTTCCACCTCGACCACCTGGGGACGATCCGGAGGATTACGAACACCGCCTCGCCGGCGGCGATCATCGCCTCGCACGACTACTACCCGTTCGGGCTGGAAGCGACGGATCCGAGCCTGGACTCGGAGCGGATGAAGTGGACCGG
This sequence comes from uncultured Thermoanaerobaculia bacterium, assembly GCA_964594125.1. GTDB lineage: Bacteria > Acidobacteriota > Thermoanaerobaculia > Thermoanaerobaculales > Thermoanaerobaculaceae > CAVRZJ01. The sequence continues at coordinate 13,492 of CAZQLL010000063.1, read as the reverse complement.
CCACGAGCGCGACCAGCAGGGCACGCCCTCGGTGCAGACCGACGACCTGGATTACATGCACGCTCGCTTCGAGAACTTCAACATCGGGAGGTTCCTGAGCATCGATCCGGTGCGCGGGAATCCGAAGAAACCGCAGAGCTTCAACCTGTTTGCGTATGCCCGGAACAACCCCATCAACCTGACAGACCCGCTCGGCCTCGAGCCAAACAGCCTGGAACCGCTGCCAAGCGGCTCCATCCCGATCACGCAGGACCAGGTGTGCGATCCGAATCTCGTAGGCGACCCCGACTGCCCAACCACGCAGGCGCTGCCTCCGCCCGAGACGCCGGAGATCAAGCCGCTTCCGGCGGATGCCGGCTCGAACGGAGGGGATACAGAAAGCGAGCAGAGCCTACTGCCGGCACCGCGCGATTGGGACTACTACTCAGTCTGCTACACCCAGCCGCTGTTCCAGACCACCACGGCGGGCATGACCGGTGTCACCTTTGGAGTATCCCTCGATCAGGCAGGCAACCTCTACGTCGCAGTCGGGGGATCAGTGGGCAAGTCGTTAGGTACAGTGCCATCCTTCAGCGCCGTCGGCGGCATGATTAGCCCTTCGTCGACCGTGAAGCCGAACGCGAATCAGGTCGAGTCGTTCCTTACAGGCTGGGCAATGAACTTCACGGTTGGATCGGTTGTCACCGGAAGCGGCGCCACAAGGAGCCTCGCGGGTTCGATGGCCGGCACTCGCTCTGGGGAATTCGGGCTAGCTTCGCCTCAGGTTGGTGTGACGTTGTCGTACGGTTCCAAGGTCTTAAACCTGAATGCCATCGCCTCGAGGCTGTTCTGGGGAGGCCGGTGATGCTCGACAGGATCGTCCCGATCCTCGCCGGCCTCTGCTTCATTGCAATTGGGGCGTGGTACTTCAGGAACGCCGCGGTAAACCAAACCCGGACACTGCAAGCGATCGCTCGGAGGCGCGGAGTGTGGTGGCTCCTGCCATCGTCGTGGTCCACGCGCTTTGTCCAGCGGACGTCGTTTGTCCGTAATGCCCGGATTTCGGGGGCCATTTCGATCGGCGTTGGAGCGTTTGTCCTGCTGCTGGTTGCAGTTGCGATCCTGACGGAAGGCTGGAACCCGCACCCATAGGCACTAAGGAGCACGTACCGCCGTTAAGTTCAGACATTGGCGCCGGACAAGTACCGATAAGTACCTCTAAGTACCTCGCAGTACCATCGTACCTTCTGTCCGCACCTCGGCCCGCGCCGATTCTGGCGCGGGCCGCAATCCTGGCGCGGGCCGGTTCTCGTTCGCCGATCAGCAGGCAGGCAGTGCCAGGCACGTGCCAGGACCGCCAGTATCGACACCTTTCGGGGAGCAGGACCTCGCCGCCCCGGCCGATCCGCGGTCGCGCGGGCTCGATCTCGCATGGAGCGCCGTCTGTCAGGGCGCCAGCTCGCTGGGATGGGAGACGGTGGCGAGGCCCTCGATGGCCGCGAAGTGCTCGTCGCAGGTGGCGAGCAGGTACCCGTGCTGAAGGGCGCTGGCGGCGATCCACAGGTCGTTGGTCGGGACGGGCCTGCCCTTGCGGCGCAGGAGCGTGTACACGCGTGCGTACCAGTCGGCTGTGGCGGCATCGACGGCGACCAGGCGCACCCGGGGGGAATCGAGAAACGAGGCCAGTTCCTCGCGGTTTCCAGCTTCGCGCCGGCCGCCGGCAAACCCGGCGAGCAGCTCGCCGAGGATCGTCGCGGAGAGGGCGATCTCGTCGGCGAGGCGCAGCAACTCGACGACCTCGTCGTCGCCGCGCTTGAAGGCTGCATACATGTTCGTGTCGAGGAGGATCCGTTTCACCGCCAGAGCTCCTCGTCCACCTGCTCGAACGCCGCCGTCGCCGCGCCGAACCGGCGGACATCGGCCGCGCTCCACGTACCGGCGAGATGATCGAGGTCGTCGTGCCGCCGGCCTCGCACCCGCCGGCTCAACCCCAGACCTTCCTCGACCATGGTGCGGAGCAGTGAGTTGACGCTGAGGCCCCGCTTGCGGGCTTCCGCCTTCAACCTGGCGGCTGTGGGCTCGTCGAGACCGCGCAGTGTGAGTGCAGGCATCATCACCTCCGATGGCAGTGTAGCATCATTCGATGCTGTCATCCGACCTCTGCCGGGCACTACGGCGGGCGCACTGGCGCCGGGCACCCCCGTCCGACCGTCTTGCGTGACCCCGGGGACCGACCGGGACAACGGCGCGGGCAGCACCCGGCCGTTCCGGACCTCCCTCCCCGTCGCTGAATCCCGCGCGGGCGATCCTCCCTCCTCCCGCCGGCCGGCAGCCGCTCCCGGCAGTGCGAATGCGGACGTCGTCTCGGTGGTTATACTCCGCGGGGGCGGCGACGCGGGGGGGACCGATGGCGACGACGGAGGCACGGAGCATCTACGGGATCGAGCAGATCGCGCGGCTGCCGAACCACCTCAAGCGGCACATCGTCGAGCAGCACTACGATCGCTACTCGGCGGTCGACCACGCGGTGTGGCGCTACATCATGCGCAAGGCGGTCGACTTCCACTCCCGCCACGCGCACGCCGCGTACGTCGACGGGCTGCGCCGCACCGGGATCTCCCTCGACCGCATCCCGCGCGTCGAGGAGATGAACGAGATCCTCGGCCGCATCGGCTGGGGCGCGGCGCCGGTCGACGGGTTCATTCCGCCGGCGGCGTTCATGGAGTTCCAGGCGCACCGGGTGCTGGTGATCGCCGCGGACATCCGCCAGCTCGACCACATCGAGTACACCCCGGCGCCGGACATCGTGCACGAGGCGGCCGGGCACGCGCCGATCATCGCCGACCCCGAGTACGCGGAGTACCTGCGCCGCTTCGGCGAGGTGGGCGCGAAGGCGATGTCGTCGAAGGCCGACTTCGAGCTGTACGAGGCGATCCGCCACCTGTCGATCCTCAAGGAGGCGCCGGGCACGCCGCCCGAAGCGATCGCCGCCGCCGAGGCGCTGGTCGGCGAGCGCCAGACCAGGCTCGGGCCGCCCTCGGAGATGGCGCGCCTGTCGCGCCTGCACTGGTGGACCGTCGAGTACGGCCTGATCGGCACCGTCGACGACCCCAGGCTGTACGGCGCCGGGCTGCTCTCGTCGATCGGCGAGGCCACCCACTGCCTGACGCCGTCGGTGCGCAAGCTCCCCTACTCGGTGGAGGCCGCCGACGTCGCGTTCGACATCACGACGATGCAGCCGCAGCTCTTCGTGACGCCGTCGTTCGCCCATCTCATCGAGGTGCTCGAGGCGTTCGCGGCGACGATGGCGTTCCGCCGCGGCGGCCTCGCGGGGATCGAGAGGGCGATCGCCTCCGGCAACGTCGCCACCTGCGAGCTCGACTCCGGCGTGCAGGTCTCGGGTACGATCGCCTCGGCGGCCGACCACGAGGGCGCGCCGGTGTACGTGCGCACCACCGGCCCGACGGCGCTCGCGGTCGCCGGCCGCGAGCTGCCCGGCCACGGGAAGGGCTACCACGCCGACGGCTTCGGCACCCCGGTGGGCCGCCCGCTGCGCGCCCGCCGCGCGCTCGCGGACTCCACCGACTCCGACCTCGCGGCGCTCGGCCTGCGCCCGGGTCGCGACGGCAGCCTCGAGTTCCCCGGCGGCGTCCACCTCGAGGGCCGCCTCGAGCGCGTCACCCGCGCCGCCGGCAAGGTCGCGCTCCTCACCTTCTCCGCCTGCCGCGTCACGCGCGCCGGCGCGCTGCTGTTCGACCCGTCGTGGGGCGCCTACGACATGGCGGTCGGCGAGGAGGTCGTGTCGGTGTTCCAGGGCGCGGCCGACAAGGACGCCTACGAGCAGGTGTCGTTCGTGCCGCAGGAGCGCACGGTCAAGGTCGAGGCGGACGCCGCGGCGCGCTCGCTGCGGGCGCTGTACGCGACCGTGCGCGCGGTGCGCGACGGCCGCGAGCCGCTCGCACGCCTCGCCGGCGTCGTGGACACGCTGCGCGCCGAGCACCCTTCGGACTGGCTGCTGCCTCTCGAGGTGCTCGAGCTGCTGGAAAAGCGCGGCGGCGAGGCCGCGCTCGCCGCCTCACTGCGCGAGGCGCTCGAGGCGCGCGCCGCCTCCGCCGAGCCCGTCGCCCACCTCGTCCGCGACGGTCTGCGCTTGCTTGCGAGCTGACCGCGAGCGCCAGGGCGCCGCGCCGGCCGCCGCTGCCGGAGGTCGGGCCGCGCCGGGCTCCGACACCGCCGAGCTCGCAGCACCCGGCTCGGGGCCGCGCGCGATCGCGCCGCGCGCACCGTTGCCGGCGATCACCACTGATCCCGCCGGCGGGGCGGGGCGGCCATCGCCACCGTTACCGACGCCGACGGCAACGCCCCTGGGCTCTCACGCTGCCGCACGGTCGGCCGTGGCCTGCGCCGCATCCTCCGCGTGCCGGACCAACCCGTCGCCGCAGGCCCTTGTGGTGCGGGCATCCTGCCCGCGCATCGGCGAAAACCGGACCGGGCCACGGCGCTCCCCGGAGTGCGGGCGGGACGCCCGCGCCACTCGTGCCTCGTGCCTCGCCCCTGCTCTTCACAGCGCCCCCGACACGTGGCCGAGCTCGATCGAGTCGACGAGCACGGAGTCGGGGCGCTCGAGGGCGAAGGCGACGGCGTCGGCGACCTGAGCCGGCGCGATCATGCGCTCGCGCGGCCAGGCGCCGGCGACGCCGTCCCACAGCGACGTGTCGGTCGCCGAGGGGTAGACGTTGATCACCCGCACGCCGCGCTCGCGCAGCTCCTCGCGCATCGCGGCGGTGAACCCCGCGAGCGCGTGCTTGGCGGCGCAGTACGCGCTCCAGCCGGGAAAGCCGCGGCGCGCCGCCACCGACAGGATGCTGACCACCGCGGACCCCGGCGAGAGGTTCGTCAGCAGGCTCTTGACCAGCAGGAACGGTGCGGTGACGTTGAGGAACAGCGCGCGCTCCCACTCCTCCGCCGAAATCTCCTCGACCCGCTTCACGACCGCGACGCCGGCGCAGTTGACCAGCGCCCGAACCGGCGCGTCGTCGGCGACCGACGCGAGGGCGCGCACGCCGCCGGCCGTCGCCAGGTTGGCGGTGACGACGCGCGCCTGCGCACCGCGCGCGCGCACGACGGTGGCGGCCTCGACGAGCGCCGGCGTGCTGCGGCCGTGCAGCACGAGCTCGCGTCCCGGCGCGGCGAGGCGCTCGGCGATCGCGCGGCCGATGCCGCGGCTGGCGCCTGTGATCACGATCCTCTCCATCACACCTCCGACCGCAGCGCGAAGCGGTTGTTGCGCGTCTCGAACAGGCGCAGCCGCACCAGCGGCGCGGGCAGCCCCGGTTGAAGCCGCGGCCACAGCGCGCGCACGATGTTCTCGCCGGTGCTCGGCGAGGTTCGGAAGTCCTCCGTCTCGAGGTCGAGGTGGCGGCGGTCCCACGGCGCCACCGCGCCGGCGAGCGCGGCCGCCAGCTCGGCGAGGTTGCACACCGTGCCGGTGCGCTCGTCGATCGCGCCGGCGACCGTCGCTTGCGCGGTGTAGCGGTGCCCGTGGCCGTTGGGGTTCGAGCACTTCCCGTACAGCGCCCGGTTCTCCGCCTCCGAGAGCGTCGGCTGGCGCAGGCAGTGCGCCGCCGAGAAGGTGTCCTCGAGACCGAGGGCGGCGCGGGCGCCGTCGTACTCGGCGAAGAAGTGCGGCATCTCGTGCAGGCGCACGCGGGCCACCGGGAGCGTCGCCGCCAGCGTCGTGAAGACGAAGCGCGCCAGGCACTCGGTGGTCATCGGGACGCCGGCGAGCGCGGGCACCTCGAGGTTGAGGTTGCGGTGGTCGAGCCGCTCGTGCAGCACCGACAGCGCCGTCTCGGCGTCGGCGTGGAGGGCGACGAGGCCGTGCTCGTCGAGCGGCGCCCGCAGCACGACCCGCAGGCGGTAGCCGTGCCCGTGCCCGAGCGGCGACGCGGCGCGCCCGAAGAACGCCGTGTTCTCCTCGTCGGACAGGTACGGAGAGCACGTCCGCCGAGCGGCCGAGAACGCGATCGTGTGCTCGCGCTCGACGGCGCCGTCGGCCCAGGCGATCGCGGCGGTGCGCTCCGACTCGGCGAGGTGGCAGGCGACGAGCGGCACCGGCAGGCCGGCGCACGCCGCCCGCCCTTCGGCGAGCAGCGCGACGGCGAGGTTCTCGGGCGTCGGCGGCACGCGGTCGAACGGCGCCGTGTCGAGGTTGACGAAGCGGTGGTCGTAGCGCTCCTCGATCACCGCGGCGAGCGCCTGCTTGACCGCCGAGAGGTTGACGAGCATGCCGCTCGCCGCGTCCACCTCGCCGGCGAAGACGAAGTGCGCGTCGTAGTTCTCGCCGGAGCCCCAGCCGCGCTCGCCGCCGGCGCCGTAGACGCGCTGGTTCTCGGCGGCGCTCCAGCCGTCGCGCGCCAGCCGGCGCGACGCCGAGAACGACATTCTGCGGTTCGCGGTGAGGATCACGGGCCCTCCTGTCCTGGAGGGGAGGTCTCGCGACCTCCCCTCGGCGCCGAAGTGGATCCGGCGCCTTCACCCCACCGCGCCGGCGTCGCTGCCGCTCCGCCGGGCCGCCGTCGAACACCTCTGGCGCTCCAAGGGATGTCTCGCACCAGTTCCTCGCCGCTAGAGTGTAGCGTGAAAGCCCACAACCCTCGCGGCGCGCCTGCGTATACAGATCGTGGGCGCACTTTCGTGCGGACGCTGGAATCCCGTGATGCGGACCCCACCAAGGAGGAGGAACGTGAGGAGAATCAAGACAATAGCGGTCGTGCTGGGGCTCGCCCTGGCCGTCGCCGGCATCGCCGCCGGCGACGAGGGGATGTGGACGTTCGACAACCCGCCGGTCAGGCAGCTCAAGGAGAAGTACGGCTTCGAGCCGTCGCAGGCGTGGCTCGACCACGTGCGGCTGGCGTCGGTGCGCTTCAACGACGGCGGCTCGGGCTCGTTCGTCAGCCCCGAGGGGCTGGTGCTGACCAACCACCACGTCGCGCGCGGCCAGCTCCAGAAGGTGTCGTCGCCGCAGAAGGACTACGTCAAGGACGGTTTCCTCGCCGCAACCCGCGCCGAGGAGCTCAAGTGCCCCGACCTCGAGCTCAACGTCCTGATGGCGATGGAGGACGTCACTGCGAAGGTGATGGCCGCCGTGAAGCCGGGGATGAGCGAGAAGGACGCCAACGACGCGCGCAAGGCCGTCACCGCCAAGCTCGAGAAGGAGTCGCTCGACGCCACCGGGCTGCGCTCCGACGTGGTCACCCTCTACCAAGGCGGCGAGTACTGGCTGTACCGGTACAGGAAGTACACCGACATCCGCCTGGTGTTCGCTCCCGAGGTGCAGGCGGCGTTCTACGGCGGCGACCCGGACAACTTCACCTACCCGCGCTACGACCTCGACATGGCGCTCTTCCGCGTCTACGAGAACGACGCGCCGATCGCCAGCCCCGCGTACCTGAGGTGGAACCCGCAGGGCGCGGCCGACGGCGAGCTGGTGTTCGTCTCGGGCCACCCGGGCTCGACCGATCGCCTCAACACCCTCGCGCAGCTCGAGGCGAAGCGCGACGTCGCGTACCCGCTGACGCTCGCCACCCTGACGCGGCGGCTGGGCGTGCTACGCGCCTACGCGGCGCGCGGCCCCGAGGAGGCCCGCCAGGCCTCCGGCATGATCTTCGGTCTCGAGAACGCCCAGAAGGCTCAAGGAGGCGAGTACCAGGGGCTCAAGGACGCCGCGCTGATGGCGAAGAAGGCAAGGGAGGAGCAGGCGTTCCGTTCGCTCGTCGCCGCCGACCCGGCGTGGCAGAAGGAGTACGGCGGGGCGTGGGACGCGATCGCGGCGTCGCAGGCGAAGTTCATGCAGAACTTCAAGACCTACACCTACCGCAGGATCGCGGGGTTCCGCCTGCCGGGCACCGCGCTCACCCTGGTCCGCTACGTGGCCGAGATCGCGAAACCGGACTCCGAGCGCCTCGCGGAGTTCCACGAGGCGGGGCTCGAGTCGTTGCGTTTCCGCCTCTTCTCGCCCGCGCCCGTCTACCCCGGGCTCGAGGAGGTGCTGCTGGCCGACGGCCTCGCGCAGATGCTCGAGGAGCTCGGCCCCGACGACCCGTTCGTGAAGCTGGCGCTCGGCGGCAAGGCGCCCGCCGACGTGGCGAAGGCGCTGATCGCGGGTACCCGGCTGGGCGACCCCGCCGTCCGCAAGGCGCTCGCCGACGGCGGCGAGCGGGCGATCGCCGAGTCGACCGATCCCCTCATCGTGCTCGTGCGCACCCTCGACCCGATGCTGCGCGAGCAGCGGAAGTGGTACGAGGACGAGATCGAGGCGGTCGCGGTCGCGGCCGGCGAGAAGATCGGCAAGGCGCGCTTCGCGGTGTACGGCAAGACCGTCAACCCCGACGCAACGTTCACGCTGCGCCTGTCCTACGGCGCCGTCGCCGGCTACCCCATGAACGGCACCAAGGCGCCGTCGAAGACCACCTTCTACGGCCTTCTCGACCGCGCCCACTCGTTCGACCACACGCCGCCGTTCGACCTGCCGGCGAAATTCGCCGCGGGCTGGAAGGGCCTCGACCTCGCAACACCGGTCAACTTCGTATCCACCTGCGACATCATCGGCGGCAACTCCGGCTCGCCGGTGATCAACCGGGCGGGCGAGATCGTCGGCCTGGTGTTCGACGGCAACATCGAGAGCCTGGTCGGCCGCTTCGTCTACGACGACACCGCCAACCGCACCGTGTCGGTGCACACCGCCGCGATGACCGAGGCGCTGGCGAAGCTGTACGGCGCCGACTTCATCGTCAAGGAGCTGATGAAGTAACCGACAGGCGGCAGGCGGCGGAGATCGCCCGCCGCCGGCGCAGATGGCGCACAGGGGCTCGCGCCGCGGACGCGGCGCGAGCCCTTGTTTACTGCGGCGACGAGCATCGGCGAATCACCCGATCCGCACGCGGAAGGAGCTGTCATTGTTTTCAGAGCCCCCTTGATTCTGCGGAAGCGCGGGCGCCATCGCCCGCGCTGAGGTCCTGCCCTGCGGCGCCCGGGCCGGCGAGGGCGTCGGCCCCCCGGTGACGTTCATGGTCCGGGGTGCGCCGCAGACTCATGCTGATTCCGAGCCGGCCGCGCCAGCGGATGGCGACGCCTCCCGCAGCGCCGCGAGGGAGTTCCGCCTCGCTCCTGCCTTCTGCCCCCTGCCTCTTGCCTTTCGCCCATCGCCTACCGGCTGCTTCCTATCGCCAGCTCCGCCAGACGGCCGCACGGGCCGCGGGTGGCGGCGAACAGCAGCGCCTCGGCGATGGCGACCGGGTCGACCCAGCCGGCGGGGTCCGCGTCCGGCATCGCGGCGCGATTGGCCGGGGTGTCGATGGGACCGAGCGGGTAGACGATCGCGGCGCGCACTCCGGCGCCGCCGAGCTCGCGCTCGAGCGAGCGCAGGTAGAACGCGACCGCCGCCTTCGCCGCCGCGTACAGCGACATCTGCGCCGCGCCGGTTCCTTCCCACACGACGTTTGAGGAGATCCCGGCCAGGAACCCATCGCCGCGCGCGACCATGCCCGGCAGGGCGGCGCGGGCGACGTTGACCAGCGTGCGGAAGTTGACGTCGAGCATGCGGTCGTAGAGGTCGGGATCGCCGCCGGCCACAGGCGCCATCGCGAACGTCCCTGCCGTGTGGACGACACCGGCGAGCGGGCCGACGTCGGCCTCGGCCAGGCGCACCATCGCGGCTGTCTCTTCCGCATCCGTAAGATCCGCAGTCAGCGGTACCGCGCCGCGAAGCGCGGCTCGCTCGCGCAGCGCCTCCGCAACGCGGTCCACCAGCACGACGCGGGCGCCGGCCGCGGTGAAGACGGCGGCAACCGCGTCAGCAAGCGCACCGGCGCCGCCCGTTACCAGGTACACCCCGTCGACCCGCAGCTCTGCCATCACGACCTCCCGTCACCACGGGCGCCGGCCGGCGCCCCTGCCCGCGCCTGCACGGCGCGTGAGACCAGAGCGAATCCGACTGCGAGGAGTATCCCGACGGCGCCGCACCCGTACCACAGCGCGTCGGCGCCGAACCGCTGGTACATCCCGGTGCCGGCAAGCGGCGCGAGGATGAACGCCGAGGAGAACGCGAGCATGTACGCGCCGATGTAGCGGCCGGCGCCGTCGACGCCGCCGCGCAGCGAGGCGAACGCGTTGGTCATGGGCAGCGACAGCATCTCGCCGAGCGTCCACACCACGATGGTAGCGGCGACGAAGCCGACACCCTCGCCCAGCGGCATCAGCCCGAAGCCGAGGCACACGAGCAGAGCGCCGAGCGCCGTCAGACGCAGGTGGTCGCGGTGCTCGAGCGCGCGCACCAGCACCATCTCCACCGCGACGATGATCACCGTGTTGAGCGCCAGCAGCAGGCCGATGCGGTCCTCGGCCAGACCGAGATGCTCTCGCCAGTACAGCGGCAGCGTTCCCATGATCTGGAAGAACACAACCGCGAGCAGCGTCACCAGGGCGAGGAACGCCAGGTAGGGACCGTCGCGCCACGGCGAGCGGGCGGCACGCCGAGGCTCCAGCGAGGCAGGCGCGGCCGCATGCCGGGCGAGCGGGAACGCTAGCGCGAGCATCCCAGCCGCCAGCCAGCACGTCACCGCATCCGCCCAGAACAGCAGGCCGTAGTGGCGGACGGCGAGGAACCCGCCCAGCGCCGGGCCGACCGACATCCCGAGGTTGGCCGCGAGGCGCACCAGCGCGAGCGAGCGGGTGCGCACCTCCACCGCGGAGAAGCGCGTCACTGCCGCGAACGTCGCCGGCCGGAAGGCGTCCGCGAGGAGGCTGGTGGCGAGCACCGCGCCGGCTAGCGCGCCGGCGCCGTCGACCGCCCCTATCGCCACGAATCCGAGGCCGCCGCCGAGCAGGCTCGCCTGCTGCACCCGGATCGGGCCCACGCGGTCGGAGAACCAGCCGCCGAGGAACGACCCGGCGGCCGCGCCGACGCCGTAGAGGCTCAGGATCCACCCGGCGGACACCGCCGACAGGTGCTGCTCCTTCGTCAGATAGAGGCCGAGGAACGGCAGCACCATCGTGCCGCTGCGGTTGATCAGCATCGCGGCGGCCTGCAGCCACACGTCGCGCGGCAGCCCCGCGAACGCCTCCCGGTAGGCGCGCAGCACCCGCCCGATCACGATGCGCTCCCCATGCGGAGTCAGTGTACGCAAGGTGGGAGTTTGAGTTCGAGCATGAGCACGAGTAAGAAGAGGAAGCCGACAGCTCACAGCGGACAGCCGACAGTAAGAGGCAGGTCGTTCTCCGCTCCGGGAGCGCCTCCTTCAGCCACGAGTCATCCGGTGACGCGCGAAGGCGCGCAGGAGCGCGGTGCCGGCCGCGGCGCCGCGCGCTCCGAGCGCGCGGCGTCCGGTGCCAATGGCAACGATCTGCGCAGCCCGGCAGAGAAACAGTGCCTGCCTGCCCGGCAAGCCCACCACAGCCAGCAGCGAGCCGCTGATCGTTAGCGTTGGCTCCGGGCTTATCCCAGCACCCGCTCCACCTGCGGGGCGAAGTGCAGCGCCTCGGTGACCGCGGTCTCGAACGCCGGCAGCGCCCAGTTGTCCTGGTTCACGAAGAAGACCCGGCCGGCGAGCGGCGCGCGCAGGGCGTCGACGACCCGCCCGGCGATCAGGCCGGCCTCGGCGACTGGCAGCGGGTGGCCCCAGCGCGTCAGCCGCATGTCGACGACGTGCTCCTGCCGAAGCCCCACCAGCGGCAGGATCTCGCCCGCGACCTGCTCCTCGAACTCGCGCCGGCTGGTCGCCCAGGCGCCTTCCTCGTAGAGCGCCGCGCGGGCCCCGTCGTAGGGGATGCCGCGGTAGAGCGTCAGCACCGAGCGGCGCTCGTCGTGGCGCGCGTAGGTGGCGAGCACCACGTCGGTGACCTTCCGGCGGTTCGCGGCCGCCTCGACGTCGGCGAGGTCCACCCTCCCCTCGCCGGCCATGAAGAGGTCGTAGAAGTCGGGCTTGACCGGCGCATCGAGGAGCACGTTGGCCACCAGGTAGGCGCGGTAGCGCAGGCGGTCGATCGCGGCGACGCGCTCCGGCTCGAGCGCGTTAAGAAGCTTCGGCACGACGAACTTCGGGCACGCCACGACGGCGGCCCGCGCGTGCAGCGCCCGCAGCGAGCCGCCACCGTCGAGGTACGAGACCACGACGCCGTCGGCGACCGGGCGGACGTCCAGCGCAAGCGAGCGCGGTCGCAGGTTGGCCGCCGGCACGGCACGCTCCAGACGGGCGAGGAGCCGCTCGGCGACGGCGGCGTTGCCCCCCGGCATCACCGCGACGTTGCCGAACTCGGCGCAGTAGAAGTTGAGCCCAGAAGCGGCCGAGATCTCGGTCGACGAGGCGCCGAACGACGACCAGCAGTAGTGCTCGACCACGGTCTCGACGTGCGGGTGCAACGGCCCGCCGGCGACCGCGCGCAGGTGGTCGACGAACGTCGTCCGGTCGAGCGCGTCGATCCGTCGCCGCGCCTCGCCGTCGAACACCGGGATGTCGGGGTACTCGCGCCCTTCCGCGCCTTCGAGGCAGGAGACGAAGTACTCCCGCAGGCGGTCGCACTGCGCCCGCGCGTCCGGCGCCGTGACGCCGTGCCAGAACTCGTCGTAGCGCCGCCCGTGCAGCACCACCGGGTCCTCGACCGTCTTCACCGTGTAGGCGCCGGCGAGCCCGAGCTCGGCGAGCAGCCCGGCGATCCCGCTCCCCTCGTCCGGCTCGACGAAGTACGCGGCGCCGATCGCGTAGTCGATGCCGCGCCACGCCTCGCCGCGCGAGTTGCCGCCGAACCGCGGCGCCTGCTCGAGCACCACCGGCCGGTGCGCGCGCAGCGCGTACGCCGCGGTGAGGCCGGCGATGCCGCCTCCGATCACGACCAGCGGCACCCGCTCCGCGGGCACGGGCAGCGCGCCGCCGCGCGCGGCGAGGAACGCCGGCTTGTCCCACAGCGCCGCGTGCGCCAACGACGGGTCGTCGCCCGAGAACGCCGCTGCCGTGCGGTCGGGCAGCGCGCGGTCGATCGGCCCCCAGTTGGTGCGCGCGATCTCCGCCGCCGGAGCGCTCGCGGCCAGTTGCGGGCGCGGCGCCGGCGCACAGCGCGAGAGCAGCACGCTCACTCCGCCGGCCCCGAGCAGCCGCGCCACCGTGCGGCGCGACACCCGCCCGTCGCTCCCGACGATCCGACGCCCGCCTCGTCGCGTTGCGCTCATCCCCACCTCCCGTGCAGGGCGCCACTATAGCGACGGCGTCTCAGCAGGCGCAAGCGCGCGCGGCCCGGCGCGCTCTCGTGGTAATGTCGCTGGCGTCAAGCGGTGAAGACGCCCGAGGTGAAGTCGCGAGACCTCCCCCTGGGGCGCCAACGCTGTTCTGTGGCGGCCCGGCGGCCCGGCAGGGCCGCCGGCGCGGTGGGGTGAAGCCCGCGAATTCACTTCGCGGGCGAGGGGAGGTCGCGAGACCTCCCCCTGGGGCGCCAACGCTGTTCTGTGGCGGCCCGGCGGCCC
>CAZQLL010000062.1:0-15657 GCA_964594125.1 uncultured Thermoanaerobaculia bacterium | reverse complement strand
CGAACCTCGCCTTACGCTTCAGAAGGACGTCTCGCGGCCTGGGAACTTCGGCCTAAGAAGGGGACATCAGAAGGGGACATCATCGCGGACCAATGTTGCCGCTGGATGACGTGTCCTAGGCCGTTCTCGCGATGCAGTCGCGGTCGTCGTTGCGCGGGCTGTTGACGCGCGGGCTCACCGAGAACGCCTCCATCGCATCGGGATCGAAAGGCTGCAGGAGCTCCTGCAGCCTTTCGCTTTCTCTCACCGCCGGGTCGAGCCAGAGCGCGTGCGCGGCGGCCGGGAGGATCACCGGCATGCGATCGTGGATCGCCGCCATCAGCTCGTTCGGCTCCGTGGTCACGATCGTGCAGGATTCCACAGGCTCGCCCCCCGGCGGCGCCCAGCGGTCCCACAGGCCGGCAAAGGCGAACGGCCGCCGGTCGCGCATGCGGATGTGGTATGGCTGCTTGCGCTCCCCTTCCCGCTTCCATTCGAAGAAGCCGTCGGCGAGCACCAGGCAGCGGCGCGAGCGCAGCGGCGCCCGGAACGACGGTTTCTCCGCCACCGTCTCGCCGCGCGCGTTGATCATGCGGTCGCCGATCGCCGCGTCCTTCGCCCACGACGGGATCAGCCCCCAGCGCAGCATCACCAACTCGCGGCCGGCTGCCCCTGCGGCGCGGATCGCCGCCACCGGCTGCGTCGGCGCGATGTTGTAGCGGGGACGGAGCTCGGGTGCGGCGGAGAGCTCGAACGCCTCCGCGATCGTCTGCCCCGGTGTCGCCAGAGTGAAACGGCCGCACATGGCGACATGATAAGGCCGTGGCCCGTGGCCCGTGGCCCGTGGCCCGTGGCCCGTGGCCCGTGGTTCGTGGTTCGTGGGGCGGCAGCCGGCCGACGGCCGACGGGCGACGGGCGGCCGCGCGCTACCATGAAAAGATGGAAGGAGACTCACCGTGAGATACGGTTTGCTCGCTGCGGTTGCAGGCGTTGCCGCACTGTGCGCGGCGGCGGTGGCCGCTCAGGAGCCGCCTGAGCAACGCCCATCCAGCGTCTACGCCGACCCGGCGGCCTCGGGGTACACGGCCGGTCGGTGGTTTTACGGCGGGTACGTCGGCGCCTCGTTCGGCGACGTCGAGTACATCGAGATAGCCCCGCTCGTAGGCTACCGCGTCACGCCGGAGCTCGGCGTGGGCCTCGGGCTCCTGTACCGCTATCGCAGCGACGACCGCGGGTACGAGGAGCTGACCTCGAGCGACTACGGCGCCAACCTGTTTGCGCGCTACTACGTGATGTCAGGGCTCTTCCTCCAGGGCGAGTACGAACACACGAGCTACGAGTACATCGCGAACACGAGCACCGGGGCCACCGATCGCACCACGTACAACGCATTCCTGGCGGGCGCCGGGTTCAACACGTCGATGGGCCGGGGAGCGGGCCTGTACGTGCTCGCGCTCTATGACTTCGCATACGACGAGAGTGACCCCTACGGCCTGTACGACTCGGCGCTGCAGTTGCGCGTCGGCGTCTCTGTCGGCTTCTGAGCGGGCACCGACAGCAAGCCGGGCGCACCGCCGGGCCGACCCCGCGGCGCACGCAGCGCGCCTACTCCCGGAGGCCGCGAAGGTACGCGAGAATCGCCTCGGCGGTCGCGAGCGGGCGCTCGAGCTGCGGCGTGTGGCCGGCGACGGGGATCACCGCCGATCCCTCGCGTTTGGCCATTGACAAAGTAGCTACCGGGCGCTACTTTGACCGCATGCGGGCTGTAGGCGTCAAGGTGCTGAAGAACAAGCTCTCCGAGTACATCCGGCTGGCGGCGGGCGGGGAGCGCATCCTGGTCACCGATCGCGACCGGGTGGTGGCGGAGCTGGTGCCGCCCGAGCCTGGGCGGGCCGAGCTGCTCGCGGATGCGAGGCTGGCGGAAGCGGTGCGCGAAGGGTGGCTGTCGCCGCCGGTCATGCGGGTGGCCGAGCCCCCCGCCCGCTACCCGGTCACGGACCTCGCAAGCGTACTCGGCGAGCTCGCGCACGATCGGGACGAGCGGTGATCTACCTCGACACCTCGGTCGCGCTCGCGCACCTGCTCGCCGAGGACGTTACGCCGCCGGTCTCGCTGTGGCGCGAGTCGCTGGTCACATGCCGGCTCCTCGAGTACGAGCTGTGGACGCGACTCCACGCGCGCGGGCTGGCGCGCTCGCACGGCGACGCGGCACGCGAGCTGGTGCAGCGACTCGCCTTGCTCGAAATGGTCCCCGAAGTACTTGCCCGGGCCCTCGAGCCGTTCCCGGCGCCGGTGCGCACCCTCGACGCGCTGCACCTCGCGGCGGTCGAGTTCCTGCGTCGCAACGGCCAGGCGGTGGTGCTGGCGACGTACGACGCCCGCCAGCGCGCCGCCGCTGAGGCTATGGGCGTACCCCTGGCGCCGCTTTCGCAGGAGGGACGCCCTCGCCCTGACGACCCGCATCGCTAACGGCGCTGAGACTGCGGCGGGGACGCGTCTCGTGCGGCGCCGGCCTGACTCTCGCGGCACGAACGCCGCGCCTACACGGCGGGCAGGCCCGCGAGGAAGGCAATGATGGCCTCGGCGACGGGGAGCGGGCGCTCGACCTGCGGCGTGTGGCCGGCGCCGGGGATCACCGCGAGCGTGGCGCGGGACAGCGCCTCCGCCATCGCGCGCGAGCCGGCCGGCGGCGTGATCGTGTCCTCGGCGCCGACGATCACCAGCGCGGGGACGGCGAGCGAGGGCAGGAGCGGCGTCGAGTCGGGGCGGTCGCGCATGCCCGCGAGGCAGCCGGCGAGCACGTGATCGGGGACGTCGGCCGCGATCGCCCGCAGTTCGGAGACGAAGCGCGGGGCGCGAGCGCGCGTCGTCTCGCCGACGAGGTTGGGCACGAACTCGTCGAGGAAGCCCGCGCCTCCCTCGCGCTCGATGCGCGCGATCGTGGCGTCGCGGCGCGCCCTGCCTTCCGGCGGGTCGGCCTCGGCGCGGCTGTCGACGAGGATCAGGCCGGCGAGGCGGTCGCGGTGCGCCGCCGCGACGCGCAGCGCGACGTAGCCGCCCATCGAGTGGCCGCCGAGCACGAAGCGCTCGAGGCCGAGCGCGTCGGCGAGGCGCATCACGTCGGCGGCGAGCGCCGCCATCGAGTAGTCGGCGGCGGGCTTGCTTGACGCGCCGAAGCCGCGCAGGTCGGGGGTCACGACGCGCGCGCGCTCGGCCAACGCTGGCCGGATCGCGTCCCAGGTCGCCCCGGCGAGCGGAAAACCGTGCAGCAATACGAGCGGCAGACCGCCGCCGTTGTCCTCCACCGCCAGCTCGTACCCACCCACGTCCACCTGCCGCGGTCCGCTCTCGAGGTCGCTCATCGGTGCAGTCTAGAACGGCGTCCGCCAGAGCGAACGCCGCCGCCCTCCCGGCGCCGCGGGATCGCCACGTCGGCCGGCGCGCCTTCGGCGCCCCGGCCTCCTCGCGATGACAGCTTCTGGCAAGGGTCTTGTCCGTGGCACCGCCGGTGGCGCTGTCAGTGGCGGAGGGGCGCTGCATCATCCGCGCTTCAGAGCCTCGCACTTCGTTCCTCGTGCCTCGTGCCTCGCGCTTCGTGCCTCGTGCCTCGCGCCTCTTGCCTGACGCCTCGCGCGTCCCACCTTGACAGCGGCCGGCTCCTGCGCCACAGTAGCGGTGTCGCTGCTCGCTCTTTGAGTCGTCGTCAACACATCCGTAGGGGTGCCCGCGCGCGACGCGCGGGCTGAGATCACACCCTTGGAACCTGACCCGGGTCATACCGGCGGAGGGAACGGGAGCAAGAGAGCGTCGGGGTGACGCCGCCTTCCCACCGCCCGCACCGCCCGGTGGGAGGAGCAGATGAAGCGAGTCATCCCGGCGCTCGTCGCGTGTGCGGTCGCAAGCGTCGCCGCCGCGCAGCAGACACTCGTCGGCACGGTGGTCGACGCGCAGACTGGCACGCCGCTCGCCGGCGCGCGCGTCGAGGTCGTGGAGACCGACTCCGCAGCAGTCACCGCCGCCGACGGCACCTTCACGCTTCCGGGCACGTCGGGAGCGTTCACGCTGGTCGCCTCGCACCCGGGGCACCGCGTCCACCGCGAGCGCATCGCGGCCGGCGGCAGCGCGCCGCTGGCAATCGGGCTCGCCCCGGAGGCGTCGTTCACCGACCTCGTCGAGGTGACCGCCACCCGCGCCCGCGTCGGCGCCGACCCGGCGACGATCACGAACATCCCGGCGGAGCGCGTGCGGGAGGCGTACTGGGGGCAGGACCCGGCGATGCTGCTCGCCGGCGTGGCGCCCGGGTTCTTCGCGTACAACGACTCCGGCCACGGAATCGGCTACTCGTACTTCACGATCCGCGGCTTCGGCCAGGCGCGCAGCCGCGTCACCCTGAACGGCGCGCCGCTCAACGACGCCGAGTCGAGCGAGCTGTTCTTCATCGACCTCGCCGACTTCCTCGCCACCGCCGGCGACGTGCAGGTGCAGCGGGGCGTGTTCGGGCTGTCGGGGATCGGCGGCGCGGTCGACATCACCACCGACCCGGGCGGCGTCGAGCCGTCGTTCGAGCTGCACGCCGGCGGCGGCTCGTACGGCACCGAGCGCTACAGCGCCCGCTTCGAGTCGGGGCTGATCGACGGCGCCTGGCAGCTCGCCGCGCGCTACTCGAAGGTGACGACCGACGGCTACCGCGACCAGTCGTGGGTGGACATGTGGAACTACTACCTCTCGCTCGTCCGCCACTTCGAGCGCTCGTCGCTACGGCTGGTGCTGTTCGGCGGGCCCGAGGAGACGCACCTCGCCTACCTCGGCGTGCCGAAGAGCGCGCTCGAAGGAGGCCTCACCGGCGACCCGGAGCGCGACCGGCGGTTCAATCCGCTCGCCTGGCCGGGCGAGATCGACACCTTCACCCAGCCGCACGTGCAGCTCCTGCACGACGCCGAGCTGTCGCCCGGCACACAGCTCAGCCAGATCTTCTACCACTTCCGCGGCGACGGTTACTACGAGCAGTACAAGGAGGAACGCTGGCTGTTCGAGTACGGCCTGCCGCCCGGCACGCTCCCCGACGGCTCCCCCGCCCTGCGCTCCGACCTGGTGCGGCGGCGCACCGTCGACGAGTGGGACGCCGGCTGGGTGCCGAAGCTCACCCGTGCCGCCGGCGCCTGGACGTGGACGCTCGGCGGCGAGGCGCGCTTCCACGAGGCGCACCACTTCGGCGAGGTGCGGTGGGCCGAGCACTACCCCGCCGGCGTCGACCCGGACCATCGCTACTACGACTACCGCGTCGACAAGCGCACCTTCTCGCTGCAGGCGACCGCGGCCTGGCGCGCTTCCGGCCGCCTGACGCTCACCGGCGGCGTGCAGGGCACGCGGCACGAGTACCGCATGCACGACGACGAACTCGAGGGCGTCGAGCTCACCGAGAGGTTCCCGTTCCTCCTGCCGCGGCTCGGGGCGGTCGTCGCCCTGGGACGCGACGCCGAGGCGTACGCCAGCCTCGCGCGCGGGATGCGCGAGCCGGCGTTCCGCACGATCTACGACCCGCAGGACTACTGGGGCACACCTGTGTCGCTCGACCCCGAGGACGTGTGGGACCTCGAGCTTGGCGCCGGGGTGCGGCGCCCGGCGTGGCGGGCGCGCGCCAATCTGTTCTACATGAAGTTCGCCAACGAGATCGTCTACGCGGGGGCGCTCGACGACTCGGGCGTCCCGGTCTACGGCAACGGCGCGCGCTCGCTGCACCGCGGCATCGAGCTCGAGGGGTCGTGGTCGGCATCGCCGCGCCTCGGCATCGACGGCTCGCTGTCGCTTTCGCACAACACGTTCACGGACTACACCGAGCAGTGGGCGCCGGGGATCGAGGTGGTGTACGACGGCAACCGCATCGCCGGCTACCCCGACGTCCTGGCGACGCTGACGCTGCGCGGCGAGGCCGGCCCGCTTGCCTGGCTGGTCAACGCACGCTACGCGGGCCGCTTCTATCTCGACAACTCCGAGGACAACCGGCGCGACCCCGGCGCGCGCGAGGCGCCCGGCTACGTGCCGCTGGTCAACGACGCGTTCACCGTCGTGGACGCGCAGGTGCGGCTGCCGCTGCCCGCCGCGTGGGCCGGAGCGGTCGGGCTCGGCCGCGTCGGCCTCGAGCTGCGCGTCAACAACCTGCTCGACGCCACCTACACCGCGTTCGGCTACGTCGATGGCGGCCCCCAGTTCATCCCCGCGGCCGGCCGCAACGTCTACTGGGGTGTGACGCTCGGGCTGTGACGCAGACTCACGCCGTTGGGCGGGGCCAGGTCGGTTTCGTCACCTCGCCGCGCTCGAGCTTGCCGAGCCACTCGTGGATGCCGCGGGCGGCCTGCTTGCCGGCGCCCATCGCCAGGATCACGGTGGCGGCGCCGGTCACGACATCGCCCCCTGCGAAGACGCCGGGCAGCGAGACGCTCATCATCGTCTGCTGGTCGACGACGATGCAGCCGTGGCGGTTGAGCTCGAGCCCCGGCGTGGCGCGGGTGGCCAGCGGGTTGGGGCTCTGGCCGATCGCGATCACGACGGTGTCGACGGCGATGTCGTACTCCGAGCCGGGAATCGGCACCGGGCGGCGGCGTCCGGAGGCGTCGGGCTCGCCCAGCTCCATCCGCTGGATCTTCATCCCGGTGACGAAACCCTCTTCGTTGCCGTAGATCTCCAGCGGCGCCGACAGCCAGCGGAAGTCGATGAACTCCTCCTCGGCGTGCTCGAGCTCCTCCTTGCGCGCAGGCGACTCGGCGCGGGTGCGGCGGTAGACGCAGATCACCTCCTGCGCACCGAGGCGCTTGGCGCTGCGCAGGCAGTCCATCGCGACGTTCCCCGACCCCACCACGGCGACCCGCCTGCCCGTGCGGACGGGCGTGTCGTACTCGGGGAAGGCATACGCCTTCATCAGGTTGACGCGGGTGAGGAACTCGTTGGCCGACTGCACGCCGATGAAGTGCTCGCCGGGGATGTTCATGAACGACGGCAGACCGGCGCCGGTGCCGAAGAACACCGCGTCGTACCCCCACTCCCAGAACAGCTCCTCGACCGTGGCGGTCTTGCCGACCACGAACCCGGTGCGGATCTCGACCCCCATGCGCTCGAGGTTCTCGACCTCGTAGTCGACGATCTCCTTCGGCAGGCGGAACTCGGGGATGCCGTAGACCAGCACGCCGCCGGTCTTGTGCAGCGCCTCGAAGACGGTGACCTTGTGGCCGAGCTTGGCGAGGTCCGCCGCGCACACCAGGCCGGCCGGTCCGGAGCCGATGATCGCCACCTTGTGGCCGGTCGGCGGCGCACAGTGCGGCATGTCGATCTCGCCCGACGCGCGCTCGAGGTCGGCAACGAAGCGCTCGAGGCGCCCGATCGCCACCGGCGTGAACTTCTTGGCCAGCACGCACACCACCTCGCACTGGTCCTCCTGCGGGCAGACGCGCCCGCAGATCGCCGGCAGGGTGTTGGTCTCCTTGATCTTCGCCACCGCGCCCTTGAAGTCGCCGCGGCGGATCAGGTCGACGAACGCGGGAATGTCGATCTCCACCGGACAGCCGGCGACGCACAGCGGCTTGTCGCACTGCAGGCAGCGCTGCGCCTCCTCCATCGCGGTCTGCGCGGTGTAGCCGAGGGCGACCTCGGAGAAGTTCCTGATGCGCTGCTCGGGCTCCTGCGCCGGCATCGGGTGCCGGGGGATCTTCATCCGGTCCTTCTTGGCCAGCTCGGGCAGGCCCTGGATGGGCTCAGACATGGGCGGCGCCCTCCAGCGCGCGGCACGCGTGGTCGTGCAGGTACTTCTCGCGGGCGACCTGCTCCTCGGCGAGGTAGGCGCGCAGGCGCTTGATGAGGATGTCGAAGTCCACCTGGTGCGCGTCGAACTCGGGGCCGTCGACGCACACGAACTTCGACTTCCCTCCCACCGTGACGCGGCAGCAGCCGCACATCCCGGTGCCGTCGATCATGATCGAGTTGAGCGAGCACAGCGTCTTGATCTCGTGCTTGCGGGTGAGGTCCGAGACCACCTTCATCATGATCGCGGGGCCGATCGCCACCACGAGGTCCGGCTTGCCGCGTTCTGCGATCAGGTCGGCGAGCGCATGGGTGACGAACCCCTTGCGCCCGAACGAGCCGTCGTCGGTGGTGTAGAACATCTCGTCGGAGGATCCCGCCATCTCGTCGCGCAGGATCACCAGATCCTTGGTGCGGCCGCCGAGGATCGACACGATGCGGTTGCCGGCGGCCTTCATCGCCGCCGCGATCGGCAGCAGCGGCGCGATGCCGGCGCCGCCGCCGACGCACACCACGGTGCCGTAGCGCTCGATGTGGGTTGGCGTGCCGAGCGGCCCGATCACCGAAAGCAGCCCGGTGCCCTCGGGCAGCTCGGCGAGCTGCATCGTGGTCTTGCCGACCTCCTGCACCACCAGCGTGATCGTGCCGGCCTGAGGGTCGGACGCGGCGATCGTCAGCGGGATGCGCTCGCCATGGTCGTCGAGCAGGATGATGACGAACTGCCCGGCGCGGTGCTTGCGCGCGATCTCAGGCGCATCGATGAGAAACCGCCAGAACTTGGGGGCGATCTCTTCCTTCTTCCTGATCGTGAACACTCGCCCTCCCCGGACGCAGGTGGTGGGCGGGGCGCCAGCCGGTACCGGCCGCTGGTCCGCCCCGGCCGCCCCTCCCCCGGCTGCGGAATGTACCCCTTGCCACGGCGTTTCGCAAGCTCGCCGCGGCGCGCATGTCTTTGTCTTTCTTGAGATTCCGTCTCTGATTCGCCGTGCTCCCGCCGTCTGCTCGGCGCCCTCTCGCGGGCCGAATGACCACTGCGGTCCGGGCGCCACGGGGCTCCTCCCCCGCCGCGCCTGCGGCGCCGCTCGCTCGGAATGACACCTGCTTGGAATCGCGTCACGACACGCGACAGCCCGCTGTCCCGGAGCATCCCTCATCCCGAGCAGGGGTACGCCGCGGTGCGGCGGTCGGGCGAGAGAGGAAACCAGCGGGAGGGCCGGCGCCCTCGCCGGCCCGGACTCCGCCCGCGCGGGCGAGGACGCCCGCGCTCCCGTTCTGACTGGCTTCCCTGGAAGCGAGCCCCGTTCCGCCACGGCAACAAAGAGCCTGTCACTTGGACGAGCCCCGGCGCAGCCCGGGCGACAACGACCTGTCGTCCCGAACGAGCCATCGTGGCTGCAGCGACAGAGAAGCTGTCATTCCGACGAGCCTCGGCGCAGCCTGGGCGAGGAGGAATCCCGTGCCGCCCGGGAGCGCCGGGACGGGAGAGCGAGGTGACCTGTCTTTGCTGTCGGCTTTGAGCTATCGGCTGACGGCTGTGACCTGTCGGCTGCCTTCTGTGAGCTGTCAGCTTCTTCCGCTATCCTGCCCGGGTGCCGGACGAGCGGGACTCGCGCAGGATCGTGCTGCGGCCGGCGTCGGGCCTGGCCCGCCGCGTCGACTACGCGTCGGATCTCAACGCCGAGCAGCATGCGGTGGTGATGCACCCGGGCGGACCGATGCTGGTACTCGCCGGCGCCGGCTCGGGGAAGACGCGCACGCTCGTCTACCGCGTCGCGCGCCTGCTCGAGGACGGCGTGCCGTCCGCCTCGATCCTCCTGCTCACCTTCACCAACCGCGCCGCGCGCGAGATGCTGCAGCGGGTCGGCGACCTGCTCGGGCAGGACGCCGGCAAGGTGATGGGCGGCACGTTCCACTCGGTCGGCAACCGCTTGCTGCGGCGCTTCGGCGAGCGCATCGGCTACCGGCCCAACTACGGCATCCTCGACCGCGAGGACGCACAGGACCTGATGGGCGCGGCGCTCACGGACATCGTTCCGTCGACCCCCGATCGCCGCCTTCCCGGTGCGGCGCTGCTCGAGGAGCTGTACTCGCTGGCGATCAACACCGGGCGCTCACTCGAGCAGCTCCTCACCGAGCGCTACCCGCAGTTCCTCGCCGCCGCCGAGACGATCCAGACCGTGTTCCGCCGCTACCTCGAGCGCAAGCGCGCGGCGCAGGTGATGGACTACGACGACCTGCTGCTCAACTGGCTGCTGCTGCTGCGCAAGCACGACGACATCCGTCGTCAGCTCGGCGCTCGTTTCGCGCATGTTCTGGTCGACGAATACCAGGACACCAACAAACTGCAGGCCGAGGTCGTCGAGACGATGCTCGGCGGCGAGCGCAACCTGATGGTGGTCGGCGACGACGCGCAGTCGATCTATGCCTTCCGCGGCGCCGAGTACGCCAACATCCTGTCGTTCCCCGAGCGCTTCCCCGGCTGTGCGACGTTCCGCCTCGAGACCAACTACCGCTCGCTGCCGCCCATCCTCGACCTCGCCAACGCCTCGATCATGCACAACACGAAGCAGTTCCCGAAGACGCTGCGGGCGGTGCGCGAGGGCGGCGAGCCGCCGGTGCTCTCCGCGGCGCCGACGCCAGAGGCGCAGGCGAGCTTCGTCGCGCAGCAGGTGCTCGAGCTGATCGACGAGAGCACGCCGCTCTCGGAAATCGCGGTGCTCTACCGCAACCACTCGCACTCGCTCGAGATCGAGGTCGAGCTGACGCGCCGCGACGTACCCTACGAGGTGCGTTCCGGCCTGCGCTTCTTCGAGCAGCGCCACGTCAAGGACGTGCTCGCGCACCTGCGCTTCGTCGCCAACCCGCGCGACGAGGTGGCGTTCGCGCGCGCCGCCCGTCTGCGCCCGCGCCTCGGGCAGCGGTTGGTCGCCAAGGTGTGGCAGGCGCTCGGCGAGGCCAGGGACCCGCTCGCGGCGCTCGGCCGGCTCGACGGCAAGGGGATCGGGCTGCCCGGCGCCGCCGCCCACTCGCTGCGGCAGCTCGGAGAGCTGCTCGAGAAGCTCGTCAACCTGCGCGCGCGCCCCGGCGAGATGGTGCGCGAGGTGCTGGCGGGAGGCTACCGGGAGTACGTGCGCGCCCATCTCGAGAACGCAGCGAGCCGGCTCGACGACCTCGAGCAGCTCGGCCTGTTCGCCGACGGCTACGAGGGGCTCGACGCGTTCCTCGACGAGGTGTCGCTGATGAACGAGCTCTCCGGCGAGGACGTCGCCGCCGAGCCCGGCGAGCGCGAGCGCGTGACACTGTCGACCGTGCACCAGGCGAAGGGGCTGGAGTGGCGCGCCGTCTTCCTGGTGTGGCTCGCCGAGGGGCGTTTCCCGTCGGCGCGCGCCGAGGACGTCGAGGAGGAGCGCCGTCTGTTCTACGTCGCGTGCACGCGGGCGAAGGACGAGCTGTACCTGTGCTACCCGATGGTCGCGCGCGACCGCTACCGCGTCGACGTCATCACCGAGCCGTCGCGCTTCGTTTCCGAGCTGCCGGAGGCCGCCTACCAGCGCTGGCTGGTGCAGGAGAGCGAGGCGCCGGCCGAGCTGCCGGCGGGCGGCCGCTACGCGCTGCCCGGCTTCTTTGACCCCGAGGTGAACTGAGCCATGCACGACATCGCCATCGTCGGCGCCGGTCTGACAGGCCTGGTCGCCGCGCTCCGGCTCGCGGCGGCGGGGCGGCGCGTCACCGTCTTCGAGCGCTACCCGAAGCCCGGCGGCCTGGTGGCGACGTTCGACGCCGGCGGCGAGCCGCTCGAGTGCTTCTACCACCACATCTTCACCACCGACACCGACTACGTCGGGCTCGCCGCCGAGCTCGGGCTCGCCGGGGAGATCGAGTGGCTGCCGTCGCGGATGGGGATCTTCGCCCGCGGCCGCCTGTGGGAGTTCGGCACGCCGGCGTCGCTGCTCCGCTTCGCCCCGCTGGGCTGGCCGGACAAGGTCCGCTTCGCGCTGTCCTCGCTGTACCTGAGCCGCGCCGGCACCCTCGCCGCGATGGAGGGCGTGAGCGCGCGCGACTGGCTGCTGCGCCACGCCGGCCGCGCCGCCTACGACGCGGTGTGGGGGCCGCTGCTGGCGCAGAAGTTCGCCGAGCGCGCCGGCGACGTGTCGATGGCGTGGCTGTGGTACAAGCTGCACCTGCGCGGCCGCTCGCGCTCGCGCGGCGGCCTCGGGGAACGGCTCGGCTACATGCGCGGCTCGTTCGGCCGCCTCGTCGACGCGCTCGCCGCCCGGGCGGCGGCGGCCGGCGTGCGGCTCGAGCTCGCCACGCCGGTGCGCGCGATCCGTCCAGCCGCGGGCGGCGTCGAGGTCGCGACCCGTGCCGGCGCAGCGGCGTTCGGCACGGTGCTGTTCACCGCGGCGCCGGCGGAGCTGCTGCGCGTCGCCGGCGACCACGTGCCGGACGACTACCGCCGCCGGCTCGCCGCCGTCGACCACACCAACGCCGTGTGCTGCGCGCTCGAGCTCGACCGCCCGCTCACCGCCTTCTACTGGCTCAACGTCGCCGAGGAGACGTTTCCGTTCGGGGGCGTCATCGAGCACACGAACTTCGTGCCGCCCGAACGGTACGGCGGCCGCCACGTCGTCTACCTCTCCAAGTACGTGCTCCCCGACCACCCGCTGTGGAGCACCCCGGACGCCGCGGTGTGGGAGATCATGCTGCCGTGGCTGCCGCACCTCAACCCGGCGTTCGACCCCGCGTGGATCCGCGCCCGCCACGTGTTCCGCGCCGCTCACGCGCAGCCGATCATCCCGCTGCACTACTCGCGCTCGATCCCGCCGTTCGCCACGCCGGTCCCCGGCCTGTTCCATTCCTGCATGGCGCAGGTATATCCGGAGGACCGCGGCCAGAGCTACGCCGTGCGCGCCGGCAACCGCGCCGCCGCGGCGCTGGTCGAGGAGGCCCGCCGATGAACGCTGCCCGTTGCGCCACGATCGCACTGCTGCTCCCCGCCCTCGCCGCCGCGCAGGCTGCCCTGCAGGCGCCGCAGGCCGCGCCGCCGGCGCTCGCCGAGGTGCGCGCCGCGATGGGGATCCCCTCGGCCGGCGACGTGCGCGGGCAGCAGGACACCGTCGGCTTCGCGTCGACGCCAGCTCAGATCGCGCGCACCTGGGAGCTCGCCGCGACACCGCCGCTGCCGGAGGCGCTCGGGCGCCCCCCCGCAGGCCTCGTCGCCGGCGTCATCTGCCCGCACGACGACTACCTGTACGCCGCCCGCTCATACCGCCAGGTGCTGCCGCTGCTCAAGGCCAGGACCGTCGTGCTGGTCGGCGTGTTCCACAAACACCGCGCGTTCGGCATGCGCGACGTGCTCGTCTTCGACGACTACCGGGCATGGCGGGCGCCGGACGGCGAGGTGCCGGTTTCGCCGCTGCGCGACGCGCTGCTCGCCCGCCTGCCCGCCGGCGTGGCGGTGCGCAGCGCGGCGGCGCACGACCGCGAGCACTCGCTCGAACCGCTCGTATACCTGCTGCGCCACATCCGCCCCGACCTCGAGATCGTGCCGATCGTCGTCCCCGCCGCCTCGTTCGACCGCCTCGCCGAGCTGTCGCGCGCCGCCGCCGCGGCGCTCGCCGGCGCGATGCGCGAGCGCGGCCTCGCCCTCGGCGCCGACATCGCGGTCGCGATCTCGTCCGACGCCGTCCACTACGGCCCGGACTTCGGCTACACGCCGTACGGCGACGGCGGCGTCGCGGCGTACGTCAACGCGTGCAGCCGCGACGCCGACCTGCTCACCGGACCGCTCGCAGGCGCGGTGACGCGCGAGAAGGCGGCGGCGTTCTACGACGCCTGCGTGGACCGCGCGGACTCGACCCGCTACCGGCTGACGTGGTGCGGCCGCTTCGCGATCCCGCTCGGACTGCTGCTGCTGCAGGACACCGCCGAGGCGCTCGGGCTGCCTGGCCCGGTCGGCCACCCGGTCTCGTACGCCACGTCGGTCGGCCAGCCCGAGCTGCCGCTGCGGGAGGTCGGCCTCGGCGAGACTGCGCCGGCGAACCTGTACCACTTCGTCGGCTTCCCGGCGGCGGCGTACACCCTCGGCGACTGACCGGCTACGGCTTCACGCAGTGCTCGCGCAGCACCTCGGCGAGCAGCGCCAGCGCCGCCGGCAGGTCCTTGCGCCCCAGTCCGACCCGGAAATGGCCGCCGGGCCAGTCGAACAGGCTGCCCGGCACGATCATCAGGCCGTGTGCGGCGAGCGCCGCCTCGCACAGCGCCTCGACCGTCCCTGGCCCGGTCCAGCGCGGGAACGCCACCGAGCCGGCGCGCGCGTCGATCCACGCGAGCGCGCCCGCCTGCTGACCGAAGAAGTAGCGCGCCGCCATCAGGTTCGAGCGCACGATCTTGAGCGCGCGCTCGAGCAGTGCGTGGCGCGCCTGCAACGCCATGATCGCCAGCACCTCGCTCGGGGCGCTGGAGCAGATCGTCGTGTAGTCCTTGACCGCCAGGAAGCGCTCCGGCAGCGCCGGGTCGGCGGTCGCGAGCCAGCCGATGCGCAGCCCCGGCAGGCCGTACGCCTTCGACAGCCCGGACAGCGATATGCCGCGCTCGTAGACGTCGCACGCCGCCGGCAGCCGGTCCGGCTCGGAGTGCTCGAGAAGCCGATACATCTCGTCGGAGAGCAGCCACGCTCCCCGCGCCCGCGCCAGCTCGACCACCCGGTCGAGCTCGCCGCGCGCGAGCTGGCATCCGGTCGGGTTGTTCGGGAAGTTGATCACGATCATGCGCGTACGCTCGCCGACGGCGGCGTCGAGGGCGTCGAGGTCGACTCCCCACCCGCCCTCGCCGAGCCGCAGCGGCCACGGCGTCACCCTGCAGCCGATCGTGCGCGGCAGCTCGACCAGCGACTGGTAGGTCGGCGTTGCCACCACCACGTGGTCGCCGGGGGCGAGCAGCGCGTGCATCGCGACGAAGATCGCCTCCTCCGGCGCCGCGACCACCACGCCCGCCGGCTTGGCCTCGCGGTAGCTGCCGGCGATCTCGGCGCGCAGCAACGGGTGGCCTGGACCCTGCGTGTAGGAGAGCCGCAGCTCGCGCCAGAGGCGGTCCGCCTCCGGACCCGACCAGTCGAGCAGCTCCGCCAGCGAGAGGCTCTCGCAGTCCGACGAGCTGAGCAGCAGCTTCGCGGTGAACTCGTGTTTTCCGAAGTAGCGTTCGAGCGCGAACGGTCGTATCTCCACCCTGTCCCTCCAGGTGCGCGCGGCATCGTACCCGAGACGGCAGCCCGGAACGGAGGTCGGAGCCCGGCAGGCGAGCCGGGTGCAGTACACGTCGGACCGTCGGCCTCCGCGACTCGGAACGTGCCGCCGCGAGCAGCAGCGCGATCGCAGCCGCCGCTCCGTGCCGCCGTGCCCGACCGCTGTTGGTGCCGTCCATGCCGGCAACGTCGCGCCGGCCCGGTAAGGAGTTGTTGCATCAGCGTTGCATTTCCGTTGCAATCGGCTTCACCTCCTCGCGCCTTGCAGCGCCTCGGCCCGGGAGGTCAGCCCACGACAGTCGCGGCGGCGGTGGCCAGCGATGGCCGGAGCGTCGCGGCCCGCCTCCGGCTGGAGCTGTTGCCGACATTGTAAAAGCGAGTGATCTTGACCCGCGCCGCCGCGACATCTGGACCGTAACGCCCTCCAGCAGCCTGGCTGGCGCTCGGCGAAGGCTGGGCCGGCAAGACACTGAAGCATTGGTCCCTGTGGCTACGTCTCGCCGTAGACTCACACGCGCCTTCGGCGCGGATGAGGCCGCTGAAGCCCGCTCCCGGCGCGTGTCGAAATCCCTCAGGCTCGCGTGGCCGTTAACAGGAGCCCCGGACCCGCACCGGACCCTTCGTGACGCGGCGCCCGTCGCGCG
>CAZQLL010000061.1:0-17283 GCA_964594125.1 uncultured Thermoanaerobaculia bacterium | reverse complement strand
CTCTCGAACCTCGCCTTACGCTTCAGAAGGACGTCTCGCGGCCTGGGAACTTTGGACTAAAGCGACTTGTGCGTGCCGTCGCAGAACGGCGGGTTCTTGGAATGCTTGCACGCGCACCACGACACGGCGCGCTTGTGGTGGACGACGATCTCGAGCGGCTCGAAGCCGGTGCCTTCGTGCGACCCATCGCAGAACGGCTGTGTCGCCGAGCGCCCGCACCGGCACCAGAAGTAGGCGCCAGGCTCCATCTCCAGCCTGATCGGACCCTTCGCCGCGATCGTCGGCTCGCTCATCTCGGACCTCCCGGCGGGCGTCCCGAGGGGCGCCTCGCCGCCGCGATGGTAGCGCGCTTCGCTTGACGGGGATCAAGGCGGCGAGCGTGCGGCGGCGCCACGATGCGCATCGGGGCCCTCGCCCCGGGGAGCGTTCGATGAGGTCCTTCGCCGCCGCCGCACTCATGCTCACCGCCGCCGCGCCGCTCGCCGCGCAGGTCGCGCCGTCGCCGTGGCAGCCCAGCGCCGAGCTCCGCCTGCGCTGGGAGGACCTCGCCACCCCGGCGCCGGGCGCCGCCGCGCAGCGCGAGTACGCCTTCGGCAACGCCCGCCTGCGCCTCGGCCTCGACTACCGGACGAAGCGCTGGACGCTCCACGGCGCGGTGCAGGGCGCCGCCGCCGCGAGTCTGCCCGCGGCTGCGGCGTTCGGCGCCGGCCGCACGTACTACGTGGCTTCGGGAAACGACACCGACCCGGAGGCCGTGAGCCTGCTCGAGCTGTCGGCGGCGTTCAAGGGCGAGCGCGCGCGCTTCACCCTCGGCCGCCAGGGGTTCATGGAGGGGATGGACGGCGCCACCGGCGTCGAGCACCTCGACACCGTCAAGCGCACCCGCCTGGCCGAGCGCCTGGTCGGCACCCTCGACTGGACCAACGTCGGCCGCCGCTTCGACGGCGCGACGTTCGCGTACACGGCGCCGGCGGGCACCTTCACCGCGTTCGCGCTGCGCGCGCTGTCCGGCGCGTTCACCTACGACGACCCGCACGAGGCGCTCGACGCGGTCGACGTCTACGGCGCGTCGTACGTCTTCAAGCGGGGGTCGCTGCTCTCCTTCGGCGAGGTGCGCCTGTTCGACGTCGGCTACCGCGACGATCGCCCGGCGATCGCCGGCCCGGCCGGCGGCACGCTCGACTTCCAGACGTACGGCCTCTCGCTGCTCGCCGGCGACGACGCCAACGACCTGGTGCTGTGGGCCGTCGCGCAGGACGGGTCGTGGGGCAGCCGCGACCAGAGCGCGTGGGCGGCGTTCGCGGAGGCGGGGCACCGGTGGACGAAGGCGGCGTGGAAGCCGTGGGTGCGGGCCGGGTACGCCGTCGCCTCGGGCGACGGCTCGCCTTCGGCCGGCACGCGCTCGACGTTCTTCAACCTGCTCCCGACCAACCACAAGTGGTACGGCGCGATGGACTACGTCGCCTTCTCCAACCTCACCACCGCCTACGCGCACCTGCTCGTCCACCCGGCGCCGCGCCTGCAGGTCGAGTTGGCGCTGCACCGCTTCTCCCTGACCGAGGAGGCGGACTCGTGGTACTTCGGCTCGGGTCCGTACGATGACGACACCCTCGGCTACGGCGCCCGGCCCGGTCCGTACGCGGACGGCCACGTCGGCGACGAGGTCGACCTCGTGGTCAGCTACGGCGTCTCGAAGAAGCTCGCTGTGGAGGTCGGCGGCGGGGTGTTCGCCGGCGGCGCCGCCGCCGAGCGGACGTTCCCGCACGAGGGCGACGGCCGCTGGGCGTACGCGCAGCTCGTCTGGAAACCGTGAGCGGCCCGCAGCGCGGCCGGCCGCGGCGCCGGTGGTATAGTGCGCAGCGCGGAATTCCTGCGGGCGCAGCACGTTGTCGCAGGGTGGCGGCGTCCGGGAGCGGGACGCGGAAAGGCACGGGGGACACACGGCCATGGCCGCTGAGCCGAGAGAGCTCGAGCTGACGCTGACGCCGCGCTCGCGCTACGACGCGATCGACGTCGCCGCGCGAGTGGCCGACACGCACGGCGATGCCCTCGCGGGCTTCCGCCGCGTCGCCTACTGCTCGTTCCACACCACCGCGGGGTACCTCGAGCAGAGCCTGTGCAGCCGCCTCGATCACTCCCGCGACCGCCTCGACCCGTTCGTCGGCGCCTTCCGGCACCTGTTCCCGGCCGGCGCCGAGTACCGGCACGACTGCCTCGACGAGCGCGCCGAGCTGTCCGAGGAGTCGCGCCGCTGCGAGCCGAGAAACGGCGACTCGCACCTCGCCTTCATCTCCGCCGGGCTGCGCAACTGCGTCACCTACGTCAACCGTCCCGGCGAGCCGGTGTACTTCGTCGACCTCGACGGCACCAACGAGAGCGTCGCCCGCGAGCGCCGCACTCGCCTGCTCGCGTTCAACCGCGAGGAGGTGGCGGAGCGGACGCGCTGCGACGTGGCGGTCTCCTCGCACCCGATCGACTCGGTCAACCTTGCCGATCCGCGCGCCGGCGTGATGCCGCTGGTCGAGGAGCTGCTGGCGCGCCACGGCGTCGCCAAGGGACGGGTCGACATCGCGCTCGCGCCGACCGAGCGCGACGCCGGCGTCACCGTCAACGAGTACGAGACGCTGCTCATGCGCCACGACCTCGCCGAGGTGCTCGCCGACCCGCTGCGCTTCCTCGCGCGCACGGGCCGCAACGCGCTCGCCAATCCCGGCGCCTTCGCGCAGAAGACGTGGGGCTACGCCAAGTACGACCTCGTGCAGGTGATCAACGAGCTGATGGACGCGCTGCGCGTCAGCTCGTCGGCGGTCGAGCGCCTGCTCGCACGCGCGATGGCCGTGCCGGCGCGCCGCCGCCTGCGCCTGAAGCGCTCGGTGAGCCTGCTGGTCTCCGACCGCGGGGGCGGCGCCGGCCGCCTCGTCAAGGGCACCTACCAGAGCCCGATCCTCATCCAGTGGGGTGACACGGCCGCGCGCCGCCGCGTCCTCGACATCACGCTGACGCGCTTCCGCTAGGCGCGCCGTGCTGCCGCGCCGGGCCTTCGTGATCGGGATGGGCGAGGTGGGCCGCCGCGTCGCGGGAGCGCTCGCCGCCGCCGGCGTCGAGGTCGTTCCGGTGACGCGCGAGGCCGGCTGGGACGAGGCTGCCGCCCCGCACGCCGACCCGCGCGTCGTGTGCGTCGGCGAGACGCAGCTCGCCGGCGTGCTGCCGCGCCTCGCGGCGGCGCCGCCGGCGGCGCTGGCGTTCGTCCAGAACGGCTGGGTGCGCCCCGAGCTGGAGGCGCTGCCCGGCCACACCCGCGGACTGATCTGGTTCACCAGCAAGGGCGAGTTCTTCCGCGTGCTGCGCCCGAGCCCGTTCGCCGGGCCGCTCGCATCCTTCCTGGCAGCGGCGCTCACCGCCGGCGGGCTTGCCGGCGAGGCGCTGGACGACGCGGCGTTCCGCGCCGCCGAGGCCGACAAGATGGGGTTCAACTGCGTGGTCGGCCTGCCGCTGGCGGTGCGCCGCGTGTCGCTCGGCGAATACCTCGAGCGCCACGGCGGCGAGGCGCGCGCGGTGTTCGGCGAGGCGGTCACGGTGTGCGCGGCGGCGCTCGACGTCGCCGCCGGTCCGGGCCGGTGGGACGCGTTCGTGCAGGCGGCGGGGCCGCTCGCCTGGGTGCGCGCGAGCGCGCCGAAGGCGGTCTTCTGGCGCAACGGCGCGGTGACGCGCCTGGCCGCCGAGCTCGGTCTCGCGGCGCCCGCGAACGCCGCTCTGGTCGCCGCCGCGGGCGCCTGAACGACCGCGCCAGGCAGCCTTGCCTGCGCCGTCCTCCGCTGCTAGAGTAGGCGATCATGGCCGACGAGTACCCCGAGAAGCGCCGTTTCCCCCGGCTCCCCGCCGAGCACGCGGTGCTCGTCAAGGCGCTCGGCCCGGGCGAGACGGAGGAGTTCGCCAAGACGAAGACCGTCGGGCTCGGCGGCTGCATGTTCGTCAGCGACACCGCGCTCGGCCTCGGCTCCGCCATCGAGCTGCTGATCTCCGTGCGCGGCGGCGTCGTGAGGGCGCAGGCGCGCGTCGTCTACGAGATCCCGGCCGAGGGCGGCTTCAAGGTCGGCGTCGAGTTCCTGCGCATGGCGACCGGCGACCTCAAGCTGCTGCAGGCGCTCTTCGAGGGCCAGCCGGACGATTCCGGGGCCTGACCGGGCAGGGGAGCGGCCACCGCCGGCCGTCCGCAGAGCGCACACGCCGATGCTCGTGATCACACCGGACCTCGTACTCGCCGACGGCGAGCTCACGTTCGTTGCATCGCGCAGCTCCGGCCCCGGCGGCCAGAACGTCAACAAGGTCAGCACGAAGGTCACCGTGCTGCTCGACGTCGACGCCTCGCCGGGCCTTTCGGAGGACGAGAAGCGGCGAATCCGCGAGCGGCTCGCCACCCGCATCAGCGCGGCGGGCATCCTGCGTGTCTCGTCGCAGCGCGAGCGCAGCCAGGCGGCCAACCGCGAGGCCGCCGTCGAGCGGCTGGCGGAGCTGCTGCGGTGGGCGCTCGCCGAGCAGGCGCCGCGCCGGCCGACACGCGTGCCGCGCGCCGTGCGCGAGCGCCGCCTCGCCGACAAGAAGTTGCGCTCCGCCCGCAAGCGCACCCGCGCGGCGAGGATCGAAACGGAGTAGCGGCCGCCCGCCGGGCAGCCGCCGAGGTCCTGGCTGGTCCACCCGCACCCGCCGGGCGGCGGCGGCGCAGCGAGCGGCCGCCCTTCGGCCGTCGGGAGCGCCGCGCCGCCTCTTTGCATCACCGCCCGTCTCGTGTATAAACGCGCGGCACCGCACGAGGGCGACCGCGAAACGGCCACACGTTCCGAAGACCGTCGGGGAGGGGCGCATGTACGACGAGAGCGCGCGCATGGTGAGCGACGACCGGCCGGCGCTGGTGGTGACGCCGGCGGAACTGGCCGGGCTCGACCCGAGCCCGGGCACAATGTGCACCATCCCGGGCAGCCGGATGTTCGAGATCCGCGACGCGCTCGCGGTGTACCGCCGCGACACTCCGCAGGGAGAGATGTTCGACGCCAGCCAGGGCGACGGCGGCGCCTCGCTGCCGGGGGTGCCCGAGGCGATCCTGGCGGAGGCGCACCGGCTGCAGCTCGAGCACGGCTCGGCGTACGACCAGCCGTACGGCTGCGACCTCTTCCGCCGGAGCGTGGTTGCGGACTACTGGCAGCTCGACGCCGCCACCGGCTGGGGTCCGGAGAACGTGCTCGCCTGCCAGGGCGGCCGCGACGCCCTGCTCAAGGCGTACGACGCGATGCAATTCCTCGGCATGAAGCGGCGCGGCGATTTCGTCGTCACCTCGCGGGTGCCGTGGATCTCGTACAACTGGGGACCTTACGCGGTCGGCGCCAACGTCCTGCTCGCCCCCGGCCGGGAGGACGACGGCTGGGCGCTCACGCCGGAGGGCGTGCAGGCGTGCGTCGACACCGCCGCACGCCTCGGCGGGCGCAGGGTCGCAGGGCTGATCGTCACCAGCCCGGACAACCCGACCGGCCGCACCATCCCCGAGGGGCGTCAGCTCGAACTGGCGCGCGCCGCGTTCGCCGCCGGCATCCCGTTCGTGCTGTTCGACTGGATCTACCACCGGGTCAGCGACGGCGCGCCGCACGATCTCAACGCCTTCCTGCGCGCGCTCGAACCGGCCGAGCGCGACCGCTGCTTCTTCCTCGACGGGATCACCAAGTCGCTCGGCGCATCGAACGTGCGCAACGCCCACCTGCTCGCCGGCAAGGCGGTGGTGAAGTTCATGCAGAACCGCGCCTCGCACGGGGTGATCCCGTCGTTCCACAGCCAGGCGGTGGCGGTCGCCGCCTACCGCATGGGGTTCGGCGAGGCGTGCGCCGCGATCACCGCGCCGACCTCGGCGTCGCGCACGGTGATGGCGGCGTTCCTCGCCGAGCGGGGGATCCGCCACATCCTCGGCGCCGGCTACTACGCTTTCCTCGACCTCGGCCCGTGGATGGACCGCGCCGGCATGGCCGACTCCGCCGCGATGGGCGCCTACCTCGCCGAGCGCCACGGCCTCGCCGTGGTTCCCGGCGTATACTTCTCCGACTTCGGCCGCCGCTGGATCCGCTTCTCCTACGCGCTGCCCCCCGAAAAGACGGCGCGAGCCGTCGAGCGCCTGTGGCACGCGCTCTCCGCGCTATGACAGGCAACAGGCGACAAGCGACGGGCGAGCGATGCAGGAGCCGAACCCCATCACACGCGCCGGCGTCGTGCTTCACGGCGCCCGGGCGTGCGAGGGCGCCCGCCTTCTTCCGGTGGCCGTGCGGGGCCTCCAGCGCGCCGCGGCCGGCCAGGATCCCGGGGTGAACGGAGGATCGGCCCCCAGTCTCCGGTCCCGTGCCGCCGACCTTTTCCGGCTCGTGGCGCCCGAAGCCCGGAACCCGGAGCCCGCCATTGTCTGACTGGTCCAGGTTCGCCGAGAAGCACCGGATGGCGGTGTCTTCGGCGCTCGAGAGCCAGTTCGAGCGCGGCACCTCCGGGCTGGAGGTCGAGCTCAACATCCTTGACGAGCGCCTGCGCCCGGCGACCCGCGTCGGCTATGGCCCCGAGGCGCGCTCGTTCGCCGACTATCTCGTCGGCGAACTGGCGCCGCCGTTCGTCGCGTCGCGGCTGCAGCGCGAGGTGTTCCACTGGATGACCGAGTTCGCGACGCGGCCGTATTACGCCCCCGAGGGCGCGGCGCTCGAGGCGAAGCTGCTCGAGGGCGCGCTCGCGAACATCCTCGACGCCGCGTCGCTGTCGGCCGGCGGCCGCTTCTCGGCGCTGCACGGCAACCTGCTCTACCCCGTCGAGCCGGACGAGTCCTCGATCCCCGAGGGGTGGAGCCTCGGCAAGCGGCGCTACCTCGCGCGGTGTGTGGCGCTGTTCGGCGCCCGCCTCGCCACCGCCGGCATCCACACCAACCACTCGCTTCCGGAGCCGCTGCTGTCGTGGGACTTCTTCCACCTGCCGCACGGCGCGCGCGAGGGGCGGACGCTGGCCGACTTCCGCAGCGAGGCGATGATCCGCATCACCCGTCTGCTGCGCCCGTACTGCCCGCTGTTCATCGCAGTGTCGGCATCGACGCCGCTGCGCGCCGAGACGGTCGACGGCGCGCCGGCGCTGGTGCTCACCGACGAGGACTCGAACCGCCTGCTTACCTTCCCCAACCCCGAAACGCTCGACGTGCCGCACCTGTACGCCAGCCACGCCGACTACCTGCGCATCTCCTACGACCTGGTGCGGCGCGGCGTCCGCTTCGGCGGCAACAACTGGACGCCGGTGCGCGCCCGCTCCGATGTCGACCCGGTCAACCGCATCCTCTCCGCCACCTCCGAGCAGCTCCGCGAGCTGTACCGCAAGGGCCTGTACGCCCGCGACGTGCACGCGTCGCTCGGCGACGCCGAGCGGGCGCTGCTGGTCGACAACCTGTGCGCGCTCGTCGACCTGCCGATGAGCCGCGTCGAGGTGCGCACCGACGAGGGCGGCGACTCGCTCGCGCTCGCGATCGCCAAGGTGGCGTTCAAGGAGCTGCTGGCGCTGCGCATCTATGCCGACGAGGCGTTCGGCGGGGGCTACGCCTACGGCGGGGCCGACGTCGCGCGCGCCCGCCGCAACGAGGACGCAGCGGCGCGCCGCGGCCTCGCCGCGATCGTCGAGCACCCCTTCACGGGGGAGCGGGTCGTCGTCCGCGAGTGGCTCGCGGCCGCGCTCGGCGAGCTCGCGCCGCTCGCCGTCGCGCTCGGGTACCTGGACCATCTCGAGCCGCTGGCGGCGATGGCCGGCGGTGCGCCCAACCCGGCCGGTGAGACCCGCGCCTGGTTCGCCTCGCGCCTCAGCGGCGCGCGGCGCGCGGCCTCGGGGGCGCCCGTGGTGCCGGACGAGCTGGTGCGCGAGTGGCTCGCCGAGCGCGCGCGTGCGCTCGCCGCCGACGTCGAGCGCGCCGCCGGGCGTGCCCGTACGCTCGGCGACGAGGCGGCCAAGCTCGACGAGCTGCTCGCGCCGCTCGCGCGGGCGTCGCGGGACAACCCGCTGCTGCCGGTGCGCATCGCCGCCGCCGCCGAGGCGCCGCTGGTGGAGGCCGACGGCTCGGCGGTCGCGGAGGTGGTCGAGCTCGCCGCGGCGCTGGTGCGAATCCCGTCGGTGACCAACTGCGCCGCCGAGCGCCTCGACGAGGTGCTGCGCTGCGCCCGCCTGATCGCCGGCACGCTGCGCCGGGCGGGGGCAGAGGTGCGGCTGTACGACCAGGGGCGCTACCCGGCAGTGGTCGCCGGATTCCCCGGCGCGCTGCTCGCGCCCGTCACCCTCGGCGGCCACTTCGACGTGGTCGAGCCCGACCCCAACGACACGCAGTTTGCGCCGCGGATCGAAGGCGACTACCTGTGGGGGCGCGGCGCCGCCGACATGAAGACCGTCGTCGCGACGTACCTCGTGTGGATGCGTCGCGCGCTCGCCGCCGGCCCGCCGTTCCCGGCGGCGAACCTGCTGCTGGTCGGCAACGAGGAGAACGGCGAGTCCGAGGCGTACGGCACGCCGCAGGTGCTCTCGGACCTCGCGCACCACTTCGGCTGGGCGCCCGAGCTGATGATCCTCGGCGAGCGCACGGGGGAGCAGGGAAGCGAACGCCTCGGCCAGGTGTGCGTCGCCAACCGCGGCGTCGTGCGGCTGCGCCTTGTCGCGCGCGGCGAGCGCGGCCACTCGGCGTTCACCACCCAGGCGCAGGACCTGCTGCCGCGCCTGGTCGCGGCACGCGATGCGGTCGCGGCGCTGCTGCCCCGCCACCTGACGCTGGAGGGCGGGCCGTGGCGCAGCCAGGCGTGGTTCCCGTTCCTCAAGGTCGGCGAGCCCGGCGTCTACAACGTCACGCCCGACGAGGGCGTGCTCGGCCTCGAGGTGCGGCCGATCCCCGAGGACGATCTCGCCGGCCTCCTCGCGGCGATCACCGCGGTCGCCACCGACCTCGGCCTCGAGGTCGTCACCGAGGTGCACGAGGGCGGCGTCGCCTGCCCCGGGGACAACCCGCACCTCGCACGCCTGCTCGCCGCCGTCGGGCGGGTTGCGGGCGGCGCGCCGCCTGTCGGCAGGAAGCTCGCCGGTACCTCGGCGCGCTTCGCTCCCGGCGGCAATGCGGTCGTCTGGGGACAGACCGGGATCGGCCCGCACGCCCGAAACGAGCGCCACTTCATCCCTTCGATCGCGCCGTACCTCACCTGCCTCGACGCCTTCCTCGGCACCCGCACGGTGTGATCCGCTGCCCCGGCCCTGCCCAAGCGAGCGTCATGATCGTTGGGCCTGGCACCTCGGCGGCTGGAGCGAGTGTCATAATTGTTGGGCCTGGCACCTTCGGGGTGAGTGGTTCGGCCGGCTCGAACGCCGCGCCGGCTACAGGAGCGCGGCGGCGGTGGTGAAGTAGATCGCGATCGTCGACAGGTCGGCGAGCGCGAGCGTGAGCGGGCCCGCGGCGAGCTTGAGGTCGAGGCGGAGGGCGTGCAGCAGCGCGGGCACGGCGAGGCCGAGAAGGCACGCCGTGAGCACGGCGCCGACGATCGCCAGGCCGATCGCGAGGGGGGCCGGTCCGGCGCCCTGCCACAGCGCCCCGATCGCGGCCGTGACGCTGCCGCACGCGAGACCGAGCAGCAGCGCGGTGCCGGCCTCGCGGGCGAGCGCCCGCGCGA
Source organism: uncultured Thermoanaerobaculia bacterium (assembly GCA_964594125.1). Taxonomy (GTDB): domain Bacteria; phylum Acidobacteriota; class Thermoanaerobaculia; order Thermoanaerobaculales; family Thermoanaerobaculaceae; genus CAVRZJ01. The sequence goes on along the minus strand of CAZQLL010000061.1, from coordinate 7,591 downwards.
ACCAAGACAGCGACGGCCGGCTTGCGTGCAGCGACTGGATGGTCACCGTCATCGACTGGATGCTCACGCTCTCGCCGAGCGCCAGCACCAGCGTGAGGAAGAACGCCAGCACCAGCGCCTGCGTCAGCGTCGCCGCGAAGGCGCTGACCAGCAGCGCACAGGCGGAGCCGCTGGCGATCGTCGCGAGCAGCCACGGGAAGCGGAAGCGGAACGCGGCGAGCGGCGAGGCGCCCCGCACCTGCGCGAGACGGAAACCGAGCATCTCGAACAGCTCGTTGGCCTGCTCGCGCTCGGCGACGTCGAACACCTCGTCGGAGAGCAGCGTCGCGTCGACCACGCCGACCAGCCGCCGCTTGTCGTCGACCACCGGCAGCGCGAGGAAGCGGTGGGTGACGAACACCTCGCATGCCTCCAGCACGGTGGCCGACGCGGGGACCGCGATCACCCGGTCGATCATCACCTCCGCGAGGCGGGTCGCGAGCGGCGCCGTGAGCAGGCGCCGGGTCGGCAGCACGCCCGCGAGCCGCCCGGCCTCGTCCACGACGTAGAAGTAGACGATGCGCTCGCCGAGCCCGTGGTCGCGGATCGCCGCAAGCGCCTCCGACACCGTCATGCCGCGAGCGAGCGCCGGCGCATCGCTGCGTGCGAGCGTGGCGATCGGCTGCTGCAGGTGGTCCGAGGGGGCCGGCATGGCTCACATCATAAGCGCCGCCGCTGCCGCGGCCAGCCCTGCGTCCACGCCGGCGCCGAGTGCGCTGCGCTCCGGAGCAGCGGGCCGCCCAGTCACCGCGCAGCGAGGGAGTGCCGCGGCGGCGTGCCTTGCGCCCCGCCGCCGGTGGCGAGGTCGGCAGCCAGGCAGGCGGCGAGACCAACCGCGTAGGCGGCGAAGTCGAGCGGGTCGAACGTTCCCGGGAAGGGCCCCCGCGGCCAGGCCGACTGCGAGAGCTCCGTTGCCGCGCTGGCGGCGAAGAGGAGGACGGCGGCGCGGAGCGGCGTCGCGCCGACGAACCGGCCGATCGCCTTCGCCCGGCTGCCGCCGGCGAGGCCCCGGAAGTGAACGTACAGCCATGCCGGCACCGCGACGTCGGCGAGGTGATCGGTGAGAAAACCGCCGCGCACCCGCATCAGGTTGAGCGCCGCCGCGAGAATGAACGCGGCGGTGAGCGCGAGCCACGCCAGGCGCCACCCCGTGCGGCGGCGCTCTCCCGCCGCCGCGGCCGCAGATGGATCGAGGCCGGGCCCGCTCATGGCGCTACTCGTCGAGCTGCGCGAGCGCCTCGGCCAGCCCCTCGCGCGCCGACTCGCCGGCGCCGAGCGCGATCGCCTTGCGGAAGTACTCGACCGCCTGCTGCGGGTCGTCGAGGACGGCGTCGCAGAAGTGGCCGAGCGATTCGTACGGCTCGGGGTCCGCGGGCGCCAGCTCGGCGGCCTTGAGGTAGCTTTCGCCGGCCTGCTCGAGCCCCTGCTCCTCGTCCTCGACGCGGAGCTGCAGCAGGTCGCCGTGCAGGCACCACAGCTTCGCCGAGTCGGGGAACCGGCGCAGCGCCTCGTCGATCAACGCCATGGCCGCCTCGGTGGCACGTTCGTCGCGCACCACCTCGTCGAGGATCGCGGCGCGGAACGCCTCGGGGGTATCGAGTGGGCGGCTCATCGAACCATGGTACCGCGTCCCGCCCGCTCAGCGGCCCGGCTCGAGCGCGAGCCCGGGCCACGAGCGCCGCACCTCGCGCAGCAGACGCGCCAGCCGGCGCCGCGCCGCGAACGGCAACAGATGCCCGACCGCGGCCTGCACGCGCAGGGCGGCGAGCCCGATCTCGCCGACGATCTCGAGCGACGACGTGGTCGGCAGGCGCGATGCCGCGAGAAGCTGCTCCGCCTCGCCGCCGAACCCGGCCTCCCGCAGCGCCGCCACCGCGTCGCCGAACACCACCGTGAGATCGGCGGGGCGGGTCACGGCGCCTCCCGGGCGCAGCGGGTGAAGCCGCTACCGCGCCGCAGGGCGGTCATCTCGGAAGCCGTCCCAGCAACCGGCGGAGCGCGCGATGGAAGCGGTGGATGCCGCCCGGGCGCCGCAGGAACATCACGATGCACTCCCCGTGTACCGCGTCGACGCCGTGCTCGGCGCACCACGCGATCGCCGCCGGCGACTCCGACCCCTGCTGCATCCACACCCGCCGGATCCCGGCCGCCGCGGCCTCGCGCACGACCTTCTCGGTCTGCGCCGGCGGCACGACCAGCACCGCGCCGCCGACCGGCTCGGGCAGCGACGCGAGGTCGCGCGCGCACGGCAGTCCGTGCACGTGCTCCGCCAGGGGGTGCACGGGGTGCACGCGGTAGCCGGCGGCGGCGAGCTCCTTTACGGCCGCGTTGCCGAACCCCCGGCCGCCGCGCGACACGCCCACCACCGCCAGCGCCTCCTGCGCGACGAACGCGTCCACCAGTCGTTTCGCGACCACGCTCCCTCCGCGCCGCAGCTCACGCGCCGGTGACCGGGCGCACCGCACCGATCTCGAGCAGCGCCTCGAGCATGTTGGCGGCGCCGCCGTGCTCCACGATGCGGCCGCCGCCGACACGGTCGAGGTTTACGCCGGTGATCGTCACCGGCTTGTTCGTCCCGGTCATGCCCGGACTCCCGGTTTCGGCACCCCGGGCGCCGACGGCGCCTGCGCGCCGGCGGCTCCGGCGCTCACGGGCGGATTCTAGCCGCCCGCCGCATCGGGAATCACGCGGCGGGCCGTTCCGCGGGTGCCCCCGCCGGCGCGCCGCGGCGCAGGCCCCGAAGCACGATCGCGGCCGCCGCGAGCATCGCCACCGCGACGCTGGCGAAGCCGAACGTCACCAGCGCCTCCTGCCACGGTTGGCCGCGGGGTGCGCCAGAGGCCAGCGGGGTCATCGCCGCCGTGCCGAGCGCCGCGGCGAGCGCGGTGGTCGCCCAGTTGGCGTACGCGCCGTACAGCGCCGCCGCCACCGCGGCCCGCGCCGCCCGCGGCGACAGGCGCACGTGGCCCCAGGCGGCGCCGAGCGCCAGCAGGAAGGCGCCGCTCAGCACCCCCTCGAGGTGCGCCGCCAGCCCCATGCGCGGATTTTCGAACTGCTGCACCACCAGTCCGGTGACGAGGCCGAGCACAAACAGGATCATGCCGTGGCGGCACAGCCGCCGGTCGGTGCTCTCCATCGCGTGCACGCTTCCCTCCTCGCGGCCCACGCCCCGTCCCGAACCGGCCGACGGCGCGCGGCTCCTGCTTGGAACAAGCGCGCCGGTGGTCCCGTCATTCCGGTGTCCGCAACGCCGTCCGGGCGCTCGTCACGGCTATGGGGCACCCTTCGGGCCGGCCACAGCAGGACGGCGGCCGTGGTCGTCAGCATCGCCGCCACGCCGGCCCGCCAGAGGGCACCGCCCGCCACGCTGCCTATCGCCGTCGCCGAGACGAGGAAGCAGGCGACTCCCAGCACGAACAGCAGTACCTGAGGGGTGCGCATCGACACCTCCCGACGGCGCTGGCCTCACGCCCGCACCATCTCGACCGCAGCCGGAGCCCGCCGCTCCGGGTCGCCGTCCGGTCCCCCCCGGGCCGCCGTCAGCGGCCCTCCCGGAGCCCCAGCCCCGCCTGCCGCACCTCGGTGATCTCACCGTCGTGGGCGAACGCCCCCGCCGCCGCACAGGGCCGCCGCCAGCGCGTCGCCGTCCGGCGCGCGCAGCGCCAGGAACGCCGAGCCCTCCCCGGCGGCGAGGAGGCGCCGGCAGTGCGCCTTCAGCGCGTCGACCTCGGCGTCGGCGGTGATCAGCTCGAGCCCGCCGCCTCCCGGCAGCTTCACGGGGGCGTTGCTGATCCCGTTGGAGTGGTGACGTCCCGGCTTGATCGCGAAGCCGAGTGCGCGGTAGCCCGCGACCGCCCACTCGAGGTTGCGCACCGCCACCGGCACGTGGTCGAGGACGGCCGGCGCGTCGGCCGCACGCGCGCCGGCCGGCGCGGGCGCGGCGAGGACCGCCGCCAGCACCGCCGTGCGCGCGGCCCGGCTAACGGCCAGCGCTGCGCGCGCAGTCATCGTCCGCCGCCGGACTCAGCTCGAGCACCTCGCGGACCAGCAGCGCCGGCTGCCCGGGGCCGCGGGGACCCACCTCGCCGCCTGTCGTCACCGCCGCGCGCCAGCGGACGAACAGCCGCTGTCCGGCGTCGGCCCGTCCTTCCGCCCGCGCCCGCTCGACCTGGGTCACCGAGACGCCGGTGAGCGTCACCCACTGCGGCGGCGCCTCCGCCGCCGCGCCGCACGGCACGAACCAACTCCCCTCGGGACCGGCCGTGTAGTGGCCCGTCATCTCGGTTGCCGGCAGGTCGCCGAGCGAGGTATGGCTCGTCGCGCAGCCGGCCGCTGCCAGCGCGCCGGCCGCAAGCGCTGCCGCGAGCGCGCAGCGCGCGGCGGCGCGCGTCCTGCCGGCGAGGCGCCGGGCGCTCCTGGAACAGCCGGTCGTTGCCGGCGCCCTGCCGCGCGCCGCTCTCACCGCGCCACCCAGCCGTTGCGGACCGGGGAGACCTGGCCGACGCAGCAGTTCGCCGCGTCGCTGCACAGGTACGCCGCGAACAGCGTGTCCTCGCGCGCGGACACGAGCCGGCCGAGAGGAACCTCCCGCGCCAGGCGCTCCCGGAACCGCGGATCCGCCTGCACCTCGGGCGGGAAGTAGGTGGGGTTGTCGACGAAGTTCTGCGCGATGGCGTTGACCCGGATGCTGTGCGGCGCCAGCTCGACGCCCACCGCCTGGACGTAGGCCAGTTGCGCGCCCCGCGCGGCGCTGTAGGTGCTTGCCCGCTTCGTGCCGCGCAGGGCCGATGCGCTCCCCACGACGAGCACCTTGCCGACCCGGCGCGCCATCATGCCCTCGCCACCGCCCGGATCAGCCGCGGCAACGGATCGACGAGGGCGGCGAACACCTCCCGCCACTCGCCCTCGGTCACCTCGGCGGCGGGTGTGGACGGGGCCGTGAAGGCCAGGTTCGCCACCAGCACGTCGACCGGCCCGGCGTTGCCGACCACGGCAGCCGCGGCGCCCACGGGGGACAGCGGCTCGCAGCTCTCGGTGACGGCAGCCCCCTGCTCGGCGAAGACCTGACACAGGGCCGGGCCCATGAACTCTGCCGCCTGAGTGATGAGCACGCGCTTCCCGACGAGGGCTCTCTCCATGGTCGCTAACTGCAATACGCCGCGCCGCCCGATGCTCGCGCCGCGCTCACGGCGTCGACTCGCCGCCGCGCTCCGGCGTCACTGCCCGCCCTGCTCGCGCCTGATCTTCTCCAACGGCCGGCCTCTGGCGAGCTCGTCGACCAGCTTGTCCATGCATCGGATCTTCCGCATGAGCGGGTCCTCGATGTCCTCGATGCGGACGCCGCAGATGACGCCGGTGATCGCGCCGGCGTTCGGGTGGAGACGAGGCGCCTCGGCGAAGAACGTCGCGAGGTCGCTGCCGTCAGCGATCTGCTTCGCCAGCCCCTGCCGGCTGTAGCCGGTCAGCCAGCAGATCACCCCGTCGACCTCCTCCCTCGTGCGCCCCTTCTTCTCCGCCTTGCGGACGTAGTGCGGGTAGACGCCGGCGAACGCCATCCTGAAGACGCGCTGGTTGTCCATCGGTTCCTCCGTGCGAACGAACGCGGCCGGTGTCGCCGAGTGCGCTTCGCCGCCGCGTCGTCCGCAGGTCCGGCCCGCGCCGGGAACGGCCGGCTCTCGAGTGCGCAGTCAGGCCGCAACGTCCCGGCCTCCGAGCCACACGGGTCACGCCCGCTCCGGCATGGCGCTCATGTGGACGAGCCCCCACCCGTGGCCGTCCGGGTCGACGAAGCTGTGCGAATACATGAAGCCAAGATCCTCCGCCTTGTCGTGGGTCGAGCCACCCGCGGCGAGCGCCCTGGCGACGAGACCATCGACCTCTTCACGGCTCTCGCAACTGAGCGTGTGCAGGACCTCGACGGCCCTGCTCGTGTCGCAGATGGCCCTGGGCGTGAAGTCACGAAATCGGGCGTGCGTGAGCAGCATGACGAGAATCGTGTCGCTGACGACGATGCACGCGCCGTTGTCGCCGGTGAACTGCGGGTTCTCTGAAAAACCGAGTGCCTTGAAGAAGGCCCTCGACCTCGGAAGGTCGGCGACCGGGAGCGTGATGAAGATCTGTCTGGGCACGGTTTCCTCCCTTGGACGGCTGGTCGCGATGATGTGCGATGCCCGGCGCGCGCGCAAGGCCGCGCGGCGGATGAGCTGCAGGGCCATGACCCGGCAGTACGATGGACGGAGGCACGGCCGGCGGGCAAGCGGGCCAGGAGCCGGGCCGGCCTCGACGGGAGGGTAGACGCCGTGTTGCCGACATTGTAAAAGTGAGCGATCTTGACCGGGCGCCGCCGCCACATCTGGACCATAACGCCCTCCAGCAGCCTGGCTGGCGCTCGGCGAAGGCTGGGCCGGCAATACATTGATGCATTGGTCCTTGTGGCTACGTCTCGCCGTAGACTCACACGCGCCTTCGGCGCGGATGAGGCCGCTGAAGCCCGCTCCCGGCGCGTGTCAAAATCCCTCAGGTTCGCGTGGCCGTTAGCACGCCGGGCGAGTGTGAGTGCTCATGGCCAAGCCGCGCCGAAGGCCGTGGCTGCGCCTCCCGGAACGCAGGCGCCGAAGACCGCGGAAGTGCGAAGCAGCGCCTGGGGGCATGCGTTCGTTTCCGAAGGCGCGGAGCTCTCGCGCCTGCAGCCGGCGCCCGGCTGTACGGCGGGTGAGGGGGCAGCGCCTCCAGACACCATGAGCTTCACCGAAGCCAGGGCCTCCACGCAAACAGGCCGGGAGCCGTGTCAGCTTCAACGCCCGGTCAGGTCCCGAGCTCGAGGATTCAGTAGTGATAGCGGGCTTGGAGGAAGTCGACGCGGCCGGCACTGACCAAGTAGACGATTCGGTGTTCCTCCGTGAGGCGCCGGGACCACGTGCCCGATGGAAGGTACTTGAGAGGTTCAGGCTTGCCAATGCCTCCAAAGGGGTCACGGAGCACCGCCTGGACAATAGTGAGAGCACGAAGCGCCACCTTCCGGTTTGTTTCCACCCAGAATCGGAGGTCCTCGACGAACTCAGGTTGGAAGACGGCCAAGCGCTCTGCAAGAAGCGCGGCACCCGAGGCGTGCCTACTTCTTGCCAAGGCCCAGCTTCTCGCGCAGTTCTGCAACCGAGGACGCAGGGGTCTCTCGGGACTGGGCACGCTGCAGGGCGCTGAGTAACCGCTGCGCTTGGAAGGCTGGCCTCGCTCGCGCTCGGCCATCCTCCCACACCTTTCCCTCCGCGCCTTGGACATCGCGGACGCGATTCCCACAGCCGCTTGGAAAACGCTCCGCGTTTCCCGCAGCAACCACTGGTTCGACGACGAGTCAACGACACACGCTTCACGTCTTCACAGGCAAATCCAAACCAAGAACCAGGAACCAGAAAACCTCAAGGAGGGGGACACTTCTAACGAGTCTCAGACGGGGACATTTCCAAAGAGTCTTGACATTGCAGCGCCCTCCCACCGCTGCCTATTGACTGCTGCATAAATAATGCAACGGTCAAGACAAAAAAGGGGGCAGGTC
>CAZQLL010000060.1:0-17509 GCA_964594125.1 uncultured Thermoanaerobaculia bacterium | reverse complement strand
TTCGCCGAGCACCAGCAGCAACAAAGTTAGCGCATATGGGTCGCGAGACCTCCCCTCAGGAGATAGCCCGGCAGCGACGCCGGCGCGGAGGGGTGAAGGCCGCGACTTCACGTCGCGGGCGAGGGGAGGTCGCGAGACCTCCCCCTGGAGCGCCCAGGCTGTTCTGTGGCGGTCCGGCGGAGCGGCAGCGACGCCGGCGCGGAGGGGTGAAGGCCGCGACTTCACGTCGCGGGCGAGGGGAGGTCGCGAGACCTCCCCTCCAAGAAGAGAGACGCTGTATACTATCGCCGCTGAGGAGGCGCTGGTGATTCGAAGCAGTGAGTTGAAGGCCGTACGCAAGCAGCTCGAGGCCAAGCGCAAGGAGTTCGTGGAGGGCGTGGCGCGGGCCCGCGCGATGGGCGCGGTGGAGACCGAGGTGGGCGCCCCCGACATCGCGGACCGCGCGTCGAGCGCCTTCCAGCGCGAGTTCTCCTTCTTCCTCTCCGAGAACGAGGGGAAGATCCTGCGGCTCGTCGACGAGGCCCTGGCCAGGCTGGACAACGGGCGCTACGGGCTGTGCGTGCAGTGCGAGGAGCCGATCGAGGAAGCGCGGCTGAAGGCGATCCCGTGGGCCCGCCACTGCATCGCGTGCCAGGAGCAGCAGGACCGCGGCGAGCTGTAGGAGCGGGCCGCGCAATGACGCCGCGGCTGCACCCGTGCAGGAGCCCGAGCTCGGCCGAACGGCGCAGCGGCGTCCGGGTCGCCCGATGACCGCGGGGACGAGGGGTGCGGAGGCGCCGGCCGACCGCGGCGTCGGGCTGCTGCTGCTCATCTCGCCGGACGAGTACCTGCTGGAGATCACGCGCGAGCGCCTGGTGGCCGAGTGGGAGACCGCGCACCCGGGCGGTGAGGTGGTGCGGCTCGACCCGGCGCCGGCGCCCGAGCACCTCGTGCGCGAGGTCATCAACCCCTCGCTGTTCGCGCCGGAGAGGCTCGTGCTGGTGCCGGACGCGGAACCCTTCTTCCCCAGGGCCCGGCGCGCGAAGGCGGTGCAGGACGACGGTGACGAGGAGCCCGGGTCCGACGAGAAGCCGCAGGCACGCACAGCCGCTCAGGAGGCGGGCGAGCACCGCGGCGAGGTGCTGGCCCGCCACCTCGCGGGGTTGACGCTGCGCGACGTCGCGCTGGTGCTGGCGCTCGCCGCCAACCAGCCGCCGAAAGGGGCACTCGCGGACGCCGTCGCGGCCGCGGGCGAGGTCCGCTTTCTGCCCGTGCCCGAGGCGCCGAAGCCGTGGGAGCAGACGCGCGTCAGCCGTGAGCAGCGCGCCGTGCTGCACGAGGTGATCGCCCAGGTGGCGCCGCGCGCCGCCGCCGACCCGGAGGTCGTCGACGCGCTGTGCGAGGCGTACGGGTTCAAGGTGCGGGAGCTGGCGCAGGCGGCCGTGCGCCTCGAGACCGGCGGCGAGATCACGCCCGATGCGGTCGGGCTGCAGGCCGGCGCCGGCGAGGGCTCGGTGCAGCACCTCGAGAACGCGCTCATCGAGCGCGACCGCCGTGCCGTCGCGCACCTGCTCGGCGTGCTCGCGGCAGGCGGGGTGCTGCTCGACTGGCGCGGTGAGCCGGTCGCCCCCGGCGGCGTCGGCCCGGTGCTCACCGGCGCGATCGGCCGCCTCCTCAGGCAGGCGCTGGCGATGCGCGGGCACGCCCGCCGCTGCGGGCTGGAGAAGGAGCTCGACGCGCGAAAGTGCGCCGAGCGCTTCTGGTACTCCAACGTCTACTGGTCCGCCAAGAGCAGGAGGGGGATCCACACGCAGCTCGCGGCCGACATCACCGCCGCCGGCGATTCGCCGCTCGGCGAGGCCAAGCCGTGGCCGTGCCACCGCGCGTTCCGCCTCGCCGCCGCCTACGGCGAGCGCGAGCTCGTCACCGCGCTGACCGCGCTCGCGCGCTGCGGTGCGGAGCGGGCCCGGGCGCCGGAGGCGGTGGCGGCGCTGACGCCGGTGCTGCTCGCTCTCACGGCGCCGCGCGCGGGCGCAGCGAAGGGCGCGCCGCCCGCACGCCCCGCCGCGCGTCAGCGCTCGGCGCCGGCGAGGAGAGCGTAGAGCTCGCGCCGCGAGATCCCGAGCGCGCGCGCCGCCGCGCGCCGCGCCTCGGAAAGCGGCAGCCCGGTCGCGAGCGCCGACTCGAGCGCCGAGCGCGCCGCCTCCGCCGTGGCCTCGGCGGCCGCCGCCGGCGCCGCGCCCGCCACCACCAGCACGTGCTCGCCGCGGGCGTCGAGCGCTCCCGCGGCGGCGGTCAGCTCGGCGAGCGAGCCGCCGCGCCAGCGCTCGTGCAGCTTCGACAGCTCGGTCAGCAGCGCCGCCTCGCGCCCGCCGCCGAGGACGTCGCGGCACGCCGCCAGCTCGACGGCCAGGCGGTGCGGCGACACGAACACCACCAGCGTGTGCTCGAGCGAGGCGAGCCGCGCGAGCGCCCGCCGCCGCGCGCCCGCCGCCGCCGGCAGGAAGCCGGCGAAGGTGAACGGGTACGGCGGCAGGCCGGAGGCCGCCAGCGCCGCGGTGACCGCGCTCGGTCCGGGCACCGAGAGCACCGGAACGCCGGCCGCGCGACAGCCGCGCACGAGGCGGAAGCCGGGGTCGGCGAGCAGCGGCGTGCCGGCGTCGGAGACCAGCGCGAAGCGCGAACCGGCGGCCAGCTCGGCGAGCACTCGCGCCGTCTCGCGCTCCTCATTGTGCTCGTGCAACGCCCGCGCCGGCGTCGCGATGGCGAAGTGGTTGAGGAGCTTGCGGGCGTGCCGGGTGTCCTCGGCGAGGATCGCGTCGACGCCGGCGAGCACCTCCCGTGCGCGCGGCGACAGGTCCCCGAGCGTCCCGATCGGCGTCGCCACGACGAAGAGGCATCCCCGCCGGTGGCCCGGCGGGGGTGCGTGGTTCGATGCTCGTGGCTCGTGGTTCGAAGCCGGCGCGGGGTCGACCTCGGCCGAATACGGGCGGTGGCCCGGCGGGGATGCGTGGTGCGATGTTCGTGGCTCGCGGTTCGAAGCCGGCACGGAGTCAACCTCGGCCGGACAGCGGCCGGCTGGGTGCTGCGCGCAGGTCGTCCACACTTCCAAGGAAACCGGCAGGAACGGGAGCGCGGGCGCCCTCGGCCGCGCGGGCGGAGTCCGGGCCGGCGAGGGCGCCGGCCCTCCCGCGGCTTTCCTGTCTCGCCCGGCCGCCGCGCCGCGGCGTAACCCAGCTCAGGATGAGAATTCGAACGCCAGAGGGCCCCTGCTGCGTGCCGGATGAGGTCTCTCGATCCACGAACCGCGAGCCACGATCCACGGCCTCACCCTTCCGGGTTGCGCGGGAGGATGCGGTCGACGTTGACGGCGGAGGCCGAGACGCGCGCCACCACCGTCGGGCGCCACTTGAAGCGGTTGCGGCGGTAGGCGCGCAGCACGCCGTCGACCAGCACCTCCGGGAACCCGTCGGCCACCAGCTCGCCGCGTCCCAGCCCCTGCTCGTGGTGCCAGTACAGCACCGGGTCGGCGTCGCGGTAGTCGAAGCCGAGCTCGCCGGCGTCGGTCTGGCCGGGCCAGAGGTCGGCCGTCGGCGCCTTGGCGAGCAGCGGCGCGGGGATGCCGAGGTGCTCGCCGAGGGCGTAGATCTGCGTCTTCCAGAGGTCGCCGAGCGGGTTCACCGAGGAGGCGGCGTCGCCGAACAGCGTCGTGTAGCCGAGCAGCACCTCCGACTTGTTGGATGTGCCGAGCACGAGGCCGGGGAGCGCGCGGGCGCGGTCGAACAGCGCCACCATGCGCAGCCGCGCCATCAGGTTGCCGAAGCGCAGCCGGTCGTCGCGGGCGCCGAGCGCGGCGGCGAGCGCCTCCGCCGCCGCGGCGAGGTCCACGACCTCCAGCGGGATCGCGAACGCCTCCGCGACCAGGCGGGCGTGCGCGAGGCTCTCGGGGCTCGACGTCGGCCCGGGGAGCGCCAGTGCGCGCACCCGCTCCGGCCCCACGGCCCCGGCGGCGAGCGCCGCCGAGACCGCCGAGTCGAGGCCCCCGGAGAGGCCGACGACGTAGCCCGCGAGTCCGGTGATGCGCAGCTCGCCGGCGAGGAACGCGCGCAGGGCGTCGGCGAGCAGCCCGCTGTTGACGCGCGGCAGCTCACGCACGGCGCGACTCCAGCAGCGCCCGCCAGAGGTCGAAGCGCTCGGCGGCCACGATCGGCGTGAAGGTGCGCGCGTGCGCCGCGGCCGGCCGCGACAGCGTGGCGAGCACCAGCGTCTCCTCCAGCGCCGGGGCGGGCGGTGCGAGCTCGCGGCCCTGCCCGTCGACCGCGCGCGAGCCGCCGCCGAACAGGATCCCCTCCTCCCACCCGCAGCGGTTGACGAAGAACACCGGCGTCACGGAGGTGATCGCCGTGGCGCCGACGATCCACTGCCAGCGGCGGGCGCCGGCCGGCTCGCCGCCGAGGTCGAGCTCGGTGGGGCCGCCGGCGATCACGATCAGCGCGTCCACCCCCTGATGGGCGAGGATCACGCTCGTCGACAGGTGCCAGGCGTCCTCGCAGATCAGCACGCCGAAGCGGCCGAGCGGGCATTCCAGGGGCGCCAGCGCCGCGCCGGGGATGAAGTAGCGCCCTTCGTCGAACATGCCGTACGTCGGCAGGTAGAGCTTGCGGTGGATGCCGCGCACCTCACCGCCCGCGAGCAGCAGCGCGGCGTTGGAGATCCCGCCCGCCGCCTCGCGCAGCGGCACGCCGACCACGATCGCGATGCGCCGGGAGAGGTCGCGAAGCGGCCCCAGGCGCGCGTCACCGGCGGCGAGCGCCTGCTCGGCGACGCCGTGCGCCAGCAGGTAGCCGGACAGCGACAGCTCGGGGAACACCACGAGGTCGGCGCCGGCGGCGATCGCGCGCTCCGTCATCTCGATGTGGCGTGCGAGGTTGCGGGAAAGCTGGGCAGGGCTGGTGGCGATCTGCGCCAGCGCCACCAGCAGCTCGCCGGAGGGACGCGTCGCTCCTGTCACGGAACCTCCTCGGGCAGTGTACCATGCGCCAATGGCGGGGCTCCTCCTGGCGTTCGCGCTGGCCTCCGGGGTCGAGGTGGAGCGCGTGCTCGCGCTGGTCAACGGCGTCCCCGTGCTCCTCTCCGACGTCGAGCTGGCCGAGGTGGCCGGCCTCGTCCCGCGCGGCGTCGACGAAGGCGACGCCGACTACCGCCGGGCGGTGCTCGACGCGCTGGTCGCGCTCCAGCTCCGCTGGCAGGACCTCGAGGCGGCGGCGCTCACCGAGCGCGTTCAGGTGGACCTGGATGCGGCGTGGCGCGGCGTCGTGACGCGCGCCGGCGGCGGGGAGGCGCTGGCCGCGCGCCTGGCCGCGATCGGGCTCCCCGAGGAGACGCTGCGCGACCTGGTGCGGCGCGCCGCGGTGGTGGAATCGTACGCGGCGACGCGTTTCGGGCCGTTCGCGCGCCCCACCCCGCGGGAGGTCGAGGACGTTTGGAAGAGCGAGCTGGCGCCGGCGCTCGCCGCACAGGGAAAGCCGGTGCCCGAGCTGGCGGCGGTGCGCGCCGAGGTCGAGGCGCTGCTACGCGAGCGCAAGCTCGACGCCGAGGTGCGCCGCTGGACCGCCGAGCTGGAGGCGCGCGGGAGCGTCGTCCGCTACTCGAGGTGACGCGCGAGCGCCGCGCCCTCGGCGACGGCGAGCACGTAGTCGGCGGTCTCGCGGTACGGCACCGCGGCGGCGAACACGAGGTCGTCGGCGCCGTCGCCGAGCGCCGCGAGCCACGCCGCGACGACCTCGTCGCCGGCGTTGTAGGCGGCGGCGACGACCGGCAGGCGCGCTCCGAAGCGGAGGGAGATGCGCGCCACCTCGCGCGCCGCCAACGACAGCGAACGATCGGAGTCGAGCAACTCCTCCGGCGCAGCGCCGAGGCGCCGCGCGGTCTCCGGAACCACCTGGGCGATCCCGAGCGCGCCCGCGCGCGAGCGGGCGCCGGCGTCGAAGCGCGACTCGCGCCGCACGATCCCCGCCAGCCACGCCGGCGGCACCGCCGCGGCCTCAGCCGCGGCGCGGCACCCCGCGGTCAGCTCCGGCGGCAGCGCGCGGCGCAGCACCGCGTCGGGAACGAGCGCCGGCGGCAAGTCGCCGAGCGCCGCGAGCAACCGCTCCCCCGCCGAGAGCGCCGCCGGGCCGTTGCCCCACGCCGCCAGCGTCGCGGCGCTCCACGCCAGCTCCGCCGGCGTCGCGGCGGGGAAGCGCGGGGCGTACAGCGCCGCGGCCTCGGCGCCGAGGCCGGCGTCGGCGAGCGCGCGGGCGGGACCGCTCCACTCGGGTGCGGCCGGTTCGCTCCCCGCCGCGATCGCGCTCCACGCCGAGTCGGCGGCGAGCGCCGCGGCGAGGCGTTCCCGCGCCGCCGGCGCGCCGAGGTCGACGGCGGTAGCGGCGAGCGCCGCCGGGTCGCGCGTCGCCGGCGGCGCGCCGGCGGGCGCACTCACGGCGCCGGGCAGCGCCGCGAGCACCAGCGAGCGCCACTCGCCGGCGCTGCGGTCCGCGAGCACCTCGCGCGCGGCCGCGCGGACCGCGGCCGCGTCGCCGCGCCGCACGGCGAGCGCGAACGCCAGCGTCCGCTTCGCCGGCAGCCGCACCGGCAGCCGGGTGAGCAGCGCGCCCGCCAGCTCGAGCTCGCCGCGCGCCATGAGCAGCGCCGCCAGCCGCGGGCCGGCCACCCGCAGCACCTTGGGCGGCGCCGCGGCCGCGAGCGCCACCGCCTCCGCGCCGCGTCCGAGCCGAGCGCGCGCGCGGGCGCCGCCGTCCCACCCCTCGACCTCCTGCGGCGCCGCCCGGCGGGCGGCGTCCCACAGCGGCAGCGCCGCCGGCGCGTCGCCGAGGCGCTCGGCGACGCGCGCACGCTGCACCGCGGCGTTGAAGCGCTCCTCCGGGGAGACCGCGAGGGCGAGCGCCCGGTCGAACAGCGCCGCCGCCGCCGGCAGCTTGCCGGTGCGCCAGGCGGCACGTCCGCGCAGGTACGCCAGGCGCCCCTCGAGGTGGGCGGGGAGTCCGTCGGCGGGCGCGGCGAGCAGCGCCTCGGCCTCGCTCCAGAACCCGGCGGCGAGCAGCGCCTCGCCGGCGTGCAGGCGCACGCCCGCGCTCAGGTCGGCCTGTCCGGCGAGCCAGAACGCAGTGCGGGCGGCGGGCTCGTCGCCGCGCCCCTCGCGCAGCAGTCTGATCGCCGCCGCGCGGTCGCCGGTGCGCACCGCGAGCGTCGCGTCGAGGTCGCGCCGGAGCGCGCGCGGCAGCGGCGCGCCGTGCTGCTGCCGGCGCAGCGCCGCCGCCGGAAGCTGCCGCCACGAGCGGCGCAGCAGCTCGCCGGCCGCGCGCCGGTGCGCCGCCGGCACGCCGCTTTTCGTCAGCTCGTACACCCACGGCCACGGCGTCTCGCCGCGCTCCAGCGCGATCGCACCGGCCTCCAGGCGCAGCGCCGCCGCCAGCTCGCCGGCGCGCGGCAGCGCCTCGCGCAGCAGCGCCAGCGCCTCTGCGCCGGCGCCGGTGTGCGCCGCGGCGCGCGCCGCCACCAGCGCCACCGCGGGCGGCAGCGGCGCCGGCACGGCTGCGGCCGCCGCCCGAACCTCGGCCCACCGGCCGCCGCGCACCGCCGCGGCCAGCGCCGGCATGTCGGCGGTGGGGGGGTTCATCCCGGCGGCCAGGAGAAGCGCCGCCCGCCGAGCACGTGGAGGTGGATGTGGAAGACGCTCTGGCCGGCGCCGGCGCCGGAGTTGGTGATCACCCGGTAGCCGCCCTCGGCGATCCCGCAGCGGCGCGCCGCCTCGGCAGCGAGCGCGAGCAGCCGGCCGAGCAGCGCCTCGTCCTCCGGCGCCGCGTGCGCCAGCGAGGTCACGTGCCGGCGCGGGATCACCAGCAGGTGCGTCGGCGCCTGCGGGTGGAGGTCGCGGAAGACGACCGCCTCGTCGTCGGTGAGCACGATGTCGGCCGGCGCCTCGCCGGCCGCGATGCGGCAGAAGATGCAGCGGTCCATACACTCCAGAATAGCAAGCAGCGTGAGGCGGTGCGCGAGAGTGGCGCAGGGAAGTCGGGCGTGCGGCCGGATGGCAGTCCGATCCAGGCTCGTCTCAGACCATGGGGATGCTCGGAGGCGAGGCTGGGGATTCGAGGCTCCCCGGTCCCGCCTTCTCGCCGAGCGTGTTTGTCACTGTTGCGGCTTCGACACTGCGGGAATCCGAAGCACCGCCTCTCCTAGGGGCGGGAGGACGGCTCGCCCGCATGCCATCGTCGGTGGTGACCAGGTGCCCTCGGCAGCAGACAGAGCAAGCGCATGGGGGACCAGACACGCGACGTAGTCGCCCGCTTCTGCGTTCTCTACGACGATCGTGTTCGGTTCCCACTCGGCTGCACCTGAAATGCTCTTCCAAGTATCGAGGATCGCCGGCCACAAGACACCCCCGGCGTGGAAGATGAGGAGCTGCCTGGACTCGAGAAGGTCTTCCAATACGGCCGGCAGGACCACGACAAGCCGACCGCCGAACTGGTCTACTGCAACCTCGATCGGTTCTGCAGGTCCGAGGCGCACTGCGAACGCTCGCAGGGCGAATCCGGGCGACATGACCACCAGTCGGGCGGCCGAGGTCCGGGGTGGGAAGCGAAGCGTGAACTTCCCGTCGACACCTGTGATCGCAGGACGAGACAGGATCTCGCCTGCGGCGAGCTGCGAGATCTGGGCGCCGAAGACCGGGCCCGCCGGGCTGCGGACTGTACCCTCGAGTCTCAGCCTTTCGGAGACGACGAGTTGCAGCTCCTGGGGCGCGGCCGCGCTCTCCTCGATGTCAAAGGTCACCGCCTCGGATGACAGGTCGCCGCTGGTGGCCTCGAAGCGAACAGGTCCGGGCCCAACGCCGCGAAAGACGAAGCGGCCCGAGCGGTCGGCAGGAATCCCAAAGAGCGATTCCCGCCGGACGAGATCGTCGACGTTGATCTTCGCGTGCCCGACAGGCTCACGCCGCTCGTCGACGACCTGGACGTGCACCGCTGTGTCGGGAAGGTCGATGTCGAGCACTGCCTCACGCTCTTCGGGTCGGCGGCGGACCTCTACCTTGCCGATCTCGCGGAACAGACGCATCCCACGGACCGCGACGACTACCTTCCAGTGGCCTTCACGGGGCAGATAGCCGGAGAACGTTCCGTCTTCGTCCGCGTGGAATGTCACCCTGATGGTCCCGGTCGCGCCACCGAACGCCAGCGCCGCCGGAATGGGATTCTTCCCGAGCCTCACAGTGCCGCGAACGGGCACCGCCGGAACTTGGAACGCAACAGCGGTTGCAGATGGCGAGAGCGAGAACTCCTTCCAGGCCCACCGCGAGCCGCCTTCGTCCGAAAGGCGAAGCGCGTAATCTCCCGCGGCGAGCCCTCGCCGCACCCAGATGCCGAGCTCGGGTAGTGTCGCGCTCTCGACAGGCTCGTACGACTGCAACCCCTGGCCCTTGACGGAAAGGTCGAGTACCCATGGGCGGCCGCCGGGATCGACCTTCGGCTCGACCTCGACCGTCAAGTCGAGTGCCTCGGCAAGCACGAGCGGCCTGTCGATCTCGGTCTCAGCTCCTTCGGCGACAGGAATCAAGAACCGGGGCGCCGCTGCCAGCTCGCCCTTGCGACCCGTCAGGACGTAAGATCCAGCAGGGACACCAAGGAAGGCGAAACGCCCTCTTGCGTCGGTCGTTGCGGTGAGTGCAAGCTCGCCTGCACGCCCGTCGACCGCGGGCCCGCCTGACGGTCCGCCCAAGGTCGGCGTCAGACGGATCGTGGCGCCCTCGACCGCTGACCCTGATCGCTCGCCCACAACCTCGCCGACTACCGATGCGCCGCGCCGGAGCGCCCACCTGCCGGCTTCGCATGCGCCACCTGGCGGCACGGTCACGTCCCAGAGAAAGCGCGACGCGAAACCGCTGAACCGAAGTCTCAAGTTCCACCGCCCGGCTGGCACGCTGCAAGCGAATCGGCCATCATCCCCGGCCGCAGCGCAGTCGATCGAACCGGATGGAGCGCTCCGAGGGTCGGTCGCGGCAGCGGCGAGGAAGCGAACGGAAAGCCCCTTCGGAGTCGGTTCGCCGCCTGGATGGAGGACGGTACCCTCAACGGTTCCGGTCGGCCACAACGCGACCTGCACGCCGTTCGCGTCGGCGGGTACGACGATGCGGTCGGCCCAGTATCCGAACGCTGAGGCCTGGACGAGCCAGGGTCCCTTGCCAGGCGCTTCGATCTCTGCGGGGGCGTCACCCTTGACCACCGTGTGGCACGGAGCGATCCCCGGCGCGGTCGAGCGAATATCGATGGCGACCTCCGCGGCCGCTGGCGAGCCGTTCCCCTTGAAGACGGCTTCGACACGCAACGCGTGAGACCAACCCTCCGAGGCCGCCAGCAGGGCCACGACGATGCCTGCGCGTGTGCTCATGCTCTCGACCTAAGGAGTGACCGTGACGCCCTCGCAGTACGAGCCGTCAAGGAAGCAGGCCGAGTAGATGGTCGTGCTGGTGGTGCAGCCGCACTTGCCCGGCCCCTCCGCGTCACAGCACGCGCTTCCAAACAAACCGTGGTTGCAGCAGGCGGCGCAGCCGCTGGCGCAGCTCGAGTAGCTGCACCCGACCATAAGGCAGTAGAGAGAGTCGATCGGGATCCAGTCATCGTACTCGAGAGGCGGTGCATTGCCCTGAGCGAGAGCGTTTCCGCCAGACACCAACACGAAGATGAGGATAGAACACGCAAGATACGACTTCTGTCTCATGTCGAATCCCCCTGATGATACTGATAACACAGATCGTGGGGGGGGGGTCAAGTCTGGTGAGCGCGAGTTGTGAGCCCGGGTGTGCCCAGGGTCCCTGCCGCTGGGAGATGGGCAGGGACAGAGCGTGCGATGTGACGGGCTGACGTCACCGGGGCGCAAAGGGGGTCGAAGCGCAGGCCCGGGAAACGCGCGAAGTCACCGTCGGCCGAGCAGTGCGCCAGGCCGAGCTCGACCGCGAGCGCCGCGAGGTGGGCGTCGCCCCCCGTCATCGGCGCAGGTCGCCTCAGGCGATCGCCAGCACGTCGGCGACGTTGTCGATCGAGGCGACCTTGCAGCGGCCGAGAGACACCGCGCGCGTGCGCGTCCGACCACGCCGCGGCCGCCGACCGCGCTGAGCCAGGCCCTGCCGCAGAGCCTCGTTGACCAGGCTCTTGAGGTCACGGTTCTCCGCTCGTCGCAGCTCGTTCAGCTTCGCGGCCACGTCGTCGTCGAGGGTGAGCGTCGTCCTCATGCATCAGAGCACACGTTCCGTGATGCGCTGATGTCAAAGAGCCCCGCCGACATCCGGTCCTCCCGGGTGCCGGACCGCGGCCGGGATGCCGTGGGGACGCGACGTGGCCGCTGCCGGATCTCGGCGGGGAGGCCGCTCCTACCTGTACGGCCCCGGGTTGAAGCGCTCGATCTCGGCGCCGAGGGCGGCGAGCTTGACCTCCATGCGCTCGTAGCCGCGGTCGAGGTGGTAGATGCGGTCGATCACCGTCTCGCCCTGGGCGACCAGGGCGGCGAGCACGAGCGCCGCCGAGGCGCGCAGGTCGGAGGCCATCACGATCGTGCCCTCGAGCGGCGCCGGACCGGAGATCGTCGCCGTGCGGCCGGCGACCTCGATGCGCGCGCCCATGCGCTTGAGCTCGAGCACGTGCTGGAAGCGGTTCTCGAAGATCGCCTCGGTGACCGTGCAGGCGCCCGAAAGCTGGGTCGCGAGCGCGACGTACTGCGCCTGCAGGTCGGTGGCGAAGCCGGGGTACTCGGCAGTGGTGACGGACACCGGTTGCAGGGTCGTTGCCGGCGGGTGGACGAAGAGGTGGTCGGCGCCGGCGTCGACGCGCGCGCCTGCCTTGCCGAGCACCGCGAGCAGCGCGGCGAGGTGCGCCGGCTCGCAGCCGGCGACGCGCACGCCGTCGCCGGCGAGCAGCGCGGCGATCGCCCAGGTGCCGGCTTCGACGCGGTCGGGGATGACGGCGTGGCGGGCGCCGCCGAGCTCCTCCACGCCCTCGACGACCAGGGTGTCGGTCCCGATCCCCTCGATGCGGGCGCCCATCGCGACGAGCAGCGCCGCGAGGTCGCCGACCTCGGGCTCGCGCGCGCTGTTGCGCAGCACCGAGCGGCCGCGCGCCAGCGTCGCGGCCATCAGCACGTTCTCGGTGCCGGTCACGGTGACGCGGGCGAACTCGATGTCGGCGCCGGACAGCCCGCGCGGCGCCTCGGCGACGACGTCGCCGTGCTCGACGCGCAGCTCGGCGCCCAGGCGCGCGAGCGCGGCGAGGTGGAGGTCGACCGGGCGGGCGCCGATCGCGCACCCGCCGGGCAGCGCCACGCGGGCGCGCCGCCGGCGCGCCAGCAGCGGCCCGAGCGCCAGCACCGAGGCGCGCATCGTGCGCACCAGCTCGTACGGCGCGTGGAACGCGCCGCCGCCGCCGGCCACCACGGTGGTCTCGCCATCGCGCTCGACGCACGACTCACCGAGCGCCGCCAGCACCTTCTCCATGGTGACGATGTCGCGCACCCGCGGCAGGTTCTCGAGCACCACCGGCTGCTCGGTGAGCAGCGCCGCCGCCAGACACGGCAACGCGGCGTTTTTCGCCCCCGACACCCGGACCTCGCCGCGCAGCCGCCGCCCGCCGTGAATACGGAACTTGTCCACGGCGCGGGAGTGTGGTGGCCCGCTGGCCTCCCGTCAAGCGACGGGCGGCACCGTCATCTCCCGCAGGAGCTCGGCCACGGCCTCCGACTGGATCCTGGCCAGCTCGCGAGCGACGACCGTGCGGGCGCGCCGGTGAGACGCGAGCGCTGCGAGCGCCTCGTAGACGTCGTCAGGACGGTCGGCGGCGAGCACCTCGAGGAGTGAATGTGCCTGCCGGCGGTCCTTCTGCGCCTTGGCCTGCTCCGCGACCGGCCTCTGTGCCGCCGTCCACAGCTTGTGCAGCGCGAAGCGCCCCGGGCGCGGAACGCGCAGCAGCGCCGGCCGCCGCGCCAGCATCACCGCCGGCGCCGGCGCCTCGATGAGGTAGCCGAGCAACTGAAGCGGCTGCGCCGCGACCCCGAGCGAAGGGAGTCGGACCGGCTCGTCCTCGCGGCCGCCGCGAGCCGGCGTCAGGAAGTCGACGCGCAGCTCCCGACCGCGCACGGAGAACGACGTCGACGGGCGGCGCGGGTCGAGCCCGGGAACCGGCAGGAGGCCGAGAGCCGCCAGCCTCCTCTCCGCGTCCGGCGCCGGCTCGGCGGCTGCCGCGATCGAGATGGCGAGCGGCGGCGCGATATCGACGTCCTGTGTCCGCAGCGCCTGCGCCGGGAAGCGCACGCCGAGCATGTTTCCATAGGCGCGGTACGCCTGGGTACCGACGACGACTGCGCCGCGCCGAAAGAGGCCGAGGTCGGCCAGCAGACGGAGCACCTCAGCCGGGCCGGCCTCCTCGCGCAGGCCGCCTCCCTGCGCGACCATCGCGGCGAGGCGGGCGAGCATCTCGCGATCGGCGGCGAGGTCGCGGCGCCGCTCGATCGTGCGCCGCACGTCCTCGCGGAGCTCCGGCGTGTCGGGTCCGAGGTAGCGCTGGAGCGTGCGGCCGCCGCCGCGAACCTGCCAGTACAGGTAGGTCCGGCCACGCACCTGCTTCTCAACGAGCCCGCCAGGGATGGCGCCCTCGAGGCCGGCGGCACGCTCGTAAGCGAGCGCCTGGTCGAGCAGCTCGGCGTACATCGTGCCGACGGCCTCCGGCAGGCGATCCAGCGGCATGGAATCATTATACGCTCGCTTTGTAAGATGAGCGTATAACACCGTGCGCGGGTCGGGTGCATAGAATGGCGATGTGAACGAGCGGACGGTGCGGGAGGTGCTCAACCGGCTGCGCTGGGATGCGGGCGAGGACGGTGCGGCGGCCGCGCTCGAGTACGTGACGCGCGGCGAGGAGGGCGAGCGCTGCGAGTCGGCGGCGTTCGCCGACGTGGTGGAGATCCTGCCGGCCGGCATGACGCTCGCGGGCGGCACGTTCATTCCGTACCATCGCCTGCGCCGGGTGCGGCGCGGCGGCGAGACGCTGTGGCGCGCGCGGGAGAGGAGAGGCGGCGATGAAGGTTGAGCTGGTGATCGGGACGACGGCGGCGGCGGCGCCGGAGCGGGTGGCGCTCGACCGCGACGTGCTGACCACGCACGGGGTGATCCTCGGGATGACCGGGTCGGGCAAGACCGGCCTGGCGATCGTCCTGCTCGAGGAGCTCGCCCGCCACGGCGTGCCGCTGGTGATCTGCGACCTCAAGGGCGACATGACCAACCTGCTGCTCACCTTCCCCGCCCTCGCGCCGGCCGACTTCGCGCCGTGGCTGCCCGCCGCCCAGGCGGCGGGCGACCGCGACGCGGCGGCGGCCGCCGTCGCGGCGAAGTGGCGCGAGGGCCTGGCGAAGTCGGGGCTCGGTGAGGGCGACATCCGCGCGGTGCGCGACGGCGTCGCCTGGCGCCTGCTCATCCCCGGCTCGGGGCTGGCGCCGGTGAGCCTGCTGCCGGCGCTGGCGCCGCCGCCGAACTACGACCCCGACGCCGACCCCGACGGCGCCCGCGCCTGCCTCGACGGCACCGCCGCCGGCCTGCTGGCGCTGGTCGGCCGCGGCGGCGACCCGCTCTCCGACCGCGACCACGTGCTGGTCGCGACGCTGCTCGACGCAGCGTGGCGGCAGCGGCGGGAGCTGTCCCTGTCCGACCTGGTCAAGCAGATCGCCGACCCGCCGGTGCCGCAGTTCGGTGTGCTCGACGCGGAGTCGTTCTACCCGCGGCGCGAGCGCCAGGAGCTGCTGCTGGCGTTCAACACCGTGCTGGCGAGCCCGGCGTTCGGCGCCTGGACGCGCGGCGTGCCGCTCGCGATCGAGGAGCTGATCGGCTCGCCCGGCGCTCCGCGCGCGACGATCCTCTACCTCGCCCACCTCGCCGACCGCGAGCGCCTCTCGTTCCTCACGCTGCTCGCCTCGACGCTGCTCTCGTGGGTGCGCTCGCAGCCCGGCAGCGACGCGCTGCGCGTGCTGCTCTACCTCGACGAGGTGCAGGGGATCCTGCCGCCCACCGCGATGCCGCCGACCAAGCCGCCGCTGCTCACCCTGCTCAAGCAGGGTCGGGCGTTCGGCGCCGGCGTGCTGCTCGCTACCCAGAACCCGGTCGACCTCGACTACAAGGCGCTCGGCAACATCGGGCTGAAGCTCGTCGGCCGCCTCGACACCGAGAACGACCGCCGGCGCGCCCTCGAGGGGCTCGACGTCCGCGACGAGAGGGCGAGCGAGACCGTCGCCGGCCTGCAGCAGCGCCAGTTCCTGCTCGCCGGCGCGCGCGTCGGCGCGCCGCGCGTGATCGCCTCGCGCTGGGCGATGTCGTACCTGCGCGGACCGCTGGCGCTTCCTGAGCTGAAACCCCTGGTCGCGGCGGCGGCGCCCACGGCGCCTACCGCCACGGCGGCACCCGTGGGCGCCGCCGCGCCGGCCCCGGCGGCGCTGCCCGGCGTCGAGCAGCTCTACGGCCGCGGCGCGCGCCTCGCGCCGCACGTCGCGCTCGAGGCCGAGGTCGTCTACCGCAAGCCGTCGCCGGCGATCGAGCGGCGGATCGCCGGGTGGTGGTCGGCGCCGTTCGCGGGCGGCCGCGTCGCGTGGGAGCAGCTGCGCCCGATCGACGGCACCGCGCTCGCGGTCGAGGCGCCTGAGGGCGCGGCGCTGGAGCCGCTGCCGGGCGGCGTTACGGCGGCGCTCAGGGAGGCCGGCAAGGCGTTCGCCGCCGAGATGGACAGCCGCGCGCTCGAGGTGGCGTGGCACCGCACGCTCGGTCTCGTGCAGGAGGAGGGCGAGCCGCTGTCGCTGTTCGAGGAGCGCTGTCGGCGCGCGGCGCCGGCGGGCGCCGGCAAGGAGGCCGAGGTCCGCCGCCGTTACGAGGAGAAGCTGCGCCGCCTCGACGACAAGCTCGCCAAGGAGCGGCTCGAGCTCGCCGACAACGAGCGCGAAGCGGCGGCGCGCTCGCGCGAGAAGACGATGGCCGTCGCCACCGGCATCGGCGAGGCGGTGCTCGGCGCGCTGTTCGGCCGGCGCGGCGGTCTCGGCTCGCTGGCGCGCCGCGGCGCCTCGACGGCGCGCACCTACGGTACCAAGGACCGCATGGCCGACCGTGCCGCGGCGAACGTCGAGGAGTCGAAGCAGACGATCGCACAGCTCGAGGAGGAGAAGCGGCGCCTGGCGGAGGAGCTCGAGCGGGAGCTGGCGACGCTCGCCGAGACCGGCGCCGGCGGCGGCGTCGAGACGCTGCGCCTGACGCCGGCACGCAAGGACATCACGGTGCGCCGGACGGCGCTCGCATGGCTGCCGCGGGGCGAGTGACGATGAGCGACCGCACCGACGCCGTCGGCGCGCTCGAGACCGCGCTCGGCCACCGCTTCGCGGCCCGCGAGCTGCTGGCCGAGGCGCTGCGCCACCGCTCGGCCGCCCACGAGCAGGGAGCGGCGTCGCAGGAGCGCCTCGAGTTCCTCGGCGACGCGGCGCTCTCGCACGCCGTCGCGGCGCTGCTGTTCGACCGCTGGCCGCGGGCGAGCGAGGGGCAGCTCACCCGCGCGCGTGCCGCCCTGGTGCGCGAGAGCACGCTCGCACGCCTGGCAGACTCGCTCGGCGTGCCCGACGCGCTCGACCTCTCAGGTGGCCTCGAAAGGCGCCACCCCGGCGCGTCGCTGCTCGCCGACGCGCTCGAGGCGGTGCTCGGCGCGGTGCTGCTCGACGGCGGCTGGCGCACCTTCCGCGCCGTCGTGCGGCGGTTGTGGCTGCCATTGATGGATGATCTCGAGCCCGAGCGCCTGCCGTTCGAGGAGCCGAAGTCGACGCTGCAGGAGATGGCACAGCGGCTCGGCATGCCGCTGCCCGTCTACCGCCAGGTCGATACGCGCGGCCCCGCGCACGCGCTCGTCTACGTCTACGAGGTGGAGTTCGACGGCCGTCCCGCCGGCCGCGGCGAAGGCTCCTCGAAGCGCGCCGCACAGCAGGCCGCCGCCCGCGACGCGCTCGCCGGCCTCGACCGCTCCGGCGGCTGACGGCGCGCGCCGTCCGCCCGCACGACTACACCCACTCGCCGCCGTGGTGCGGGCACTTGGCCCGTGCCCTTCCTGGCCGGAGCATCGTGGAACGCCCGGGTACGTCGATGTCGCGCCCCTACTGTCACCTGTCACCTTTAGGCCGGCTCCTCCAGGCGACCGTGCCACCCAGCCTAGTGTCCCGTCCCGCAGATACGTTGCTCAATGGAGCGGGCCGGGACACTTCGCGGGGAAGGCCACGCCGCTTGCAGATGCGGCCTTCGGCCGCGCAAGCGGCGTGCCCTCCCCGCGTGCCCTACCGGGGAGGCGGCGCGCCGCCTCCCCCGGACCCCCACCCGCGTGTCGCGTCCGTTGCGATGAGCAACGAAATCCCCAGACGCGACACTAGCCCGAAGTTCCCAGGCCGCGAGACGTCCTTCTGAAGCGTAAGGCGAGGT
>CAZQLL010000059.1:0-18118 GCA_964594125.1 uncultured Thermoanaerobaculia bacterium | reverse complement strand
CCCCTCCGCGCCGGCGTCGCTGCCGGGCTATCTCCTGAGGGGAGGTCTCGCGACCTCCCGCGGGCAGCCGCTCAGGAGCGGTGGTAGCGGCCCCCGGCCGCGATGTCGAGCCCCCGGTAGAGCTGCTCCAGGAGCACCACCCGTGCCAGCAGGTGCGGCAACGTCAACCGCGACAGCGCCCACACCTCCGCCGCCTCCTCCCGCAACGCCTCGTCGACCCCTAGGTCCGAGCCCACCACGAGAACCACGCGCCCGGCGGCGAGGCGCGCCGACAACCGCCGCGAGAGCTCGCCGCTGGAGAGCTGGCGGCCGCGCTCGTCGATGACGATAAGCGCGTCACCGGGCTTGAGATATTCCCGGACGCGCGCCGCCTCGCGCCGGCGCGCGCGGCCGGGGTCGCCGTCGCGCCCGTCCTGCGGGCGCAGGCGCACCTCGCAAAACGGCATCAGGCGGGCGATGCGGCCGGCGTACTCCTCCGCGAGCTCGCTGACGGCGCGCGGCGCCGGGCGGCCCGTCCACAGCACAACGATGCCGTTCACCGCTGCCGCCGCCAGCGGATCAGCGTCCGCCGCGACACCCCGAGGGCGCCTGCGGCGCGCGAGACGTTGCCGCCGTGGCTGCCGAGCACCAGCAGCGCGTACAGGCGGGTCGCGGCGGCGGCGGTCAGCGCTCGCGTTGCGGCCGCCTCGGCGACCTCCGGCCACGCCGCGGCCGGCAGCGCGAGGTCCGCCACCCCGATCGGACCTGCGGCGGCCGCCAGACAGGCGCGCTCGATCGTGGTCGCCAGCTCGCGGAAGTTGCCCGGCCAGGGAAAGGCGGCAAGGACCGCCTCGGCCTCGGCGGTGAGCGCGCGCGGCGCGCCGCTGCGCCGGCCGACCGCCCGCGCGGTGGCGCGGGCGAACGGCACGATGTCCTCCGGCCGGCGGCGCAGCGCCGGCAGACGCGCGTGCATCCCGGCCAGCCGGTGGTAGAGGTCGGCGCGGAACGCGCCCGAGCCCACGCGCTCGTCGAGGCCGGCGGAGGCGGTCGCCAGCACGCGCGCGTCGAGGCGGCGCGGGGTGCCGGCGCCGACTGGAAAGAAGATGCGCTCCTCGAGCACGCGCAGCAGCGCCACCTGGCCGGCCGGCGACAGCGCGTCGACCCGCTCGAGCACGACGGTACCGGCGCCGGCGCGCGCCAGCCACCCCTCGCGGGCCCGCGTGGCGTCGGTGAAGGCGCCGGCGCGATGGCCGAACAGCTCGGCAGCAAAGAGCGAGTCGGGGATGGCGCCGCAGTCGATGGTGACCAGCGGCGCGCCGGGCCGGCTGCGCCGGTGGATCGCCCGCGCGGCGAACGTCTTGCCGGTGCCGGTCTCGCCCTCGAGGAGGATCGGGAGCGCGGTGTTGCCGAGGCGGGCGAGCGTCGCCGCCAGCGCCGCGGCCTCGCGGTTGCGGCTGGCGAACAGCGGCTTCACGCGCCCCCGTCACGCAGCAGCGCCGTGACGTCCGGCGCATCGCCCCACAGGCGCTCGAGCGCGTAGTGCTCGCGCCGCTCCTCGAGGAAGACGTGGACGACGAGGTCGCCGTAGTCGAGCAGCACCCACGTCCCCTGCTGATACCCCTCGACGGAGAGCGCCCTGCGGCCGAGCGCCGCGAGGGCGCGGCCGACCTCGTCCGCGACCGCCTGCGCCTGCCGGCTCGACCCCACCGAGCAGATCACGAACGTGTCCGCGATCGAGGTGCGGGCGGAGACGTCGAGCGCCAGCAGCGCGAACGCCTTCTTGTTCTCGAGCGCGGCGCCCACCGCGCGCAACCCCTCGGCCACCCTAGCGTCCATCCGCGCCCTTCCCGCCACGCCCGTACAGGCGGTGCTTGTCGATGTAGCGCCGCACGGCTGCCGGAACCGCGTCCCCGACCGTTTCGCCGGCGGCGAGACGGCGCCGCAGCTCAGTCGCCGAGACCGCGTACGATCCGCCGTCGAGCAGGTGGATCCTGTGCGCAGGGTCGTCGCCGGCTCCGCCCGCGGTCGCCGCAGCGACGGCCGGCAGCAGCTCCGATGGCGCGCCGGCGAGCAGCTCGTCGCCCCACGCCCCCGGACGCCGCAGCACCACCAGGTCGGCGAGCGACAGCAGCTCGTCCCAGCGGTGCCAGGTGGCGATCTCCGCGAACGAGTCGGAACCCATGAGGAAGTACAGCCGCTCGCCCGGCCGTGCCGCCGCGAGCGCCGCGAGCGTGTCGAAGGTGTAGGTCGGGCCCGGGCGCTCCGCCTCGACGTCGGAGACGAGGCAGCGGTCGTCGTCCTGGACCGCGAGCGCGAGCATCGCGAAGCGGTGCGCGAACGGCGTCCGCGGCTCGCCGACCTTGTGCGGCGGGTGGCCAGCCGGCACGAGCACGAGCTCGTCGAGCCCGAGCGCCGCGACGGCGTGCGCCGCCGGCCGCAGGTGCCCGATGTGCACCGGGTCGAAGGTACCGCCGAGGATGCCCGTCCTCCTCATCGCGGCGCCGCCAAAGCGAACACCAGCTCGAGCATCGCATCGAGCCCCTCGCCGCTGACCGCCGAGACGGCCACCGCCGGCGCGCCGAGGGTGCGACCCAGCCCGGCGAGTTCGTCGAGGCGGCCACGGTCGCTGATCGCGTCGAGCTTGGTGCCGACCAGCACGGCGGCGCGCCCCAGCAGCGCCGGCTCGTGCAGCTCGAGCTCCCTGCGGACGACCTCGACCTGTTCGCCCACCCCGTCCTCCCCGGCGAGATCGACCAGGTGCAGCAGCACGCGGCAGCGCTCGACGTGGCGCAGGAAGCGGTGGCCGAGGCCGGCGCCGGCGTGCGCGCCCTCGATCAGCCCGGGGATGTCGGCGAACACCAGCGAGCGCTCGCCGCCGTCGCGGACGACGACGCCGAGGTGCGGCACCAGGGTGGTGAACGGGTAGTCGGCGATCTTCGGGCGGGCTGCCGACACCCGCGAGATCAGCGTCGACTTGCCCGCGTTCGGCAGCCCAACGAGGCCGACGTCGGCGATCAGCTTGAGCTCGAGCTGGATGCGGCGCTCCTCGCCCTCGCCGCCGGGCTCCGCGAAGCGCGGCGCCTGGCGCGTCGGGGTGGCGAAGTGCTGGTTGCCGCGGCCGCCGCGGCCGCCGCGCGCGACCACCGCGGTGGCGCCATCGCTCACCAGGTCGGCGAGCACCTCGCCGGTGTCGCGGTCGCGCACGACGGTACCGGGCGCCACATCGATGACGGCGTCGGCGCCGCTGGCGCCGGTCTGGTTGGAGCCGCGGCCGTGCTCGCCGCGGCCGGCGCGCACCAGGTGGCGCCCGTACAGGTGGGCCAGCGTCCCGTAGGCGGCGGTGGCGCGCACGACGACGTCGCCGCCGTGGCCGCCGTCACCCCCGTTGGGGCCGCCGCGCGGGACGTACTTCTCGCGGCGGAAGCTCACACACCCGCGTCCCCCGTCGCCGGCTCGAACCGTGAGGCGAACCTCGTCGAGGAACATTGGGTGGCGGCGTCGCCCTCCCTACGCTGCCGGCTCGATCAGGACGAAACGGCCGAGGCGCCCGCGGTCGCGGAATTTGATGCGCCCCTCAACCTTGGCGAACAGCGTGTCGTCGCCGCCGCGGCCGACGCCGGCGCCCGGCTTCCAGCGGGTGCCGCGCTGGCGCACGATGATCGTGCCCGCCGTCACCAACTGACCGTCGCCGCGCTTGACGCCGAGACGCTGTGCGTTGGAGTCGCGGCCGTTCCGGCTCGAGCCCTGCCCCTTCTTGTGAGCCATGTCGCCTCCTCACGCCTCGATGGCGTCGATGCGCACCTCGGCGAGGTTCTGCCGGTGCCCCTGCGTCTTGCGGTAGCCCTTCCGCTTCTTCTTCTTGAAGATCACCACCTTCTCGCCGCGCAACTCGCGCAGGAGGGTACCCTTGACGCGAGCCCCGAGCACGAACGGGTCGCCGAGCTTCACGTGGTGGTCGTCGCGGACGAGCAGGATCTGGTCGAACAGCACCTCGTTGCCGGGCTCGACGCCGGGCCACACGCGCTCGACCGCGATGCGCTGCCCGACCTCGATCCGGTGCTGCTTGCCACCCACTTCAACGATCGCGTACATACGGACTCCGTCCCCTGTCAACAAGGGGCGTGATTTTTACCACAGCGGCGAGCCGGAGTCAAACCCGGGGGAAAGCGGGAAAGCGAGGAAGGCACGGCCCCCGCCGGGAAACCCCGCCACGCGGGTGGACGTACACGTCCCCGTCACCTACCGGCCGGTAGTGCTTGACGGCACAAATCAGCCCGGCTATACTTACCGGTAGGTAGCCACCGGCCCCGCCGGTGGCGCATCGAGATGGCCGGAGCGTGCGCGGGCTGCCAGCACACGCCCCGAGGGGGCAACGATGAGCGCGACGGAGAACACCTGCGGACCCGGGGGCGGCGTGCGCGACCGGCTGCTGTGCGCGGCCGTCGAGTTGTTCGCCCGCAAGGGGTATGCGGCGACCACCGTGCGCGAGATCACGGACGCGGCCGGTGTGACCAAGCCGGTGCTCTATTACCACTTCGGCAGCAAGGAAGGCGTCTATCTGGCGCTCCTCGGCGACGCACTGCGGACGTTCGAGGCGCTGCTCGAGGCCGGCCTCGCCGAGGCCGGCAGCGTGCGCGACCGCATCGTCCGCGTGCTCGGGGACGCGCTCGACCTCATGCTCGCCAACCTCGACATCGTGCGGCTGGTCCACTCGGTGCTGTTCGGGCACCCGCAGGGCGCGCCGTTCTTCGACTTCGAGGCGTTCCACCACCGCTTCATCGGCGCGGTGCGCAGCCTGCTCGAGTCCGGCATCGCGAGCGGCGAGCTGCGCGCCGGCGACGCGGAGGACATGGCGTACGCGATCTTCGGCGCATTCGACGTCTGCCAGGGGATGATCCTGCTGCACCCCGGGTCCGGGTTCGACCGGCGCCGCCTGGAACGCGTTCTGGACGTGGTGTTCGACGGCCTGCAGGCCGTGGGGGCAAGGGAGAGTGCGCGATGATTTCGAGATCATGGGTGGTGGCGATCATGCTCGCCGCGGGTGTGGCCGCGGGGTGCTCGGACGCGACGAAGGCGCGCGCCGCGACGGCGCGGCCCCCGGTGGCGGTCGAGACCGCGGCGGTCACGGCGCGCGACGTGCAGCTCGCGGTCGACGTAGTCGGCACGTTGGCGCCGAAGTTCTCCGCGGACATCAAGTCCGAGCTGACGGCTGTGGTCGCCGAGGTCTACGTGACCGAGTGGGTGCGGGTCGCCAAGGGGCAGCCGCTGGCGCGCCTCGACAGCCGCGAGGACGAGGCGATGCTCGAGGCCGCGAAGGCCGCGCTGGCGCAGGCCGAGGTCGCCGAGACGCGCGCCGAGCGCGAGCTCGAGCGCGCGCGCAAGCTCAAGGAGGTCGGGTTGATCACCGCGCAGGGGCTGGACGACGCGCGCACCGCCAGGGAGGCGGCGGCGGCGGCCACCGCGGCCGCCCGCGCGCAGGTGCGCGCCGGCGAAACGCGCGTCGCCAAGGCGGTGATCCGCGCGCCGTTCGACGGCGTGGTCGCAGCGCGCTACACGAGCGTCGGCGATCGCGTCGAGAATATGGGAGGCGGCCCGATGTTCCGCGTCGTCGACACGCGGGTGCTCGACCTCACGGTGACGGTGCCGTCGGCGCGCCTCGGCGAGCTCGCGGTCGGCCAGGAGCTCACGTTCACCTGCGACGCGGTGCCCGGCCGCACGTTCTCCGGGAAGGTCGCGCACATCAATCCGACCGCCGAGGACGCGTCGCGCGCGGTCGCAGTGATGGCCGAGGTGGACAACAGCGACAGCGCGCTCAAGGGCGGCCTGTTCGTCAAGGGACGCATCCTCACCGGGACGCGCGACCGGGTGCTCACGGTGCCGCGCTCCGCGCTGCTCACCTGGGACATCGCTGGCCGCCGCGCCGAGGTGCTCACGCTCGAAGGCGACGTCGCGCGCCGGCGCGCGATCACCACGGGCGCGGCGCTCGGCGAGGCCGTCGAGGTGGCGTCCGGGCTCGCCGCGGGCGAAGTGGTGATCACGCGCGGCGGCTTCACCCTGCGCGACGGCGACCGCGTCGTCGTGACCGGCGTCTGAGCGGGCGGGAGGCACGCCGATGTTCATCTCCGACACGTCAATCAAGCGGCCCGTGTTCGCCACGGTGCTGATGCTCGCCCTGGTCACGCTCGGCGCGGTCTCGTACCGCCGCCTGGCCATCGAGATGATGCCCGACGTCGAGATCCCCGTGATGTCGATCATCACCGCCTACCCCGGCGCGGCGCCCGAGACCGTGGAGCGCGAGGTCACAAAACGCATCGAGGAAGCGGTCAACCCGATCTCCGGCGTTCGCCACGTCACCTCGACCTCGCGCGAGGGGCTCTCGAGCGTGGTCGTCGAGTTCAACCTCGAGATCAAGATCAACGAGGCCTCGCAGGAGGCGCGCGCCAAGATCAACGCGATCCGCTCGGAGCTGCCGCCGGCGATCGAGGAGCCGGTGATCCAGAAGTTCGACTTCGCGGCGATGCCGATCGTGTCGCTGGCGGTGCGCTCGTCGGTGCTCACGCCGCGCGAGCTGACCACCCTGGTCGACCGCAAGGTCAAGCGCCGGCTGGAGAACATCGCGGGAGTCGCCAAAGCCAAGATGGTCGGCTCGTCGGAGCGCGAGGTCGCGGTCAACCTCGACCCCGCGCGCCTCGACGCCCTCGGCATGGGGATCAACGAGGTGGTGGCGGGTCTCGCGGGCGAGAACGTCAACACCCCGCTCGGCCGCCTCAACTACGGCGACAGCGAGCTGCCGCTGCGCGTCTCGGGCAAGCCGAAGGACGTCGGTGACTACGCTGGCATGGTCGTCGCGCGGCGAGCCGGCGACCCGATCACGCTCGGCGAGGTCGCGGACGTCGTGGACGGCGTCGAAGAGCAGCGCTCGCTGGCGCTGATCAACGGCGTCCCCGCGGTCGCCGTCGACATCATGAAGCAGTCCAAGGCGAACACCGTCAAGGTCGTCGACACGGTCAAGCGCACGATCGTCGGGCTCCAGGGCGAGCTCCCCGAGGGCGTCGAGATCGAGCTCGTGCGCGACAGCTCGACGATGATCCGCGAGTCGGTCGCCGACGTGCAGACGACGATCCTGATCGGCGGCGTGCTGACGATCCTGATCGTCTTCTGCTTCCTCAACTCGTGGCGCTCCACCGTGATCACCGGCCTGACGTTGCCGATCTCGGTGATCGCCTCGTTCATCGTCATGAACTTCGCCGGCATGACCATCAACACGATGACGCTGATGGCGCTGTCGCTGGCGATCGGCCTGCTGATCGACGACGCCATCGTCGTTCGCGAGAACATCGTCCGCCACCTCGAGCACGGCGAGGACCACTTCACCGCGGCGCGTAACGGCACCTCCGAGATCGGCCTCGCGGTGCTCGCCACCTCGATGTCGATCATGGCGGTGTTCATCCCGGTGGCGTTCATGAAGGGCGTGGTCGGCCGCTTCTTCTTCCAGTTCGGCCTCACGGTGGCGTTCGCGGTGCTGGTGTCGCTGTTCGTCTCGTTCACACTCGACCCGATGCTGTCGTCGCGCTGGCACGACCCCGACATCGAGCGCGCCGGCCGCCGCAACCTGGTGCAGCGCGCGCTCGACCGCTTCAACGAGTGGTTCGAGCGCACCGCCGACGGCTACAAGGTGGTGATCGGCTGGGCGCTCGACCACCGCAAGACGGTGTTCGCGGTGGCGTCGGCCGCGTTCATCGCCGGCCTCGCGCTGTTCGCAACCCTGCAGAGCGAGTTCATGCCGCCGTACGACCGCGGCGAGTTCATCATCAAGCTCAAGTCGGCGCCGGGCGCTTCGATCGCCGAGACGCGCGGGCGCCTCGAGAAGGTGATCGCGGGGTTGCGCGAGTTCCAGGAGATCGAGCGCACCTACGCGTCGATCGCGGCCGGCGACGCCGACACCGTGCGCGACGCCACGCTGTTCGTCAAGCTCAAGGAGAAGCACGAGCGCACGCGCTCGCAGGGGGAGCTGCTGCCGCTGGTTCGCTCCCGCCTGGAGAAGATCCCCGGCCTGCTGCTCTCGGTGCAGGACGACCCCGACGCGTGGGAGAAGCCGTTGCAGATCTACATTCGCGGCG
The DNA here is from genome assembly GCA_964594125.1 of uncultured Thermoanaerobaculia bacterium. Taxonomy (GTDB): domain Bacteria; phylum Acidobacteriota; class Thermoanaerobaculia; order Thermoanaerobaculales; family Thermoanaerobaculaceae; genus CAVRZJ01. Next base: position 10,019 of record CAZQLL010000059.1, on the reverse strand, counting down.
AGGAGCTGCCGAAGCTGAAGGAGTACTCGGCGCGGCTCAAGCGGGCGCTGTACTCGGTCCCCGGAATCGTCGACCTCGAGGCGTCGATGGAGCTCGACCTCCCCGAGTACCGTCTCGCCGTCGACCGCGAGCGGGCGGCGGCGACCGGCCTCGACACCCAGGCGATCGCCTCGACGCTCGGCGTGCTGGTCGGCGGCCAGGCGGTCTCCACCTACGAGGACGAGGCGGGCGAGGCGGTCGACGTGCGGGTGCGCCTGCCCGAGCCGTTGCGCCGGGACATCGCGCAGGTCGGCGCCCTCAGGCTCTCCGTCCCGGCACCCTCCGGCGCCGTCCTGGTGCCGCTGTCCGACCTGGTGTCGTTCGAGCGCACGACCTCGTCGTCGGAAATCAACCGCCGCGACCTCGCGCGCCAGGTGGTGATCAGCGCCAACCTCGACGGCCTGCCGCTCGGCACCGCCGGCCAGGAGGCGCTCAGGGTCGCCGCCGGCCTCGACTTCGACCCCGGCTACAAGGTGCTGCTGGCCGGCGACACGGAGATCATGATGGAATCGTTCGGCTACATGGCCGAGGCGCTTTTCCTCGCCGTCGTCTTCGTCTACCTGATCCTCGCGGCGCAGTTCGAGTCGTTCATCGACCCGCTGGCGATCATGCTGTCGCTGCCGCTGTCGATCGTCGGCATGGCCGGGATGCTGGTGCTCACCGGCGACACCGTCAACATCATGTCGCTGATCGGCCTCATCCTCCTCATGGGGCTCGTCACCAAGAACGCGATCCTCCTCGTCGACTACGCCAAGGTGCTGCGCCACCGGGGAGTGGACCGCCGCACCGCGCTGATCACCGCGGGACGCACTCGGCTGCGCCCGATCCTCATGACGACCGCGGCGATGATCTTCGGCATGCTGCCGCTCGCGCTGGCGATCGGCCAGGGCGCGGAGATGCGCGCGCCGATGGCCCGTGCGGTGATCGGCGGCCTGATCACCTCGACGATGCTGACGCTGCTCGTCGTGCCTGTGGTGTACTCGCTGCTCGACGACTTCGCCGGCTGGCTGCACCGCCGCTGGACCGCGAACGAGCCCGCCGCAAAGGCCGCCGCCGCCCTCCTCGCCCTCGCCGTGCTCGGTCTCCCCGCCGCGGTCACGGCCGCCGCCGGTGACGAGGTGCAGGGGACGACCGCACCGACCGTGCAGCCGGCGCAGGATGCCCGCGGCGCCGGCGCGACCATCGAGCCACGAGCCACCAGCCACGAACCACTGCTTCTCACGCTCGAGGACGCGATCGCCATCGCGGACGAGAAGAACCGCGACATCGAGAAGGCGCGCGAGTACCAGCGCTGGGTGCAGGCGAAGTACGTCGAGGAGCGCGCCGCCGCCTTCCCGCACCTGCGTATCGGCGGCAGCGCCGCGCGGCAGAGCGACAGGAGCCAGGAGGATTTCTTCGCCGGCGCCGAGGCCGGCGGGCTCGAGGCGTTCTTCACCGCCGACCGGGACGTGCGCGACGTCGATGTTTCCCTCTCGCAGGCGCTGTTCACCTGGGGGCAGGTCGGGGCGGCGATCCGCGGCGCCAGGCTCGGCATCGAGAGCGCGGCGGAGGACCTCCGGCACGCGCGCCAGAGCGCGCGCCGCGACGTCTCGGTCGCCTTCTACGACGTGCTGCTCGCGCGCGAGCTGGCCGACATCGCCCGCGACACCGTGACGCAGCGCGAGCGCCACCTCGAGGAGGCGCGGCGCCGGCACGCGCTCGGCACCGCCACCGACTACGACGTGCTGGCCGCCGAGGTCGCGCTCGCCAACGCGCGCCCGGAAGCGATTCGCGCCGCCAACCTCGTGACCAACGCCCGCGAGCGGCTGCGCTTCCTGCTCGCCGAGACCCAACGCGAGGTCGACGTGCGGGGTGCGCTCGAGACGCCCGTGGCCCCGTATCCCGACTACGAGGAGGCGACGCGCGCCGGCCTCGCGAATCGCGCCGACCTCGCCGCGCTCGTCTACCGCCGGCAGGTGCTCGAGGAACTGGTGAAGATCCGCGGCGCCGACGACCGCCCGCGCCTCGACCTGCAGGCGAGCTACGCGCTGCGGGACTACGAGATCGCGGGATTCGGCTCGTCCGGCCCGGCGTGGGGCGCCGGCGTCTACCTGTCGTATCCGGTGTTCGACGGGCTGGCCACGCGCAGCCGCGTCGCCCAGGCGCGCTCCGATGTCGCCTCGGCGCAGATCGAGGAGGCGAGGCTGCGCGACGCCATCACCCTCGCGGTCCGCGTGGCGGTCGACGCGGTGCGCGAGGCAGGCGAGATCGTCAAGGCGCTCGCCGGCACCGTGACGGAGGCCGAGCGGCTGCTGTTCATGTCCGAGAAGGGGTACGAGCTCGGCGTGAAGACCAACCTCGACGTCGACGACGCCCAGCTCAACCTGCGGGCCGCCCGCGGCGGCCTCGCGCGGGCGCAACGCGACTACCTGGCGGCACAGGTCACGCTGGAGTGGGTCAAGGGCACGCTGGAGACGCCGCCGGCGCCGGGCCCGTGACGCCGCGACCCGCGAGCGCGTAGATCTCGACGCCGCCGGCGGCGGCCACCGGCGGACCGAGGCGGCGCAGCAGCTCGCCGAAGCGTCGGCGCCCGCCTTCCGTCCGCCACGGCGCGACCGGGTAGGCGCCGGCCAGGCGTGCGAGCTCCGGGCGCGAGACCAGCAGATGGGTGAGCCCCTGCGCCTGCAGCGCGCTGCACGCCGTCCCGGCACCGTCGCCGCCCTCCATGAGAGTGCGCAACGGCGACACGTCGTGCTGCGACGGAGCGATGAAGCGGCGCGGGAAGCCGTATCCGCGCGTCTCACCGACCAACAGCACGCGGGCGTCCGGCGGCAGCGCCGCCGCGGCGGCGAACGCCGGCGCCGGATCGTTGACGACGACTCCGCCGGCATGCGCCGCGAGCCGCAGCTCGGCCAGGAGCGCGGCGCTCGACCACCCGCCGAGCGCCGCGGCGAGCAGCAGCGCGGCGGTCGCCGCGACCCTGCCGGCGCCCGCCCGCGCCGCCGCGGCGAGCGCCGCGAGCAGCGCCGCCGGCGCCGCCACGAACCGCGGCAGGGAGGCGAGGGCGAGCCATGCGGCGACGCCGCTGGCGGCGGCGGCGAGCGCCCAGCGATGCCGCGCCTCCCGGAGCTGGCCGACCGCCAGAGCGGCGGCCAGTGCGAGCGCCGCCAGCCACGGCGCCACCGGCAGCAGTGCGGCACGGGCAAGGGTGAGCAGCGCCGCGGCGCCGTGGTGCGACAACAGCAGCGCTCCGCCGTCGCGCCACAGCGTCTCCACGCCCTCCCGCCGCCACCCGAGCGGCGCCAGCGGCTCGCCGAGCAGCATCAGGTTCTTTCCCCACCACGGCAGCGCGCCCAGCATCGCCCCTGCGGCGGCGAGCGCCACGGCACGGCCGCGAGCGTGCGAGCGGGCGGCGGCGAGCAGCACGACGCCCGCCGCCCACGGCAGCGCCTGCAGGCGCGCGGCGCAGGCGATCCCGGCGAGCGCCCCGGCGAGCGCCGGCCACGCCGGGTGGACGCGGCGGCGCAGCAGCAGCGCCAGCGCCGCCAGCAACGGCGCCAGCATCCACCCCTCCGCGGCGGGGAACCCGGACACAAGGACGTGCGAGGGGAGAAGGAGGACGGCGGCGCCGGCGACGGCGCCGAGCGCACGCGGCGCGCCGAGGCCGCGCGCCAGGGACGTGACGGCCGCCCCGGCGGTCACGAACGCCGCCCAGTGCAACAGCGCTGGCGCTCGGTCGAGACCGAGCGCCAGCAGCGGCGTGTAGACGCACTGGGCGAGCGGCGGGAACGCGGCGAAGACGCTCTCCGGGTGCGCGGTGAAGCCGCGCTCGAGGAGCGCCTGCCACGGCAGCGCGAGGTGATAGACGAGCGCGTCGTAGAAGAACGGGGGGAGGACCGCCACCGCGAGTGCGGCGAGGCCACCGAGCGCCGGCGCGGCGAGTCCCGCGATCCGGGGGCGGGGGCGCCAGCGGCCACCCGCCGCGAACGCGGCGGCGAGCGCGACGAGCGGCCAGCGCGCCAGCAGGCCGGCTGCCGACAGTGCGAGCACGCCGGCGGCGAGCGCCGCCGCCCCGAGCGCGAGCTCGACCGGGACGCGCAGCGGCGGCGGCAGCGGCACCCCCAGCACCCGCCGCAGACGCGCCCCCGCCGCGGCCAGCGTGGCGGCGAGCGCGAGCGCCGCGGCGAGCGAGGCGGCGAGCGGCGCGGCGTCCATCACCCGCAGCCTCCTACCGCCGGCGCAGGCGCAGCACCGACAGGAAGAAGCTTGCCAGCACCAGCTCGGCGCCGAGCGTCACCGCCGTCACCGCGGGGATGACAAGGCGCAGCATGTTCGCCGGGTCGAGGGGGCCGAAGTCGCCCGCTCCCCACTCGCCCACCGCGCGCAGCGAGGCGGCGACGCCCGCCGCCAGCAGCACGGCGCCGGCGGCCAGCCCGAGTTCGAGCGTCGGCAGCGCTGCGAGCCGCTCGATGCGGCGGTCGGCCGGGAGCAGCCCCTCCGAGATCGCGAACACCTTGGTGAACAGCGCGAACGTCACCGCCTGGAACCCGACGACCACCGCGGTGGCGGCGTACAGCAGCGTGTGGACGTCGAGCTCGACGCAGCCGACGCGGCGCGGGCCGGGAAGCAGCCACGCGCCGAGCGCCGCACCCCCCGCCATCAGCGCGATCCCGGGCCAGAGGAACAGCCATCGCGGCGAGTACAGCAGCAGAAAGCGCAGGTGCCGCCACCCGTCGCGCCAGGTGCGCAGCTTCGGCGGGGTCGAGCGCCCGTCGCGCGCCAGCGCGGTGGGCACCTCGGCGACGGCGAGCGCGTGCAGCGCCGCCTTGACCACCATCTCGCTGGCGTACTCCATCCCCGTGGTGCGCAGGTCGAGGGCGAGGATCGCGTCGCGCCGGAACCCGCGCAGGCCGCAGTGGAAGTCGCGGCAGCGGCTCCTGAACAGCAGCCGGCCAAGCAGCGACAGCAGCGGGTTGCCGAGGTGACGGTGGAGGAACGGCATCGCCCCGGGCGCTATCCCGCCGGCGAAGCGGTCGCCCATCACCAGGTCGGCGCCTCCGCGCAGCTTCTCGAGGAACGGGTCGAGGTTCGAGAAGTCGTACGAGTCGTCGGCGTCGCCCATGATCACGAAGCGCCCGCGCGCCGCGGCGATGCCGCCGGCCAGCGCCGCGCCGTAGCCGCGCTCGGGGACGTCGACGACGCGCGCGCCCGCCGCGGCGGCGAGCTCGCGCGAGCCGTCGCCGGAGCCGTTGTCCGCGACCACCACCTCGCCGGCCACGCCGCGCCGCGCGAGGAAGGCGCGCGCCTTCGCGACGCAGCGGCCCACGGTCTCGGCCTCGTCGAGGCACGGCATCACGATCGAGAGCTCGAGATCGTTCACGGCGCGCACCCCGTGACCGCGAGCACCTCGACCCCGCCCGCGCTCGCCACCGGTGCGAGGCAGCGGTCGAAGAACGTCGCGACGCGCTCGCGCCCTCCCGGCGAGAGCGGCGCGAGATACTCCGTCCGGCCGTTGAGCTCGGCGATGCGCGCCGCCTCGCGGCGGTTGAGCAGCAGGTGGGTGACCCCGCGCCGCCCGAGCTCCGCCGCCACCGCCTCGGCGCTCGGCTGCGTTTCGGCGAGCGTCGCGAGCAGCGGCGTCACGAACGGGTCGTCGAGCACCACGGCGCGGTCGAGGTACATCGCCCGCGACTCGCCGACCAGCAGCACGCGCGCGCCGGCGGGCAGGCGCTCGTTGACCACCCGCACGGCCGGCCAGTAGCTCGCGTAGCGGGCCATGACCTCGTCGGCGCTGCCCCGCCCGAGCGTGCACGCGAGACGGTCGAGCTCGAGCGGCGTCGTGCCGCCGAGCGCGCTCCACACCGCCACCGCCGCCAGCGCTCCGGCCAGCCACCGCCGCGCCGGGCGAGGCGCGGCGAGGAGGACGCGCTGCGCGCCCGCGCCGGCGAGCGCCGCCAGCGGCGCGAGCGCGGGGAGCAGATAGCGCCCGGTGGGAGGCCCGGCGGCCCACCCCGCCACGGCCGCGCAGGCCGTCGCGGCGAGCGCACCGCCGAGCCCGCGGCGGCCGCGCCACGCCGCCCACGCCGCGACGGGGAGCAGCGCCAGGTACGCCGGTCCGATGGCGCCGGCGTCGCCCACCGGCGCGAACGTCGTCAGCGTCGCCACCTGCGCGGCGGTCGGATGCTCCCATCCGGAGCCCGGGATCAGCGCCGCGACGCGGGCGACGTCGGCCATTCCGTGCGCCGCCAGCGGCGCGGCGAACAGCCCGGACAGGAACGGGTACACCGGATCGCCGGTGAGGATCGCGTTGCGCACCAGCCACGGCGCGAATGCAACGGTCGCGCCGGCGGCCACCAGCGCGCCGCGGCGCACCGCTTCGAGCCCGCCGCGCGGCGCCCGCACGAGCAGCGCCGCGATCCCGACGGGCACCGCCGCCGTGACGCCCGCGAGGTACTTGCAGCCGACCGCGAGGCCGACGAGGACGCCGGCGAGCAGCCACGGCACCGGCCGCGCGGCGAGCGTCGCATCGCGTGCGGCCAAGAGCACGGCGAGCAGCGCCGCGACCGTGAACGCGAGCACCGCGAGATCGGCCGCCGCCCAGGTGGCGAGCAGCATCACCGACGGCGTCGCCGCCGCGATCGCGGCGGCCCACCAGCCGGCGCGCGGCCCGCGCACGGCCGCGGCGAGCGTCCCAATACCCGCCACCGCCAGCGCCCCCGTCCACCAGTGCACCGCCTGCGCCGCGCCGGCGCCGAGCGCGGCCAGCGCGTAGGCGTACAGCAGCGAGTGCGTCGCCGGGAAGAACGAGTAGGCGTGGCGCGGATACACCGTGAGGTGTCCGTCGCGCAGCCAGTGGAACGGGAACGCGAGGTGGTAGTGGAGCTGGTCGTAGAACGGCGACGGCGTCACCGCCGTCAGCAGCGTGACGGCGGCGCAGGCGGCCACCAACGCCGCCGGAACGAGCGCGCCGCGCGGGACGGCGAGCCGCCACCCGCGGCGCTCGCGCAGCGCCGCGAGCGCGCCGGCGAGCGCGAGCAGCGCGAGCACCGCCAGCAGCGCCCACGCGCGCAGCAGTCCCAGCGAGCCGAGCAGGCCGGCCGCCGCGGCGAGCGCCCCGGCGCCGAGCGCGAGCGCCACCACGGCCTCCGCCGGCGAGGCGGCTTCCCGCCGCGCCGCCAGCCGCCACAGCGGCGCCCCCGCCCCGGCGCAGGCCAGCGTCAGCACGGCGAGCCACCCGGCGATCAGCGCGACCGCCGCCAGCGGCTCGGGCGACTGCACCTCCTGGTAGCGCCACAGCACCGCCCCGGCCCACGCGAGCCCGGCCAGGATCGCCGCCGCGGCCGGCCACCGTGGGGAGGAGGACATGGAGCGATTCTAGAGCGGTTCGTACAGGGTGCGGCGCTGGCGCGGGGTGAAGCCGGCGTCGGCGATCAGCCGCTCCATCTCGCCCTGTGTCATGCGCCAGGAAACGCCGGCGGCGGCGACCACGTTCTCCTCGAGCATGATCGAGCCGAGGTCGTCGGCGCCGAAGAACAGCGAGAGCTGGCCGATCTTCGGCCCCTGCGTCACCCACGAGCCCTGCACGTGCACGACGTTGTCGAGCGCCAGGCGGGAGATCGCCAGCGTGCGCAGGTAGTCGTAGCCGCCGGAGGGCTCGACCTCGCCCTCGAGATCGGTGTTCTCCTCCTGAAACGTCCACGGGATGAACGCGGTGAACCCGCCGGTCGCGTCCTGCAGCTCGCGCACCCGCTCGAGGTGCGCGACGCGCGCGGCGAGCGGCTCGCCGACGCCGAACATCATCGTCGCGGTGGTGCGCATCCCGAGCTCGTGCGCGGCGCGGTGGACGGCGAGCCACTGCCCGGTCGACGCCTTGGCGCGCGAGAAGATGCGCCTGCGGGTCTCGTCCTCGAGCACCTCGGCGCCGCCGCCCGGGATCGACTCGAGGCCGGCCGCCCTGAGGCGGGCGACCACCTCGGGCACCGGCAGCTTCTCGACCTTGGCGATGTACCACACCTCGGGGGCCGAGAAGGCGTGCAGGTGCACCGCCGGGAACGCCGCCTTGAGGCGGCGCAGCAGCCCCTCGTAGAAGTCGATGCGGAGGTCGGGATGGACGCCACCCTGGAGCAGGATGCCGGTGCCGCCGGCGGCGATCGTCTCCTCGACCTTGGCCGCGATCGTCTCGAACGGCAGCAGGTACGCCTCGGCGTCGCCGGGCTTGCGGTAGAACGCGCAGAACCGGCAGCGGTAGATGCAGACGTTGGTGTAGTTGATGTTGCGGTCGATGATGTAGCTGACTTCCCGTCCCGGAACGTGCCGCTGCCGCGCCGCGCTCGCCGCCGCCCCCACCTCGTGCAGCGTCGCCCGTTCGAACAGCGTCTCCAGCTCGGCCCCGCTCAGCCGCTCCCCGGCGGTCGCCCTTGCCACGATCCCCCGCACCGTCCCGGCCCGCTCCGGATCCGGGTCGGTGGTGTGGCTCGCACCTCGCGCCTCGTGGCCCGTGCCTGCCTCACGCCGCACGCCACACCCCCTCGCGCCGCGGCAGGATCCCCGCCGCCGCGGCCCGCCGCAGGAACTCCTCCATCCCGGCGCGCTCCTCGTCGCCGAGGGAGAAGGTCAGCGTCCGCTCGAGGTAGCCGCGCGTGCGCTCCAGCGCGACCCCGTGCGCCCCGGCCCACTGCGGCACCAGCGCCTCCCAGTGCGACCGCGAGTACGCAAGCGACGCCTCCAGGACCTCGTCGACGCCCGCCGGGGCATCGCGCCGCACTCCCCATACGGCGAAAACGAACGGCCGCCCCGTCCATTCCACCCACGCCGCCGCCAGGTCGACCTCGAGCAGCCCGGTGCGGCCGTGGACGGCGAGCGCCGGATCGCCGATCACCACCGCGGCATCCGCTCCCGCCAGCATCGCGGCCAGCGGCGGTTGCGCCGGCACCACCCGCGGCGCGACACCCCAACGCTCGGCCAGCAGCAGGCGAGCGAGCGCCACCGAGCTGCGCGACGCGGTGTGGGCGGCGAGCGTGCGGATTCGCTCGAGCGGCGCCTTCGACACCAGCAGAACGGACGTCGACTCCTCGCGGCAGGCGATGCCGAGGCTGGGCACCGCGCCGACCTCGGGCAGGTGCGGGAGCGCCGCGACCGGCACCAGCCCGGCGACCGCCTCGCCGCGCAGCACGCTGTCGGCGCACGCGGCCGGCTCGGCGCCGGTGAAGGCGTATGCGAACGGCGCGGCGATCCCCGCATCGAGCCCGCCGAGCAGCGGCCGCGCGTTGAGGAATCGCACCCCCACGATCGCGACGGGCGCCGGCAAGGAACTCTGAGCGGAGCACGTCTCACTCACCCCTGGCTCCCAGCCCCGCGTTCCGTCCGCGTACGCTTCCAGGAGTCGGGCCGCCGGGCTGCGCGGCGTAGAGGTCCGGGTCCGGGCCCAGCAGGCCCGTTTTTCTCGGAGCCCTGAGCCCGTTGCCCGTCCTGCCAGCTCTGCCCGGTGCCCGCTTCTTCCCAGTGCCCGCCTTGCTCATCCTTGCGACATCGACTCGAGGAACTCCTTGTTGGAGCCCGTCTTGTCGAGGCGGTCGATGAGCAGCTCCATCGCCTCGACGGTCGAGAGCGGATTCAAGACCTTGCGCAGCACCCAGACGCGCTTGAGCTCCCACGGCTCGAGCAGCAGCTCCTCCTTGCGGGTGCCCGACTTGTTGATGTCGATCGACGGGAAGACGCGCTTGTCGGTGAGCTTGCGGTCGAGGTGCACCTCCATGTTGCCGGTGCCCTTGAACTCCTCGAAGATGACGTCGTCCATGCGCGAGCCGGTGTCGATCAGGGCGGTGCCGATGACGGTGAGCGAGCCGCCCTCCTCGATGTTGCGCGCCGCGCCGAAGAAGCGCTTCGGTTTCTGCAGCGCGTTGGAGTCGACGCCGCCGGACAGCACCTTGCCCGAGGGCGGTACAACGGTGTTGTAGGCGCGCGCCAGGCGGGTGATGGAGTCGAGCAGGATCACCACGTCG
>CAZQLL010000058.1:0-18660 GCA_964594125.1 uncultured Thermoanaerobaculia bacterium | reverse complement strand
CGCAGGATGTCAACCTACTAAGTTAGCGCATATGGGTCGCGAGACCTCCCCTCCAACAGATAGTCAGCGCGGGCTCACGCCCGCTTGGGTTGCGGGCGTGAGCCCGCGCTGAGAGGTTGTGAAGGGGTTTCGTCACAAGCTCTGAGGCGGCACGAGGGCGGGTCGCCGATGCGCTCCCGGCGCCGCGGGATTGCCGCGTCGTCCCGGCCGCCGCCGGCGGCCAGGACTCCTTCCAATGACGTGGCATCCGAGCAGCAAGCAGAACGGATGTGGTGCCGGCGCTCCGCGCCGGCTGGTGCTGGTCTGCAGGACCGCACCAGCGCGCGCGGAGCGCGCGCCCCACGCCCGCGCTCGTCATTCCCACGGTCACCGCCCGAGGCCGGGCGCCGCAGGGCTGGGCCTCCGCGCGGGCGAGGGCGCCCGCGCTCCCGAAGTCTGCGGAGGGACTCCCTGAACGATGACCGCCTGTCTCAGTCGGGGACCGGGCGGCCGGCGACAGCGACACGCCCCGCGCAGCGCTCCTCCTGGTGTAACCTCCCCGCAGTCCCTGCGTAGCACCGGTGGGAGTCGGAGGTATCCATGCGCAAGGTCATCGTCGGCATACTGGCCGTCATCGGCGGGCTCGCGATCGTCTCTGTGCTGATCGGCGGCGCCGTGGTCGTCGGGGCACGCCTCGGCAAGGGCGTGATCGCCGGCAACACCGTGCTCGAGATCGACTTCGAGCGGGCGCTGCTGGAGGACCAGCCCGACGACCCGGTGGTCGAGCTGCTCGCCGGCAAGGGCGTGGTGGTGCGCGATGTCGTCGAGGCGCTCGACAAGGCGGCCGGGGACACGCGCGTCAAGGGCCTCGTCGCCCGCGTGGGCGCGGCGCCGATGGGGATGGCGCAGGTGCAGGAGCTGCGCGACGCGGTGGCGGCGTTCCGCGCCGGCGGCAAGTGGTCGGTGGCGTACGCCGAGACGTTCGGCGAGTTCGGCCCTGGCAACGGCGCCTACTACCTGGCGACGGCGTTCGACGAGATCTACCTGCTGCCGTCGGGCGACGTCGGGCTGACCGGGATGATGTACGAGTCGATGTTCCTGCGCGGGACGCTCGAGAAGCTCGGGATTCAGCCGCGCATGGACCACCGCAAGGAGTACAAGAACGCGATGAACACCTTCACCGAGCGCGCCTTCACCGAGGCGCACCGCGAGGCGCTCGCGAAGGTTATGGACTCGCAGTTCTCCCAGATGGTGCGCGGCGTCGCCGCCGCGCGCGGCCTGTCCGAGACGCAGGTGCGCGGCGCCTTCGACCGCGGGCCGTACCTCGGCGCCGAGGCGGTGCGCGCGAAACTGGTCGACGGCGTCGCCTACCGCGACGAGGTGTACGAGAGGGTCGCCGCGAAGGCGGGCGGCACGCCGTCGTACCTCGTGGTGGGTGCGTACCTCGAGCGCGCCGGCCGGCCGCACCAGAAGGGCGACACGATCGCGCTGGTGTACGGTCTCGGCGGCGTCCAGCGCGGGCGCAGCGGCTACGACCCCGTCTTCGGCGACGTCACGATGGGATCGGACACCGTCGCCGGCGCCCTGCGCAAGGCGATCAAGGACGACAGCGTGAAGGCGATCGTCTTCCGCGTCGACTCGCCGGGGGGGTCGTACGTCGCCTCCGACGCGATCTGGCGCGAGACCGTGCGGGCGAAGAAGGCCGGCAAGCCGGTGATCGTGTCGATGGGCAACGTCGCCGGCTCGGGCGGCTACTTCGTCGCGATGGCTGCCGACAAGATCGTCGCGCAGCCGGGTACGATCACCGGCTCGATCGGCGTGCTCGGCGGCAAGATGCTCACCTCGGGGCTGTGGGAGAAGCTCGGGGTCTCGTGGGACGAGGTACACACCAGCGCGAACTCGCGCATGTTCTCCGGCACGCACGACTACTCGCCGGAGGAGTGGGCGCGCTTCCAGGCGTGGCTCGACCGCGTGTACGAGGACTTCACCGCCAAGGTCGCCGAGGGCCGCGGGCTGTCGCGCGACAAGGTGGCGCAGATCGCGAAGGGGCGCATCTGGAGCGGCGAGGACGCGAAGGCGATCGGCCTCGTCGACGAGCTCGGCGGCTACCCGACGGCGCTCAAGCTCGCGCGCGAGGCCGCCGGGCTCGCTCCCGACGCCCCGATCAGGCTCAAGGTGTTCCCCGAGCGCAGGACGCTGCTGCAGGCGCTGATGGAGCGGGAGAAGGGCGAGCCGAGCGAGTCCGCGGCGCTTGCCGCCCGCACCCTGTCGACGCTGCAGCCGTACCTGCGGGAAGCTCGCCGCATCGGCCTGACCCCGCCGCGCGGCGAGCTCGCGATGCTGCCCGCGGCCGGGACGTGGTGACCGGCCCGCGGGCCACCGGGCGCTACTTCTCGAACACCTTCTCGACGTCCTGGTAGCGGGTGTGCACGACCTCGACGGCGGCGGGCGCCGCGCCGGGGTCGGCGCCGGCCGCCTGCAGTGTCGCGGTCGCCTCGCAGAGGGCGGCGAAGGCGGTCTTGAGCTCGGCCTCCTTCGCGGCGAAGCGCTTGGGGATCGGAGCGGCGGTCAGCGCCGCGCACGCCGACGAGAGCTGCGCCGCGGCGGCGGGGAGCTCGGCGAGCTTCTTCTCGGGCATGATCTTGTGGTAGACCGTGTAGAGCACCTGGTGATAGGCGTCGAGCTCCTTCATCACCGGGCGGACCACGCGGACCATCATCTCGAAGCGGGCGTGCAGCGCCTCGACGGCGTCGAGCATCGCCTGGGTGTCGCCGGCCGCCGCCGCCTTCTCGTACGCCGCGCAGGTGGCGCGCAGCGCCTCCACCTGCTTCGTCCACGCCGCCTGCTTGTCGCGCAGGATTCCGGGCAGCTCCGCCTTCTCAACGGCGGCGACGTGTTGCTGCACCTGCGGCAGCAGCTCGGTCATCATCTTCACGTCCTTGTTCGGCCACGCCTCGTGCCACAGCGGGTGGATCACCTCGTGCATCGCCGACAGCGCCGGCACCTCGGCCTTGGTCTCGGCGATCGCCTGCTCGTGTCCCTGGGAGCGGGCCGCTGTCGGCGCAACGATGAGCACTGCGAGAACGAGCAGAACCACGAGACGAGCGCGCATGGCGAGATCTCCTTTGTCTATCGGGCCGCTGCGGTGCGGCGACGGCAAAACCTAGCAGATCGTGAACGGTGGCACAAGCTGCCCGACGGAGCTGTGCACGCCGGCGCTGCGCGCCGAGCCGGCGGCGTTCGCCGCTCTCGCGGTGCTGTGCGTCGCCGGCGTGGCCGCGTCGCTGGCCCGCGGGCGGGTCCACCGCAGCGGCGAGCCCGCGTGACCCGGCTGGTATGATCTTCCCATGACCGGGCGGTCAGTCAAGGCGGCGAAAGGCGTCAGAGCAAACGACGCCAAGACGGCGCCGCGCCCGGCCAACGGCGAGCAGCCGGCCGTGACCGTCGTGGTGCCCGGCGAGACCTCCCCGTGCCGTTTCACCGAGACGTTCCGCATCGGGCGCGGCGAGGAGTGCGCCGTCCTCATCGCGCGCGAGGACATCTCGCGCGCGCACGCCGAGGTGGCGTTCGAGGACGGCGCGTGGGTCGTCCGCGACCTCCAGAGCACCAACGGAACACTGCTCGACGGGGAGCTCGTCGAGCTCGCGCCGCTGCCGTCGCGCTGCACGCTGCGCCTCGGCAGGGACGGCCCGGAGCTCGCGCTCGAGATCGCGGGCGGCGCCGCCGCCGTCGGGGTCGGCGAGTCGACGGTCGCGAAGGGCGCAAAGACGGTTTCGTTCTACGCCGAGCGCTACCTCGAGGGCTCCGCGGACGAGCGCGTCGGCGAGCGCACCGAGATGATCCGCCGCGCGTTCCGCAAGGTGATGGGGCAGCGGCGCCGGCGGTACGTGGCGGCGATCGGCCTGGTCACCCTGCTGTTCCTCGGCGCCGGCGCGTTCTCCCTGTGGCAGAACCGGCAGCTCGCTCGCCAGAAGAAGGTCGCTGAGGAGCTCTTCTACAGCATGAAGAGCATGGAGCTGCAGCTCACCAGGCTCGAGGACAGGCTCTCCGCAGCGGGCGACGCCGCGACCCGCAGCGAGCTCGAGGCCGGCCGCGTCCGCTTTGCCGAGCTGCAGCGGGGGTACGACAAGTTCTTGCGCGAGATCGACGTCTACAGCGAGAAGATGACCGAGGAGGAACGCATCGTTCTCCGCATCGCGCGGGTGTTCGGCGAGTGCGAGGCGGCGGTGCCGAAGCACATCACCGAAGAGGTCGGTCGCTACATCAAGAAGTGGCAGGCCGACCAGCGTCTTGCGGACGCCATCAAGCGCGACGCCGCCGCCGGCTACCGCGACATCGTGGTGCGCGCGATGCTCGAGCACCACCTGCCGCCGCAGTTCTACTACGTCGTCCTCCAGGAGAGCGACTTCAAGCTCCACGTGTGCGGCCCGGAGACGCGCTGGGGGATCGCCAAGGGGCCGTGGCAGCTCATCCCGTCGACGGCGATCGCGTACGGGCTCAAGACCGGACCGCTCTACCTGGTGCGGCAGCCCGACCCGCGCGACGAGCGCCACGACTTCGCGAAGTCGACCGCTGCGGCGGCGCGTTACCTGCGCGACATCTACTCCAAGGAGGCGCAGGCGTCCGGTCTGCTGGTGGTGGCCTCGTACAACTGGGGCGAGAACGCCGTCCGCTCGCTTATCCGCTCGATGCCGGAGAACCCGCGCGACCGCAACTTCTGGCGGCTGTGGGTCGACCACCGCCGCGACATCCCCAGCCAGACCTACCACTACGTCTTCCGCATCTTCGCCGCCGCCGTGATCGGCGAGAACCCGGAGCTGTTCGGATTCGACTTCGCCAACCCGCTCGCCCAGCCGCTGGCGAAGGTGGGGAGCTAGAGGCGGGAGGTGGGCTCCGGGCTTGGGGCTTCCCTGTCCGACCCAGGGAGGGGCAGAACAGCCCGCCATCCGTCCAATGCGTGCCGCGTCCGGCCGTGGACACTGCCTTGGACGAGTCCGAGCGCGGGCTTGGGGCGCGCGCTGGTGGGTTCCTGCAGCACCCATGAAGCCGGCGTGGAGCGCCGGCCCCACACCGGCTCGGCACGGTGAACCGGTGGCGACTGCCTCGGCGGGAGGCTGCTGCTGTCCTAGCGCGCTCCGGGGCATAATCGGCAACGCCGCCGCGTTGCGAGCGGCGGTGGGCGCCCGGGGGCGGGCGCGGCGAGGTGAGCGTTGAGCGAGACCAAGCGGCGGCGGACGGTGGGGGTGGACATCGGCGGCGTGCGCGTGGGCGGCGGCGCACCGGTGGTCGTGCAGTCGATGACGTCGACCGACACCGCCGACGCGGCCGCCACCGCGAAGCAGTGCCTCGAGCTGGCCGAGGCCGGCTCCGAGCTGGTGCGGATCACGGTGAACCTGCCGGAGTCCGCCGCCGCGGTGCCGGAGATCCGCCGTCGCCTCGACGACGCGGGCTGCACCGTGCCGCTGATCGGCGACTTCCACTACAACGGCCACCTGCTGCTCGCGCAGCACTCAGGATGCGCGCGCGCTCTCGCCAAGTACCGCATCAACCCCGGCAACGTCGGGCACGGCGCGAGGCGCGACGAGCAGTTCGCGACGATCTGCCGGATCGCGCGCGATAACGGCAAGGCGGTGCGCATCGGCGTCAACGGCGGCTCTCTCGACCAGGAGCTGGTGACGGCGAAGATGCGGGAGAACACCGATCGCGGCCTGGGCCGCACCTCGGCCGAGATCATCGGCGAGTGCATGGTGCTCTCGGCGCTGCAGTCCACCGAGCTGGCGCTCGCGGCCGGCCTCGCCGGCGATCGCATCGTCATCTCCTGCAAGCTCTCCGTCCCGAACGAGCTGATCGCCGTCTACCGCGAGCTCGCGCGCCGCACCGAGCAGCCGCTCCACCTCGGGCTCACCGAGGCGGGGATGGGGACGAAGGGCCTGGTGTGGTCGTCTGTGGCGATGGGCGTGCTGCTCGCGGAGGGGATCGGCGACACCGTGCGCGTCTCGCTGACGCCGCGCCCCGGCGGCGACCGCCGCGAAGAGGTGTACGCGGCGTGCGAGCTGCTGCAGGCGCTCGGGCTGCGCGCGTTCGCGCCGTCGGTGACCGCGTGCCCTGGGTGCGGCCGCACGACCAGCCGGACGTTCCAGCAGCTCGCCGAGCGCGTGCAGGCGTACGTGCGCGAGAAGCTCCCCGAGTGGAAGCGCGACTACGACGGCGTCGAGACGCTCACGCTCGCAGTGATGGGGTGCGTGGTCAACGGCCCCGGCGAGTCGAAGGCGGCCAACATCGGCATCTCGTTGCCGGGTACCGGCGAGGCGCCCTCGTGCCCGGTGTTCGTCGACGGGCAGAAGCTCACGACGCTGAAGGGCACCTACGAGGAGCTCGCCGCCGCCTTCCAGAAGCTGATCGACGACTACGTGGCCACCCGCTACCCGCGGCGATGAGCCCGCAGCGGGCATCGAGCCGGCGCTCCTGCAGGCCGACACGCAGACGAGCGTCATCCCGAGCAAACCTACGCCGCGGTGCGGCGATCGGACGAGACAGGAAACCCCCGGGAGGGCCGGCGCCCTCGTCGGCCCGAGCCCCGCCGGCAGAACCCCCGCGCGGGCGAGGGCGCCCGCGCTCCGGTCTCGATGGGCTTCCCCTGGAAGCAGGGCGAGGCCCGACGAAGCACCCGGTGGCGCCTGGAGCGGGGTCGCCTGCGGCCGCTGCAGCGCACCCGCGGTGTTCCATGCCGTAGAATCGCCCGCTGAGCCGGCCGCGAGCCGCCGGCGAGGAGGGCCCATGGCCCAGGAACAGCACCACGAGTTTCCGCGGGTGTTCTGGACCGCCAACGTCACCGAGCTTTTCGAGCGCGCCGCCTACTACTCGATGGCGAGCTTCGTCGTCATCTACCTCGGGCAGCTCGGGCTCGGCGCCTACTGGCCGTCCAACCTCAACAGCGTGCTGTGGACGCTGGTGTACTTCCTGCCGATCCTCTCCGGCACGATCGCGGACCAGGTCGGGTTCCGCCGCTCGTTGCTGGTGGCGTTCGTGCTGCTGGCCATCGGCTACTCGCTGATGGGCTACCCGGTGTGGCTGGGCGGCGCCGAGATCTCGTCCGTGGTGCACAAGGAGTTCACCGCTCCGGCATCGGTGGTTGCCGTCGTGCTGATCGCGATCATCCTGATCGGCGCCGGCGGCTCGGTGATCAAGCCGTGCATCTCCGGCACGGTGCAGAAGACCTCCGGCGCCCTGACCACGCTCGGATTCGCGATCTTCTACATGGTGATCAACATCGGCTCGCTGTTCGGGCGCGGCACGGCGTTCGTCGTGCGCAACGGCTCGACGGTGCCGACGATCCTCACCGTGGTGGGGATCTGCGCGCTCGCGGCGACCGGGCTGATCTTCCTCGTCTACCGCACGACCAAGGCCGGCAAGGACAAGGTCAACGTGTGGAACGCGACGATCGGGTTCACGTTCCTGGTGGCGGCGGCCGGCACCGCGATCGCCTGGGCATATCGCCGCGGCGCAGGCACCCGCGTGGCCGCCGACCCGGCGCAGCTCTCGTACATCTTCGGCGTCGCGGCGGTCGCCTCGATCGTCGCGTTCTTCGTGGTGCTGTTCTTCTACCAGGAGCCGGCGGCCGCGGCGGGGACTCCCGCCAAGCCCCGCCGTTCGATCGGCCGCATCCTGCTCGACATGGTGCTGGTGCTGAAAAGCGGCCGCTTCACGCTGTTCCTGCTGGTGATCTCGGGGTTCTTCTTCCTCTACAACCAGGTGTACAACGTGCTGCCGCTGTATGTGAAGCGCGTCGTCGAGGCGAGCCCGGCGATGGACCTGTACACCGCCGCCAACCCGTTCGTGATCGTCTGCTTCCAGCTCCTCGTCACGCGCCTGTTCGGCAGGATGAAGCCGGTGCGCTCGATGATCATCGGCTGCCTGGTGATCGGCGCCTCGATGGCGATCAACCTCTACCCGGTGTTCGCCGCCGGCGGTGTTCGCGCTCTCGCCGCCAACTGGCTGCCGCTCGCGTCGGTGTTCATCATCCTCACGGTGGCGCTGATCGCGTTCGGCGAGCTGTTCACCTCGCCGCGCATGTACGAGTACATCGGCGCGCTGGCTCCGAAGGGCCAGGAGGGGCTGTTCCTCGGCTACGCCAACCTGCCGCTGGCGATCGGCTCGCTCACCGGCGGTCCGGTCGGCGCGTTCATCTTCAACGACATCATGGCGAAGGACGCGACCGTCAGGCCCGACGGGCTGCTCGAGCTGGTGCCGGCCAACAACGCGCTCGGGTGGGGGATCCTGATGGCGGTGGGGTTCCTCTCGGCGCTGTCGATGTGGCTGTTCAACCGCTGGCTGGAGAGGCAGGAGGCGCGCGGCCAGTGACCTTCCCCGTTTCGGGCGTCGAGGTCCATCCGCTCCTGCCGGTGCTGGTGGCGTTCGTCGTCGCGACGTTCACCGCGCCGGCCGGAGTGTCGGGCGCGTTCCTGCTGCTGCCGTTCCAGATGAGCGTGCTGGGATTCACCAGCCCGGCGGTCAGCCCCACGAACCTGATCTACAACATCGTCGCCATCCCGGGCGGCCTGTCGCGCTACATCCGCGATCGCCGGATGGCGTGGCCGCTCACTTGGGTGGTGATCCTCGGCACGATTCCGGGAGTGTTCGTCGGCGGCATGCTGCGCGTGCGCTGGTTCGTCGACCCGCGCACGTTCAAGGTGTTCGTCGGCGTGGTGCTGCTCTACCTCGGCGGACGACTGCTCTACGAGACGACCGGGCGGTTCCTCGCCGGCAGGGCGGAGATGAAGGCGCTCGACCGGAAGTTCGCCGAGCACGTCGAGACGATGCGCCGCGAGTCGGCGTCGCGCCTCAACGCCGGGCTGCCGCCGGAAGCCGTGGTGCGCACCGTGTCGTGGTCCTGCAGGCGCATCGAGTACTCGTTCTGGGGCGAGACATTTTCCTTCCCGACGCTCGGCGTGTTCGCGCTGGCGCTGGCGGTCGGACTGGTCGGCGGCATCTACGGGATCGGCGGCGGCGCGATCATCGCGCCGTTCGTCGTCTCCGTCCTCGGTCTGCCGATCTACACCGTCGCCGGCGCCGCGCTCGCCGGCACGTTCCTGACCTCGATCGTCGGCGTCGGCTTCTTCTACGGCCTGTCGTTCACCGCCATCGGCAGCCAGGTGCCGGTGCGCCCCGACTGGCTGCTCGGCGCGCTGTTCGGCGTCGGCGGGTTCGCCGGCACCTACCTCGGCGCCCGGTTGCAGCGCTATCTGCCGGAGCGGATCATCCGCGGCGTGCTCGGCGTGCTGGTGACGCTCCTCGCGGTCACCTACATCGCGCAGTACTTCCGGTAAGGGCTGGTTCCGCGCGAGTCGAGGGAGCGACGCGAGCGCGGCGGTTTCCTTGCCCCGCCCGGGGGCATAGAATCGCGGGCAGCACCGCGGCACGGAATAGGGAGGTGCGGAGATGCTGGACCGTCGCGAGCTGTTCTCGTCGCTCAGCAAGCCGCTGGGGGCCGCGTTGGCCGCCGCGATGCTCGACCCGGTGCGGGCGCGCGCCGCGGTGCGCGAGCTGGCCGGGACGCCGGGCGCGCCGGACGAGCTGGCAGCCGACGAGGCGTACTGGGGAGTGGTGCAGCGGGCGTTTGCCGTCGACCGCAGCATGATCAACCTGAACAACGGCGGCGTCAGCCCCTCGCCGGCCGCCGTCATGGACGCGATGCGCCGCTACCAGGAGTTCTCCAACCATGCGCCGGCGTACACCATGTGGCGGGTGCTCGAGCCCGGCCGCGAGGCGGTCCGCGAGGCGCTTGCGCGCCTGTTCGGCTGTGATCCCGAGGAGGTGGCGATCACCCGCAACACTTCCGAGAGCCTGCAGACGGTGCAGCTCGGCATCGACCTCGACCCCGGCGACGAGGTGCTCACCACGAGCCAGGACTACCCGCGCATGATGACGACGTTCAAGCAGCTCGAGCGGCGCCGCAAGGTGGTGCTCCGGCAGGTCAGGATCCCGGCGCCGATCGCCGACCCGGCCGTAGTCGTGAAGGCGTTCGCGGACAGCATCTCCGAGCGGACGCGCATGATCCTGATCTCGCACATGGTGTTCCTCACCGGGCAGGCGATGCCGGTGCGCGAGGTCGTGCGTCTCGGCAGGGCGCACGGCATCCCGGTGGTGGTCGACGGCGCGCACTCGTTCGCGCACCTGGTCTACCGCGTCGGCGATCTCGAGTGCGACTACTTCGGTACGTCGCTGCACAAGTGGCTGTCGGCGCCGCACGGCACCGGCATGCTCTACGTCCGGCGCGACAAGATCGCCGGGGTGTGGCCGCTGATGGCGGCGCCCGCCGAGATGGACGGCAACATCCGCAAGTTCGAGGAGATCGGCACCCACCCTGCGGCGCCGGCGCTGGCGGTCGGCGAGGCGATCGCGTTCCACCTCGGCATCGGGCCCGAGCGCAAGCTCGCGCGTCTGCGTTACCTGCGCGATCGCTGGGTGCGGCGGCTGAACGACACCGGCCGCCTGAAGCTGTTCACCAACCTCGCCCCCGAGCTGTCGGGCGGCATCGCGACGTTCGCGCTCGACGGCGTCGACCCCGCGGCGCTCGAGAAGCACCTGTGGGAGAAGCACCGCATCTTCGTGGTGACGATCAAGCACGACGAGATCCAGGGAACCCGCGTCTCGCCGAGCGTCTACACCTCGGTCGACGAGGTCGACCGCTTTTGCGAGGCGGTGGAGGCGTACCTGAAGAATGGGAGGGCAGCATGAGGACAATCGGGGCGATCGCGGCCGCGGGACTGTGTCTGTACGCGGCGGCGTGTGCGCGCGCCGACCGCGAGGTGATCCTCACCGACGCGGCGCCCGCGCCGATCGGTCCGTACTCGCAGGCGGTGCGGGTCGCCGACACGCTGTACGTCTCCGGCCAGCTCGGCATCGCGCCGGGCTCGCGCGCGCTGGTCGAGGGCGGCGTCGCGACGCAGACGCAGCAGGCGATGAAGAACGTCGGGGCGATCCTCGCCGCCGCCGGGTTCACCTTCGCCGACGTCGTCCAGGTGCAGCTCTTCCTCGAGGACATGGACGACTACGGCGCGGTCAACGGCATCTACCGCACGTTCTTCCATGAGAACCCGCCGGCGCGCGCCGCGGTCGAGGTCGCCGACCTGCCGCTCGACGCCAAGGTCGAGGTCCTCGTCGTGGCGGTGAGAGGAGGGCGTTAGGCGGCAGGCAGGGGGCAACAGGAGGCGGGCGGCGGGAAGTAAAACCGCGGCGGCCGCTGTTGCGTACCAGTCGTGGGGAGCGCGCGCGATGCCGGGGCCGGATCGGGGCAGGGTGAGTAGCTTCGTCAGGGAGTGGGTCAAGCCGATCGCCATCGTGCTTGTGATCGTCGGCTCGTTCCGCTCCACGTTCGCGGACTGGAACGACGTGCCGACCGGCTCGATGAAGCCGACGATCCTCGAGGGCGAGCGCATCTTCGTCAACAAGCTGGCGTACGACCTCAAGGTGCCCTTCACCCGCTGGCGGGTCGCCCGTTGGGAGGATCCGAAACGCGGCGACATCGTCGTGCTGTTCTCGCCGGCCGACGGCCGCCGCCTGGTCAAGCGCGTGGTCGGCCTCCCGGGCGACCGCATCGCGATGGTGAACAACCGGCTGGTGATCAACGGTCGGCCGATCCGCTACGAGCCGGTGGACGCGGCGCTCGCCGCGCCACTGCCCGCGGACTCCGACGGCTCGTTCGTGGTCGAGCGCGAGCGCCTCGACACGGCGCTGCACGATGTGATGTTCGACCATGGCTTGGCGCCGGCGCGCTCGTTTCGCCAGGTGACGGTGCCCGAGGGGCAGTACTTCGTGCTCGGCGACAACCGCGACAACAGCTTCGACTCGCGCTGGTTCGGGTTCGTGCAGCGCGACAGCATCGTCGGGCGTGCCACCGCGGTGGTCGTCTCGGTCGACCTCGAGCGCCGCTGGCGCCCGCGCTGGAGCCGATTCCTCCGCACTCTCTCGTGAGGGGAGGTCTCGCGACCTCCCCTCGCCCGCGACGTGAAGTCGCGGGCTTCACCCCACCGCGCCGGCGTCGCTGCCGCTCCGCCGGTCCGCCACCGAACAGCGTTGGCGCTCTCTTTAGCCGGCGAGTAACACGATGCGGGCGAGCAGTCCGAGGACCCGGGAGAGGGCGCTGAGCGCCGCGGCGGGGCGGTCGAGCGCGTCGAGGCGGCGGTTGACCGCCGCCATGCCGAGCTTCAGGCCGCGGTCGTGCTCCTCGAGCGCTGCCGCGAGCGCAGCGAGCTCGGCGGTGGTCAGCCGCGCGACGAGCAGCGACAGCTCGGCGCGCTCGGCGGCGAGACGGCGGCGCTCGGGTGCGGGGCGCTCGCTCCAGGCGGCCTGCACCTCGGCCGAGCGCAGCCTGGCCTCGAGGGCGCGGAGGTCGGCGAGCAGGTCGTCGCGGGTCATGTCCCCGCCTCCACGACGCCGAGGGCCGCGAGCGCCCTGCGGATCGCCTCGAGATCGTCGAGCAGCGCGGCGATGCGCGCCTCGGCGGGCTGCCCCGCGGCGGCGGCGGCGACGGCGTCGCGCAGCGCCTTGGCCGCCCGTTGCGCCGCTCCCAGCTCGGCCGGCGCCGCCTCGCCCGCCGCGAGCGTTCGCCGCGCGGCGACCCACCCGTCCGGGTCGGCGACCGGCGCCTCGGCGAGCAGCAGGTCCACGACCCGGCGCTGGCGGCGGGCCTCCGTAACCACGCGGGCGTCGTGGCGCACCGCCTCGGCGAGCGCGGCCAACGCCTCGCCGTGGGTCTCGAGCTCGCGGTCGATGACCGGCGCCCGGCGTGCAAGCTCGCGCCGCGCCAGCGACCGCCCGTAGAAGCCAGCGGCGGCTGCGGCGGCGGTCCGGGCGCCGCGCGCTGCTGCCGCGCCGGTGCCGGTCCGCAGCGCGCGGCCGGCCTCCTCCAGCGCCGCGGCAGTGTCGTCCAGCGCGCGCAGCGTCTCGCGCCCGGGGCCGCCGGCGGCGAGGCGGCCGAGCAGGGCGAAGTAGCGTCCCAGCAGGCGGGCGTGGCGCTCGATCCGGCCGAGCACCGCGGCGCGCGCCGCGTCCTCGTCGTCGAATTGCCGCAGCGTCGCGGCGTCGACGTTGGCGAGCGCGTCGTCCTGCAGGAGGCGCTCCGACGACGCGTCGACCGCCAGCGCCGCCGCCGCCGCCGTGAGCGCTTCGACCGCATGCGCGTACTGCGCCCCGGCACTCGCGACGTCGCGGTACGGCGCCGCCGAGACGCATCCAGTCGCGACGACGGCGAGCACCACTGCCGCGCCCCGACGCCTCGCAGGGTGGCCGCGTCCCATCGAGTCGGTTCTCCTCGGGCCGGGATTCTACCGCGGGGCTTCACACGATCGTCACAGGGCGGTGGTCTCCTGCCAGACGCTGGCGGGCACGACGGGCCCGAGGACGATTCCCGTCAAGCCAACCGGACGTTGACTGGCTCAGGGGGAGTGGCTAGACTCGCGCGCGGAACTTGCCGATGGTCGCCCGCTCATCCCTGGCGCCTGCCAGCGTTGCCAACCAAGCCGGCCGAACGGTCGGAGTGAGATTACAAACCCCTGAGGAGGAGGAGGATATCATGATAGGACGGAACGGAAGGAATGCCCGCTGGGCACTGGCCGTGGTGGCGGCCGTGTGCGTCCTCGGCCTCGGCGCAACGGCGGTCGCCCAGGAGACGACCGGCGGTCTCTCCGGCGCCGTGGTGATGAAGTCCGACCAGAGCGTCCTGCCGGGGGCGATGGTCGAGGCAGTCCACGTGCCGACGGGCACGCGCTACGCGGCGACCACGCGGGAGAACGGCCGCTTTGACATCCTCAACGTTCGCGTCGGCGGCCCCTACACGATTACGGCGACGATCTCCGGCTTCAAGCAGGGCAAGTTCGACGGCGTGACGGTCGCCCTCGGCGAGCGCCGAGAGCTCGTCTTCGAGCTCGAGCTTGAGGCGGTGTACGAGACCGTCGAGGTCACCGCCGAAGCGATGCCGTTGATCAGCCCGGACCGCATGGGCTCGGGCTCGTCGGTGCCACTGGAGCAGCTCTCGATCCTGCCGACCGTGCGCCGGCAGATCCAGGACTTCGCCCGCCTCAACCCGTACGTCGGCGTCGATCCCGCCGACCCGACCGGCACGCGCATCGCCGTAGGCGGCAAGAACAACCGCTACAACACGATCCAGATCGACGGCGCGGTCAACAACGACCTGTTCGGTCTCGCCGACACCGGGACTCCGGGCGGCCAGACCGACACGCAGCCGATCTCGCTCGACTCGCTGCAGGAGCTGCAGGTCGTGGTCTCGCCGTACGACATCAAGCAGGGCGGGTTCACGGGCGGCGGCATCAACGCCATCACGCGCTCCGGCAGCAACGACTTCCACGGGTCGGTGTACGGCTCGACGCGCGACGAGAGCTACGTCAGCGACCAGCCCGGCGGGCTCGCGGAGCGTCCGATCGCGGAGTTCAAGGAGGACCAGTACGGCCTGCGGTTCGGGGGGCGCATCCTCCGCGACAAGCTGTTCTTCTTCGCGTCCGCGGAGCGCAACACGCGCTCGGCGCCGACCGGCGTTTCGGCGGATGGATCCACCGCGACGCAGTACAACAACCCGGCGCAGGCGGCGGAGTTCCGCCAGCTCCTGATCGACAGGTACAGCTACGACCCGGGCGGCCTGGGAGACTTCAACCAGGAGCGCGACTCGGACCTCGCCTTCCTGCGCTTCGACTTCAACTTCGGGCCGTCGCACCAGATGACGCTGCGGCACAACTACGTCGACGCCTCGAGCGACGTGGTCGCCGACCGTTCCACCACCCGCTTCCGCTTCGAGACCGCGATCTACGCGATCGCTGACGAGACCAACTCGACGGTGCTGCAGCTCAACAGCGTTTTCGGGGACAACTCGTTCAACGTCGGCCGCGTCGGGTACCAGACGATCCGCGACTCGCGCACCGTGCCGGTGATCTTCCCGACCATCGACATCGGCCCGGTGGCGCGCCAGCCGCAGCTCTCGGCCGGAACCGAGCGCTTCTCGGGCGCCAACGCGCTCGATCAGGACATCCTCGAGATCACCGACGACTTCACGCTGGTCACCGGCGACCACGCGATCACCATCGGCACCCACAACGAGTTCTTCGACTTCGCCAACCTGTTCCTCTCCGACTTCTACGGGTGGTACCGGTTCAGCACGCTGGACGATTTCAAGAAGGGCCTCGCCAACGAGTACTCGATCACCTTCGCGAACGGCGACGACCCGCGCCGCGCCACGGAGTTCAGCGCCCGCCAGTGGGGCCTGTACGCCGGCGACCAGTGGCGGCTGAGCAAGAACTTCACCCTGACCCTCGGCCTGCGCGCCGACCTCCCCGAGATCACCGACAACCCGTCGTACAACCCGAAGGTCGACCAGGTGTTCGGGATCGACACCAGCGAGGTGCCGGACGACATGCTGGCGATCTCGCCGCGCGTCGGCTTCAACTGGGCGCTCGGCGGCAAGGCCCGCCACCAGCTCCGCGGCGGCGTCGGCGTGTTCGCCGGCCGCACGCCGTTCGTGTGGATTTCCAACGCCTTCGGCAACACCGGCGTCGAGACCACGACGCTGTCGGCGCGCGGCGCCATCCCCTTCGTTGCCGACCCGTACAACCAGCCCAAGAACTTCCCGCCCGGCACTTCGGCTGTCTCGGTCGACGCGATCGACCCCGACTTCCAGTTCCCGCGGGTGATGCGAGCGACGGTGGGGTACGACCGCGAGATGGCGTGGGGCCTGCGCGGCACCGCCGAGGTCATGTACACGCAGACGATCCAGGACGTCTACTACCAGAACCTCAACAAGGTTGCCACCGGCACCTACGGGTGGGACGGCCGCCCGCAGTACAAGAACTACAACTCGGCGTTCGCCAACGTGCCGTACCTGACCAACACCACCCAGGGCCAGCAGAAGCAGATCACGCTGATGCTCGAGAAGCGCTTCGACTTCGGCCTCTACTTCAACGGGTCGTACTCCTACATGGATGCCGAGGCGGCGTTCGAAGGCACCTCGAGTCGGGCGATCTCCAACTGGCAGTTCCACCCGACCCGCGGCGACATCTACAAGCCGGAGACGTCGACCTCCAACTGGGAGATCGAGGACCGCTTCAACTTCGTCGTGTCGCAGATCTTCCGCACCGGCCCGGTGAGCCACAACGTGGCGCTCTTCTACCAGGTGCAGTCGGGTACGCCGTTCTCGGTGCTTATCGGCACCACCAGCGGCGCCGCGGACGTCAACGGCGACGGCTTCAACTCCAACGACCTGATCTTCATCCCGAACAGCACGAACGATTTCATCCTGCGCGGCGCCACCCCGGAGCAGTGGGAGACGTTCCTCTCGTGGACCGGTCTGGACGCCTACCGCGGCGAGGTCGTGAAGAAGAACGCCTCGACCACCCCGTGGAACCGTACGCTCGACTTCCACTATGACCTCGAGCTGCCGATCAAGGTGATCCGCACCCAGTTCACCTTCGACATCCTCAACCTCCTGAACCTGATCGACAAGGACAAGGGCGCCACCTACTACGTGTCGAACCAGACCTACACGCCCATCTACTACGCCGGCAAGGACGCCGCCACGGGCAAGCCGATCTACCAGACGGCGTTCACCGGCGCCCTCGACCCCGGCCGCGCCTGGAGCATCCAGGATCTGCGCTCGCGCTGGCAGCTCAAGTTCGGCCTTCGCGTATCGTTCTGACCTGACACGGAACGCTGCACACGACGGGGGGCTTCGGCCCCCCGTTCTGTTTGAGGCAGGCGCGAGGCTCGAAGCACGAGGCCCGCAGCGCGAAGCGCCAGGCGCGGGACACGAGGTGCGAGGCGCGGGGCAATCCACATGGGCCGTGGGCGCACCTTGGACCATGAAAGTCACCGGGAGGGCCGGCGCCCCCGCCGGCCCGGGCGCCGCAGTGCAGGACCTCCGCGCCCCCTCTTTCCGGGGCGGGCGGGCCGGCGCTGGCGCTCCCGCAGGATCACGGGGACGTTCCAGGCGATGAAGAGGCGATAGACAGGCTGGCTTTGCCTCCTGTTGCCTGGTGCCTTCTTACCAGCTCCCCGAGGCGCCGCCGCCTCCGAACGAGCCGCCGCCGCCGGAGAAGCCGCTCGACGAGCCGCCGCCGCCGGAGCTGCGGCCGCTGCTGGCAGCGAACGACGTCAAGCCAGGGTGGCGCTTGCGGAACGCCCGGCCCGCCGCCGATCTCCCGAGCCACAGCCTGGCAGCCGGGAAGCCGAGCGCCCATGCGGCGAGCACGGCGGCGCCCAGCCACGGACCGGCGAGCGCTCCAGGAAACACGAGATAGAACGGCATGAGGAACAGGTAGAGGAACCAGGACTGGCAGCCGGAGCCGAAGACCGCGACCAGCGAGAACGTGCCGACGACGAGCGCGAAAATCCCGAGGCCGAGCAGTCGGCCCCACCAGGGAGCTTCGGAGAGCGGTGTGCCTTCCGGCGCCTGCGCCGGCAGCGCCTGCTCGCCGCGGATGGTGCGTGCGATGACGTCGGCCGCCGCCGCGATGCCGCCGCCGAAGTCGCCGGCGCGGAAGCGCGGGCGCATCACCTCGTCGAGGATGCGCGCGCACAGCGCGTCGGTGAGCGTCCCTTCGAGACCGTACCCGACCTCGATGCGCATTCTCCGGTCATCCCGGGCGATCAGCACGAGGACGCCGTTGTCCCTGCCGCGCTGCCCCAGCTTCCACGTCTCCGCGACCCGCAGGGAGAAGTCCTCGATGGGCTCGCCGGCCAGCGTGTCGAGCGTGAGGATCGCCACCTGCGCGCCGGTGTCGCGCTCGAGGTCGGCCAGCAACGCCTCGAGACCGGCGCGCTGCTCCTCGGAGAGCAGGTGCGCACCGTCGTTGACGCGGCCCGCGAGAAACGGCACGTCGACGGCGGCGAGGGAGGCCGCGGCCAGCAGGATGCCGACGGCGAGCGCCGCCAGCGGCGGCAGGCCCGCCGGGCGGTCAGCGGTCCTCGGTTCGCAGCGCATCGGAGATCTCGTCGATATCGTCGGGGCGGATCGCGACGCCGCGGCGCGCCAGCAGCTCGCCGCATGAGGCGATCCCCTCGACCAGGGCTGCAGCGGGGCGGCGCGCGCGCATGCCGGCGACGATCCCGGCGACGATGGCGTCCCACTCGCGCTGCTCGACGACCGCCGAGATGCCCTTGTCCGCCAGCACGACGACCCGGTGCTCGAACAGCGACAGGAAGATCAGGATGCCGGTGCGGTCGCGGGTGCGGAACACCTCCTCGCGGAGGAAAGCCTGGTCGGCGCGGCGGCGCACGTTGAGCTCGATCGTGGCGTCGTGGATGAGCAGCCGGCGCAGCGCGGGGAGGTACGTCGCGGCGAGCAGCCCGGCGACCGCGCCGAGCAGCGGCGGCGCGATCACCCACGCGGCGAACCAGCCGCCCCAGAGGCCGCCGACCTCGTGGACGAGCGCCGCTGCAAGCGCCGCGAGCAGCGCCCCGAGCGTGGCGCCGCGCCACCCCGCCTCGGGGTAGTCGTCGGAGGCCGCCACGACGCAGGGAACGATCTCCCCGGAGGTGCGCCCCTCGGCCGCGTGGACCGCGCGCTCCACCGCCTCGAGGTCGCTCTTGCTGAAGAAGTCGTCGACGTTCATGGCTTCCTTTCCGGGGGAGGTCTCGCGACCTCCCCTCGCCCGCGAAGTGAATTCGCGGGCTTCACCC
>CAZQLL010000057.1:0-19103 GCA_964594125.1 uncultured Thermoanaerobaculia bacterium | reverse complement strand
TGGCGACGCTGCCGGTGGCCTCGCACCTGCTGGCGCGCGCCGCGGTGCGCGAGGCGGCGCTCGAGGACGAGGCCGCGGCGGCGCCGCTGGTCGGCGGGGAGTAGCTACCGGGCGGCGGCCGCGAGCGCGAGCGCTCCGAGCACGCCGGCGCGGTCGCCGAGCGCCGGCGGCACGATGTAGGCCCCGAGGTCGCCGGCCAGGCGCGGCGCCGCCGGGTAACCGGCGAGCAGGCGGCGCGTCCAGCCGCGGACCGCGGGCAGCACCGGCGGGCTCGCGGAGACGCCGCCGCCGACGATGACCAGGTGCGGCGCGAGCAGCACGGTCGCAGCCGCGCAGGCGTGGCCGAGGTAGAAGCCGACCGCGTCCCACGCCGGGTGGTCGCCGGGCAGCGTTTCGGCCGGCACGCCCCAGCGGGCGCGCAGCGCCGGCCCGCTCGCCAGCCCCTCGAGGCAGTCGCCGTGGAACGGGCAGACGCCGGCGAACCCCGCGTCGTCCGGGTGGCGCGGTACGCGCAGGTGCCCCATCTCCGGGTGCGCGGCGCCGTGCAGCGGCGCGCCTCCGACGATCGCGCCGCCGCCGATGCCGGTGCCAACGGTGAGGTAGACGAGGCTTCCCAGTCCGCGCCCGGCACCCCAGCGCGCCTCCGCGAGACCGGCGCCGTTGACGTCGGTGTCGATCGCCACAGGTACGGCGAACGCCGAGCGCAGCGGCGCCACCAGGTCGGCGCCCGACCACCCGGGCTTGGGCGTGCCGGTGATCCGGCCCCACGTCGGCGAGGCGGGGTCGAG
This sequence comes from uncultured Thermoanaerobaculia bacterium, assembly GCA_964594125.1. Classification (GTDB taxonomy): domain Bacteria; phylum Acidobacteriota; class Thermoanaerobaculia; order Thermoanaerobaculales; family Thermoanaerobaculaceae; genus CAVRZJ01. The sequence continues at coordinate 18,315 of CAZQLL010000057.1, read as the reverse complement.
GTCGAGCGGCCCGAACGAGGCGACGCCGAGGGCCGCGAGCGGCCCGTGCTCGCGCGATGCGGTGCGGAAGAAGGCGACGACCCGCGCCAGCGTTTCCGCCGGCGTCGTGGTCGGGATGCGCTGGCACGCCGGCACGTCGTCCAGCCCGCGCCCGACCGCGCAGATGAACTTCGTGCCGCCCGCCTCGATCGCGCCGAAGACGGGTGCGTTCATGCGTTGCCGCGTGCGTCGCGATGCACGCCGAGGACGGCCCGTCCGGAGGGGTCGGCGTTGGCCGCGAAGCTGGAGTCCCAGGCGATCGCCGCCGGCGTCGAGCAGGCTATCGACGGGCCGCCGGGAACGCACGCAGCGGCGGCCTCGCCGGGGAAATGCGCCTCGAAGATCTCGCGGTACAGATACGCCTCGCGGGTCGCCGGCGGGTTGTACGGGAAGCGGTAGCGCGCGTGCGCCATCTGGTTGGCCGACACCCGGCTCTCCGCGGTTGCCTTGAGCGAGTCGATCCAGTCGTACCCCACGCCGTCGGAGAACTGCTCCTTCTGGCGCCACAGGATCTCGCTCGGCAGGTGGCCGGCGAACGCCGAGCGCAGCGGGAACTTCTCCATCCGCCCCGGTCCCGCCATCTTCTCGGCGGGCGCGAACGCCATCGCCTCGTCGAGGAACTCGCGATCGAGGAACGGCACCCGCACCTCGACGCCCCAGGCGGCCATCGACTTGTTGGCGCGCAGGCAGTCGTACTTGTACAGCAGGTCGAGCTTGCGCACGGTCTCGGCGTGGAACTCGCGCGCGTCCGGCGCCTTGTGGAAGTAGAGGTAGCCGCCGAACACCTCGTCGGCGCCCTCCCCCGAGAGCACCATCTTGATCCCCATCGCCTTGATGCGGCGCGCCAGCAGGAACATCGGCGTCGACGCCCGCACGGTGGTCACGTCGTAGGACTCGATGTGGTAGATCACGTCGGCGAGCGCATCGAGCCCCTCCTGAACCGTGAAGGTGAACTCGTGGTGGACGCTGTCGATCGCCGCGGCGACGCGGCGCGCGGCCGCCACGTCCGGCGAGCCCGCGAGGCCGATCGCGAACGAGTGCAGGCGCGGCCACCACGCCGGCGCGAGGTCGTCGGTCTCGACGCGCCGCGCCGCGAAGCGCTGCGTCACCGCCGCGACCACCGACGAGTCTAGCCCGCCGGAGATCAGCACGCCGTACGGGACGTCGCACATGAGCTGCCGGTGCACGGCCGCCTCGAGCGCCGCGCGCAGGCGCGCAAGGTCGAGCGGGCGCTCGGCCACCGCCTCGTACTCGCGCCACATCGGGCGGTAGTAGCGCATCGGCGCGGCCATGCCGCGCGTGAGGTAGTGCCCGGGAGGGAAGTCCTCGATCACCCGGCAGTGCCTGACCAGCGCCTTGAGCTCTGAGGCGACGTGCAGCGTCCCGTGCTCGTCGCGCCCGGTGTACAGCGGGATGACGCCGATCGGGTCGCGGGCGATCAGATAGTCGTCGCGCCGGCGGTCGTACAGCACGAACGCGAAGATCCCGGACAGGCGATCGAGGAACTCTGCGCCGAACCGTTCGTAGAGCGGCAGGATCACCTCGCAGTCCGAGGCGGTCTTGAACGGGTATTCGGGGAGCCCGGCGCGCAGCGCCCGGTGGTTGTAGATCTCGCCGTTGACCGCGAGCACGAGGTCGTCGGCGCGGTCAGTCAGCGGCTGGGCGCCGTGCTCGACGTCGACGATCGACAGCCGCTCGTGCGCCAGCACCGCGCGGTCGTCGGCGAACACCCCGCTCCAGTCCGGGCCGCGGTGGCGCAGCAGCCGCGCCATCGCCACGGCCCGCTCGCGCATCGCCGGGGCGTCACCGTGGATCTCGAGAATGCAGGCGATTCCGCACATCGTGGTGCTCCTTCGAGACCGCCGGCGGCGCTCCACGCGCCGCCGGCGTCCACACCCGGCACCGCGGCCGGTCCCTGAGCAGGCGCCGCTCTACGCCCCCGCGTACATCGCCTCGATCGCCTGCGCGTGGCGCTCCTGGATCGGCCCGCGCTTGGGCTTGAGCGTCGGCGTCAGGAGGTCGTTGGCGATCGTGAACTCGTCGACGATCGCCACCTTCTTGACCTGCTCGAACGAGGCGAACTCGCGGTTGAAGCGGGCGATCTCGCCGTCGATGAGCGCCTTGACCGCGGGGTGGCGCTGCAGCTCCGCGAACGACGAGAACGCGATCCCCTTCTCCGCCGCGAACGCCTTGACGTTGTCCTGGTCGAGCGTCACCAGCGCGGTGAGGAACGGCCGCCGGTCGCCGATCACGCACACCTGGAGGATGTACTTCGAGGTGGCGATCACGCCCTCGATCGCCGACGGCGCCACGTTCTTGCCGCCCGCCGTGATGATCAGGTCCTTCTTGCGCCCCGTGATGCGCAGGAACCCGTCGGCGTCGATCTCGCCGAGGTCGCCGGTGCGCTGCCAACCGCCCTCGAGCAGCGTCTCGCGCGTCTCGTCGGGCATCTTGTAGTACCCCTTCATGACGTTGCGGCCGCGGTACTGCACCTCGCCGTCGGGCGCCGTGCGCTGCTCGATCCCGGGGCCGGTGGGCCCGACCCAGCCGAACCGGTAGTTGTCCGGACGGTTGACGTTGGTGAACGAGGTGTTCTCGGTCATCCCGATCCCCTCGAGGATGAGCACGCCGGCCGCGTGGAAGAACTTCGCGATCGCCGGGTTGAGCGGCGCGGCGCCGGAGATGCACCAGCGCACCCGGCCGCCGAGCGCCGCGTGGATCTTCGAGAAGACCAGCTTGGTGGCGACCGCGTAGCGGAGCTTGAGGCCCGCCGGGATCGGCTTCCTGGCCAGCAGGCAGTCGCTGACCTGGTTGCCGGTGCGCACCGCCCAGCGGAAGATCTTCAGCGCCAGCCCGCCCTTCGCCTCGGCGCCGGAGACGACCTTGTTGTACACCTTCTCGTACACCCGCGGCACGCTGGTGAACCAGTGCGGGCGCGCCACCTTGAGGTCCTCGACCAGCGTGTCGATGCTGCGCGCGAACACAGTGCTCGTGCCGGAGACGATGGCGGTCAGCACCGTGAGGCGGGCGAACACGTGCGCCAGCGGCAGGAACAGCAGCTCGACGTCGCCGGGTCCGCAGTCGGCGCACTGCTGTACCGACTGGCAGGTGAACGTCATGTTGTCGTGGGTGATCATCGCGCCTTTCGGGATGCCGGTGGTGCCCGAGGTGTAGACGATCGCCGCGAGATCCTGCGGCGTCACAGCCGCGATGCGCGCATCGAGCGCCGCATCGGACACGCCGTCGCCGAGGGCGAGGAACTGGTCGAAGGTGAACACCCAGTCGTCGGGGTGGTCACCGTTGAACAGCACGACCTTGCGCACCCGCGGCAGGGTGTCGCGCACCTGCAGCAGCTTCTCGAGCTGCTCCGGGTTCTGGGCAAAGACGAGCACCGAGTCCGAATGGTCGATGATGTACCGGCAGTCCTTCGCCAGGTTCGTGTGGTAGATGCCGACGGCGACGCCGCCGATCGCCTCCGTGCCGAGGTCGGTGAGCACCCAGTGGTAGCACGAGTACGAGAGGATCGAGATCTTGTCGCCGTGGCCGACGCCGAGGGCGACCAGGCTCTTGCCGACGCGGCGGACCTGGGCCTGGAACTCCCGCCACGTCACGGAGGACGTGCTCTCCGGCGTGTGAATCGTCCGGAACGCCTCGGCGTCGGGGTGAGCGCGCACCGTCGCCGAGAGCATGTCGTACGTGCTCCTGAAGTCGATGAAGCCCATCGTCGCCTCCCTTCCCGCCGGACCCGGCCGGCGGCGCCGCTGAAGTTGAACACAAGCCTACCACCGCTGCGCTGGAGTTGAGCCCCGGGGCACGGCGCCCGATCTTCGCCGCTGCGCCCTGCCGGGTCATCGGCGCGCGTCGGGAATCGCGGCGATCGCCGCGAGCAGCTTCGGGTCGTCCGGCAGCAGCCCGGCGGCCGGCAGCCGCGGAACCAGCGCCCGCCAGCGCGGCTCGCGGGCGAACACGTCCGCGAACAGCGGCCGCGCCTCGTCGAGCCGGCCGGCGGCGGCGAGCGTCACAGCGTGCCAGAACGGCAGCTCGGCGATCTCCGGCGCCAGCTTCGCGGCGGCACCGTACTCGCGGCCGGCCTCGTCCCAGCGCGCCTCGGCGGCGAGCTCATCGCCGCGGTTCATGCGCTCGTAGGCGCGCGCCAGCACGAGCAGGCGGCGCAGCTCGGCGAGCGGCTGCGGGTGGTCCTCGATGCGCAGGTCGAAACGGCGATCGGCCCAGGGGCGCCCGCTCGATGCCGGCCTGGCGACCAGCAGCGCCGCTGCCTGGCGGCCGCGGATGTCGCCGCCGGCCGCCTCGGCCGCTTCGAGCGCCGCCAGCATGCGCGCGGCGAGATCGCCAGGCTCGCGCTCGAACGCGGCCTTCATCGCCGGCCACACCGCGCCGTTCTCCATCAAGTTGGCCTGCACCGAGAACCCCTCGCCGGTTGCATGCCCGGCGGCGGCGATGCAGCGGGTGCCGGTGTGCACCGCGACGCGGCCCTTCGCGTCCACCATCGCGACCTGGCGGACCTCGCGGTTGGCGTCGGCCGCGAGCAGTGCGGTGAGCGCCTCCTCGGCCGACTTGCCTGCGCGCATCAGCTCGAGGCCGAGCGGCCCGTACGACGAGTCGACGAACGACTGCGTCGCCACCGCGCCGGCACCCGCCTCCGCGAACGGCACCACCGAGCCCACCGAGAACCAGTGCGACTGCACGGCCACACCGAGCTCCCCGGTCGCCGCGTCGCGCGCCACGATCGAGTACGTCGCCACCGGTCTCACCGGCGCCGCGGCCGGCGCCAGCGAGGCCGCGAGCAACGGCGCCGCTACCCATGCTCCGTTCATCGACACGCCCCTCCCCGACCATTGTCTCCCATTGCGGAATACCGGGATGTTCGCCCGCGTCTTCATGGGCAGCATCCTGGCTCCCAGGGAGGAGTGCATGACGTTCCGCCGCACGCTCGCCGCCACGCTCGCTGCCACTCACGGCGCCGCCATCGCCGTGCTCCTGTCGTTCGCGTCCGGTCACGCGGTGGCGCAGCAGTGGACGCCGCTCGGCGCGTTCGGGGGCCGGATCACCGCGCTCGCGACGAGCGCCGGCGCGCCGCTGGTGGTTCTGACCGGGGCGCAGTCCGGGGGCCTGTATCGCTCGCTCGACGCCGGCGCCTCCTGGGTCCCGACCGGCGCCTCGCAGCTCGGCACCCAGACCGTCCACGCGGCCGCGTTCGACCCGTCCGGCACGGGGGTGGCCTGGGCCGGCACCGAGTCCAGGGGCATCTTCAGGAGCGGCGACGGCGGTGCGACGTGGGCGCCCGCCAGCACCGGCCTGCCGCCGCAGGGAACCAGTTACCCTCCCGTGTTTGCGATCGCCGCAGACCCCGCCGACCCGTCGCTGGTGCTCGCCGGGCTGGGCCTGGGCGGCGCGGCCGGTAAGCTCCGCATCTACCGTTCGATCGACGGCGGTCGGACCTGGAACGAGACGGCGGGAAGCGGCCTCGAGGGCACCGCCATCACCGACCTCGAGTTCGGCGCCGGCGCCGTGTTTGCCGCCACCGAGGGCAAGGGTGTGTGGGTCAGCGAGGACCGCGGGCAATTCTGGGAGCATGTCGGCGACGGCACGATCGACAACACCTCGGTGGAGGCGCTGGCGGTCGACGAGACCACCGCGCCGCCGCGGCTGCTGATCGCTCTCAGCACCGCCGTGTACTCCGCTACTCCTCCCGCGTCGCCGGCGCCCGTCGCCGCCCGGCGCGCCAGCAAGTGGGCCGTGGCCACGTTCCTCTACTTCGCCTCCTACGGGTTCAAGTACAACCGCGAGATCCTCATCGCGCTCGAGAAGGGCGAGTTCCCGCCCAAGCCGAAGCCGACCCCGGCGCCGCCGGCGCCGGGCTTCGCGACGGCAGCGGCGGCCGCCGCGGACGTCATTCCGGCGTTCTTCACCGGCACCCTCACGAATGGCGTGCAGCGGTCGCTCGACGGCGGCGTCACCTGGGCGGGCTACAACACCGGCCTGACCCCGGTGGAGGTCGACCGCCTGGCGTCGAGCCCCGGCTGGCTATTCGCCGGCACGGACGGCGCCGGCGTGTGGCGGCGCGCGGACGGCGCCTCGGCCTGGACCCGCGCCTCCGCCGGGCTGCGCGCCCCGTCGGTCCCGGCGGTCGCGGTCGACCCGAGCGCTCCCGCGACGCTGTACGCCGGCAGCGAGGGCAGCGGCGTGCTCAAGAGCGTCGACGGCGGCGTCACCTTCGGCGCGGTCGGGTTCGCGTCGATGATTCACAACGCGTTCGACCCATGGGTCGCGGCGCTCGTCGTCGACCCGAACGCGACCTCGAACGTCTACGCCGTCACCGGCCAGGGGTTCTTCCGGAGCACCAACGGCGGCGCGAGCTGGACCCGCGTGCCGCTGCCCGGCAACACCTACCCGCGGACGCTCGCTGCCGGACCCGGCACGCCGACGGCGCTGTGGCTGGGCGGCTCGCCGGGGGTGCTGCACTCGGCCGACGGCGGCCTCACCTGGACACGTCCCGATCCCGCCTTCAACCAGGGCGTGACGTCGATCGCCATCTCGCGCACGACGCCGCAGACGATGTACGCCGGTACCATGAGCAACGGCGTGTGGAAGACGACCAACGGCGGCACGAGCTGGGCCCACGTCAACAACGACGGCGGCAGCGGGTTCCTCACCTTCGGGGCCGTCCCCGCGCTGGCGGTCGACCCCACCACCGCCGAGACGGTCTATGCCTGTGTCGATCGCCATGCCATCTACAAGACCACCAACGGCGGCGCGAGCTGGGAGAACCTCAAGGAGGGACTCTTCGACGCCGGTGCGTTCGCGTACGCGATGCTCACCGCCATCGTCGTGAACCCCGCGGATCCCAAGACGCTGTTCGCGGGCTCGGCCGGCACCTCCAATGCCGGGGCCACCTTCTACGGCGTGTACCGCTCCAACGACGGCGGCGCCCACTGGGCGAAGTTCGGCAGCGGGCTCGAAAGCGTGCCTGTGAAGAGCCTGATCTTCGACCCCACCAACAAGAACCGCCTCTACGCCGGCACCGAGGGCGGCGGCGTGTTCCGCTACGGCCCGGCGGTGACGCGCACGCACGAGGTGCGCGAGCGGCTGTCGCGCCCGTGACGCCGCCGGCGGGGCAGCCGCCGATCGCCTCGGGTCAGTCGCCAAAGCGGGCGATCGCCTCGCCGTCGGCGGGCACGTCGACCCGGCGCTCATGGGTTCCGCCGGCCGGGTCGATCGCCTGCACCGTGTAGGCGCCCGCCGGCACCCGCAGCGCCAGCGTCCGGTCGTGCAGGGCAACCCACTCGCCGCGATCGGGGTTGTGCCACGGCGAAACCGGGACCGCTCCGCCGTCCGGCGCCATCACCCGCACGCGCCACGGCGCCCCGTTGCCTGCCGGCGCCAGGATCTGCAGACGGCCCGCCGGCGCCAGCGTCACCCGGGCGCCCGCGGACGGCACGCTGAGCGCCACCAGCGCGGCGCCGCGTCCGCTCACCAGTGCGGCGTAGCCGCCCGGCGGCAGCGACGTCACCACCGCCCGGCCGCGGCCGTCGCAGTGCGCCCAGAGGCCGTCGAGCACCCGGCCTCCGTTCTTCGGTACGATCAGCACGCTGTCGGCCGGCGCGCCGTCCGCCTCGGTGAGGAGCAGCTCGAGCCGCTGCTCGCCGGTCAGCGACAGCGTCACGTCCGGTACGCGGCCCATGGTGAGGTGAATCGCCGCCGTCGCCGGCGCGTATCCCGGCGCCGAGGCCCGCAGCGTGTAGTCGCCGTCCGCCAGCTCGCCGACGCGGAAGGCGCCGGTCTCGCTGCTCTGGAGCGAGCGCACGACCTCGGCGCCGCTCGCCGAGCGCAGCACCACGTCGGCGCCGCTCACGCCGTCGCGCGTCTCGGCTTCGACCACGCGGCCCGCAACCTCTCCCGCCGCCACGTCGAAGTCGACGCGGGTCGCGCCGCTGACGATCACGCGGCGCGCCGCCAGCGGCGCACCGACGTCGTCTCTGACCGTGACGTCGAGCTCGCCGTCGTCGATGCCGTCGAACCGGTAGTGGCCCGTGTCGTCGGTCACCGTCGACCCCTCGGGACTGTTGACGCGAACGCACTCGACGGTGAGCCCTGCGGCCGCGCGGCCGCCGCGGCGCACAACGCCGCTGACCGTCGCGCCGCCGGCGAAGTCGATCTCCACCGTGACCGGCGTGTCGGCATCCGCCAGCTCGAAGCGGGCGCCGCGCTCCCTCCCCTCGGGGTGGAGCGAGGCGCGCACCTCGCCGGGTCCGAGGGCGACGCCCTCGAGGCGGAAGCTGCCGTCCGCGGCCACCCTGGCGCGCGCCCCGCGCGCCCAGACGTCGAGTCGCGCCATCTGCTCGGAAGTCAGGCCGACGATGCGCCCGATCACCGTTCCGCCGCGCGCGAGCGTCACCGTGACCTCGGCCTGTTGGCCGGCCGTGACCGAGACCTCCCGGTTCGCCTGCGGCCACCCCGGCGCGGCCACCGACACGCGGTACCGCTGCGCCGCGACGCTCGGGAACGTCGCCGTTCCGGTCGCGTCGGTGCGCTGCCGCTGCGGCCCCGTGACGGCGGCGCTCACCGGGAACACCCGCACCTCGGCGCCCGCTACCGGTGCGCTGTCTGGATCGCCGACGCGGCAGACGAGCGAGCCGGGCGGCCGCAGGCGCAGCACCACCTCGTCGGCGGCGCCCGCCTCGACGACCTCGGAGGCGCCGGCGCCGGCGTCGTCGCCGGCGCCCACCTGGTAACGCCCGGGCGCCAGCCCGTCGAAGCGGAAGGCGCCCTCGGGATCGGAGCGCGCCGAGCGGCGCACGTTGTCCCGGCCGGCGAGCGACTGCTCGCTCGCGGCGCTGCCGAGGTCGACGAAGACGCCGGCGGCCGGCGACCCGTCCGCCTCTTCGACCCGGCCCGCCACCGCCAGCCCGCGCCGCAGGATCACGGTCAGCGGCCGCGGCGCCTCGCCCTCCGGCACCGTGACGTCGAGCCGCTGCGGCGTGTACCCCGGCGACTCGACCTCGACGACGTAGCCGCCCACGCCCAGCCCCTCGACGCGGAAGGCGCCGTCCTCGCCGCTCTCGGCCTGCCCCGCCGACATCATCGTGCGCGAGGCGGCGAGCGTGATCTCCTTGTGCACGGCCACCCGCGCTCCCGCGACCGGCTCGCCGTCGCGCTCGTCGACGACGCGGCCCGTGAGCGTGCGCGCCCGCCGCACCCGCAGCTCGACCGGCCCCTCGGGCGGCATCCTGACCACCACCGCCGCGGCCGGCACCACCTTCTCGCCGCGCGCCACCAGACGCAGCTCGCCGCCGCGCGGCCGGTCCGCGATCGTGAAGTGACCGGCGGCGTCGCTTGACGCCACCGGCTCCCCGAACGCCATCCCCGGCATGTCCTCGATCATGACGTTCACCTCGGCGACGCCGTTGCCGGCCTCGTCGACCACGCGGCCGAGCACCTCGACCCCCGGCTCGAGCACCTGCACCCCGAGGTCGGTCCCCGCCGCATCCACCGTGGCGTCGATGCTGCGCCGCACGTACCCCGGCGCCGCGAGCTCCAGCGTGACAGCGCCGGGCGCCAGCGGCGCGAGGACGACGCGGCCGTCGGCGGCGGCCGTCGCGGTCGCCGCGGGCTCGCCGCCGCGTCCTCGCAACGAGGCCCCGAACCGCGGCTCATTGGCACGCGAGACCGGCACCGCCCACGCCTTGACCTCGGTGCCCGCGAGCGCGCGACCGTCGGGGTCGTGCACGGTGAGCGCGAGCGACGCTCCGCGCGCCAGCGTCAGCGTCACCGCCACGCTACCGCCGGCAGCAGCCTCGAGCGCATCGGAGTCGGCCTCCGGCAGCCCCGCCTTGAACGCCGTGAAGCGCTGCGGGCCGGGCAGGAGATCCGCCACCGCGAAGCGGCCGTCGGCACCGGATACCGCCGCCGGCAGCAGCGGCCGCGCCAGCATCTCCGGTCGGAACGCCCCCATCGAGCGGCGCGGGTACCCCTGGAACCCCGGGATCGACCAGCTCCACACCGGGATCCCGGCGACGCCCTCGCCGCGCTCGTCGACCACACGCCCCTCGGCGCGCGCGGCGGCGGCAAAGCGCACCGCCACCGCCGGCTCCGCCGCCGGCACGGCCACGCTCTCGGCCGCGATTCCCGGCCCACCGAGCTGCATCTGGCCGCCGGGCGCCAGGAACGTGAGCGCGCCGCCGCCGGCCGCGAGAACGCCCGGCACGTCGCCGCCGAGCGCCGCGGGCACCCACGGCGTCCAGGCGAGGGCGGTGCGGCCGGTTCCCGCGCCGGCGCACACCACCCGCACCGTCTCCGCGGCCCGCACGGTGACGCGTACCGGCGCCACCGCCGCAGCGCGCACCACCCGGCGGCCGGCGAGCCCCTTGCCCACTGCGACCACTGCCCACTCGCCCTCCGCCGGCACTTGAACGGTCGCGCTTCCGTTGTCGCCGGCGATCGCTGCGCCGCCAGCGGGCGCGCTCGCGGCCGCGACCGCCACACCGGCCACCGGTCGATCGCGCTTGTCGCGCACCTCGACGCGAAGGGACCGCGACTCGATCCGCACGACGGGCGCCTGGGATCTCGGCCGAAATACGCCTGCCGCTCCCCAGCGGCCATCCGCAGCGCGCGCGATAAGGGCCAGCGGCCGGTCCCGCATCGGCAGGACCACGCGAGCGATGCCCTTGGCGTCGACATCCGTCCACGGGATCACCGGCGCCCAGCGGCCGAGCGCCACCTCGCGCGAGGGCATGTCGTGGATCGTGCCGGTGACGCGCACCGCGGCCGCGCCCACGCCCTCGACCCGAACCTCGCGCTCGCGCCCGGCCGGCAGCCACAGCACCGGCAGCGCGAGCTGCTCGGGGAGCACGACGGAGAACGCCGCTCCCACGTGTCCGGTCGCGAACGCCTCGACCCGCAGCGGCAGCGCCGCGCCGGCGACCTCGAGCGAGAACGCCGTACCGGGGACGGCGGTGCTTTCCGTCAGCGGCCGCTCGGCCCGTGCCGAATCGGCGACGAGCGCGTCGCCCTCCGCCCACACCCGCACCCGCACCGCGTCGACCTGGCGCTGTGTGAACACCGTGCCCTTCACGACGACCGTGGCCGCTGAGGTTGAGGCGCCGATCGCGATGCCGATCAGGAAGCAGGCCCATGCGCGTCTTCTCATGTTGAGCTCCTTACCGGGAGTCTACGTCGCGACTCGAGCAGGCGTCCATGGCGGTACGGCGGGCGGCCGACGCCGGGCCACGGGCGTGGCAGGCTGAGCGCTCGTGAACGGGTCACACGCGTCGTCGCCATTGAAAGAATCAGTGATCTCGACCGGGCGCCGCCGCGACACGTGGACATTTACTCTCTCATGCAGCATGGCCGGCACTCCACAGGTGCTGAGACGGCACACTGTTGATGCACGGGTCCTTGCGGCTGCTTCCCGCCGTAGACTCAACCGCGCCCTCGACGCGGACGATGCCGCTGATGCCCGATCCCGGTGCGTGTCACCTTCCCTCAAGTTCGCTTGGCCGTCAACAACGAGCACCGACGCTCTGTCAGCGGCGGGCTGCCGCCCGCCCCTGCCCGCGAAGCGACCGGCCGTGAGCCGTGGCGGACCTTGAGCGATGCAAACCGCTGTCACTCCGAGGCGCTTCTCTGGGCAGCCCGCAGACTCCTGCCGCCTCGCCGCACGGCTCGCCGCCCCCATCTCCTCCCTGCGGAAGTCGTCGCGGCACGCGCAGCTCCTCGGTAGCAGAAGCGCCCCGGCGACCCGGCAGAGCTGCCGGCGCGGCGGGTTGGAAGCGCCGGATTCGTTTCGGCGCTTCAGGGTTGGTCGCGGGAACTCCCCTCCGACAGATAGCCAGCGCGGGTTGGCGCCCGCCGCGGGCGCCGGCCCACCCTGAGAGCTTGCGGTTTTCTCACAAGCGCTCAGTCCTCGGTGCCGGCGGGCCGGTGCGCGGGGCCGAGCGCCACCAGCAGCAGTTCGGGGAGACGGGCCAGGAACACCGAGCGCGGCAGCACGACGGCGCCGGCGGCGCGGCAGGCGGCGAGCATCTGCGCCTTGACGTGCGGCCCGAACGCGAGCACGTCCTTGCCCTGCACCACCAGCCTCCGCACCGCCACCTCCGGCTCGTTCCCGAGCGCCTCGAGGTCGACGATCAGCACCCGCGGCGCCGCGGCGGCCGCCGACGCCGATGCCACCGCCTCCGGCTCGGCGCCGGCGGCGCGCACCGCCGCCTCCACCGGCACGCGCAGGAAGAGGTTCGGCACCAGCACGCCGACGCGGGGCCGCTCAGCCACCGAGAACCTCGAGCGCGAATCCCGGGCGGTTGGTGGTGATCGAGGCGACGCCGAGACGCGCGAGGTGGCGCATGCGGCGCGCGTGATTGACCGTCCATGGGTGCAGCGCCCGCCCGCGTTCGAGCAGCTTCTCGACCAGCGTGTGCTTCGGCGACAGGTCGAGCCCCGGCGGCACGGACGCCGGCACCTCGTCGACGATCCACGAGCGGTCCGCCCACGGCAGCTCGCCGGCCAGCGCCGCGAGGATGCCGGTCGCCGACGAGATCAGCCGCAGCTTCCCGCCGCGCCGACGCAGTGGCTCGCTCAGCGCTCCCCGGTGGCGCGCTAGCGTCGCCAGCGCCAGCGGCTTGACCTCGACGTAGAGGAAGCGGTCCGACGGTACCGCAGCCGCTACCTCGGCGAGCGTCGGCACGCCGGCGCGCGCCAGCTTGTCGGCGGCGAGCGCGATGATCGGGGCGCCGCCGAGCGCCCGGTCGTGGTGGCACACCCAGACGCCGTCGGCGCACGGCCGCACGTCGACCTCGACGCCGTCGGCGCCAGCGGCGATCGCAGCCTCGACCCCGGCCAGCGAGTTGTCGGGAAAGCGCTCGGGGAAGCCGCGGTGGCCGATGACGAGCGGGCGGGGAGCGGGGACCCGGGACCGGGAACCGGATCCGGCCGCCGCCGCGGGGTGGCTGACGCCGCTCACGCCAGGATGGAGTAGCCGCCGTCCACGAGGATCGTCTGCCCGTGGATCATCGCCGCGAAATCGGTGCACAGGTACACCACCGCGTTGGCGATGTCCTGCGGCGTCACCAGGCGCCCCGCCGGGGTGCGGCGCGCCGACGCGGCGAGCAGCTCGTCGCGATTGGGGAAGTGTTTCAGGGCGTCGGTGTCGACGGTGCCGCCGGAGACCGCGTTGACGCGCACACCGCGCGGCGCCAGCTCGGCAGCGAGGTGCCGCACCATCGATTCGAGCGCCGCCTTCGAGGCGCCGACCGCCGTGTAGTTCTGGATCGCGCGCACAGCGCCCAGCGAGGACACCGCCACCACCGACTTGCCGCCTCGCGACGGCAGGGCGATGAAGCGCTGCACCAGCGGCAGCAGCGCCGCCGCGTTGATGTCCATCGTCCAGTGGAAGTGGTGCAGCGTCAGCTCCTCGACCGGCTTGAGCACGCCGGAAGCGGCGTTCGAGACGAGGATCTCGAGCCCGCCCCAGGCGCTCGCGATCTCGGCGAACATGCGCTCGACGTGCTTGGGGTCGGCCACGTTGCCCTTGAGCAGCAGCGCCCGGGCGCCGCGTTTCTCGATCTCCCGCACCACCTCCTCGGCCGGGCCGCGGTTGCGGAAGAAGTTGATCGCGACGTCCACCTTGAAGTCGGCCAGCGACAGCGCGATCGCCCGCCCGATCCCCCGCGACGAGCCGGTCACCAGCGCCCGCTTGCCCCGCAGCCGTAGGTCCATTCGCTCGCGTGCCTCCGCGGTCCACGATAGCGGGATGGCGTCTCATCTGCAACTGCATTCCTGCCCGCGCGGCTCGCCGCCCGGGCACGAACGCCTTGGGGAGAAGCGCAAGCCACGGCGATGGCCGCAGGCAGGCCCTCGGCATCTGGTACACTCATCGGCCCGACGGGTGTCGGGACGGAGGAGCGGTATGTTGTTAGTGGCGACGGATCTGCGGCCCGGGAACATCATCGTCCACAACGGGCAGCTGCACAGGGTGTTGTCGGTCACGCACATCACGCCGGGGAACTGGCGCGGCATGGTCCACGCCAAGATGCGCAACCTGAAGACCGGCTCGCAGCTCGAGCACCGCTTTCGCTCGGAGGACCGCATCGAGAAGGCGTCGTTCGACACCCACGAGATGCAGTACCTCTACTCCGACCCCTCGGGCCACCACTTCATGAACATGGAAACGTACGACCAGATCACGCTCTCCGACGAGGTGCTCGGCGACGCGCTCGGCTACCTGCTGCCCGAGACCGTCATCACCGTCGACTTCTACGAGGAGCGTCCGGTCGCGCTCGAGCTGCCCAACACCGTCGTGCTCACGGTCGTCGACACCGAGCCAGTGATGAAGGGCGCCACCGCCGCCGGCGGCTCCAAGCCGGCCAGGCTCGAGACCGGCCTGACCGTCGGCGTGCCGCAGTTCGTCGAGGCCGGCACGAAGATCATCGTCGACACCCGCACCGGCGAGTACGTTTCCCGCGCGTAGACCAGGCGCCAGGCGAGAGCAGGAAGCTGGAGAGGGCCCCGCCCGGCGCACCGCCTTCCCCGCCGCTGATATCCTCGCTGCTCGCCACGCAAGGGCTGGCGCCCTGGTGAGCGAGCAATCCCCGCCGCGCGCCCTACTCCGGTCGCCACAGGCACTGTCGTTGCGAGCCGAAGCACGCCGCGGCGCAGCGGTCGGACGAGAGAGGAAGCGCGGCTGTGGGGTGCGCTTGAGCATGCGCAGCCGGTGCACAGCGCCGGACCCGCATTCGCTCTGCTATGCGCGCCCGGGTGGGGAGCGGAGCTCGATCGCAGCGTTTCCCTGAAAGCAGCGCTGCGACCGATCTCGGGCGGTTACGTGCTCGATGCCGTTGCAAAGACGTGTCGTCCCGAGCGCAGCCCACGCAGGGGGCGGCGCGAAGGAACTCGGCGCGCTGCGAGGACGCGCGATCGCGCTCCATGCGCCACGGGGTCCTTCCCCGCTCGCTCCTTGTGCTCGCTCACGGGACACGGCCCCGCTCGCTCCTTGTGCTCGCTCACGGGACACGGCCCCGCCCGCTCGCTGTGCTCGCTCACGGGCCAGAACCAGCCCGCTGCGCGGGGCTTCCAAGAAGATCCCTCAGGAACGGAGCGCCTGCCTCTCGTCGCGCAAGCGGGCGCCCTCGCCCGCGCGTGCGGGATCCGGGCCGGCCGGGGCGCCGGCTCACGCACGTTCTTTCCTGGTCCGGGGTGCGCCGCGGCTCATGAGGATTGGGAGGAGGCCGCAGACCGACAAAGCGATCTCACTCGTACGCGAGGGCCCCGGCCGACGAGACGGCCGGGGCCCTCCGGTGAACCGTTGCTGCGCCGCTAGAAGCGGATGCCGGCGGCGAGCAGGTAGGTGCGCGGCGCCTGGTAGTCGGTCGGCACCTGCGGCTTGCCGAAGGTGTCGCGCTTCCTCCAGTGGGTGCCCTCTACCGGGGTCGTGGTGAAGGGATCGAACTTGGTCAGGGTGTTGAGGTTGAACGCCGTGTCGACCTGCGTGTTGACGTTGGTGATCCCGGTGTTGTCGAAGACGTTGCGCACCTCCGGCTTGACGAAAATCTCCACCTCGTGCCCGAACAGCTTCGGCGTGAACGACAGCGTCACCGCCAGGTCGGTGGAGTAGATGTCGTCGGTGCGGTACTCGCCGCGCCTGGAGAAGAAGTAGTCGTGCGTGGTGTCCGGCGCGATGTAGCCGTAGGTGTTGGGGTGGGTGCCGAGGGCGTTGACGTCGATCTCGCCCACCGCGGAGTACGGTGTGCCGCTCGCGTAGTACTGCGCGAGGCCGACGTTGAGGCGCAGCCACCGCGCCTGGATGATGTCCCAGGCGCCGAAGATGCGCAGGCGATGGCGCTGGTCGATCGGCAGGTAGCCGTCCGGGTTGTTCCAGCTCGCCTGCTTGTACTCGGGATAGGCCAGCGCGGCGGAGCGGATCGGGCCGTTGGCCGCGGTCTCGCCGATGTGGTTTCCGGTGGCCTCGGAAAGCGTGTAGTTGCCGCCGACGTACAGGCGGTCGCCGAACCGGTAGTTGGCCGACAGGTGCAGGCCCTTGTACTCGCGATGCAGCTCGCCGTCGGTGTCGTTCATGGTGACGGCGCGGTCGCCGCGGATGCCGGCCGGCGTCTGGAACGTCCCGGTCGTGGTGTCGGTCTGGTTGAGCAGGAACGAGCCGTACTCGCGGTAGACGGCGTCGGCGCGCACCAGGCCGCGGCTGCCCAGGCGCGTGACGAACCCGAGAGTGAACTCGTCGGTGTACGGCGAGTCGAGCGTCTCGAGCAGTACCGGCGTGTATCCAGGGTAGCTCGGGTTGAAGCGCCAGTTCTTCGGGTCCTCGGCGAGCTTGAAGGCGCCGCCGACCGACTCGAGCCAGGCGAAAAAAGTCTGCAGCGCCTGCTCGGTCGACACCAGGTTGTTGGGGTCGGTGTTGATCGCCGGTCCCGAGTACCACAGGTAGACGCTGGTCAGGCCGGCCTGCGATGTGGCGTCCCCGACGTTGCCGGTGCCGATGATCGACGTCACGTAGCGAGCAGCGGTGGCATTCACTACCCAGTCGCCCTTGCCGGTGATGTCCCAGCTCGCGGCGAGGCGCGGGCTGATGCGGTAGTCGTCCGCGACCGGCTGTCCGGCCGAGTCGGTGCCGTCGTTGGCGTCGTAGCGGAAGCCGACGTTGAAGTTCCAGTTGTTGTTCAGGCGCCAGCGGTCGTTGACGTAGATGGAGTTCGTCGCCATCTGCGACCCGACCGAGGAGGTGAGCTGCGGCTGGTAGTAGAAGTAGGCGCGCCGCGGGTTCACCGGGCTGATGACCGGCACGATCGGGTCGCCGTCGATGTAGGCGCTGGTGGTGTAGATGCGGTAATCGCTGGCCGACTGGTGGTTCTCCTCGAGGTTGAACTCCTCGAAGTGGTCGTAGCCGAACGTCAGGTCGTGCGACCCGAGCTTCTCCGTCGACAGGAACCACGCGCCCTTGGCGAGCCAGTTCGAGTTGTCGCGCTGCTTGTCCGGGCAGGCCGGGGGGCCGGCGCCGCAGAACGTCGGCGACCAGTAGCGGCGGCTCGAGCGCGAGAGGTCGAGCAGCAGCGTGCCGTAGATCGGGTCGGGGTCGAGGCCGCCGGAGCCGATGCCGATCGTCATGTCGCGCTCGGAGTACTGCGCCTCGACGAAGAAGTTCTCGCTGAGCACGCCGTTGTAGTTGACCGCCCAGAGCTTCTCCGGATCCTGGCGGTTGGAGAGGCTGCGCAGGTCCATGATCGACCCGAAGTAGTCGCCCTTGGTCGTCGAGTCGATCTCGAAGTACGTTCCCACCACCCGGTGCTCGGGCGTGAGCGAGAACGTCACCTTGCCTTCCACGCGCGTCGCGGACGAGACGATGTCGAAGGGCTGATTGGTGAGGGAGGTCTGATCGCTCGTCACGCGGTCCCCGATGTCGCGGCCCGCGGCGAAGAACCAGATGTGGTCCTTCCACGCGAAGCCGCCGAGCGTGGCCTCGAGGGTCTTGTTGGTGGTGTCGGTCGGCTCCGTCTCTCCCGGCCGCAGTGAGTTCCAGCTCGGGTTGTCGAAGTTGGCGCGGAACGATCCGGAGAACTGGTTGCCGCCCGACTTGGTGATGGTGTTGACGACGCCGCCGGCGAAGCGGCCGTAGTCCGCGGGGACGCCGGATGTGGAGATCGTGGTCTCCTGGATCGCGTCCTCCACGAACATCGGCCGCGCCTGCTGGCGGACGTTCTCGTTCACGACCACGCCGTTGACGACCCACAGGTTCTCGAACGACTGAGCGCCCGAGATCGTCACGGCGCCGCTCGGCCCGGAGGTCGACGTGCCGGGCGAGGCAACGGTCGCCGCCGCCATGGTGCGGCCGATCGGCAGGTCGTCGACCACCGACTTGGTGAGCGTCGTCGCCGCCACCGCCGTCCCCGACACCGTCTCGATATTGCCGACGACGGTGATCTCCTCGGTGATCGTGGACAACGGCAGCTCCGCGTTGACCTTGGTCGTCTGCTGCGCCGACACCTTCGCCTTGGCGTCCACCGTCTGGAAGCCCGTGAGCTCGAACACCACCTTGTACTCGCCGGGCGGCAGCAGCTTCATCAGGTAGTCGCCGTTCTCGTTGGTCACCGCGACGCGCGGGCCCTGCAGGTTGGGCGAGGTCGCGGTGATGGTCGCTCCGGGGAGCGGCTTGCCCTCGTTGTCGACCACGGTTCCCGTGAGGGTGCCGGTGGGCACCTGTCCGCTCGCCACCGCAGCGACGAGCACGACCGCCAGCACCGGCAGCCAGTTGCG
>CAZQLL010000056.1:0-19522 GCA_964594125.1 uncultured Thermoanaerobaculia bacterium | reverse complement strand
CACTACCCCCTTCCCCCGGTGGGGGGCGGCGCGCGCCGGTGCGCGGCCGGCCCGGCGCGCCCCCCCCCCCCCCCCCCCCCCGCCGCAGGGTTGGCCGGCAGTGGCGCGGGCCGTCGAGGTGGCGGCGGCGCCCACGCCCGCCAAGAAGAGCATGTCGCCGACGGTGCGAGCAGGAAACCTCGCCGGTGAAGCGGCACATGAGGCGGTGAGGTCTGGCAGCCTTCCGGGCGACCGGACTGAACAGCCTCCAGCCGCCGCATCCCGCCGGCCGCTCGTCTGCAAGACGCTCGAAGCCTGGGAGCCGTCCCGGCCGGCGCCAGGATCATGCCGACCGCGGCCAGGTGAGCATCCCGGCTCGCTGGCCGGCGTCGGCGAGCTGGCGGTCGAAGGTGGCGAGGGTGACCCGCTCGCCGATGCATTCCTGCCAGTGGAACGCGCAGGCGAGGTGAACGGCGTCGTACCCGCGCAGGCCGTGCTCCCAGGCGAGGCTCTCGGCGCGCGCCAGCGTCGCCTCTGTCAACGTGAGCCGAACGAGGTCCGGCCACAGCGCGCGGAATGCGCGCAGCGCCTCGGTGGCCCCCGCCTCGTCGAGCAAGCCGACCCGTATCGCTTTCCCGAGGGCGGCGGCGACCTCGGCCCTGCTGATCTGGCCCGTTGCGGCGATCGCGGCCCTGGCGACCAGCGTTCGTACTCGCGCCGACCCCGTCTCCTCGACCACGAGCTTCACGAGGGCGCTCGAGTCCAGGTAGACGATCACACGCGGTCCCCGGCGATGAGCTCGGCAAGCGATCCGCCGCGCTTCGTGCGCGCTCGCGGGCGGCCGGCGCGCATCTTCGTGCCCGACCACGCCGCGGTACCCCCCGCCACCAGCTCCTGAAGGCGCTGCTCCAGCGTCGCGCCGGCAGGCATGAGACGGGCGACGGCCCGCCCATGCTCGGTGACGAGGAGCGTGGTGCCCTCCTTCAGACGCTTGAGATGGGCGCTCAGCCGCGTGCGCAGCTCCCTGATGCCCACCGTGGCTTCCAGCATGGCGCCTCCTCGACCGGGGCCAGCACCGTCCCGGTGCGACTACATTCTAGCCGATGAGGTCACAGGCTCGGGCTCCGCAAGGTCGGACGGCGGACCCGCTGCTCGGGTCCTTGCGCAGGCGTTGCAAAGATCAGCGCAGGGAGGTGGCGGCGCACTCCGCGCAGGCCGCGCGGGCGAGGGCGTCCGCGCCCCCGCTGTGCTCAGGAAGGCGTGCCGCGCGATGCACGCACGCGGAGAGCGGTCAGGACGAGAAACGCCGCAGCTTCTTGTAGAGGCCGAGGCGCGAGATGCCGAGCAGGCGGGCGGCCTCGCTGCGGTTGCCGTGGGCGAGGCGCAGCGCCGTGTCGATGAGCTCGCGCTCGAGGGCGGCCTGGCGCGCGGGGAGGTTGAGGCTCGCGGGGGCGGCGTCCGGCGCCGCGGCGGCGGGGGCGCGCAGGGCGTCGGGGAGCAGCGTGGAGTCGATCGCGGCGCCCGCCGGGCAGCGCAGGGCGAGGGCGCGGACCTCGTGGCGGAGCTGGCGGACGTTGCCCGGCCACGGCGCGCTCTGGAGGGCGGCGACGGCGTTGACGGAGAGGCCGCGGATCGGCTTGCCGAGCTCGGCGGCGGCCTCGCGGAGGAAGGCGGCGGCGAGCGCGGGGATGTCGTCGGGGCGCTGGCGCAGCGCCGGCACGTGGACGGCGGCGCCGGCGAGCCGGTAGTAGAGGTCCTGGCGGAACGCGCCGCGCCGGGTGCGCTCGCCGATGTCGCTGTTGGTGGCGGACAGCAGCCAGAGGTCGACGCGGACGGGGCGGTCGGCGCCGACCGGGAGCATCTCGCCGTCCTGCAGCGCGCGCAGGAGCTTGGCCTGGAGCGCCGCCGGCATCTCGGCGATCTCGTCGAGGAGCAGCGTGCCGCCGTCGGCGAGCTGCAGCCTGCCGCGGCGCGGGCCGACGCCGGTGGCGGCGCCGCGGACGACGCCGAACAGCTCCGCCTCGAGCAGCTCGGCGGGGATGGCGGCGCAGTTGACGGCGACGAACGGGCCCGCCGCGCGCGGCGAGGAGAGGTGCAGCGCGCGCGCCACCAGCTCCTTGCCGGCGCCGGTCTCGCCGGTGATGACCACCGGCAGCGTGCCGGCGGTGAGCGCCTCGAGGTCGCGGTAGAGCGCGCGCATGGCCGCCGAGCCGCAGACGACGTACCCCGGCGGGAAGCAAAGGCGCCGCTGCGCCCGGCCCTCGCCCGGCGAGCTCTCCTGCGGGGCCGATGCGCGCGGCGCCAGCAGCGCGAGGGCGATCGCGAGGACCCCCGGCGCCGCGTGCTCGCGCATGGCGGGGCCGGTCGCGAGGAGGCAGAGGATCCCGTCCCCGGGCAGACGCCGGGCCGCCCATGCGCCGGCCTGGCCCGTGGCGTCGATGACGCCTGCGGCGTCGCCGCCGGAGGCGGGCGCGAGCGCGGCCCGGGCCGCTGCTGCGGCCGCCGCCGCGGCCTCGGCGGCGCCCGGCGGCCCGGTCACCGCCAGGGCGTGCGGTTCCTCGCCGGCGACGAGGCGCAGCAGCGCGCCGGAGTGCGCGCCGCAGGCGTCGACGAAGGCCGCGAGCGCGGCATCGGGCGACTCGGCGGTCTCGGCGCGGGCGAGCGCCGCAAGTGCCGCGAGCCAGGGCGCGCCGCCGGCCGCTGCCCCGGTGTGGGTGGCGGTCGAGGGCGGCGTTTCCGGCGGGGCCGGGAGATCGGCGGCGGCGAGCGCGACGGCGAGCTCGACGTCCCCGGCCTCGACCTTTTCGAGGTAGAGCGCCGCCGGGCCGAAGCCGAGGAGGTCGCCGGGCCTCACGGCGGCCTCGTCGACGCGGCGCCGGTTGACGAGCGTGCCGTTCTTGGAGCCGCGGTCGGACAGCGTGATCCGGGCGCCGTCGACCGCGATCGCGGCGTGAACGCGCGACACCCCGGGGGAGGGCAGGACGACCCGGCACTCGGCGGAGGCGCCGACGAGGTTCTCGCCGGGGTCGAGGACGGCGACGACCGTGCGGCCGTCGACCTCCCCGCGCAGCCGGAACACGGTGGCCCGGGGCTGCGCACGGCGGCGGGACGGGGCGCTCACGCCGGAGAGTGTAGCCTGCCGGTCCGGCGGCCGAGGCGGGCGGCGGCGTCGCGGCCGAGCCACGTGCCGGGGAGGCGCCCGGCCGCGAGTTCGAGGTGGGGGCGGGCGGCGGCCGGGTCGCCGGCGGCGAGCGCGGCGCCGAGCGCCCAGTGCGCCACGCCCTCCCACAGGAACGCCTCGTAGGAGCGGCGGCCGCGGCCGCGCAGCTCGGCGAGCGCCGCCTCAGCCCGCAGGGCGGCGGCCGCGGCGTCTCCCGCGAGCGCGTGCGCGCGCGCCTCGACGGTGAGGCGGGCGCCGCGCGCCTCGATCCACGGCGCGAGGGGCTCGAGGCGGGCGAGCACGGCCGCGGGAGCCGTGCCCGACTCGAGCGCCGCCCACTGCGCGATCACGAACTGGAGGGCGGCGTCGCCGTTGTCCGGCGCGGCGGCGCCGCCAACGTCCTGCCAGCGTCCCGCGAGGAGCGCCGCGAGCGCGCCGGTCTGCCGGAACTGCTCGCTGGGCGCCCCGCCGGTGACGCCGTGGTGCAGGCGATCGGCCTGTGCGAGCGCGGCGGCGTCGCCGTGGGCCGCGGCGTCGAGCAGCAGGAGGCGCAGCGCGTCGACCGGCTGCGCTCCCCGTCCGACGCTCGTCACCGCCCGCGTGAGCAGCGCCGCCGCGGCGTGCCGCTCGCCGGCGAGCAGCAGCAGCTCGCCGCGCCGGCGCAACGCCCGGCGGTTGGTCGCCTCGCCGCGCTCGGCGAGCGCGAGGACGGCGGCGCCGAGCTCCGGCCGGCCGGCCCCGGCGAGGTCGTCGGCGAACAGGAGGAGGGCCGCGTCGCGCATCGGCGGCTCCGACCAGGCGTCGGCGTGGGAGAGGCAGAACGCCTCGACGAGCGCCGGGGCGTCGTCCGGCGAGCCGGCGAGCCGCAGGCTGGCCGTCATGCGGTCGCGCCAGAAGCGCTGCCGCGCCTCGACGCCCCGGCCATGCAGCGGTGCGCCGGCGGGGTTGCCGTCGCCGTCGAGCCGCAGCGCTGCGCCGGCCGCGGTGACGACGATGCCGCCGCGGCCGGCGCTGGTGATCGTGACCGGGCTGACGCGCTCGCCGAGCGGGGTGTAGCTGCGCAGGTCTCCCCAGCTCGCGCTCTCCTCCGCCGCCGCCATGGTGTCCGGGGAGGCGATGACGGCGCCGCTCTCGGGCAGTCTATAGTCGCGGGGCTCGATCACGGCGAGCGCGTTCTGGTAGCCGAGCGGGTTGTTGATGACGAGGAGCAGCAGCTCGTTGGCGCCGTCGCCGTCGACATCGGCGGTGCGCGCCTCGAGGACATGCCCGGAGTTGTAGAAGCGATGTCCGGTTGCCCCCGGGTCGCGGTGGCTCCACCAGCCGACGACGGCGGGGTACGAGGTACGGTGGAGCAGCGCCCAGATCGGCTCGTCGGCGCCGTCGCCGTCGAGGTCGCCGGCGGCGAGCCGCTCGAGGGCGAACATGGGTGTCAGGCCGGGCGACGCCGCCTCCGGCGGGTCGGAGATGGGGATCCGCTGGAGCTCGGCGCCACCCGTGCCGAGCACCGCGAGCGTGGCGCCCGTCCCGGCGCCGGCCTCGCGTCGGCTCGCGGCGACGACCTCGACGCCGGGCCCGGGCAGCACGTCCGCCGCCACGGCCAGGGAAGGCGGCGGGTCGAGCGCTCGCCGCCACAGCTCCCCGCCGTCGCGGGCGAGGGCGATGACCTCGCGGCCCTCCACGCGGGCCGCGGCCACCGGGTCGTCGAGCGCGACGCGCACCGCGACGGCGGCCCCGCCGAGAGCCGCCGCGGCGAGGGCGCCGGCGGCCAGCCGGCGGCGGGTGCCGCGCCGCAGGCCTGGCCGGCGGCGGTCGAACGCGGCGAGGGCGGCGCCGGCGTCGCGCCAGCGGTGGCGCGGTTCCTTGGCGAGCAGCCGATCGACGAAGGCGGCGAGCCAGCGCGGGCAGTCGGCGCGCAACGTCCGGACGCCGGGCGGGCGGGCGCTGCGGTGGAGGTGGGCGACCTCGAGCGCCGACGTTGCCGTGAACGGACGCCGGCCGGAGAGCAGCTCGAACAGGGTGGCGCCGAGCGAGTAGAGGTCGGAGGCGGGCGCCGGCTCGTCGCCGCGGATCTGCTCGGGGCTCATGTACGACGGCGTGCCGACGGCGAGACCGGTACGGGTCAGGCCGTCGTCGGCCTCGCACGGGCGCAGCAGGCCGAAGTCGGCGAGCTTGGGGGCGCCGTCGGCCGTGAACAGCACGTTCGACGGCTTGACGTCGCGATGGACGACGCCGGCGCCGTGCAGGTGCGCCAGGCCCGCCAGCAGCGCGCGGGCGATGCGGGCGGCCTCCGCCACCGCCGACGGTCCTGACCGCACGCGGTCGGTCAGCGAGCCGCCGGGCAGGTGCTCCATGACCACGGCGAGCGTTTCGCCGGCCTCGACGAGCTCGTAGATCTCCGCGAGGTTCGGGTGGCGCAGGCGCCGGCACACCCGCACCTCCCGCCGCACGCGCTCGGCCGCCACGCCGTCCAGGCGGTTGAGGACCTTGATCGCCACCTGCTCGCCGAGCTCGCGGTCGGCGGCGAGCCACACCATTCCCTGGCCGCCGCGGCCGAGGATGCGCAACGGCTGGTAGCGCTCCGGCAAGCGCACGATGAGGCTCTCGACGGCCGCACCGTCGAACGGCTGCGTTGCGGTCGCGGTGCCGGGTGCGCGCTCACCGGCCATCCGCACCTCCCTGCATCGCGCTCAACCGCTGCCGCGCGTCGCGGCCGAACCAGGCGCCGGGGAGGCGGGCGGCGGCGATCTCGAGGTCGGCGCGGGCGTCGTCGGGGTGGCCGGCGGCGTGCAGCGCGGCGCCGCGCAGCCAGTGGGCGAGCGACTCCCACACGAACGGCTCGTACCACTGGCGGGCCTCGGCGCGGACGTCGAGGAGCGCCTGCAGCGCGAGGTCGGCGGCGGCGTGGCGGTCGCCCTGGATCATCAGGGCGCGCGCCCGCACGAGGAGGCAGAGCGCCCGCGCCTCGGGGCGATCGGCGATGGGCTCGACCGAGGCGAGGACCTCGGCGGCCGGAGACCCGTCCTCGAGCGCGGCCCACGCCGCGAGCGCCTGCCAGTGGAACAGCGCGGGGACCCAGTCGGCGCCGCGCGGATGCGCCCGGCTCCACGATCCGGCGAAGAACGCGGCGAGAGGGCGCAGCGTCGAGTTCTCTGCGCTCCCCGCGGGGGTTTGGCCGAGGTCCCATCGACGCATCGCGGTTGCGAGCCGGGCGTCGTCGCCGTGCGCTGCGGCGTCGAGGGCGAGCAGGGTCAGCTCGTCCCATGGGTGCGCGCCGCGGTCGCCGGCGGCGATGGCGCGCTCGATCAGCGGTCGCGCCTCGGTGCGGCGTCCCGCGATCAGGAGCAGCTCTGCCCGCCGCCGCCAGACCCGGCGGTTGGTCTCGGCGCCGCGCTCCGCGCGCGCGAGCAGGTCGGCGCCGCGGCGAGGCTCGCCGGCGTCTGCCAGCGCGCGGGCGAACAGGATGAGCGCGGCGTCGCGGGCGCCCGTCTCGCCCAGCACGGCGGGGTGCTTGGCCTCGAACTGATCGACCGCCGGGCCGGCTTCGCCGGGGGCCCTGGCGAGGCGGAGCTGCGTCTCGCGGGCGTCACGCCAGAACGCGTGCCGAGCGGTCGCGCCGTGCCGCCAGAGCGCGCTCCCTTCGGGATTGCCGTCGGGGTCCAGCCGCCGCGAGACGCCGCCGATGGAGAACCGGATGCCGTCACCGTCGCACGCCTCGATGCGCGGCATGCCGCGCGACTCGCCGAGCACGGTGTAGAAGCGCAGGCCGAGGTCCCGGTAGCTGCCGGCGCCCGTGGGAGCCATGAGGTCGGGGGAGAGCGCCCCCCAGGTGTCCCCGCTGACCGACTCGGCGTCGACCACGGCGACAAAGTTCTGGAAACCCAGTATGTTGTTGAACCCGGTCACGACGGCCTCGAGTCTTCCGTCGCCGTCGGGGTCGACGATCCGCACGTCGGTGATGTGGCCCGAGTTGAGCAGGACCGGCCGGCTTTCGCGGTCGGTCGCCGGGTGCCATCGGATGAGCAGCGCCGGGAAGAACGAGCGGTGCACGACCGGCAGGAAGACACCGCCCCCGCCGTCTCCGCCGCGGTCGGTGAGGATCGGACCGATGGCGGAGGTGTAGGAGTCCGAGAACTGGGCGAACATCCGGAGCGCCGCGGCCGGGTGGACCGGCTCACGACGAACGACGGTTCCGCGGCGGTCGCGAATGACCAGCTCGGTCGAGCTCAGTCCGCGGGCGTTCGTCACTTCTGCCGTCACGATCTCGGGACCCGGCAGCGGCAGCACGTCGCCGACGGCGGCGGTGAGCGACGAGACGCCCGGGGACTGCCGCCACAGCTCCGTGCCGGACGCGTCGCGAGCCACGAGGGTGCTGCCCTCCACGCGGGCCTCGAGACTGGCGCCGCCGCGGAGCCGGGGGGCGATGGCCGCCATCCCGGCGACAAGGACGGTCGCTGCGGCGGCGGCGGCGAGCTGGCGCCGGGTGCGGCGGGTGAGGCCGGGGCGGCGGCGCTCGAACGCCGCGAGGGCGGCGCGGGCGTCGCGCCAGCGGCTGCGCGGGTCCTTCGCCAGCAGGCGATCGACGAAGGCGGCGAGCCAGCGCGGGCAGTCGGGGCGGGCGGAGCGGAGGCGGGCAGGGTGGCGGCTCAGGTGCATGTGCGCCACCTCGAGCGACGAGACCGCGACGAACGGCTGGCGGCCGGCGAGCAGCTCGTAGAGCGTCACGCCGAGCGCGTAGAGGTCGGAAGCGGCGGTGAGCTCCTCGCCGCGGATCTGCTCCGGGCTCATGTACGCCGGCGTGCCGACGGTGAGGCCGGTGCGCGTGAGGTCGCGGTCGCCCCCGAGCGGGCGAAGCAGGCCGAAATCGGCGAGCTTGGCCGTGCCGTCGGCGGCGAACAGCACGTTGGACGGCTTGACGTCGCGGTGGACGATGCCGGCGTCGTGGAGGTGCGCGAGGCCGGCGAGCAGGGCGCGGGCGATGGCCACGACGCCTTCGACCGTCAGGGGGCCGTCGCTCACGCGAGTGCTCAGCGAGCCGCCGGGGAGGTGCTCCATGACGACGGCCAGGGTGTCGCCGGCCTCGACAAGCTCGTAGATCTCCGCGAGGTTGGCGTGGCGCAGGCGACGGCACAGCCGCACCTCGCGGCGGACGCGCTCGGTGCCGACCGCGTCGAGGCGGGCGAGGATCTTGATCGCGACCTGCTCGCCGAGCTCGCGGTCGTCGGCGAGCCACACCATCCCCTGGCCGCCGTGGCCGAGCAGGCGCACCGCCCGGTAGCGCTCGGGCAGGCGCACGATGAGGCGCTCGACGGCCGCGCCGTCGAACGGTTCGGTGTGGGTCTGCTGGTCGACTGCTCTCTCGCCTGACACTCGGTGCCGGGCCTCCACGTGTGACGCCGGCGAATCGTACACGAGTCTACCGCCGGCCGGGCGGCGCCGGAGAGCGGACCAGCGGCGGGTGATTCGAAATGGGGTTGGTGGTGCGGCGGTGGCATTCGGGGTGCTCCGCGCGCACAACCGGGAGCGCGGGCGCCCCCGCCCGCGCGAACACGGGATCGGGGGCGGTTCAGCCGAGGCGGGTCGTCTTGCGTGCCCCTCACCCTGTCCCTCTCCCCGCTTCGCGGGGCGAGGGGACCGAGCCGCAACGCGCTGCAAGAGGGGCGCAAGCGTGGGTGAGAGGGTGTCACCACGAAGGTCTCGGGCACAGGGAGTACGGGCGAGACGCGCGCGCCATGAAGACCTCCCATACAGGGAGTGCGGGTGAGAGGCCGTCAGCACGAAGGTCTCGGGCACAGGGAATGCGGGCGAGACTTCTGCGCCACGAAAACCTCCCACCCAGGGCGTGCGGGCGAGAGGTCCGCGCCACAGGGGCCTGGGGCATGAGGAGCGCGGGCGGGCCTACGGCGCCTGAGCGGGCGCGAGCCGCAGCCGCGGCGCGCGGCCGACCGAGAAGCCGGTGACGAAGGCGCCGCCGGGGAGGCCGTCGCCGCTGGGCACGCCCTCCGGCGCGACCTCGCCGTCGAGGGCGAGGCCGGTCGCGCCGGTGACCGCGTCGGACACCGTGAGCGTGTAGCGGTCGGGCGGCAGCGGCGGCGCCGTGAGCGTGGCGGTGCGCGTGGCTGCGTCGTAGCCGAGCGTCAGGGGCACGGCGCCGGTGTGCGCGCCCACCAGCGAGAACGCCGACGCGGGCGCGGCGACGTCGTCGTGGAACGTCACCGCGACGCTCGTGACCGTGCCGGGGGCGGAGAGCGAGCCGGGCGCCGGGACGACCGCCACGACCTTCGGCGGGCCGGGGACGAACGACGACGCCACCCGTCCCTCGCGCAGGATCCAGTGGTCGGGGTCGAGCTCGACCGCCGCGGCGTCGCGGCCCACCGGCAGCAGCAGGTGCTCGGCGCGCTCGTCGTTCCACGCGACGACGGTCTCGCTGCCGCCGACGCCGGTGACGCGCACGTCGACCGGCATGGCGAACGTCGGGTAGGCGGAGCTCTGGATCTGCTCGAGGAACAGCTCGAGCCAGCGGCGGCCGCCGGCGGTGACCGGCCGCCAGGCGTAGCGGTAGGTGGGAGCGCCGCCCTCGAACACCCACTGGTCGAAGAAGCGGCCGAGGTCGTGCCCGGAAACGGTCTCGGCGACGCGCCGGAAGTCGGCGGTGGTGGCGGTGGCGAAGGCGAACTCGTCGCGCCATGCGGCGAGCGTTGCGAAGAAAGCAGCGTCGCCGACCACGCCGCGCAGCATGTGGAGCACCCAGCCGGCCTTGCGATACGACAGGTTGCCCGAGAAGATGCGGGCGACGCTGGTGTCGTCGTAGCAGTACACCGTGCCGCTGACGTCCGCGGGGTGGCGCTCTTCCATGCGCTGCCGCAGCGCCGTCTGGCTGCCGCCCGCTTTGGCCTCGAACCACAGCGCCTCGGCGTAGGTGGCGAACCCCTCGTTGAGCCAGATGTCCTTCCACGTCGCGCAGGTGACGAGGTCGCCCCACCACTGGTGCGCGAGCTCGTGGGCGGTGAGGTACTCGAGGAAGCTGCCCTGGCCCGTGATCGTCTGGTGCTCCATGCCGCCGCCCACCGGCCACTGGTAGATGCCGTACTTCTCGGCCGCGAACGGGTACGGGCCGAACAGCGCGCCGAACGCCTGCAGCATGTCGACGGCGAGCAGCCACTGGTTACGGTTGGCCGCGATGTCGTGCTCGGGGTAAATGAAGAGCGACACCGGCATCGGCGTGCCGGCGATCGTCGCCATGCTCTGCACGAGGCTGTAGTTGGTCGACGCGAAGCTGATCAGGTACGGCGCGGTCTGGTACTGCGTGCGCCAGTGGAACCGCCGCCGCGAGCCGCTCACGGGCTCGCTGGCGACCAGGAGACCGTTCGACGCCACGGTCATCGAGTCGGGAACGGTGAACAGCAGGTCGGCGGTCGCCTTGTCGACGATGTCGTCCTTCGCCGGCCACCAGGTGTAGGCGAACCACGGCTGCGACAGGGTGTAGATGACCGGCTGGAACGAGTGCGACGAGAACACGATGCTGCCGTACTGCGAGGTCGGGAAGCCGTCGTACGGCACGGCGAGGACGAAGGTGTCGCCGGGGGCGCGCGCCGGCGCGATCGTCACCTCGATCGTCTCGGCATCGAGGCGCCGCCACGAGGCCGCGCCGCCGTCGACGGTGACCGCGGAGAGCGCGAACAGGTCGTCGAGCCGGAACCGGTACGCCGAGACCGGCGCCACGCAGCGCACGGTCGCGGTCAGCGTGCCGGTCAGCCGGCGCGCCGGCGGGTCGACGGCGAGCTCCAGACGGTAGTGGAGGACGTCGGTGGCGGCGGCCGTGGGGTCGGCGGGCGGCGACAGCGCGCGCAGCGGCGGCGCGCCGCCGCGCGCGAGCGCCGCGGCGCTGCGCGCCTTCGAGCACGCCTCGGCGTGGTCGTCTCCGGCCGGGTGCGGCACATCGCCCCGGTCCGTCGAAAGTGCGATCAGCAGCGACAGCAGCAGCTCGTGCATCGATCTCGGCCCATCGGACACTATAGCAACGCGACGGCGCCGTCCTGCCTCATTGCTGCGAGATGAGGGGCGCGCGCTCCGCGCGCGCAGGCGGCAGAACGGGTGTGGGGCGCGCGCTCCGCGCGAGCTGGTATTCCGACTCAGGTCGGACCTTCCGAGTGCGCCGGGGACGCCCGCGCCGGCGCTGTGGCTGGGCGACGGGATTCCGGGCTTCGGTCGTCGAGGCGTGCGCTGCGGTCCTCGTACGGGTTTGACGATTCACCTGTCGTGGCGTTCCCTCGGGTGCCATCGGGACGGCCTTGGAAGGTGAACCGCCGTTCAGTATTTCTGCTAGCATCAGCGAAGGACCTGCACGGCGGTCGCGCGACGGTCGCCGCCCGGCTCGGAGAGGAGAGCGCTCCCGATGGCCTACACCCACCTTTCCCAGGTCTACAGGGAACGCATCGCACGGCTCGGCGACCGCACCGCCCTGCGGTACCGCCGCGACGGGGTGTGGCACGACATCTCCTGGCGGGAGATGGGCGAGCGCATCCAGCTCGTCGCGCGCGCGCTGGTCGAGCTCGGCGTCGCCGAGGGCGAGCGCATCGGCATCTACTCCGGCAACCGCCCCGAGTGGACGATCGTCGACCTGGCGGCGCAGCGGCTGCGCGCGGTGCCGGTGCCGATCTACCCGACGAACACCGCGAAGCAGGCCGAGTACATCGTCAACGACGCCGAGGTGGGGGTGATCTTCGTCGGCGCGCGCGAGCAGCACGAGCGGGTGCAGTCGCTGCTGCCGCGCTCGCGCGTGCTGCGCACGGTGGTGTGCTTCGAGGACACGGACGCGGCGGGCGCTGGGCCGAACGTCACGAGCTTTTCGGCGCTCCTCGACCTTGGCCGCCGCAGCGACCACGACGCGGAGCTCGAGGCGCGCATGGCGCGGGCGACGCCCGACGACCTGCTGACGTTGATCTACACGTCGGGGACGACCGGCGAGCCGAAGGGGGTGATGCTGGCGCACTCCAACGTGCTCGCCACCGCGCCGCTGCACGACCAGCGCCTGCTCGACCCCAACGAGAACGACGTCTCGCTGTGCTTCCTGCCGCTCTCGCATGTGTTCGAGCGCACGTGGACGTTCTACGCCCTCTACCGCGGCATGACCAACTGCTACTGCGACGATCCGACCAAGGTCGTCGAGTACCTGCAGCAGTGCCGGCCGACGGTGATGTGCGCGGTGCCGCGTTTCTACGAGAAGATCTACGCCACCGTGATGAGCAAGCTCGAGAGCGCGCCGCCGCTGCGGCGGCGGCTGTTCCACTGGGCGATCGGCGTCGGGAGGGCGTACGGCAACCTGTACAAGGACCGCAAGCCGGTCCCGCTCGGCCTCAAACTGCGCCACGCGCTCGCCTCGCGGCTGGTGCTGAAGAAGCTGCAGGCGGTGGTTGGCGGCCGCATCAAGTTCTTCCCGTGCGCCGGCGCGCCGCTGTCGCAGGAGATCGAGGAGTTCTTCTACGCGGCCGGGATCTACGTCTGCTACGGCTACGGTCTCACCGAGACGACGGCGACCGTGACCTGCCACGAGCCGTACAACTTCCGCTTCGGCACGGTGGGCAAGCCGCTGCCGACGATCGAGGTGCGGATCGGTGCGGACTCCGAGATCCAGGTGCGCGGCCCGATCGTGATGAAGGGGTACTACCGGAAGCCGGAGGCGACCGCCGAGGTGTTCACGCCGGACGGCTGGTTCCGCACCGGCGACGCCGGGCTGCTCGAGGACGGCGTCTACCTGCGCATCACCGAGCGCCTGAAGGACCTGATCAAGACCGCCGGCGGCAAGTACATCGCGCCGCAGCTCATCGAGTCGACGATCGGCGCCGACCTCTACGTCGAGCAGATTGCGGTGATCGGCGACCGCCGGCCGTACGTGACGGCGCTGGTGGTGCCGTCGTTCCTCAACCTCGAGCCGTGGGCGAAGGAGCAGGGCATCGCGTTTGACAGCCGCGAGGAGCTGGTGCGCAACGAGCGGGTGCAGCGCTTCTACCGCGAGCGCATCGACGCCCGCTCCGGCGACCTGGCGCGCTTCGAGCAGATCAAGAAGTTCACGCTGCTGCCGAAGGAGCTCACGGTGGAGGGCGGCGAGATCACACCGACGCTCAAGGTCAGGCGGCGCGCGGTCGAGGCACGCCACGCCGAGCTGATCGAGGCGATGTACCGGTAGGGAGCCGTCCGTCGACAGTTGTCCGGAGCTGCTGTCAAGTCTCTGTCCGCCCCATCGTCCTGGAGCGCCCGCCTTGCGTCGGGCAAGCGGGCGCCCTCGTCCGCGCGGCGCCCCTGTCATGCGGAGTCCGGGCCGGCGAGGGCGCCGGCCCTCCCGCTGTTCTCTCGATCGTCCGATCGCTACACCGTGCTGCGAGGGCGGCGGCGCTCGCCGTCAGCACGCAGGTCATCGTCGAGGGCTCGGCACGAAGGGGCGGCACGTTCCCGGATGCCGGCCGGCTCAGCCGACGACCGGCGTCGCGCGGCGGGACTCGAAGCGGTCGACGATCGTCGCGGTGACGAGGTCGCCGGTGACGTTGAGCGTCGTGCGGCACATGTCGAGGATGCGGTCGACGCCGAGGATGATGGCGATTCCCTCCATTGGCACGCCGACCATGCCGAGCACCATCATCAGCAGCGGGATCGAGCCGCCCGGAATGCCGGCAACGCCGATAGCCGTGACAACCGACATCAGCACCACGACGAGCTGGGCGGAGAGCGGCAGGTGCACGCCGAACACCTGGGCGAGGAACAGCACGGTAGCGCCCTCGAAGAGCGCCGTCCCGTTCATGTTCATCGTTGCGCCGAGCGGAAGCACGAAGCCGCCGATCTCGCGCGGGATGCCGAGCTCCTGCTCCGAGACCCGCATCGTCGTCGGCAGCGTGGCGTTCGACGACGACGTCGAGAACGCGGTGATCATCACGATGCGCGCCTTGCGGAAGAACTCCGCCGGGCTGCGGCGCGCCACCAGCGCGAGGATCACGGAGTAGCCGACGAACTGGAAGAACGCCAGGCTGCCGACCACGGTGACCACGAACTGTGCGAGGTTGACGAGCAGGCTCAGACCGAACCGTGCCGTGACGCTGAAGATCAGGCAGAACACCCCGATCGGCGCCACCTTCATGACGAGCTCGATGATCGTCACCGTGACGTGGCCGAGCGAGTCGAGGAACTGCAGCATCGGCTCGGCCTTCTCGCGCGGCATCAGCGTCAGCGCGACGCCGAGCATGAGCGACACGAAGATCACGGCCAGCATGTCGCCGCTCGCGGCGGCGGCGACGGGGTTGCGCGGCACGATCTTGACCAGCAGGTCGATCGACAGGGCGTTGCCCGACAGGCCCATGGCGCCCTCGGTCTGGCCCTTGTACGTCTCCATGAGCTGCGACTTGACGATCGGGTCGAGCGAGCGCCCCGGCGCCACGACGTTCATCACCGTGAGGCCGAGCGTGGTCGACAGCGTCGTCAACCCGAGGAAGCAGAGCAGCGTGATCAGGCCGATCCTGCCCAGCCGCTTGAGATTGCCCAGCCCCGCGACGCCGAGCGAGAGCGTCGACAGGATCAGCGGGATCACGACCATGATCAGCGCGGAGAGCCACATCCTTCCGATCGGCTCGGTAACCAGCGAGACGAGCGTCTTGACCGCAGGGCCGCCGCCGGTGGCGAGGTTGACGGTGACGCCGGCCGCCGCGCCGACGACCAGGCCGAGCAGGATCTTGGAGGGGAGGTTCATCGGGCGCCACGCTAGCCGCCGACGCGGGGCGTGTCAACGACCTGCGCCGGCTGGGCTAGGATGCGCGGGTGCGCACCGCGGACTTCGACTACGAGCTGCCGGAGGCGGCGATCGCGCAGCGGGCGCGTCCGCGCGGCACCTCGCGCCTGCTCGTCCTCGACCGGGCGACGGGCGCGACGACGCTGGCGCGCATCACGGCGCTGCCGGCCTATTTGCGTCCCGGCGACCTGCTGTTGGTCAACGAGGTGAAGGTCATCCCGGCGCGGCTGCGGGTGCGGCGGCAGGGGGGCGGCGGCGGCGAGCTGCTGCTGGTGCGGCCGCTAGGGGGCGCCGCGTGGGAAGCTATGGCGCGGCCGGCGAAGCGCCTGCGCGCCGGCGTGGCGCTGCAGCTCGCGCGCGGCGCGGCGATTCCGCGCGAGCCGCTCGGCGACGGCAGGTGGGCGATCGAGTTCGACCCGCCGCTCGACCCGGCGACGCTCGCGGTGGTCGGTGAGGTACCGCTGCCCCCGTACATCCACCGGGAGCGCGGCGCGACGGCGGACGATCGGGAGCGCTACCAGACGGTGTACGCGAGCGCGGGAAGAGCGGTAGCGGCGCCGACGGCGGGGCTGCACTTCACACCCGGGCTGCTGGCCGCGCTGCAGGACCGCGGCGTCGAGATCGCGCGGCTGACACTGCACGTCGGCCCGGGGACGTTCCGCCCGGTCCAGGTCGACGATCCCCGCGAGCACCGCCTCGACGCGGAGGACTACGAGGTGCCGGCGGCGACCGCGGCGGCGCTCAACCGGGCGCTCGCGGCCGGCCGCCGCGTGGCGTGCGTCGGCACCACGTCGTGCCGGGCGCTCGAGCACGCGCTGCGAGAGGGCGGCGGGCGGGTGCGGCCGGGCGCGGCCAGCGCCGACATCCTCATCGTCCCCGGCTGCCGGTTCCGCGGCGTCGGCGCACTGCTCACCAACTTCCACCTGCCGAGGTCGTCGCTGGTGATGCTGGTGTCTGCGCTCGCCGGCCGCGAGCGCGTGCTCGCCGCCTATTCGCGCGCCGTCGCCGCCGGCTTCCGCTTCTACTCCTACGGCGACGCGATGCTGATTGTGTAGGCGGTAGCCTCACGTGCGCGGTGGCCGCTTGATCGGCGTCACCGGTGGCGGGGTGCGGGCGTCGCGCGGCAGCGTCGCTTCGAGGGCGTCCGCCTCCGCGGTCTTGCCGCGCTCGCGCAGCAGCTTGACGAGGTAGCGCGTCGAGTTGCGGGTGGCGTCGTGGTCCGCGCCGAGCGTGCGGGCGCGGATGTCGCGGATCTGCCGGTAGGTGACCTCCGCCTCGTCGAGCCGACCCGATTCCCAGGCGATCAGCGCGACGACGCTCCACGTCTCGAGCGTCACGCGATGCTCGTCGCCGAGGTACCGCTTCGCCACCTCCCAGCGCTCCCTGATGATGCGCTCGGAGCGCTTGTAGTCGCCGCGGTCGAAGGCGTTGGCCGCCTGGTTGCGCATGATCTCGAGCGTCTCGTAGTGGGCCGGCCCGAGCACCTTTTCCGCGGCGGTGCGGGCGTCGGCGAGGAGGGCATCCGCCTCATCGAACCGCTTGAGGCGTCCGAGCTTGCCTGCGAGGTTCTTGGCGGCGGTTATCGTCACCGGGTGCTCGCTGCCGAGCACCTGTACGCACTGCTCCCAGTTGGTGCGGAACAGGATTTCCGCCTCGGCGTTCTTCTCCTGCCGGCTGTAGAAGATGCCCAGGCTGCGAACGGCCGCGATGGTGTCGGGGTGGGCGGGACCGAGCCGCAAGAGCGTCTTCTCGAGCGCCTGCCTGAGGAGCGGCTCGGCCTCGCCCCACCGGCTGAAGTCGACGTGGATCGTCCCGAGCTGCCGCATCGACTGCAGCGTCGCCGGGTCGTCGTCACCGAGCGCTTGCCGGCGACCGTCGTGGGCGCGCCGGAAGCAGTCCTCCGCTTCCTTGTACTTGCGCGCGCGCTGCAGCGCGACACCGAGACTGGCACAGGTCTCCAGCGTGTCGGGGTGAAGCGCGCCGAGGACGCGGGTTCGGGCTTCGAGCACTTGCGCGAGCGTCGTCTCCGCCGCGTCGAACGCCGATTGATCCGAGAGCAGGACACCGAGCCGGTGCTTCGTCGCGAGCGTCTCGGCCGACTCGGCGCCGAGGTCGGCAGTACGCATCGACAGCGCCTCCTCGAGAAGCGGCCTCGCCGTGGCGAGCGCGCCGATGGCGTGGTACGTCGCTGCGATGGTGTCGAGCACCGCGGCGAGCGTTCGCGGGTTCGCACCGAGCTCCGTGCGCGCGTTCCCTACCGCCCGGTCGAGCACGTCGGCGACCTTGACGTCGATCCCCATGCGGCGCGGGTCGGCGCTCGACAGCATCGTGCGGAGGAACGCGTTGACCGCTTCGCTGTCGGCCCGCGCCCGGCGCGCCTCCCGCTCCGACGCTTCGGCGCGCGCCCGCGCGCGTTCTGCGCGCACGTATCCGAACGTCGCGATGCCAGCCGCCGCCACCAGCGCCGCCGCCACAGCGACGGTCGTGACGCGCCGTACCCGGCGGCGCGGCGCGTCGGCGATCCATCGCAGTCTCTCGAACACGGCGGCGGCGTCGGGGCGATCGCGCTGCAGGAACGACTTCAGCTCGGTCACGAGCGCTGCGAGGTCCGGCGCGAGCCCGGCAGGCGGGAGCGTCTCCGCCCAGCGTGCTTTCTGCAGCATTGCGTCGGGCAGGAGGTCGGGAGGAAACGGCGACGCGCCGCTAAGCAACTCCTGCAGCACCAGCCCGAAGGAGTACATGTCCGAGGCCGCAGAGGCGCCCTCGCCGCGGGCCTGCTCGGGGCTCATGTAGCGAGGCGTCCCCATCATCACCCCGAGCCCGGTGAGGGTGGCTTCGAGCGCCTCAGGCCCGCTCGCGGCGCCACCAGCGGCGGGTTGCGCGGGGCCGGCGCCGATTGCATCGCCGGCGATCGGGCGGGCGAGACCGAAGTCGAGCACCTTGACGGTGCCGTCGGCCGTCACCACGACGTTGTCCGGCTTGAGGTCGCGGTGGACGATCGACAGGGCGTGCGCCGCCGCGAGCGCCGAGGCGATCTGGGACGCGATCGCCAGCTTCGCCGCGAGCGGGAGACCGTCGCCGATCACGTCACGCAGGCTGCGCCCCTGTACCAGCTCGAGGACGAGGAACTCGGCGCCGTCCTGCTCGACGTGCTCGTAGAGCCGGCAGATGTTCGGATGCTCGAGCTGCGAGAGCATGCGCGCCTCGCGCAGGAAGCGGGCGCGCGCAGCCGGGTCGAGACGGCGGTCCTGGCGGATCGCCTTGACCGCGACGTTTCGCTGCAGGTGCTCGTCGCGCCCGAGGTAGACCTCGCCCATCCCCCCCTGGCCGAGCTCCTCGACGAGACGAATGCTGCGTACAGTGGTTCCGACCAGCGACATGCGCGCCTCCGCATGGGACCGCCGAGTTGGGGCGAGCTTAGCAGAGGAGAGGTACATGGGAGGTCGCGAGACCTCCCCTCCTCGAATAGCGCGAGACCTCCCCTCCAATGAGGCCAGTCAGCGTTCGCCGCGCGCGCGGACCGAGGCCGGGGCGGGACGGACTTCCGACGGCGCCACGCCGTAGAACGCCTTGAAGCGCTTCGAGAAGTGGAAGGGGTCGGTGAAGCCCAGGTCGTACGCCACCTCGCTCACGCGCCGTCTCTCAGCAACGAGGAGGCGCCGGGCCTCTCGCATCTTCATGGCGGTGATGAGCTGGCGCGGCGTGCAGTCGAGCACCGCCGCGAGACCGCGCTCGAGCGTCCGCAGCGAGACAATGAGTTCATCCGCGATCTGGGCCGGCGTGACGTTCTCCCTGAGGTGCCTGTGAATGCACACGATCGTCTGGTCGGCGAGCGACTCGGCCTCGGTCCCGGACGACTGCACGAGCCGCTTCACGTGGCTCGTCAGGCCGGCGAGCACGTCACCTGTCGGCGGTGTGTCGCCCTCGGCGCCCGCGGAGCCGCGCGCCGGGCTCGCCGGTTGAAAGGGTTCCGGAGGAGCGTCCGTCGAGCCTGACTCCTCCCGCCACCGCGCCTCGAGCGACTCCAGGCGGCCGAGCAGCTCGCGGATCTGGCGGCGCGCCCGGCGTTGCGCCAGCACGAGTCCTCCCGCAAGCGCGGCGCCGATCACGGCCAGCGCGACGATTGCGACGAAGGCTGAGGCGGGCATCGGTCGTCATGATACGGCAACCCGGAGCTGCGTTTGTCGCGCTCGCACATCGATCGGTCGCGCTGACACATGCTTCGGTCGGAATTTGCCATTCCTTGGCGATGACCCTGGCGCCAGCCTGTACGCGGAGAGCCGAAAGGCCCGACGGGAGGACGGCGATGAACGCATGGTCGTACAGGAAGTCGCTGGTTGTGATGGTGACGCTTACCCTGTGTGCCAGCGCAGTACTGGCCGGTTTTTCCGGCACCGACCTGTTCCTGCCGATGGCGGGGAGGCAGGCGGGGGTGCACCCGTCGAACTGGTACACGACGGTGTGGGTGCACAACCCCGGGGCGGAAGCAGCTACCGCGCGCATCTATTTCCTGGAACGCGGGACGGCCAACCCGGCGCCGCCGTGGGTCGACGTCCTGGTGGGCCCCGGGGCGACCGAGAAGCTGGAGAACGTCGTCGAGGCGTACTTCCACG
>CAZQLL010000055.1:0-20479 GCA_964594125.1 uncultured Thermoanaerobaculia bacterium | reverse complement strand
GTCACCGCCGAGCGCCGCCGCGCAAGCCACCGGGGCAGGGCGAGGACTTACGGAATTGAGAGGCGCTCCGAGACTCGTAGGGTGTGACCCCAGCCTGGACGTCCTTACGAGCATCATCGCATGGGTCATTCTGCTTGCAGGAGGGATCGGTACCGGATCAGAAGAGGCGTCGGGTACGCAATCAGGTGACGTGCATGGTCAGCTCGCTATACTTCAGCACCTCGGGTACCTGGCATCCTCAGCAGTCAGCCGTACCAGGCAGCGCTCTGACGGATGCAGCGCCTCTACCGCGCGGTCAGGTACGGCGCATGTAGAACGAAGGTGCTACCGGGGGCTGCGCTCTCTCGCTTGCCGGATGGCTTCGTCCAGCAAGTGCCTGCGAAGGTGCAACGAGGAGCGGACCGGAATGGCTTGCGGCAGCTCGACAACCTGACCGGCGTCGCATACAACTCGTGGGCCGGCGCTACTCGTCGCCACGCAGACCCCATTCGATGTCCTCGCGAACGAAGCGCTCCATCAACTCGGGTCGATGTGCATCCAGCAGCCGCCGCACCGCTTCGAGCATGAGGTCGTTGAGGCCCTGAAACCACCCTGCGCTCACGAGGGCTTCCATCAGGGCGAACTTCTGCGAACCGGTGGCCAGGAATCGTCCCGTCTCGTCGCGGTGGCCGTCGATGTCGGACTTGACGTGGCGCAACACGGCCGGTGCATACGGGACCTCGTCGAGGATGATGGGGGGCGTGGCGGCGCAGGAACTCGCCGCCGGACAGCTCCGCGTCCTCGGCGACGCTCGGCACGTCGAGCGACACGCACCGATGCGTTGGACACGTCCGGGTCAGCAGCGCGGTCTTGCCGGTCTGACGGCAGCCGGCGACCACCACGGCCGGCGGAGCCCCGGCGATTTCACGGAGTGTGGCTTCGATCTCTCTTTCGATTCAGATGCTTGGGCATCCTGCACTGCCACTGATGACATGTCAACACCCAGACTGCGCCACTCCCGCCATTCCTTCCGGGTCCAGCTTCTGGCGTTGGAACACGGCACAGCCGAGGAGCAGACCCGCCAGCACGACGTCTCGCCCCAGCCCCCTGAGCTGTCGCTCGTACGATCGGGTCCCCGGGGGCCGGACGCCCCGCACACACCCTCCGCGGCCTCGCCCCCCGAACCCCCTGGCGCGGCCTTGCTGACATCGGCCTTTGCGCGCCGCCCGAGGAGAAGCTGGTGGCTCACAGCTTCTTGAAGCATGCCAAGCCACGCCACAGCCCGTGTCGGGGCGGCGTACGGGCCACCCCCGGCGCCCGAGTCGCATCGCGTCGGGATCCGAGCACAGCCCGGCTCTCCCGACCGCTACTGTGAACGACCCGGCGCACCCGGCGGCGGGCGGTTACCTGCGCACCAGCTCGACGCGGCGGTTGGCCGCGCGGCCGAGCTCGGTGGCGTTGTCGGCGGCGGGCCGGGAGGCGCCGAAGCCGGCGGTGGTCAGGCGCGACTCGGCGACGCCCTTGCCCACCAGGTACGCCTTGACGGCCGCGGCGCGCTGCTCGGAGAGCGCCTGGTTGTGGGCGGCGGCGCCGGTCGAGTCGGTGTGCCCCTCGACGGTGAGGCGCCACTCCGGCTCGGCGCCGAGCAGGACGACGACCTCGTCGAGGGTGGGCAGCGACTCCGGCCTGATGGTGGCCGTGTCGGTGTCGAAGAGAACGCCGTGCAGGCGCGCGCGCCCCTCCGCCGCCAGCTCCCTGCGCAGCTCCCCGGACACCGACCCCGACCAGTGCGGGCACCCGCCGACGTCCGCCGTGACGCGGGTGCCGCTCCACTCGCCGGCCGGCGGGTTCCCCCTGTCGGTGCCGTGCCACCAGATGCCCCGGAAGCTCCTCGCATCGGGAGCGAACACGAACACCGCCGGCCCGCGGCTGTCGCCCTCGACCCAGGTGAGGCGCATCACGCGGCCCTCGATGGCGCCGTCGAACAGACCCTCGTTGTGCTCGTAGCAGCCGGAGAGCGCCGTGCCCTGCTGGCGGAGGTGGAACTGGTTGTAGTTGGTGGCGTACGTCCCCGAGATGCTCGGGATCGGCTCGGCGGCGGGGGGCGCGCCGAAGCCGCGGAAGCCCAGCAGCTCGGTCCACTCCGGCGAGCCGTTGTTGTCGACGACGGTCAGGCGGACGAAGCGGCCAGCGGCCTTCGCCTGCGCCGGGAAGCGCTGGGCGTCGGCCCCGGCCTTGAGGGTCGCGCGCAGCACCGGCTGGAACCCCGAGTCCTTCGCGGCCGCCGACACCTCGACCACGACGTTCCTCGCGCCGGCGCCCTCGGCGTCGACGCCGGCGGCGTCGAACTCGAACGCGGTGAGGAGTGCCGGCGCCGCCATCTCGAAGACGAAGACGTTCCCGGAGACCCTGCCCTTCTCGCACGCCCAGCCGCTCCCCGGCGCGTCGTCGAGCAGGTTGATCGCCGGCCAGCCGCCGTAGCTCGGCGGCTCGAGCACCGGCAGCGTTCCGGCGCCGAGCGCGAGCAGGTTGACCTCCCCGGGGGGCGCCGCCGCCGCGGCGGGGACGGCAAGCATCGCGGTGAGGACGAGGCGCAGCACCATGGGACACCTCCCGGCGGCCGGACCGGCGCCGCGCGGCGCCGCGTGCCGCCGTCCAAGGGTAGACCCGGCGGTCCGGGCGCACCAGCGCCCGGGGCACGGGCCGCGGCAGCGAGCTTGTGCGGCCGCGGCGTCGCGGCTAGACTGCGCGCCGTTCGGGAGGTTCGGCATGCGTTCCAAGGGCATCTTCTGTCTCGAAGGGCTCTGGGACACCAACCTCAAGGACAAGTCCACCGTCAGACCGATCCTCGAGCTGCTCTCCGAGAGCGAGCGCATCCCGCACATCCACCGCGACTGCGCCACCGCCGCCGAGATCGGCTACTACGTCGGCAAGTGGACGCAGGCCGCGTACCGCCGCTACCCGATCCTCTACTTCGCGTTCCACGGCATCCCCGGGGCGATCTACGTCGGCAACTGGGAGAAGATGTCGCTCGAGCAGCTCGGCGCGCTGTTCCCGCGGCCGAAGAAGTCGGTGATCATCTTCGGATCGTGCAGCACGGTCGCCGCCAACCGCAGGCACCTGAGGGCGTTCATGGAGCGCACCGGCGCGATCGCAGTGTGCGGCTACAAGGCCGACGTGCACTGGCTGCGCTCCACCGCGTTCGAGCTGATGCTGCTCTCGATCCTGCAGGAGAACGAGTTCTCCGGGAAGGGGATCGGGGCGATCGTGCGCAAGACCACGCAGGAGGCGAAGCGTTTCGGCGAGCTGGAGTTCCGCATCGTCTCCAGGTTCGACTGATCTTCCCGTGCCGGGCGGCAGCGCGCCGGGCGCGGCCGCTCGGGCAGGCGATCGGCGGCGACCCGCGGCGATGACCGGGAACGGACGCTGGGAGGCGCCATGAGGGCGACTGGATGGCGGGCGGCTGTGGTGCCGGCGGCGGCGCTGGCGGCGTGCGCGGCGGCGGGCGCGGCGGCGGCGCCGCCGGCGGACCTGGTGCTGACCGGCGGCGCGGTGTACACGGTCGACGCGGCGCGGAGCTGGGCCGAAGCGGTGGCGATCCGCGGCGGGCGCATCGCATGGGTCGGCTCGGACGACGGGGCGGCGGCGTGGATCGGGCCGGCGACGCGCGTCGTCGCGCTCGGCGGCCGGTTCGTGATGCCGGGGTTCCACGACAGCCACGTCCACCCGATCACCGGCGGCATGCGCACGCTGCAGTGCGAGCTCTCCGGCGCCGCGACCGCTGCCGAGGCGGTCGAGCGCGTCGGGGCGTACGCCGCCGCCCACCCCGGGAAGCCGTGGATCACCGGCCGCGGCTGGGAGCTACCGCTGTTTCCCGCCGCCAACCCGCGCAAGGAGCTGCTCGACGCCGTCGTGCCGGACCGGCCGGTCTACCTCACGGCCGCCGACGGCCACAACGCCTGGGTCAACTCGAAGGCGCTCGCGCTCGCCGGCGTCACCGCCGCCACGGCCGACCCGCCGTCGGGGCGCATCGAGCGCGACGCGGCGACCGGCGAGCCCTCGGGGTGCCTGCGCGAGAACGCCAAGGCGCTGGTGTCGCGGCTGCTGCCGAAGACGACGCAGGCGGAGCGGGCGGAGGGGCTCGCGCGCACCGTCGAGCTGGCGCACCGCGCCGGGCTGGTCGGCCTGTTCGACGCCTCGGTCGACGCGATCGAGCTCGAGGTGTACCGCGACCTCGACCGCGCCGGCAGGCTCGACCTCCACATCGGCATCGCGATGTACGTCGACCCCGAGAAGCCGCTGGCGCCGCAGGTCGCCGAGATCGTGGCGCTGCGCGGGCTCGACTGGGGACCGCACGTCCACCTCCGTTCGGCGAAGCTGTTCGCCGACGGCGTGATCGAGTCCGGCACCGCGGCGCTGCTCGCGCCGTACGTCGGCCGCGGCGAGGATCGCGGCGGGCTGGAGTGGGACACGGCGAAGCTCGCCGAGGCGGCGGTGGCGCTCGACCGCGCGGGGCTGCAGCTCCACGTGCACGCGATCGGCGACCGCGCGATCCGGGCGACGCTCGACGCCGTGGAGGCGGCGCGCCGCGCCAACGGCCCGCGCGACCGGCGGCCGACGCTGGCGCACATCGAGCTGTTCGACCCCGCCGAGGTGCCGCGCTTCCGCACGCTCGGCGCGGTGGCGTCGTTCCAGCCGCTGTGGGCGTGGGCCGACCCGTACATCCGCGACCTCACCGAGCCGCAGCTCGGCCCCGAGAGGTCGCGGCGGCTGTACCCGATCGCGTCGCTCGCGGCGACCGGCGCGGTGATCGCCGGCGGCAGCGACTGGTCGGTGAGCTCGCTGGCGCCGCTGGAGGGGATCGAGGTCGCGGTGACGCGGCGCGGGCCGGGCGAAGGCCCGGGGCCGGCGTGGCTGCCGGACGAACGGGTGCCGCTGGCGACGATGCTCGCCGCGTACACGATCGGCTCGGCGTACGCCGCCTTCAACGAGCGCGAGTCCGGGTCGCTCGAGGCCGGCAAGGCCGCCGACGTCATCGTCCTCGACCGCAACCCGTTCGCGGTCCCGCCGCACGAGATCTCGGAGATCCGGGTGCTGCTGACGCTGTTCGCGGGGCGCGAGGTGTGGCGCGACCCGGCGTTCGCCGCGGCCGGCCCCCAGGCGGCGGTCCGCTGACGCGCGCCGTGGCGGCGTCCGCAGGCCGCACGTCAGAACCGGCCTGCGAGCGAGCCGGCGTAGCCGGTCAGCTCGAGGTAGCCGGCGCCCGCGGCGCTGCCGGCGACGTCGACCGGGCCCTCCCAGTAGACGACGCCGGTCGAGGCGCTGGCGTCGATCTCGGCGCCGGCGAGCCACGGACGCACCTCGAGGTCGAGGCCGGCCGAGGGCACGCGCACGCGCAGCCGCGCCGGGTACGCCGCCCCGTCCGCCGGGCTCCGCCACTCCCCCGCCGGCTCGATCACGAGGTCGGCGGCGGCGAGGCGGCGGGCAGCGCCGTCCGCGGCGACGAGCGTGCCCGCCGAGAACGGGTCGGCCGAGCCATCGGCGCGGCGCAGGCGGAACGCCATCAGCGAGCGGCCGTCGGCCAGGCGCACGCCGAGCCAGTCCCACCCCGCCACGCCGGCGCCGAGCTGGCTGGTCCCCCACTCGTGGTCGAGCCACGCCTCGCCGCGCACCGAGAGCTCGGCGCCGCCGAGGCTCACCCGCCCGGCGGCGCGCAGCCGCGGCCACGTCAGGTACGCCGAGGCGTTGCCGGGCTCCGGCCCCTTGGTCGAGACGCCGCCCTCGCCGTGCAGCACCAGCGGTCCGGCGGGGGCGAGCTCGAGCTCGACCGCGATCGCCCGCGCGCCGTCGGCGGCGCGGGCGGCGAGGGTGCCGTCGGCGCGCCGTTCGAGCCTCCAGTCCTCGACCCACACCGACAGGTCGTCCGTCGCGCATCCGGCCAGGCCCGCCGCGGCGCGCCGCGCCCGCTCGGCGAAGAGGAAGCGGCCGGAGCGCTCGTCGGCGAGCGCGAGGTGGGCCGCGAGCACCTGCGCGGCGGCGAGCCCCTGCTCCGGGATCGCGGTCGCCGCGGGATCGATGCCGCGGCGGAAGAAGGTGAGCTGGACGCCGACCCGGCGGCCGTCCGCCGCGGCGAGCGTGCCGGTCAGGTACCACCACTCGGTGCGGTGGTCGAGGTGGGCGCCGTGGTCGCGCGGGAACGCGAGCTCCAGCGGCGCCGTGACCGTGCGCCACTCCGACGCCCGCACCGGCACGGCCGTCACGAAGGCGAGAAGTGCGAGCGTGAGCAGGAGGGGCGGCGCCCCGGCTCGGCCGGGCGCCGCAGGGCGGGACCTCCGCGCGGGCGAGGGCGCCCGCGCTCCCGAATCTCCAAGCAGGGACTCATCTGGCCATCCAGCCTCACGCGGCGAGCGTGCCTGGATATCCGTCGTCGAGCGTGGTTCACGCGTCGCCGTCCTCCCTCCCTGGCTCTCCTGCCACGGCTCTTCCGTTCGCTCCTGCCGGCCACGGGCCACAGGGTACGGGCGATGTGTCTCACCCGTCCTCATGCAGCGCCTCCCGCACGCTGGCGCGCGCCGCGGCCGCGGCCGGGGCGAGGCCCGCGAGCACGCACATCGCGACGACGAGGGCGAAGGTGGCCGCCAGGCTGCCCCACGGCGGCAGCAGCTCGAGCGTCCACGCGAACGATTGCACGTTGACGACGGTGACCAGCACGGCGCCGACGGCGAGGCCGACCGCGAGGCCGGCGAGCGCGCCGACGGCGCCGAGCAGACCGGCCTGCGTCAGCACCACGCCGGTGACTTGGACGCGCGAGCCGCCGAGCGCGCGCAGCACCGCGAGGTCGCGGCGCCGCTCGTCCACCAGGGTGTAGAGCGTCGAGAGCACCGCCAGCACCGCCACCGCGGCGGCCACGGTCTGCAGCGCGCGGGTGATCGCGAAGGTGCGGTCGAAGATCGCCATCACCTCCGCGCGCAACTCGGCGTTGAGGAACGTC
Organism: uncultured Thermoanaerobaculia bacterium; assembly: GCA_964594125.1. Lineage (GTDB taxonomy): Bacteria > Acidobacteriota > Thermoanaerobaculia > Thermoanaerobaculales > Thermoanaerobaculaceae > CAVRZJ01. The sequence continues at coordinate 13,509 of CAZQLL010000055.1, read as the reverse complement.
TCGACGAGGAAGCGGCCGCCGAGCGCCGCCGTGAGGCGATCGCGCGCGGCGGCAGCGTCGCTGCCGGGGGGGAGGAACACCGCGATCTCCTGCGGGCCCTCGTCGGGCAGCAGCGACAGGTAGTCGGCGCGGTCGACGACCACCATGCCGAGGTGGTGCGAGTAGTCGTAGAACACGCCCTCGACGCGCCGCTCGACCTCGCCGCGCGGCAGACGGATGCGCACCACGTCGCCCTCGCGCACGCCGGCACGGCGCGCGAACGGCTCGTTGACGACGCAGGCCTGCCGTGCGCGGGTGGCGGCGAACACCGCGCGCGAGTCGCGGCCGTCGCGAAACGGCACGCCGCCGCGCGTGGCGATGACGTCCATGGCGCCGCCGGCGAACGTCACCGGCATCCCCGCGACCTCCACGGTGGTGGCGTGGAATGGGTCGACGGTGTCGCGGCCGAAAACGCTCTCGGCGATCGCCACCACCTCGGGGTCGAGACGGCCGACCTGCACCCCGGTCGCCGACGCCAGCGGCCGGATCCACAGGTCGGAGCGCATCGCCTGCGCCGCCCAGCGCTCCACGGTGGCGCGGAACGAGTGCACCATCGTGCCCACCGACACCGCGAGCGCCACCGCGACGCCGACCGCTCCCGCCGCCCAGGCGGCGCGGCGCAGGCCGGCGCGCAGCGCGGCGGCCGCGACCTTGACGGGCGAGCCGACGCCGAAGCGCGGCGCGACGGCGAGCGCGCCGGCGAGCGCGTCGAGCAGCGGCGGCGCCAGCGCGAGCAGCGCCAGCAGCAGGCACAGGCTGGCGGCGAGCGCCGCGACCGGCAGGTCACCGAGCGCGGGCAGCCCGGCGAGCAGCGCCGCGGCGAGCGCGAGCGCTCCGCCGGCGGCGAGCTCGCGGCGGCGGCGGCGCGGCGCCAGTGACGCCGGCCGCTCGTCGCGCAGCCCCTGGATCGGCGGCACCGCGCGCGCCTCGGCGAGCGGCAGCGCGGCGGCGGCGAGCGCGACGAGCACGCCGAGGGCGATGCCGCCCGCGGCCAGCCACCACGGCAGGTGCACGGCGGCGGGCGGCGCCGCCCTGGCGACCACCGAGACCGTGTCGCGCACGCTCGCCGCCGCCAGGCGCGCGCCGACCGTGCCGGCCGCCACCCCGAGGGCGCCGCCCAGGACGCCGACCGCGGCCGCCTCGGCGAGCAGCACGCGCGCGATCTGGCCGCGCGCCGCGCCGAGCGAGACGGCGAGCGCGATCAGGCGGCGGCGCTGCACCACCGCGGTGGCGAGCGCGGTGGCGACCAGCGCGCCGCCGACGAACAGCGACACGCCGGCGAGCGCCGTCAGGTTGAACTCGAGCGCCCGCACCATGCGGCCGCCGGCGTCGCCGCGCTCCGCCGGGGTGCGCACGATCGCACCCGGCGGCAGCAGGCGCGCCGCGCCGGCGCGCAGCGCCGCGATCTCGTCGTCGCCGGGGGCGTTGGAGCGCGGCACCAGCTCGACGCGGTCCACCCGGCCGACGGCGCCGAACAGGCGCTGCGCGAGCGCGATGTCGGCGACCACGACGCGGTCCCAGGCGGCGGCGAGGCGGCCGGCGCGGAAGCGCGCGAGCACGCGCAGCTCGACCGGGCGGGAGCGCACCGCGAGCTCGAACCGCCCGCCGTCGGCGACGCCCAGCGCCGCCGCCAGGCGCTCGGAGACCAGCACCCCCTCGCCGCGCAGGAGACGCTCGAACACCTCCGGGGCCGCGGCGCCGCCGACCAGCTCGAAGCGGCGCCCGGCGGCGTCGACCAGCGGATCGATGCCGAGCACGCGCACGGCGTCGCCGAGGCGCGGCGCCAGCGCCGCATCCTCGACCACCGGCACAATCACCGCGCGCGGCGCCAGCGGCAGCAGCGCCGCGAGCGCCGATTCGGGAACGCCCCCGGCCATCGTCGCCTCCACCGCGGCGCGTCCGGCCATCTCGGCGACGCCCTCGCGCAGCGAGGCGACCGCGGCGCGGCTGGCGGCCACGGTGGCGACGACGGCGGCGATCCCGGCGGCGACGCCCGCGACGGTGGCCGCAAGCCGCCACGGCGCGGCCAGCGCCGGGCGCAGCGAGAGCGCGCGCAGCAGCATCGTCAGCGCACCTCGACGATGCGCCCGTCGGCCATGCGGACGACGCGGTCGGCCTGCGCCGCGATGCGCTCGTCGTGGGTGGCGAGGAGGAGCGCCGCGCCCTCGTCGCGGCGCAGCTCGGCGAGCAGCCGCAGCACCTCGGCGCCGGAGGCGGAGTCGAGGTTGCCGGTGGGCTCGTCGGCGAGCAGCAGGCGGGGCCGGTGCACGAGGGCGCGCGCGACCGCCGTGCGTTGCTGCTCGCCGCCCGAGAGCTCGCCCGGAAAGTGGCCGCGGCGGTGCGCGAGGCCGACGCGCGCCAGCAGCGCGTCGACCCGCGCGTCGTCGCGCGCGCCGGCGAGGGCGAGCGGCAGCGCCACGTTCTCGGCCACGGTGAGGTGGGGCATCAGGTGGAACGCCTGGAACACCACGCCGATCGCGCGCCGCCGCAGGATGACCAGCTCGCGCTCGGCGGCGCCGCCGAGGTCGACGCCGCACACCGTCACGCGGCCCGAGTCGGGGCGGTCGACGCCGCCGGCGAGGTTGAGCGTCGTCGACTTGCCGCACCCCGACGGCCCGACCAGCGCCACCATCTCGCCGGCGGCCACGCTGAGCGTCGCGTCGGCGAGCGCCACGACGGTCTCGTCGCCGCGCCGGAAGCGCTTGCCGGCGCGCTCGAGTACGACCACAGGCCCGTCGCTTACGCCACGCTCCCCGGCCGCAGCCGCCCGGCGGATCGCGCCGGCGGCGGCCGTCTCGTTCTCTCTCACGGCTGCATTGTCCACCGGTCGGGCCCGCGGCGACAGGGGGGTGCGCCGTCCCGCACGCGCCGGGCCTGGTCGCACCGGCCGGCGGCCGGGCGCGGCGGCGGCGAGAGGAATGACGCCTTCGTTGGGCCTGGCACCGTGGGGGGTGTATCGTGGTGGCGGCACAGGAGGCGCGAGTGGCGCGGATCATGGTGGCCGGCATCGTGGTGATCGTTTGTGCGGCGGCCGCCGCGGGGGCCGCGGCGCCGGCGACGCCGACGCCGACCGCCGTTCCGGCGGCCAACCCGCTGGCGGTGCGCTTCCGCGAGGCGCTCAGGACCGCCGACCGCGAGGTGGCGGCGACGCCGGAGTGGATGCGGGCGCACGCCGCGTTCGTGGTCCAGGACTGGGCCAGCATGCGCGCCGACGCGACGGCGCTCGCGGGGCGCTTCCCGGCGAGCGCGGACCCGCAGATGGCGATCGCCGTCGCCATTGCCGGGACCGGCGACCTCACCGGAGCGGCCGAGGCGCTCAAGAAGGCGGTCGAGCTGCAGCCGACCCACCGCGTCGCGCTTCCGATGCTCGCCGAGCTGCAGCTCGAGCTCGGCCAGTTCGGAGGAGCGGCCGCCACCCTCGAGCTCGCGCGCAAGGTGAAGCCGGACGATCTCCGGCTCCTCCTGGCGCTCGCCGACGCCTACCTGCGCTCCGGAGAGCCGGCGCGCGCCGTCCCGGTGCTCGAGCACGCGCTCGCCGTTGCGCCGGAGGATGTGCCGGTGTGGCTGGCCTATCTCGACGCGTCGGCGCGCAGCGGCCGGATCGAGCCCGCGCGGTTGGCGTACAACCAGCTCCGCATCGCCCACCCGGGCACCGCGGCCGCGGTCAGGGCGCAGCTCCCGGCCAGCGTGCTCGCGGTGGTGCCGACCCCGATCCCGCCGACGCCGCGGCCGACGCCGCGCAGCGACACGCCGCGCCTGGTGATGGCTGCCGGCCCGACCGGCGGCGCCGCAGGCGGCCCGCAGGTGTGGAACGAGGCGGCGCTCGGCTTCGAGGCGACGGTGGCGGAGATCGCGGCGCGCGCCCGCCCGCTCGCCGAGATGGTGGACCGCTACGACCTCACCTGCCAGACCGGCGGAGCGCACCGCGGCGGCGCCGCCCCGGCCGCGGCGGAGGGGGGCGGCGCGCCGGCCGAGGTCGATTGGAAGGCGGTGCGGGCGCGCAGCGCGGCATGGGCGGAGGCGGCGGCGAGCGCGCCCACGTCGGAGTGCCGCGCTCTCGCCTCCGACATCCTGGCGCTCGCCGACCGCACCCGCGCGGCGGTCGAGAAGGCGGTGGCGGGGACCGCGGGCTCGGGGATGTCCGAGACCGACCGCTCCCGCATCCTGCAGAAGTACAACCTCCTCTGGTAGGCGCGCGCGGCGCCGGCGGGCGGCGTGCGCGATGCAGTACGATGACCGGATGAACGAGAAACGGCCGGAGCTGGCGCGCGTCCTGGGCCTGACGGACGTCATCGGCATCGTGGTCGGCAGCGTGATCGGCTCCGGCATCTTCATCGTGCCGCAGGCGATCGCCCAGCAGCTCCCGTCGCCGGCGCTGATCCTCGCGGTGTGGCTGGTCGGCGGCGCGCTGACGTTCTTCGGCGCGCTGTGCTTCGCCGAGCTCGGCGGCATGTACCCGCAGGCCGGCGGCACCTACGTCTACCTGCGCGAGGCGTACGGCCCGCTGGTCGGCTTCCTGTTCGGCTGGACGCTGTTCCTGGTGGTCGACTGCGGCGCGATGGCGGCGCTGGCGGCCGCGTTCTCGACCAAGTACCTGCCGTACTTCGTCGCGCTCTCGCCGCCCGCCGCCCGCGCCGTGACCGTCGCGTTCATCGTCTTCCTGATCGCGGTGAACTACGTCGGCGTGCGGCACGGCGCCAACCTGCAGAACCTGCTCACCGCGGTCAAGCTGCTCGCGGTGGTGGCGGTGGCGGGGCTGGCGTTCGCGTTCGCGGACGGCGACGCGGGGCACTTCACCTCCCCGCCGGTCGAGCCGGTGTCGCTCGGCCTCGTCGGCCGCTTCGGCGCGGCGCTGATCGCGTGCCTGTGGGCGTACAAGGGGTGGGAGGCCGCCTCCTACTCGACCGGCGAGCTGCGCAACCCGCAGCGCAACCTGTTCCTCGGGCTGCTCGCGGGCTGCCTGCTGGTGATCGCCGCCTACATCGCCGCCAACCTCGCCTACCTGTGGGTGTTCCCGAGCGCGGCGATCGCCGGCTCGGACCGCATCGCCGCCGACGTGCTCGCGGTCGCGATCGGCCCGGTGGGCACCTCCATCCTCGCCGGGTTGATCCTCCTGTCGATCCTCGGCGCCGCGAACGCCAACGCGCTCACCACGCCGCGCGTCTTCTACGCGATGGCGGAGGACGGGGTGTTCTTCCGGGCCGCGACGCGCATCCACCCGCGCTATCACACGCCGCACGTCGCGATCGTGGCGATGGGTGTCTGGGTGGTGGTGCTGGCGATGAGCGGCACGTTCGAGCAGCTCGCCGCCTTCGTCGTGTTCGGCCAGTGGGTGTTCCTCGGCCTGACGGCGGCCGGCGTGCTGGTGCTGCGCGTGCGGCGCCCGGGCGTGCCGCGCCCCGTGCGGGTGTGGGGGTTCCCGTTCACGCCGCTGGTGTTCGTCGCGGCCTCGGTGTTCATAGCCTGGAGCGCGGTGGTCAGCGGGTTCTGGAACGCGATGGCGGGCCTCGGGCTGATCCTGCTCGGCATCCCGGTGTACGCCGTCTGGCGCCGCCGCGCCGCGGCGCCCGCACGCACCGCATGAGCGCCTCCGAAGCGATCGCAGGCGCCGGGCGCCGCGCCACGGGCGCGGCGGCGGGTGGAGTGGAGGCCGGGGCCTCACGCCGCGGGCGGGCAGCGGGCGGCAGCTCGCCCGCGCAGGCCTCTCGCGCGCCGGTCGTGATCGTCACCGGCGCGCGCGGCGCCGGCAAGACGACGCTCGCCGCGGCCGTGGTCGAGCGCCTGCGCGCCGCCGGCGCGCGCGTCGGCGGGGTGCTCGCCCCCGGCACCGTGCGCGACGGGCGGCGCTGGGCGTTCGAGGTCGTCGACCTCGCAACGGGCGAGCGCCGGCCGCTGTCGGCGCGGGAGCCGCACCCGGGGTGGATCGAGGAGAAGTGCTTCTGGGTCGACCCCGACGGCTGCCGGCTCGGCAACGCGGCGCTCGCCCGCGGCGGCGCCGATGTCGTGGTCGTCGACGAGGTCGGCCCCTGGGAGCTCGCCGGTTCGGGGTGGGCGGCGCACCTGGCCTCGCTCGTCGCCGGCGACGCGCCGCTGCTCCTGGTGGTGCGCGGCGCCTGCCTGTACGACGTGGTCACGCGCTGGGGGCTCGAGCCGCTGGCGATCGTCGAGGTCGCCGATGGCCGTCCGGACGCAATCGCCGCGCAGCTCCTCGCCGCTCGCCGCGGGGCGTGACGTGCCCGCTGCAGGGCGCGCGCTTGACAACGGCCGCGCGCTGGGCGAGCGTGGCGCCGCCGGCGTGCGCGTCCGGCGGATGCGGGAGGGCACCATGACGACACGGCGGTCGCGCCGCGACGGCGGCCAGCGGCAGGACGGCGAGGCGGCGCCGGCGCCCAGCGGTCGCGGCACGGAGGCGGCGTGGGCGCGGCTCGATCGTGCCCTGGCCGAGACGCTCGCGGCGCTCGGGAGCGACCGTTGCCTGGTCCTCAGCGCGAAGCGTCGCGGCTACTTCGTGCAGGTCCTCGCGCTCGGCGACGAGGGCGTCCGCGCCGAGGCGGTGTCCAACGCCTGGCTGCGCCCGCGGCATGCGCTCGATGCGCAGCGGCTCTCGCGCCTCGCCGCCCTCGGGTGGAGCGCGCCGACATTGACGCGCGCGGAGTTCGAGGCGTTCGACGGCAACGACGAGAGCGTCACGCCGCCGGCGGGGTCCACCAACCACGTTCGCACCTGGGAGCACCCGGCGCCGTTCGCGGCGATCGCCGCGCTGGTGCTCGCGACGTTGCGCGAGGTGTACGGGATCCGCCGCCCCGACCAGCTGGAGTACACCGCGTTCGGCCCCGGTCCGCGCGAGATCCTGCTGCCGTCGCTCGGTCTTGAGTGCCTGCCGTTCGACAACGGGGACGAGGAAGACGGCGCGTGCGGGCACGAGCACGCCGACCACCTGCTGCGCCCGGAGGACCCCGCGGAGCTGCTGTCGGCGCTCGTCGACGCGCTCAAGGCGTGCACCGAGCTCGACGAACCGACGGTCGACGAGGACGGCGACATCCCGCTGCGCTACGGCAGCGCCCTGATCGTGCTGCGGGTGGCCGACGACGCGCCGTACGTGATGATGGCGTCGCCGCTGGTGACCGGCGTGCCTCCCTCCGCAGAGCTTCACGACACGCTCAACGAGCTGTCGCGCACCCATCGCCTCGTCCGCTTCTACCACGCCGACGGCACGGTCCACGCCGCCCTCGACCTCGTCGCCGACCCGTTCGTGCCCGACCACCTCGAGGCGGCGCTGGCGGTGATGGGCAGCCTCTGCGACGAGCTCGGCCCGGAGCTGCAGCACCGCCTCGGCGGCACCACCGCGTTCGAGCCGAAGCGGCACGCCCGCCCGCGGCGGCGCAAGCAGCGCTACAACTGAGACGGTGCGGACGCGGGCGGCGCCGCCCGCGGGCGGGACGCGCGGCGCGCGTCCCGTGGCCTTCGGCACGGGACGCCTTGCTCCGCCCCCGCCCGCTCCGTTACATTGGCCGGCGTCGCGACTCGAGGAGGTCCACCGCATGCACGACAACCCTGGATGGGCGCGATGAGCTCGTCTCCGCCGGCCGTCCTCACGCTCACCCCGGCGATCGCCAGCGCCGCCGGCGGCGGCGCCGAGTCGCTGGTCGCCGACATCGGCTTCTGTCTCATCGTCGCCGGGTTCCTTTCGCTGGTCTTCGCGCGCCTGAAGATCCCGTCGATCGCCGCGTTCCTCCTCGCCGGCGTGATCGTCGGGCCGCAGCTCGGGCACCTCGTCACCAACCAGGCGAACATCGAGACGATCGCCCACTTCGGCTTGACGCTGCTGCTGTTCGTGATCGGGCTCGAGATCGACCTCGGCCAGCTCCTCGGCAGCGGGCGGACGATCGTGCTGTCGGGGTTGCTGCAGTTCCCCCTGACGGTCGCCTTCGGCTACGGCGCCACGGCGCTGCTGCAGCTCACCGGGTGGTCGGTGCTGGGCGGGCCGTACGTGCCGGTCTACGTCGGCTTCACCCTTGCCGCCTCCTCGACGCTGCTGGTCGTCAAACTGCTGCAGGAGAAGTTCCAGATGGACACGGTGGTCGGCCGCGTCGCGGTCGGCGTGCTGATCGCGCAGGACGTCTGGTCGATCGTCGTGCTGGCGGTGCAGCCGAACTTCGCGAACCCGCAGCTCGGCGTGGTCGCCGCCACCTTCGTCGGCATCGGCATCGTCACGGCGGTGGCCGTCGTGCTCGCCAGGCACGCGCTGCCGGTGGCGTTCCGCTGGATCGCCAAGAGCCCGGAACTGATGCTGGTCGCCGCGGTGGGCTGGTGCTTCGCGATCGGCGCGTTCGGATCGCACCTCGGCGACATCCTCGGTGCGGTCGGCATCCACGTGCCGATGTCGGTGTCGGCCGAGATGGGCGCGCTGATCGCCGGCGCGTCCATCGCGTCGCTGCCGTTCACCCACCACGTGGTTGCCAAGGTCGCGGTCGTCAAGGACTTCTTCATCACGCTGTTCTTCGTGGCGCTGGGAATGGGGATCCCGAAACCGGACAGCGTCGACGTCCTGCTGCTTGCGGGCGTGCTCGCGCTGCTCGTGCTGCTCTCCCGGCTGGTGGTGTTCTTCCCGCTCTTCTCCTTCACCGGCCTCGACCGGCGCAACGCGTTCGTCGGCGCGACGCAGCTCGCGCAGATCTCCGAGTTCTGCCTGGTGATCGGCTACCTCGGCCTCGGCTACGGGCACATCGACGCCGCCTTCTCGAGCACGATCATCTTCGCGTTCGTCATCACCGCGCTCGCCACCCCGTTCCTCTACCAGGGCGCCGACGCCCTCCACGACGCCTTCGGGCCGCTGCTGCAGCGCCTCGGGTTCCGCACGCCAGCGGCAAAGGCAGGCGGCGACGACGCGCACGCGCCGGCGGTGGTCCTGCTCGGCTTCCACCGCATCGCCTCGTCGCTCCTGTGGGAGATCGGAAGACAGCGCGCCGCGGCGCTCGAGGACGTGCTGGTCGTCGATTTCAACGTCGCCCTGCACCCCGCCATCGCCGCCACCGGCGCACGGGTGACGTACGGCGACGTCTCCAACTTCGAGATGCTCGCCCATGTCGGCGTCGAGAAGGCGAAGGTGATCGTCTGCACGATCCCCGACGACGTGCTCAAGGGGACGACCAACCTCGAGCTCGCCCAGGTGCTGCGGCAGCTCAACCCGAAGGCGAAGCTGATCGTCAACGCGGTGTCGTTCGCGGACGTCGGCGCGATGTACGCGGCGGGCGCCGACTACGTCTTCCTGTCGCGCGCCGAGACCGCGCGCAACCTCATGCCCGCGCTCGCGGCGGCGCTCGCCGGCACGCTCGGCGAGCACCGCCGGCGCGAGGAGGCCGCCCTCGGCGCTCCCGGCAAGCGCGCCGAGGTCCTGCCGTGACCGGCCCCGCCGCGCCGGCGCCGGGCGCGTCCGGCCCGCTGCGCAGGCACCCGGCGGCCGGGGGCGGCGGCGGCGCGCCGCGGCATCGGCTGGCGGCGGCCGGCGCCCTCTCGGAGAAGTGGCATGTTCGTTGGGCCTGGCACCTTGGCTCGGCGGCTACCGCAGTAGCGCGTCCCAGAAGTCGCACTGAGCGGTGCGGACCCCGTCGACGGGCGCGATCGGAAGGCCGAGATCGAGCGAGCGGTCGGCGAGCGGCTCGTACTCAGGCCAGAAAGGCAGCGCGGGATCGGCCGGCGTCCCCGCGGCCGCGAGGTGCCGCCAGTAGCCCCTGACCGCCGCCGCCAGCGCGGCCTCCTCGGGCAGCGCCGTGTAACCCGCCGCCGTGAACTTGTCGAAGACGAAGAACAGCTCGAGCCCGTGGTAGGCGCCCCAGGTGAGAAGCAGCGGCGAGCCGCCGGCGAGCGCGCGGGTGAAGAGGTAGCGGAAGACGCCGCCGCCCTGCCCCGCCGCAGCGGCGCGCGCGACGCGGCGCGCGCCGCAGATGAAGTTGGCGTCCGAGGTCATGGCGACGTAGGCGGCGCGCGGGCTGCCGTACTCGGCGGACGGGTAGCGCGCGAGGATGAGGTCGGCAACCGGCGCGCTGCCGACCTGGGCGATCACGGCGGCGCGGTACTGCGCCTCGGTCATGAGCAGCGGCGCCGCCTGCCCGGTCTCGTCGCGGTTGGCGCCGACCACCAGCGGCACGCGGTTGTGGCGGCCGCCGGCGATGCGCTCGAGCGGCGGCTCGGGGAGCACGACGCCGTCGACCACCGACGCATACCCCCGCCCCGGCGTCAGGACGCCGACGTCGGCGGGGACCGCCCGCACCAGCGCTTCCGTCGGCTGCGCGCGCAGGCAGGCCGCGACGTCGGCCGCGCCGCCGCACCCGACGTTGGCGGCAACCTCGCCCGCCAACGCCTCGGCGTCGGCGCGGGCATCGGCCGCACAGGCGCCCGACTCCATGAGCGCCGCGGAGAACAGCCCTGCGGCGAGAGGCGAGGCGAGGAGCATGCAGGTCTGGACGGCGCCTGCCGACTCGCCGAAGGCGAGGACGCGCGCCGGATCGCCGCCGAACGCGGCGGCGTTGCGCGCCACCCAGGCGAGCGCCGCGGCCAGGTCGCGGGTCCCGTAGTTGCCGGCGACGCCGTCGGGCGAGGCCGCGGCGAGCGCCGGATGAGCCAGGAAGCCGAGCGCGCCGAGCCGGTACGCGGCCGTGACCACCACCGCCCGCGTGGAGACCGCGAGGGCGCCGCCGTCGTACAGCGCCTGGCCGCCCGGCAGCGGCACAGAGGTGCTCCCCTGCACATGGCCGCCGCCGTGGATGAAGAACAGCACCGGCAGGGGCTCGCCGCCGCCCTCCGCGGGACGGAAGACGTTGAGGTAGAGGCAGTCCTCGCTGCCGAGGAGGTGGCCTCCATCGTCGAGCTGCGGGCACGGCGGGGCGTACGCCGAGGCGTCGCGCGCGCCGCTCCACGCCGCGGGCGGCACCGGCGGCGACCAGCGCAGCCCGCCTCCCGGCGGCGCCGCGAACGGCACGCCGCGGAACGCCACCGCGCCGCCCTCCCGCGCTCCGCGCAGCCACCCCTGCTCGACGCGCACGAGCGCCGGGTCTGCGGTAGCCGCAAGGCGGCGTCGCGGCGCCCGCGCATCCGGCGACCCCGTCGCGGGCGCGGCCGGGAGGAGCGCGAGCGCAGCCAGCGCCGCGCACCATCGGTTTGTCTTCGCCGCACTCATCGCCATCCCCCCGCGACGCCCGTCGGCCGGCAGGACCGGCCCGGCGCGGCGTCCCCCACCGGCGAAGACGAGCGCCGGGCCGCCCGGGTTACAGCGGCGCGCCGCCGGCGGACGCCGCTCGCGCGACGGGCGCGGCGGCCGGCGAACCGGGCAGTGGCGTGCCGTTATCGCGGCGGTGTGACTGCTCTCACAGCCCCACCATGCCGGTGCAATGGTAGCGTGAGCGCGTGGCAGACCGCGTAGCGCTCACGAGTGCGGCAGGCATCCGCGGCCGTCGCGGCCGCCGCCTCGGCGGTGCGCTCGCCGGCGTTCTCGCCCTCGGCGCGGCAGCGCCGGCGGCGGCCGCGGCGATCGTCGTCGACCACCGCTGCACCGATCTCGCGAGGGTGCCGGCGGCGGCGATCGCGCAGGCGAAGGCGAGCTTGCGCATCGGGTACGGCCACACCTCGCACGGCAGCCAGCTCGTCGCCGGGCTGGGGGCGATCCGCGATCATCTCGGGGCGCCGTACGACTTCACGGCATCGGGGTGGGGGCTCGTCCCCGGCGTGTTCCTCAACGATGCGTGGGGAAACGCCGGCGGCGCCGCCGACCTCGGACACGCCGGCGAGCTGGCGTGGCGCGACGCCACGATCGCGATGCTCTCCGCGCCCGGCAACGACCGCAACGTCGTGATGTGGTCGTGGTGCGGCGGCGTCAGCGACAACTCCTCCGAAGGGATCGCCGCGTACCTGACCGCGATGGACGCGCTCGAGCGCGCCTACCCCGGGGTGCGCTTCGTCTACATGACCGGCCACCTCGACGGCTCCGGCGCCGCCGGCAACCTGCACGCGCGCAACCAGCAGATCCGCGCGTTCTGCCTGGCCAACGACAAGGTGCTGTTCGATTTCGCCGACATCGAGAGCTACGCCCCGGGCGGCGGCGACGAGTACATGACGCGCCTTGCCACCGACGGCTGCGAGTACGACGCCGACGGCGACGGCAACCCCTGGGGCGATCGTAACTGGGCCGCCGACTGGGTGGCGGCGCACCCGGGCAGCGTCCTCTCGGCGTGCGCCGCGGCGTGCGGCGACTGCGCCCACTCGCACCCGCTCAACTGCGTGCTGAAGGGCAACGCGCTGTGGTGGCTGCTCGCCCGTCTCGCCGGCTGGGAGGGTCCCGCCGCGCCGCCGCCGGCGCGCGTTCATCGCCTGCGCCACCGCCTCGGCATCGCCGCGCCGTGACCGCTAGAATGACCCCGTGGCCGGGATCATGGGCGCCGCGTTTCTCCGCCGCGCGCTGCGTCATGCGGCGGCGCTGGCGGGCGGCGCCCGGCCGGCCGGCCGCCTGCTCGCCGCCGCGGCCGCGCTGCTCGGCCGCAACCCGCTGGCGCTGCGCCGCGTGCGCGCCGAAGCCGGCGCGCTCGTGCGAATGGCCCGCGAGGCGCTCGCCGGCCGCTACCGCACCTTGCCCAAGCGCGCCCTCGTTGCCTGTCTCGCCGCGGTCGTCTACTTGGTAAACCCGCTCGACCTCGTCCCCGACGCGCTGCCGGCGCTCGGCTGGATCGACGACGGCGCGGTGATCGCGTGGGTGCTCTCCCAGATCCGCCGCGACGTCGAGGCCTTCCTCGTCTGGGAGCGGGAGTGGGGCGGCGCCATCGACGTCGCCGGCGGCGAGGTGCCGCCGCCGCGCCCGCCCTCGCTCCCGGACGGCGACGGGGCGTGACCCCCGCTCCCCCGTCAGAGTCACACGGAGACACGCAGCGGATAGGAGGCCCGGACAGCGTCGGCACCCGGCACGAGTGCCGCGTTGTCCTCGGTCCCGCCCGCCGCGCCGCCGCGCGCTCGCCCATTCCACGACCGATGCGCCCGCGGACGTGGAAGGAGTCGCCCTGGATGAAGACTCGCACGGCGCGGAGCGTGGGCGCGTCTTGATGATGCGGCGGTCTTGCCCGGCAATGATCGGTTTTTCCGGAAGTCGCCGCGGCGCGCGCTGACCCTCGCGGGCGTCAGCGCCCCGGCGGCCCGGCAGGGCCGGGGCGCTCGAAGGGTGAAGGCGCCGAACTCACTTCGTCGCTTCAGGCGAGGCCGCGAGACCTCCCCTTCTGTAGATGGTCAGCGCGGGCCGGCGCCGGCTGCGGGCGCCGGCCCGCGCTGAAACACACCTCAAGGTCAGCATGCGACGCCTGTTCTGATCGGCCTGCGGTGCGCCGTCAACGAGGTATCGTGAGACCATGCCGCCCCTTGACCGGCGGCGCCGTGCTGGCTAGCCCGAAGTTCCTTGGAGCGTCGACAGTAACTCACTGAGGGGCTGTGGTA
>CAZQLL010000054.1:0-22191 GCA_964594125.1 uncultured Thermoanaerobaculia bacterium | reverse complement strand
TGCCCAGCCAATCGAACCCCGGCCGTGCCGACGGCCGGGGTTCTTCTTCCGCCTCACCGACGCTACCCCAGAAGCCTATAAGTAACAACAAAACCCGCGCCTCCAGCGCGGATGACGCGGATAGCCCCCCATCCCTTCTCTCAACCGGCGCGAAGGTCAGATTCCCTCAGTTTCCCGTGGCCGGCGACAACACGCGACTCCGTGAGCCGCGGTTGACCAGCTCCACCGGAGCAACAATCGACCGCAGCCCGTCGGCATCCTGAAAGAGCTCGCGGGCCTCCTGCTTCATCACCACGACGAAGTACTTCCCAGCCTCCAGCATCTGCCGACAGAACGGAGCTTCCAGATAGATCGCATCCCCGGTGATCACGTCGATCAGCCGGCCGTAGCTGGCCAGCACACGGTCAAGTAGCCGGCGGGCCGCAACGACCTCTCCCTCGCCAGGGTTGATCGGCTCGACATCGAGCATCACAGGGACCGAGACATCGACCCACGACGCGGCGACCACCCGGTGGTAGTACTGGATCACCGGACCATCGGCCGTGCTCAGCTCGCGCTCCAGACACCGGGAGCAGTGGCGAGTCCGGCTGGCGAACAGCTCGTGGCCGTCGACGGCGACCACCCGCATCCGCCCACCTCCGCATCTCGCCACTGCCTTGGACCGCCACATGCGGCGATGAACGTGAAGCAACACGCCCCGCAGGTCGTCCAGGTCCATCGTCGCGAGCACCCGTCCCATGGTGTCGGCGCTCGGCTTGCGCGCACCGACCCACGCCTCCCACACCCGCGGCCGGCGCAACTCCTGCTCGAAGGCATTGAAGCTACGGAAGCGCAGAGCAAACAAAGCGAACGTGGCGAGCCAGACGGAGGAGGTCGGGATCTGGGGCCGGCGGCGACGATCTCGGAGCCGAGCGACCTGTTCGCACAGGCCGAACATCCGCTCCAGGTAGCGTGCCAGACGGCGGAGCAGGGGCCCTACTCCTGGCGTGCCTTCAGCCGCGCGAGGTACTGTTGCGAGAGCTGGTCAAGAACCTCGCGAATCTCGCCATAGCGAGCGACCCACTCCCGGACTCGCTCCTCCCAAGCCGGGGGAACGTAGACTGAGGTCTGCTTCCCGTCTCGGCTGAAGCACAACAACAACGTGGGGTGTCGTGCCTTGGCGTCCTTGGCGCACCGGCAGGTGGGCTTGCCACAGCGGCGACCGTACTGGACCAGTGAGCCGCGCAGAGCGCCTGGCTCGTTGAGGAGCTGGCGGAGCCTTGAGTACAGGCGCCGCTCCGCTGCTGGAAGAGCGACCCGTGGAGCCATGAAGAGCCTCCTGGAGCTGTTATAAGGCACATATACCAGAAATGCAAGCCCCGACCACCCTGAAAACCAATGCGAATCTGCTCCTCTCACCTCTCTACCTGGAAGACACCGCTCCCGCCGATGCCGCCCGCCCCCTCCTACGGCCTACTTGCGGAACTGCTGCTGCGGCCTAGAATCGCGGCGTGGGCGACGAGCGCGTGCGCCGCATCCTGCACTGCGACATGGACGCCTACTACGCGTCGGTGCACATGCGCGACGACCCGGCGCTCGCCGGCCGGCCGGTGGTGGTGGGCGGCGACCCGGACGGGCGCGGGGTGGTCGCCTCGGCGAGCTACGAGGCGCGCCGTTTCGGCATCCGCTCCGCGATGCCGGCGGCGCACGCCCGCCGGCTGTGTCCGGCAGCGGTGTTCGTCCAGCCGGATTTTCCGCGCTACCGCCGCGAGTCGGACGCCATCTTCGCGATTTTCCGCGACTTCACGCCGGTGATGGAGCCGGCCTCGCTCGACGAGGCGTACCTCGACGTCACCGACCACCTCGGCGCCTCGGGCACCGCCGCCGCGATCGCGAAGGAGATCCGCCGGCGGGTGCGCGAGGAGCGGCGCCTGACGGTGTCGGTCGGCGTCGGCCCGAGCATGCTGATCGCCAAGATCGCCTCCGACTTCCGCAAGCCCGACGGGCTGACGGTGGTGCCGCCGGAGCGGGTGCTGTCGTTCCTCGCGCCGCTGCCGGTGCGCCGCCTGCACGGCGTCGGCCCGGCTACCGAGCGCGCGCTGGCGGCGCTCGGAATCGCGACGGTCGCCGAGCTGCGCGCGCGGCCCCGCGAGGAGCTCGTCGAGCGCTTCGGCAAGCACGGCGCCATGCTGTACGCGTTCGCGCGCGGCGAGGATTCTCGTGAGGTCGAGACGCACCACGAGCGCAAGAGCCTCGGCACCGAGAACACCTACCGCGCCGACCTGCGCTCGCTGGGCGAGATGGACGGGGAGCTCGAGAGCATGGCCGCCGAGGTCGCCGACGGTCTCGAGAAGCGCACGCTCGCCGCCTGCACCGTGACAGTGAAGGCGCGCTACCCCGACTTCACGACGGTGAGCCGCTCGCGCACGTTCCCCATCCCGACCGCCTCGGCAGCGCGCCTGGCGGCGCTCGCCAAGGACCTCCTGCGCCGCACCGAGGCGGGCGCGCGCCCGGTGCGCCTGCTCGGCGTGTCCGCCTCCACCCTGGTGCCCAACACCCTGCGCCAGCTCGAGCTGTTCGATACGGAGTAGGCCCCGCCACGCCTCGCCCGCACCCTTGGGGGGGCCCTGACCGCCGCCGTGCGCCCGTGCTATCGTGGCCGAAAAGGGGGCGCGTGACATGTTCCTCGGGCACCTCGGGGTCGGGCTCGCGGCCAAGCGGGCGGCGCCGCACGCGTCGCTCGGCACGCTCCTGCTCGCCGCCCTGCTCGTGGACTTGGTGTGGCCGGTGCTGCTGCTTGCCGGCGTCGAGGCGGTGCGCATCGACCCCGGGAACACCGCCGTCACCCCCCTCGACCTCGTCTCCTACCCGCTCACCCACAGCCTGGCGACCGGCGTCGGCTGGGGCGCACTGCTCGCCCTGGTCTACCTCGCCGGGCGGCGGTACGGGCGCGGCGCGCTGGTGGTCGGCCTGCTCGTCGCGAGCCACTGGGTGCTCGACCTCGTCTCGCACCGCCCCGACCTGCCGCTCTACCCCGGCGGGCCCGCGGTCGGACTGGGGCTGTGGGGCTCGCTGCCGGCGACGCTCGCCGTCGAGCTCGGCGTGTTCGCCCTCGGTGTCGGGCTCTACCTCGCCGCCACCCGGCCGCTCGACCGCACCGGCCGCTGGGCGCTCGCCGGGCTGGTCGCGCTGCTGCTCGCGATCTACGGCGCGGCGGTGTTCGGGCCGCCGCCGCCGAGCGATCGCGCGACAGCGCTGGCCGGCCTGGCGCTCTGGCTGCTGCCGCCGCTCGGCGTCTGGATCGACCGCCATCGCGCCCTGCGCCAGTCCCCGTCCGTCAGGCGACAGCGGTTGCGCGGCGGCGCCGCCGGCGCTATAACGGTCGCGTGACACTCCTCTCCGAGGCGCAGTGGAATCTGCTGCTGGCCGTGGGCGCGCGCGTGGTCCCCGAGACCGCGTCGCTCGACGCGGCCGGGCGCACGGCCTGGCGCGCCGTCATCGCCGACGCGCTCGGCGACCGGCCCGAGGCGATGCGGCGGCAGCTCCGCGCCTTCCTCGGCATCATCGAGCGCGGGCCGGTGGCGCGCTTCGGCGCGCCGTTCACCCGCCTCGACCCGGCGCGCCAGGACCGCGTCCTGCGCTGGCTGCAGGACGGCCCGGTGGAGCTGTTCCGCAAGGGGTTCTGGGGGGTGAAGGCGCTGGTGTTGATGGGGTACTACGCCCGCCCCGAGGCGGCGGAGGAGGTGGGCTGGACGCCGTCGTTCGCCGGAAACGAGCGCCTCCATGCGTGAGAAGAGCTACGACGTCGTGATCATCGGCTCCGGCGCCGGCGGCGGCGCGGTCGCGAAGGAGCTGGCGCCGCTGGCGGCGGCGGGGAAGCGGATCGCCGTGCTCGAGTGGGGGCCGAAGCTCGCGGAGAGCGAGTACACCGGGCGCGAGCTGGAGATGGCGAAGAAGCTGTACGTCGACTCGGGCGGCTTCATCACCGCCGAGCGCACGATGACGCTCGCCTTCGGCCGCGCCTACGGCGGCTCGACGGTGGTCTACACCGGCACGTCGCTGATCATCCCGCGCGCGACGATCGAGAAGTGGCGCGTACCCGGCCTCGACTGGGAGGACGTCGCGCGCCGCTCGCGCGCCTACATGGCGGAGAACAACGTCCACCTGCTCGACGATGAGCAGCTCAACGAGAACAACCGCCTGTTCGCTGCGGGGTGCGAGAAGCTCGGCTACCGCGTCGAGCAGTTCCCGATCAACGTCAAGGGGTGCAAGGGCTCCTCCCTGTGCAACCTCGGCTGTCCCAACGCCGCCAAGCAGGGGACGCACCGCGTGCAGCTCCCGCGCGCCGAGGCGGCGGGGGTCGAGGTGGTCACCAACTGCAAGGTGGAGCGCCTCGGCGACCGCGAGTGCATCGCGACGGTGCGCAACCCGGGTTTCGGGGAGCCGTCGGCGTGGGAGCCCGGCGAGTACCGCGTGCGCGCGAAGGCGATCGTGGTCGCCGCCAGCGCCGTCGGCTCGCCGGCGCTGCTGCTGCGCTCGCGGCTGCCGGTGCGGCTGCCGGCGCTCGGCCGCTACTTCACCGCACACCCCGCGCTGATCCTCGTCGGCGAGCACCCGCGGCCGATTCGGAGCTTCTACGGCCACCCGAAGAGCTTCTACTGCGACCATTTCGCGGCCTCCGACGGCTTCCTGCTCGAGACCTGCATGTACTTCCCGTTCGTCACCGCGAAGAACCTCGCGGGGTTCGGGAAGGAGCACTCCGAGCTGATGCGCCGGATGAACCGCATGCAGATGATCCTGGTGCTCGCGCTCGACCCGGCGCTTCCCGATAACCGCGTCACGGTCGACCGCGCCGGCGAGCCGGTGGTGCACTACCGCTTCACGCCGACGGTGCTGCGCTCGCTGGTCGCCTCGATGCGGGCGTCGGCGCGCATCTTCTTCGCCGCCGGCGCGAGCCGCGTGCACGCACCCGCGGCCGACCGCTTCTTCATCGACGCCGCCGACGCGGCGCGCGTCGACGAGCTGATCACCCTCGAGCACCTCAAGCTCGGCAAGCTGTCGATCACCAGCGCGCACCTGATGGGCGGCTGCCGCATGGGCGCCGGGCCGGCCGACTCGGTGACCGACGCGTGGGGGCAGGTGCACGGCGTGCCGTGGCTGTTCGTCGCCGACTCCAGCCTGTTCCCGGCGTGCGCAGAGATCAACCCCTACATCACCATCATGGCGCTCGCCGACCGCGTCGCCCAGCGCGTGCGCGAGCGCGCCGGGGAGCTGCTGGCGTCATGAGCACGGTCAACGGCGCGGACCTCGTCGTCAAGGCGCTCGAGGCCGAGGGCGTGCGCCTCACCTTCGGCATCCCGGGCACCCACAACATCGAGCTGTACGACGCGCTCGACCGCTCCGGGCAGATCACCCCGGTGCTGGTCACCGACGAGCAGTCGGCGTCGTTCATGGCCGACGCGGTGTCGCGCTCCGGCGCCGGGGTGGGCGTCGCCAACGTCGTGCCGGGGGCCGGCGTGACGCACTGCCTGTCCGGCGTGGCCGAGGCGTTCATGGACACCGTGCCGCTCGTCGTGCTCACCTGCGGCATCCGCAACGACACCGGCAAGGCGTACCAGCTCCACGACATCGACCAGCTCTCGGTGCTCGCGCCGGTGACCAAGGCGGCGCTGAAGGTGGAGCGCGCGGACCAGCTCTATCCGACGGTGCGCCGCGCCTTCGACCTCGCGCGCCGCGATGCTCCAGGACCGGTCGCGGTGGAGGTGCCGGCCAACCTCTACATGCTCGCGCAGGACGCCGGCGAGCCGGTGTACGACGACACCCGGCCGTACCCGCCGCAGCCCTCCGAGCGCGACCTCGCGCGCGCCGCCGAGCTGCTCGCGGCGGCGCGCCGGCCGGCGATTTACGCCGGCATGGGGTGCCGCGGCGCCGTCGCGGAGCTGCGACGCCTCGCCGAGCGCCTCGACGCCCCGGTCGCGACCACGATCTCCGGCAAGGGCGTCTTCCCCGAGGACCACCCATTGTTCCTTTGGAACGGCTTCGGCGCCTCGGCGCCGCCGTTCGTGCGCGACGTCGCCGAGCGCTGCGACTGCCTGCTCGCGATCGGCTGCCGCTTCGGCGAGGTCGCGACCGGCTCCTACGGCTTCACGGTGCCGGCGAACCTGATCCACGCCGACATCGACCGCGCGGTGCTCGGCCGCAACTACCCCGCCGCCGTCGCGATCGAGTCCGACGCCGCGCCGCTGCTCGCGGCGCTCGCCGGGCGCGTGCCGGCGCGCGCACCCGACGCCGGGCGTACGGCCGCGATCGCCAGAGGGCACCGCGAGGCGCGCGCCGCGGCGCTCGCCGCCGCGGGGAAGGAGCGGGTGGCGCCCGCGGTCTTGTTCGCGGCGCTGCAGGAACTCGCCGCGCCCGACGCGATCTTCGCAACGGACTCCGGCAACGGCACGTTCCTGGCGATGGAGCACCTTCGCCTGACCCGGCCCGGGTGCTTCCTGGCGCCGGTCGACTACTCCTGCATGGGCTACTCGGTGCCGGCGGCGATCGGCGCCGCCCTCGCCAACCGCGGCCGCGACGTGATCGCGCTCGCCGGCGACGGCGCGCTGCTGATGACCGGCCTGGAGCTGCTCACCGCCGCGGCGTACAAGGTCGGCGTGGTGGTCTGCGTGCTGCGCGACGGCGAGCTGGCGCAGATCGCCCAGTTCCAGCGCACCACGCTCAACCGCGACACCTGCTCGGTGCTGCACCCCTACAGCGCCGAGGCGCTGGCGAAGGCGGTCAACTGCGCCTACCTGTCGCTGCGCGACAACCCGTCGGCGCGGGCGGTGCTCGCCGAGGCGCTCGGCATCGCCCGCGGCGGCGCCCCGGTGGTCGTCGAGGTCGCGGTCGACTACTCGCAGAAGACGTACTTCACCAAGGGGGTCGTCACCACGAACCTCTGGCGGCTGCCGTTGCGCGACCGCCTGCGCATGGTCGGGCGGGCGCTGGCGCGCCGCCTCCCCGGCCGCTGACCGGCGGCGGCAGCTCACCGCGCCGCTCGTGTCATGAGGCGGACTGCCCGCGGTCGGGGCTCTGCTCCTTTCGCGCCGTGCGGATGGCCACGGCTGCGTAAAAGGGGGCGTCCTCGCCGCGAGACGGAGAGTGGCCGTGCGCGAGCAAGTCGCGGCTGAAAGCCACCCCTACGGCGTTCCGGTGGCGGCGCCCGGTTGCTGCGGCGTGGCGGGTTCCGGCGCTGCGTCGGGCGTGAGCCTGACGATCGCACCGCGCAGCACCTCGCGCTCCTCGAGCGGGTGGAGCTGGTAGCGCCAGGCGTGGTGCGCACCGTGCCGCACCAGGCGGCGCGTCGCGAGCTGGTAGAACCGCCCCTCGTGCTCCACCACCTGGTACTCCGACCACGGCTTGTCGGCGGTGCTGTACACCTCGAGCAGGCGCGAGCGCGACCGCTCCGGCGGCACGACCTCATCCGGCCGCGGCGGGCCGACGAGCACCGCGATGCGCGCCCGCCGGCCGGCACGCCGGAACTGTCCCGCGACGCGCCAGGGAACGGCGAGCAGGGCGATCCCCGCGGTACCCTCCCACAGCGCGGCGTGCAGCGTGCGCGCGATTCCCTCGCCGAGGCAGTAGGCGAGCAGGAGCGACGTGGGGCGCACGAGGTACGACAGGTAGGCCAGCGCGCCGATGCCGAAGAAGTCGCCGTGCGTCAGCGACGGGCGGCTCATCAGATAGGCCAGCCCGGGGCCCGCGCTGAACGCCTGCACGTAGGCGATCATCCCGTTGATGAACAGGCCGGCCGAGAGGACGATCTCCGCCATGCCGGAGGCGACGTGAGCCGCGGGTGTGACGAACGGCGCGAGCGCGCCGTTGCGCTTGACGCTTTCGGGCAGGGGCGCGATCGCGAACGCCGCGAGCGCCTCGCCCAGCCGCTGGACATCGCCCCGGAGCGTCACAGCCGGCTTATAGTCGAGGGAAGCGGCGCGGTCAACGGCCGCGCGCGCGCCGCGCCGAGCTGTCCGCCGCGCTGAGGAATGGCGGGTCGGGCTCGCCGCACGAAGCCACCGGCCTTTTTCCGATCGGTTGCATGAACCACGAGCCACGAACCACGGCCTCACTGCTTCGCGCGGAGGTACTGGTTCGGCCACGGCACGTCGACTCCGAGCGCATGCGCCGCGGCGAGCGGCCAGTGGGGGTCGCGCAGCAGCGCCCGCCCGAGCAGGACGGCGTCAGCCTGCCCAGATGCAACGATCGCTTCGGCCTGCTTCGGCTCGGTGATCAGCCCGACCGCGCCGGTGGCGATGCCCGCCTCCCGCCGCACCGCCGCGGCGAACGGCACCTGATAGCCCGGCGCCGCCGGCACCTGCGCGCGCGGCACCAGGCCGCCGCTCGAGCAGTCGACGAGGTCGACGCCGAGGGCGCGCAGCTCCCGCGCCAGGACGATCGACTGCGCGAGGTCCCAGCCACCTTCCGCCCAGTCGGTCGCGGAGATCCGCACCCACAGCGGCAGCTCCTGCGGCCAGGCGGCGCGCACCGTGCTGGCGACCTCGAGCGGGAAGCGCATGCGCCCCGCGAGGTCGCCGCCCCACCCGTCGTCGCGGCGGTTGGAAAGCGGCGACAGGAACTCGTGCAGCAGGTAGCCGTGCGCCATGTGCAGCTCGACGAGCTCGAACCCGGCAGCCAGTGCGCGCCCGGCCGCGGCGGCGAACGCGGCGACCAGCGCGGCGATCTCGTCCGCCGCGAGCGCGTGCGGCAGCGGCCAGCCGTCATCGAACGCGATCGCGCTCGGAGCCACCGGCTGCCACCCGCCGTCCGCCGACGGCACCGGCCGTCCACCGTGCCACGGCGGCGCCGTGCCCGCCTTGCGCCCGGCGTGCGCGAGCTGGACGCCGGGCACCGCGCCGTGCTCCCGCAGGAAGCGGGTGACAGGCCGGAACATCGCCGCCTGGGCGTCGTCCCACAGACCGCAGTCGGCCGGCGAGATGCGGCCCACCGGCGACACCGCCGTCGCCTCGGCGATGATCGCGCCGGCGCCACCGAGGGCGCGGGCGCCGAGGTGCACCAGATGCCAGTCGTTGGCGAGACCGTCGCGGCACGAGTACTGGCACATCGGCGACATCACGACGCGGTTGCGCAGCGTCACGGAACGTTGCCGGAGCGGCGAGAAGAGCTGCGACATGGCGCCTCCCGCCCGGCATTGTCCCTCACCCGCCGTGTGGTAGCCTCCGGCCCGCTGGAGGTTCGCCATGCGTGACGCCGTCGACCGCCTGTGGCCCGAGCTCGAGTGGATCTCCGACCCCGCGCTGCGCGAGGCGACCGCGCGCACGTGGGAGCGGGCCCTGGAGGAGAGCCCGCTGACGGCGGAGGACCTCGAGACGATCCCGTTCACGCTGCTGGTGCCCAACTGCGCGGTGAGCTTCATGGCGCACAAGCGCTGCGTCGTCCACATCGCCCGCCGCGCCGCCGAGTCGATGCGCGAGTTCATGGGATCGGCGCTGCCGATCGACATGGACACCGTGATTGCCGGCGCGATCCTCGCCGACGTCGGCAAGCTGCTCGAGTACGAGAAGGTGGACGGCGCGTCGCGGCAGAGCCCGCGCGGACGCTACCTGCGCCACCCGTTCACCGGCGTCGCCCTGGCGATGGCGTGCGGCGTCCCCGACCGCGTCTGCCACATCATCGCGGCGCACGCCGACGAGGGGAACCTCGTCAAGCGCACCACCGAGGCGTTCATCGTGCACCACGCCGATTTCATGAGCTTTCTGCCGTTCAAGAACCTCTGACGGCCGCGACCGGCGACGCGGTCCGCCGGCAGCTCGCGATCGAGCGGGCGCCACGCAGCAGCGGCGGCAGTCCGCCCGCCGGGAATGCTGCCTTCGTTGGGCCTGGCACCTTCACTTCAGCGCGCGGCGGCGAGCGCCTGCTCGATCTGCTGCCGCTCGTCCGGGGTGGTCATGATCACCAGCGCCTCGCCGGGCGACACCACGGCATCGCGCGGCGGGTTGTAGCTCCAGCCCGTCTTCGACTTCACCGCGAGCAGGAGGGAGCGGCGGAACCGGCCGAGGTCGAGATCTGCGACGGTGCGCGGTGTCAGCCCTTCGGGGACGACCACCTCCTCGACGCGCAGCGGCTCCTCCTTGCGCGACATCATGGTGTCGAGGAACGACACCACCGTCGGTCGGATCATCTCGGAGGCCATGCGCAGGCCGCCGATGTAGGTGGGCGACACCACCGAGTCGGCGCCGGCCTTGCGCATCTTGTCGGCGTTGCGCAGCTCCTGGCAGCTCACCACGACGCGCACCTTCGGGTTGAGCTGCTTGGCGGTGAGGCAGACGACGAGGTTCTGGTTGTCGTCCGCGGTGACCGCGAAGACGCCGCGCGCCTGCGCGATGCCGGCGGCCTGCAGCGTCTCGTTGTCGGTGGCGTCGCCCTCGATGAACGCCACGTTGGGGTACGCGGCCGAAAGCTTCTCGAGCAGGCCGCGGTCCGGGTCGACCACGACGAACGGCCGGTTGGTGGTGCGCAGCTCGTTGAAGATGGTCAGCGCCGCGCCCTCCGCGCCGCAGACGATGAAGTGCTCGCGGAACCTCTCGATGACCCTCTCCATCCTCCTCCTCCGAAACGCCGCGTTGATCTGGCCCTCGACCACGAACGCGGTCAGGGTCATGATCAGGTAGGTCATCGTGCCGATCCCGGCCAGCGATACGAGCATCGTGAAGATGCGGCCGAGCGGGTGGCCCGTCAGATCGATCACCTCGCCGTAGCCGATGGTGGCGACCGTGATGAACGTCATGTACAGGCAGTCGACGAGCGTGGTCGGCGGGCCGCCGATGAGCTTGTACCCGAGCGTACCGAGCGCCAGGATGGCGAGCAGGAGAAGCCCCGACCACCCGAGCTTGCGGCGGATCTCGCGCGGGATCAGCTCGATCACGGCGCCTCCCGGACGTCCCCCGGCGCGCTACACGCCCACCGCTGCGAGCTTCTCGGCGATCGCCGCGAGGCGCTCGCGCGCCGCGGCCCGCTCCTGCTCGAGCTCGGCGATGCGGGCCGCAGCGCGCTCGGCCTCCGCCGAGCCGGCCCTGAGCTCGGCGTTCTCACGCTCGAGCTCGGCGACGCGCGCCTTCAGCACGGCGTGCTCCTTCACGACCCTGTCCACACGCTCTTCGAGGGCGGCGAAGATGTCCACTGGCTGCTCCCTCCGTCTACGTGAAGCTTACGCCCAGGTGGCGGGCGAGTGCATCCATGAGCGCGAAGTGCGCCGCGTTGACCTCCTCCTGGGTGAGTGAGCGGTCGGCGTGGCGGTAGGTGATCCGCACCGTCGTCTTCACCTCGCCCTCGGCCACCCCCTCGCCGCGATAGCGGGCGACGGGTGCGATCGACTCGATCCACGGCGGGCCGTCGCGGCGGATCGCGGCGACGAGCTCGCCGTAGGGTAGCGCCAGCGTGTGCCGCACCGTGAGGTCGGCGGGCACCGCCGGGAAGCGCGGCAGCGGCTGGAACGCCGGCACCGCCGGTGCGGCCGCGGCCGCGAGGTCGAGCTCGGCGGCCCACAGCGGCGCTTGCACATCGGCGAGCGCCGCCGCCTCGTCGGCGAGGCAGCCCGCGACGCCGACGACGGCGCCGTCGACCACGATCTCGGCGGCCAAACCGGCGGCGAAGAGCGGCGTGACCGCTGGGCGCCACACGGCGGCGCCGAGGCCGAGCCCGTCGAGCACCACCTCGACGACCCCCTTGAGGTCGAGGAAGTCGAGGGTTCGCGGGGCGTCCCACGTCCCGGCGCCGCCGGCGAGCACGAGCGCGGCGCGCTCCTCCTCGCGCGGCCGACCGTCGGCGGCGAAGAACGCCCGCCCCACCTCGGCGAGCGCGACCGTCGCGGCGCCGCGGCGCAGGTTGGCGCCGGCGACCTCGACGAGGCCGGCGAGCAGCGAGCGCCGCATCACCGCCAGCCGCGACGAGATCGGGTTGACGACCGGCACCGCGCCGCCGCGCGCCGCCAGCGGCGTCGCCGCCGTCGCCGCCTCGAGCTCGGGCGCGACGAACGAGTAGGTCACCGCCTCGGCGAGGCCGGCGGCGGCCAGTGCGTTGCGCGCCCGCTCGGTGAGCGACCACGAGCCGAGTCGCTGCCCCGGCTGGCTGGCGGCGGCGGGCAGCGCGGAGGGCACGTTGTCGTAGCCGAAGTGCCGCAGCACCTCCTCGTAGAGGTCTTCGGCGAGCTCGATGTCGACGCGGTGCGAAGGCACCGTGCAGGAGACCGCGTCTCCCTGCTTTCGAGGCGCGAAGCCGAGGGCGGCGAGGATCGCCAGGACCCGCTCGGCGGGCAGCGGGCAGCCGGCGAACGCCGCAAGCCGCGAGAGCGAGAACCCCACCGCCCGCGGCGCGGGCGCAGCGGGGGCCGAGTCGAGCACCCCGGCGGCGATCTCTCCGCCGGCGAGGCGGACGATCAGCGCCGCCGCCGCATCGACCGCGGTGCGCGCCATCTCGCGGTCGGCGCCGCGCTCGAAACGGTGCGACGCCTCGGTCGAGAGCCCGAGCCGCCGCGCGGTGCGGCGTACCGCGACCGGGTCGAAGCAGGCCGACTCGAGCAGCACCTCGGCGGTGGAGGCGGTGATCTCGGTTGCGGCGCCGCCCATCACGCCGGCGACGGCGACGGCGCGCGCGCCGTCGCAGATCAGCACGTCCTCGCCGGTGAAGGTGCGTTCGACGCCGTCGAGCGTCGCCATCGTCTCACCCTGGCGGGCGCGGCGGACGACGATGCGGCGGCCGGCGAGCGTCGCGAGGTCGAACGCGTGCAGCGGCTGGCCGAGGTCGAGCAGCACGTAGTTGGTGGCGTCGACCACCGCGTTGATCGGGCGGATGCCGCACGCCTCGAGGCGCGCCGCCAGCCATGCCGGCGACGGGCCGACCGTCACGCCGCGCACGACGCGGGCGCAGTAGCGCGGGCACCCGGTTGTGTCCTCCACCGTCAGGTCCGCGAGCTCGCCGACCGGCGGCGCGACCTCGGCCACGGCGGCATCGACGGGCCTGAGCGTGCCGCAGCCGGCGGCGGCCGCCTCGCGCGCCATGCCGCGGTGGTTCATCGCGTCGGGGCGGTTGGTGGTGACGTCGACGTCCCACACTTCGTCGCCCTCCCCGTGCGGCTCGCGCACCTCGACGTTGAGACCCGCGAGGGTGAGGCGCGCGGCCATCGTGCCGGCGTCGGCGGCGCCCTCGAGGTGGTCGCAGATCCAGGAGTAGAGCAGCTTCATGAGACCGCCCGCGCGCCGAGCTGGCGCAGCATCCGCTCGTCGCCCGAGAACAGCAGGCGGAGATCGGGGAGCCCGTACTTGAGCAGCGCGACGCGGTCGAGGCCGCAGCCGAACGCGAACCCGGTGTAGCGCCCGGGGTCGATGCCGCAGGCGCGGAACACCCGCGGGTCGACCATCCCCGCGCCGAGGATCTCGATCCACCCCGAGCCCGAGCACATCGCGCAGCCGGCGCCGCGGCACAGCATGCAGGTGACGTCGACCTCGGCCGACGGCTCGGTGAAGGGGAAGAAGCTGGGGCGGAAGCGCACCTTCAGCGACGGGTCGAACAGGCGGTGGACGAACGCCTCGAGCGTCGCCTTGAGGTGGGCGAACGAGATCCCCTCGCCGACCACCAGCCCCTCGACCTGATGGAACATCGGCGAGTGGCGGAGGTCGGAGTCGCGGCGGTAGACGCGCCCCGGCATGATCAGCCGGAACGGCAGCGGCATCGTCTCCATGGAGCGGATCTGCACCGGCGACGTGTGGGTACGCAGCAGGAACCCGCCGGGCAGGTAGAAGGTGTCCTGGGTGTCGCGCGCCGGGTGGTCGGGCGGGATGTTGAGCGCCTCGAAGTTGTGCCAGTCGTCCTCGGCCTCGGGGCCGTCGGCGACCGAGTACCCCATGCGCAGGAAGATCTCCTCGATCTCGCGGCGCACCAGCGTCACCGGGTGGAACGCCCCCGACGACGGGCGCCTGCCCGGCAGCGTGACGTCGAACGCCGCCGCGGCCGCGCGCGCGCGCGCAGCCCCCGCCGCCGCCTCGTCGAGCCGCTCTTGCACCAGCGCCTTGAGCTCGTTGAGCGCCTTGCCGTAGGCGGGTTTCTCCTCCTTCGGCAGCGACCTCAGGCGCTCCTCGAGCTCGCGCAGGAGGCCGGACCGCCGCCCGGCGAACCGGATGCGGACCTCCTCCACCTTCGCGGGATCGGCGCCGGCCGCGGCGAGGGCGGCCAGGAACTCCTCCCGCACGGCCTCCAGGCCGGCGGCGGACATCACGCCGCGGGCGCGGCGGCCAGCGCGGTCTTCGCCTGCCTGACCACCTGCGCGAACCCTTCGGCGTCGCGCACGGCCATGTCGGCGAGGACCTTGCGGTCGATGACGCTGCCAGCCGCCTTGAGGCCCGCGATGAGCTGCGAGTACGTCATCTCGTACAGGCGCGCCGCCGCGTTGATGCGCACGATCCACAGGGCGCGCATCTCGCGCTTGCGGGCGCGGCGGTCGCGGTAGGCGAACTGTAGCGACCGCTCGACCTGCAGCTTGGCGACGCGGTACGCGTTGTGCTTCGTCAGGTAGTAGCCCTTGGCGAGCTTGAGGACCTTCTTGCGCTTCTGGACACGGTTGCTGCCACGCTTCACGCGCATGTCTCGCCTCCTACTTCGCGTACGGGAGCATGCGCTCCACGTTCCTGGCGTCCGCCGCCTTCACGACCAGGGACTCGCCGAGCTGGCGCTTCCGCTTCGACGTCTTCTTGGTCAGGATGTGGCGCTTGTACGCCTGGCCCCGCTTGAACTTGCCGGTGCCGGTCTTCTTGAACCGCTTGGCGGCCGCCCGCAACGTCTTGATTTTCGGCATACTGGCTCAGCCTCCTCTACCAGAGTGTGGCCGGGGCGGGACCTTCCCACCCCGGTCCGTGGTTGGTGATCCGTGGTTCGCAGTTCGTGGTTCGTGGTCCGAGATGCCGCGGGGCTGCGAACCACGATCCGCGATCCACGAGCCGCCTCTCCGCTGCAGCACGCGCCGCCGCTGCTGCATCCCGAAACGATGAAGCGGACGGCCGCGGCTTCACGACGCCTCCGGCCAGGGTTCGAGAGAACGTGTGGAGACTGCGGCGGTCAAGGTCGCGACGATCGCGTCGGCGCTGCGCGCGCCGAGGTCGCCGCGGTGGCGCAGGCGCACCGCGGCGCCGCCCGACTCGGCCTCGCGCTGGCCGACGATCAGCAGCACCGGCACCTTGGCGAGCTCGCCGTCGCGGATCTTGGCGCCGAGCTTGTCGGGGCGCTCGTCGAGCTCGACGCGCAGCCCCGCCGCGGCGAGGCGCGCACGCAGCGCGCGCGCGGCGTCGAGGAACCGGTCGGAGACCGCGAGCACGCGTGCCTGCTCGGGCGCCAGCCACAGCGGCAGGTCGCCGGCGAAGTGCTCGAGCATGACGCCGAAGAAGCGCTCCACGGCGCCGAGGATGGCGCGGTGGATCATCACCGGCCGCTGCTCGCTGCCGTCCTCGGCGACGTAGTGCAGGTCGAACTGCTGCGGGAGCTGGAAGTCGAGCTGGATGGTCGCGAGCTGCCACTCGCGGCCGATCGCGTCGTGTACCACGAAGTCGATCTTGGGGCCGTAGAACGCGCCGTCGCCCGGGTTGAGCGTGAACGGCACGCCGCGCCGCTCGAGGTTCGCCTTGAGCTGCCCCTCGGCCCGGTCCCACAGCTCGAGCTCGCCCATGTACTTCTCCGGCCGGGTCGACAGGTAGATCCCCGGCTGCGAGAACCCGAAGGTGCCGTACGTCTCGAAGATCATGTCGAACAGCGAGTCCACCTCGGCGCCGATCTGGGCCGGCGCGCAGAAGATGTGGGCATCGTCCTGGCAGAACGAGCGAACCCGGGTCAGACCCTGCACCACCCCCGAGCGCTCGTAGCGGTGCAGCCGACCGAAGTCGGCGATGCGCAGCGGCAGCTCGCGGTAGGAGTGCGATTTCGTGGCGTACAGCACGCAGTGCGACGGGCAGTTCATCGGCTTGAGCCCGAACTCGCGCTCGTCCACCTCGCCGAAGAACATGTTCTCCCTGTAGTGGTAGTAGTGCCCCGATGTCTTCCACAGCTCGGCGTCGAAGAGCTGCGGTGTGATCACCTCCTGATAGGCGTACTTGCGATAGAGGCCGCGCATGTAGGCCATCAGCTCGTGGTAGATCACCGCGCCCTTCGGGTAGAAGAACGGCGACGCCGGCGCCAGCGGCGAGAAGAAGAAGAGGTCGAGCTCCCTGCCGAGCCGCCTGTGGTCGCGCCGCCGCGCCTCCTCGATCGCTGCGAAGTAGGCGTCCAGCTCCTCCTTGGTCGCGAACGCGGTGCCGTAGATGCGCTGCAGCATCTCGTTGCGCTCGTCGCCCTTGAAGTAGGCGCCCGAGCTCTCGAGCAGCTTGAACGCGCCGATCTGATCGGTGCGCTGCACGTGCGGACCGCGGCAGAGGTCGACGAACTCGCCGTGCGAGAACAGGGTGATGCGCTCGCCTTCCGGGATGTCGGCGAGGCGCACCAGCTTGATCTCCTCGCCGCGCGCCCTGAACACCTCGGCGGCCTCCTCGCGGCTCACCTCGCGGCGTTCGAACGGACGCGCCTCCTTGACGATGCGCGCCATCTCGGCCTCGATTCGCGCGAGGTCTTCGGGCGTGAAGGTGCGCGGGAAGCGGAAATCGTACTGGAACTTCTCGGAATGGTCCTGGCGTCCGGCGTCGATGATGGTCCCGGGAAACAGGCGCTCCACCGCGTCGGCGAGCACGTGCTCGGCGGAGTGGCGGATGACGACACCCGCCTCCTTGTCTTTTGCGGTGAGCACGCGGAAAGCGCCGGATCGCACGAGCGGCGCGCGCAGGTCGACGATCGTTCCGTCGAGCTCGCCGGCGATCGCGGCGGCGGCCAGGCGCGCGCCGATCGTGCGCGCCACCTCGAGCGGGGTGGTCCCCGCCGCAACGGTGCGCTCGCTGCCGTCCGGCAACCTCAGCACGATCTGCCCGCTCATGCCCCGCTCCCTTCGCCCGCCGCCCCCGGGCCCGAGTGCCCGGAAACGAAAACAGCCGTCCCGCGTACCTCCGGGACGGCCTCGCCGGCAAAGCGAGTGGTAGGCGCGTGCGGGCTCGAACCGCAGACCTCATCCGTGTGAGGGATGCGCTCTACCGACTGAGCTACGCGCCTGCACAAGACCGGCGTGCGGAAGCCTGGCGACCGCTCGCCCGCCGCGTGCGCGGACGGGTCGAGTGGTGGGCGCGTGCGGACTCGAACCGCAGACCTCTACCGTGTCAAGGTAGCGCTCTAACCAAACTGAGCTACGCGCCCGCTCCGCGGGCTAACGGCGGGCGTCCGGCGGGGCGCAGGCGCCCCGGCCGGGCCTTTGCGGCCCGCCTTCGTCCCCGAGTACGCTGACAAAGAACCAGTTCCCGGCAGAAGCCGGGACTGGGGAGTGTATCGGAGAGTGGAGCGAGGGTCAAGCAGGTCGACATGCGAACGTGTGAGCATGGGTACGAGGACGAGTACGCGCATGTGTGTGAGGGTGAGCTGGAGCAGCACGATGGAGAGCCGGGAGCGGGAGGGTCACGGGCGGCGGGGGCATCGGCTGCGGGGATGAAGCGGGAGCGCACGGGCGGCGGGGGCGTTGGCTACCTGGATGCAGAGGGAGGGTCACGGGCGGTGGCGCGATCGGCTACGATGCCCCCCTCCGGAGGAGTGCCGATGACCACCGCCCCCCTGCACGAGCCGCACAAGATCAAGACGGTCCGGGTGCTGTCGTTCCCGACGCTCGAGGAGCGCAAGCGCCACCTGGCGCGCGCGCACTTCAACGTGTTCAACCTGACGCCGTCGCAGATCGTCTTCGACATGGTGTCGTACGGCACCTCGGCGATGAGCCAGGAGCAGCTCTCCGGGCAGCTCGTCGGCGACGAGGCGTACGCCGGCGCGCGCAACTTCGAGACGCTCGCGGCGGAGGTGTCGCGCGTGCTCGGGCACGCCTACGTCTGCCCGACGCACAACTCCCTCGGCGCGGTGAAGCTGATCGTCCGCGCGCTCACCCCGCCCGGCAGTGCGGTGGCGAGCAATGCCCGCGGCCGCGTCGACATCCACGCGCCGCGCGGGATCGACATCCTCGACGTCCGCGACCACGCCGCCGCGCCGTTCTCCGGCAACGTCGACCTCGCCCGCCTCGAGGCGGTGCTCGCCGACGAGCGCACCGCCATCGTCGGGATGCAGTGCTACGCCGACGGGCAGCACCCGTTCTCGCTCGCCAACCTCGCCGCGGTGCGCGCGCTCGCGGAGCGGCGCGGGCGCCGCCTCGTGCTCGACGTCTCGCGGGTGATCGAGAACGCCCACTTCATCCAGCGCCACGAGGCCGGCCAGGCCACCCGCACGATCGCCGACCTCGTGAAGCAGATCGCCAAGACCGCCCACGTCGTGCTGATGGACGGCGCCCAGGACCCGAAGTGCAACACCGGCGGGTTCCTCGCCACCGACAACCCGGCCGACCACGAACACTTCATGAACGACGTGGTGGTGTTCGAGGGGCTGCACACCTACGGCGGCATGGCCGGGCGCACGATGGAGGTGCTCGCGCGCGGCCTCGCCGAGATGTGCTCCGAGCCCGAGGTGCAGTGGGTGATGCACCAGACCGAGACGTTCGCGGCGCGGCTCGCCGCCGCCGGTATCCCCTTCGAGCCCGGCTGCGACGGCGTGTACATCCGCGCCGACGAGTTCCTCCCCGGCGCCGGCGAGCACGCCCAGCACGCGCTCGCCGCCGCGCTCTACCAGACCTCGGGGGTGCGCGCGCTGGTCGCCGGCCTGGTCGGCCGAGACCGCCTGCTGCCGGTGCAGATCCCGCGCCTGGCGATGACCGTCGACCAGCTCGAGCAGGTCGCCGACGCGATCGTCAACGTCTGGCAGCAGCACGACCGCGTCGCCGCCCTCGAGCTCGAGGCCGGCGGCACGTGGCACGACGAGCTCCGCTTCCGCTCGGTGCTCGCCGACCTCAAGCCGTTCGCCTTCGACTGCTTCCCCTACGCCATCCATACGATCGAGCCGATCGCGCGCACCACCCGCGAGCAGCGCGAGCGGGCGCTCCACGAAGCGGGGTGGAACACGTTCTTGCTGCGCTCCGCCGACGTCGCCATCGACCTGCTCACCGACTCCGGCACCACCGCGATGAGTACGGACCAGTGGGCGGCGTACGACGCCGCGCGCTCCACACCGGCGACCAGCGAGGCGTACCACCTGCTGGTCGACACGGTGCGCGAGGTGTACGGCTACGAGCACGCGCTGCCGACGCACCAGGGGCGCGCCGCCGAGCATATCCTCTCCGAGGTGATGATCAAGCCCGGGCAGCTCGTCCCCGGCAACATGTACTTCACCACCACCAAGGTGCACCAGGAGATGGCCGGCGGCGTGTTCGTCGACGTCATCGTCGACGCGGCGCACGACCCGGCGAGCGAGCACCCGTGGAAGGGCGACGTCGACCTCGCCAAGCTCGACGCGCTCGTGAAGCAGCACGGCGCCGGGAAGATCGCCTACATCTCGTACGAGCACTCGGTGAACATGGCGGGCGGGCAGCCGGCGTCGATGGACAACATGCGCGAGACGTACGCCTACTGCTCCGCGCGCGGCATCCCGGTGATGTACGACGCGACGCGCGCCGCCGAGAACGCCTACTTCATCCAGAAGCGCGACCCGCGCTACGCGTCGACGCCGATCCGCGACATCCTGCGCGAGATGATGCTGTACGGCGACGGCTGCACCGTCTCCGGCAAGAAGGACTACCTGATCAACATCGGCGGCCTGCTGGCGTTCAAGGACAACGCCGAGTGGGCGCGGCGCGCCAACGAGAAGCTGCGCATCTACGAGGGGGGCGTGCGCGACGGCGGCCTGCCCGCCGGCGACCTCGCGGCGATGGCGCGCGGCCTCGTCGAGATGCTCGACGACCGCTACATCCGCTCGCGCGTCGAGCAGGCCGCATGGCTCGCCGAGCGCCTGCGCCACGCCGGCGTGCCGGTGGTGACACCGACCGGCGGCCACGCGGTGTTCCTCGATGCCAGGCGCTTCCTGCCGCACGTCGACCAGGACGACTACCCGGCGCAGCGCCTCGCCGGCGAGATCTACCTCGAGTGCGGCGTGCGCGCGATGGAGCGCGGCAACGTCTCCAAGGGGCGCGACGCCACGACCGGCAAGAACTACCGCCCCTCCCTCGAGCTCGTGCGGCTGACGCTGCCGCGCCGCGTCTACACCCGCGACCACCTGCAGGCGGTCGCCGACGGGATCATCCGGTTGTACCGGCGGCGCGACACCATCGGCGGCTTGAATTTCGTCTACGAGCCGCCGACGCTGCGCTTCTTCCAGGGTCGCTTCGCTCCGAAGCGCAGGGGTGAGGCATGAGAACGGCCCTCACGCTCGCCCTCGCGCTCGCCGCCGTCCCGGCTGCGGCGCAGCCATCGCCGCTCGTCGCGCACGTGCGCGCGCACCCCGACGGGCGGGCGCCGTGGTCGGTCGAGCTCGCCGCGCTCGCCGGAGAGCGCGCCGCGCTGCCGGTCGGCGTCTTCGACTCCGGCATCGGCGGCCTTACCGTGCTCGAGGCGATCCTGGCGCTCGACCGCTTCCACAACGATACCCTCGCCCCCGGCGCCGACGGCCGCCCCGACTTCGCCGGCGAGCGCTTCCTCTACCTCGGCGACCAGGCCAACATGCCGTACGGCAACTACCCGGCGGCCGGCCGCGAGGCGTACCTGCGCGAGCTCGTCCTCAAGGATGCCGTCTTCCTGCTCGGCACCCGCTGGCGCGAGGCCGCATCCGCGCCGCCGCGCCACGACAAGCCGCCCGTGAAGGCTATCGTCATCGCCTGCAACACCGCCACCGCCTACGGCCTCGAGGACGTGCGCGCCGCACTCGCCGCCTGGAAGCTCGACGCGCCGGTGATCGGCGTCGTCGAGGCCGGCGCGCGCACGCTCGCCGCCGAGCTGCCGAAGGGCGGCACGCCGTCCACCGTGGCGGTGATGGCCACCGCCGGCACCTGCGCATCGGGCGCCTACCCGCGCGCGATCGCCGCGGCCGCCGGCAAGCTCGGCAAGCCCGCTCCGCCGGTGGTGCAGCAGGGCAGCTCGGCGCTCGCCGGCGCGATCGAGGGGAACCGCGCGTACGTCGGCGCCGCCGTCGGCGAGCGGGAGGCGCCGTACGCCGGCCCGACCCCCGACCCGGCACTCGCGGCCGTCTACGGCTTCGATGCCGCCGGAATGCGCGGCAGCGAGCTCAACTCGGTGGCCAATCACGTGCGCTACGAGGCGGCGACGCTGCTCGAGGCGCAGCGGCGCGCCGGCGGCCCGCCGATCGGCAGCATTGTCCTCGGGTGCACCCACTACCCGCTGGTGCGCGACGAGCTGGCGGCGGCGCTCGCCGCCGTGCGAGCGTACCGCGCCCCCGACGGCGAGCAGCCGTACGCCGCCACCGTCGCCGCCGACGTCCGCTTCGTCGACCCGGCCGAGGCGACGGCGCGCGAGCTGTTCGTCGCGCTCGCCACCGCCCGCCTGCGCGCCCCCGGCGCCCGCGAGGCGGCGACCGCCCCGAGCGCGACGTTCTTCATTTCTGTGCCGAACCCGGCCGCGCCGGGCGTGCGCCTCGCCGCCGACGGCGCCCTCGACGCCGCCTACCGCACCGGCCGCGCAACCGGCCGGTTCAACCTCGAAGACACGGTCGCGGTGCCGCTCACCGCGGCGACGCTGCCGCCCTCCTCGGCACAGCTCGTGCGCGCCCTGCCGCATGTCTGGCAGGCACTCGCCGCCACCGGCCAGGCCGTCGAGGCCGGCCGCGCCGCGGCTCCGGCCATCCCTGATGCCACCCAAGCGGCCCCACCTGCAGGGCGCATGCGAAGCACGTGAGCACGCGATGAGCCGGCTTCGCCGGCTTCTCGCGGGGGCGCTGCCGGCGCCGCGGGACTGCCGCGTCGCCGGGCGCGCCTGCGGCGCCCCGGGCTTCCCCCGAAGAACCATATTGCAAGCTTCTGAAATAAAATGACTTGCACAGACCAGACAGAAGTGCTGTCTCGCCGCGTTCGTGGGCGAGTTCTTCTCCCCAGTCACCGCCCGATACCGGGCGTAACGGTGCTCCCGATGACGTCGTGCTCGCCGCCTCCTGCAGAGCCGCTGTGGGGGCCGGCAAGTTGTGTCTGTCAAGCTCTGCAAATTGGGTGACGGGTTCCCGTGGTCGTGGCAG
>CAZQLL010000053.1:0-22534 GCA_964594125.1 uncultured Thermoanaerobaculia bacterium | reverse complement strand
GGAGGGGAGGTCTCGCGACCTCCCCTCGGCGCCGAGGTGAACTCGGCGCCTTCACCCCACCGCGCCGGTGACCCTGCCGTTCTCCGCCCACCGGGGCATCCCGCGGGAACGGAGGCCTATAGCACGAGGGCGGAGGAACGGTCAAGAGAAGGGGCGCGCGGCGATCGTCGGCATGGGCGGCGCTCCGGGCACCGTCCCGGGGGCCCGACGGCGCCGCCGGCGGCTTCGTGAAAGGACGGTACAATGTCCGCTGGGGGGAAGGGAGGAGTCCATGGGTTTTCTCGAGAGCCTGCCGCAGCGCGCCCGTGACGTGCGCGGCCACGTGGTCCTGGTGGAGGGGTTCGACGCCCGCATCGTGGAGGCGGCGAAGACGCTGCGCGAGCAGGACATCTGCCGCGTCACGGCGCTGTGCCCGGCGGCGCAGCAGGGGCCCGACCACGCGCGCCTGCGCGAGCTGGGCGTAACCGTCGCCGACCCGGCGACCGACGCGCGGCGGACGCGGCTCACCGACCTGCTGCACGCCCGCCGCGGCCCCAAGGGGTGGACGCGCGAGCAGAGCGAGAAGGCGCTCGACGACCCGCTGTACTTTGCTTCCCTCCTGGTCGCGGCGGGCGAGTGCGACGCCTCGATCGGCGGTGCGGTACGCACCACCGCGGACACCGTGCGCGCGGCGCTGCACGCGATCGGTCCGCAGAAGGGGATCAAGACCGTCTCCTCGTCGTTCATCATGGTGCACCCCGATGCGCGCTGGGGCGCCGGCGGCCTGCTCGGCTTCGCCGACTGCGCCGTGCTGCCGAACCCCGACCCCGAGCAGCTCGCCGATATCGCGGTCGGCGCCGCCGCGACGTTCAAGGCGATCGCCGGCGCCGAGCCGCGGGTCGCGCTGCTTTCCTTCTCCACGAAGGGTTCCGCCGAGCACGAGCATGTGGACAAGGTGCGCCAGGCCGGTGCTATCCTTGCGACGCGCTCCGTGGACTTCGCATTCGACTTCGAGCTGCAGGCCGACGCCGCCCTCATCCCCGCGATCGGGGAGCGGAAGGCCCCCGGCTCCGCGGTCGCCGGCCATGCCAACGTGCTCGTCTTCCCCGACCTCGACGCGGGCAACATCGGCTACAAGCTGACCGAGCGGCTCGGCGGCGCGCGGGCGCTCGGGCCGCTTCTCCAGGGTCTGGCGAAGCCGGCGAACGACCTGTCGCGCGGCTGCTCGGCGCAGGACGTGGTCGAGACCTCCTGCCTGTCGCTGCTGCAGGCCGCGCTCGTCAAGGGGGAGCTGGGATGAGAGCGCTGGTCGTCGGCAGCGGCGCGCGCGAGCACGCGATCGCCTGGAAGCTGCTCCAGGGCGGCGAGGTGGACGAGCTGTACGCCGCTCCCGGCAACCCCGGCATGGCCGCGATCGCGCACTGCGTGCCGATCCCCGCCGACGCCATCGTCGAGCTCGCCGAGTTCGCCGCTTCCCTCAGGATCGACCTCACGGTCGTGGGTCCGGAGCTGCCGCTCGTCCAGGGGATCGCCGACGAGTTCGCGCAGCGCTCGCTGCCGCTGCTCGGACCGTCGCGCGCCGCCGCCGAGATCGAGGGCTCCAAGGCGTTCACCAAGGCGTTCTGCCAGCGCCACGGCATCCCCACGCCCGCCGCGCGCGTCGTCCAAAGCCGCGACGAGGCGGCGCGCGCGGTGCGCGAGCTCGGCGTCCCGGTGGTTCTCAAGGCCGACGGCCTCGCAGCCGGCAAGGGAGTCGCCGTCTGTCTCACCCGCGACGCCGTGGAGGAGGCGTTCGTCCGCTTCTTCGACGACCGGGCGTTCGGCGCCGCCGGCGAGCGAGTCCTCGTCGAGGAGTGCGTGCAGGGCGACGAGATCACCTTCATGGTGCTCACCGACGGCGCCTCGATCGTGCCGCTCGCCTCCGCGCGCGACTTCAAGCGGGTGGGCGACGGCGACCGGGGGCCGAACACCGGCGGCATGGGCTCGTTCTCGCCGGCGCCGCTGCCCAACGAGGCCGGCGGCGCGATCCTCAGGCACATCGTGCAGCCGACGATCGAGGGGCTCGCGCAGGAGGGCCGCATGTTCCGCGGCGTGCTCTACGCGGGGGTCATGCTGACCGCCGCCGGCCCCCGCCTGCTTGAGTTCAACTGCCGGCTCGGCGACCCCGAGACCCAGGTGGTGCTGCCGCGCCTCGACGCCGACCTGTTCTCCCTGCTGCGCGCCGCAGCGCAGGGCGAGCTGTCCGGCGCCCGTGTGGGATGGAAGCGCGAGGCGGCGACCTGCGTGGTGCTCGCCGCCGCCGGCTACCCCGAGGCGCCGCGCCGGGGCGACGCGATCACCGGCATCGCCGAGGCGCTCGCACAACCGGGCGTGCTGGTGTTCCACGCGGGCACCGCGGTGGACGACGGCCGCCTGGTGACAGCGGGCGGCCGCGTCCTCTCGGTGGTCGGGCGCGGCGCGACCCCCGCCGAGGCCACGGAGTGCGCCTACGCCGCCGTTTCGCACATCGCCTTCGCGGGGATGCACTTCCGGCACGACATCGGGAGAGTGAAGGAATGAGCCCCACGGTCATGGTGCTGATGGGCTCGGCCAGCGACTGGGAGACCATGCGCGAGGTCGGGCTCGGGCTTTCCGCGCTGGGGATCGCCTGGGAGGCGCACGTCTCCTCGGCGCACCGTTCGCTCGATCGCACCGTGGCGCTGGTGCGCGGCGCCGAGCAGGCCGGGGTGAAGGTGTTCGTCTGCGGCGCCGGCATGGCCGCGCACCTGGCCGGCGTAGTCGCCGCCGCCACCACCCGCCCGGTGATCGGCGTGCCCCTCCCCGGCGGGGTCTCGGACGGCCTCGATGCGCTGCTCGCCACCGTGCAGATGCCCGGCGGCGTCCCGGTCGCCACGGTGGCGGTCGGCAAGGCCGGCGCCCGCAACGCCGCGGTGCTGGCGGCGCAGATGCTGGCCCTCTCCGACCCCGAGCTCGCCGGGCGGCTCGCGACGGCGCGGGCGGCACAGACGCATGCCGTCGAGG
Organism: uncultured Thermoanaerobaculia bacterium; assembly: GCA_964594125.1. Taxonomy (GTDB): domain Bacteria; phylum Acidobacteriota; class Thermoanaerobaculia; order Thermoanaerobaculales; family Thermoanaerobaculaceae; genus CAVRZJ01. The sequence continues at coordinate 19,534 of CAZQLL010000053.1, read as the reverse complement.
AGGCCGACGGCGCCCTGCCGCGCGCCGGAGGGTGGGCGTGAGCGACGCCGCTCAGGGGGGCTTCGCCCCCTCCCCGCCGCTCCCCCCGCCGCTGCCCGTGCGCGTGACGTTCACCGCGAGCGCCGTGGCACACTCCTGCCAGGTCGCCGAAGCGGTGGAAGTGCAACCGGGGGAGTGGTACGTGGTGCGCACCGAGGACGGCGAGCGTCTCGGCCACGTAGCGCGCTACGAGCTGCCGGTGCTGCGTCAGCACGGCTCGCGGCCGGCCGGCACCGTGGTGCGGGCGGCATCGCCGGCCGAGATGGAGGCGGGCGGCCGCCGCGGCGAACTCGAACGCGAGGCGCTCGCGCTGTGCCGCCAGCGCGCCCGCGAGCTGCACCTCGAGATACGGCCGGTGGCCGCGGTGGTCCCGCTCGACCGCGAGACCGTGATCGTCACCTTCGCCGCGGAGGGGCGCGTCGACCTTAAGGAGCTCGTGCGCGCCCTGTCGCGCCAGCTCCGGCGGCGCGTCGAGCTGCGCCAGGTCGGCGTGCGCGACCAGGCGAAAATGGCCGGCGGCTGGGGCCCCTGCGGACGCACCCTGTGCTGCAGCACCCACATGACGCGCTTCGCCTCGATCTCGATCCGGATGGCGAAGGCGCAGAACCTGTCCCTCAACCCAGCGCGCATCTCCGGCATGTGCGGCCGGTTGATGTGCTGCCTGGCGCACGAGGCGCCGGCCGGGCCGGCGAAGACGCGCCCGGCACGCGAACCGTAAACTCCTTGGCGCCGGTGCTCGTATGCTTCACCGAGGCGCCGCACCGTGGTATAGTGTTGCCAGTAGAACGAAGGTCCGATGAGAGACACTGATCGCTTCGAGGGAGATGCCCTGACCAGCCGACGGCTTATCCGGCCCTCGATCACCGAGGTGTCGGAACGGTCGCCGCTGCGCGGCGGCATTCACCGCAAGCAGGCCCCGCCGGAGCAGACGAACGCCGAGAACTACTACTTCATCAAGCAGATGCAGGCCAAGACGGCGATGGTCGTGGTGCTCGACGACGGCGCCGAGCTGCGCGGCTGGATCGAGTGGTACGACAAGGACTGCATCAAGCTCAACCGCACCGATGGCCCGAATCTGATGATTTACAAGCACTCTATCCGCTACATGTTCAAGGAAGAGGAGCTTCGCCAGCGCCGCCGCCGCGGCCGCGAGCCCCAGATCCCGTAGAAGCAGGCGAGAGGCGGGCGTCGGGCGGGCGACGCGTCGCTCTGGACTGCCGCCTCTCCCGTCTGTCGCCTAATGCGGGCCGCCCGCCGCATGCTGCAGCAGCGCTTCCACGCGCGCGCAGATGACGTCGAGGGCCACCGGGTTGAAGCCGCCTTCGGGGACGATCAGGTCGGCCCAGCGCTTCGACGGCTCGACGAACTCAAGGTGCATCGGCCGCACCGTTTCGAGGTACTGATGGACGACGTTGTCCACCGTGCGTCCGCGCTCGGCGATGTCGCGCCGCAGGCGGCGGATGAAGCGGAGGTCGGCGTCGGTGTCGACGAAGATCTTGATGTCGAACTGCTCGCGCAGCGCCCGCTCGACGAAGATCAGGATCCCCTCGACGAGGATGACGCCGCGGCTCTCCACCGTGCGGGTCGCGGCGGTGCGCACGTGGCGGGTGAAGTCGTACACCGGCACCTCGACCGCTCGTCCCGCCTTGAGCTCGCGGACATGGGCGGCGAGCAGCTCGCTCTCGAGCGCGTCGGGGTGGTCGAAGTTGTGGTGGAGGATGTGCTCGCGCTGGCGGCCGGAGAGGTCGCGGTAGTACGAGTCGTGCTGCAGATAGGCGATGCGCTCCCGTCCGATCCTGGCCACGATCGCCTCGGCGACCGTCGTCTTGCCCGACCCGGTGCCGCCGGCGACCCCGATGCACACCACGTTGTCCATCGCCCGCCCGTCCCGCGGCGCATGATAGCGCGCGGCGCCGGCCGCGGACGTCTCCGGCGGGCGGTCAGCGCGGCGGCCGGCACGCTACAGTGGCGGCGATGGGACGCCTGCGCGCGCTCGCGCTCCTGGTCGCTGCCACCGCCACCTGGGGGGCGACGTTCGTCGTCGTCAAGCGCGGGCTGGACGGCGCGGCGCCGCTGACGTTCCTGGCGCTGCGCTTCCTGCTCGCGGCGGCGGTGCTGCTGCCGTTGCTGCGCGCGCGCGGCGTGCGCCCGCCGCGCTCGTGGTGGGCGTACGCATGCGGCGCCGCCCTGTTCGTCGGGTATGCGTTCCAGACCGCAGGCCTGGCGACCACCTCGCCGGCGCGCTCGGCGTTCATCACCGCCCTGTCGGTCGTGCTGGTGCCGCTGCTCGAGCCCGCGTTCGGGGTCAACCGCCTCTCGCCGCGCGCCTGTGCCGGCGCGGCGGTGTCGGTCGCCGGCCTGGCGGTGCTGCTGCGCCCGGAGGCGGCGCGGCCCGTCGTGGGCGACTGGCTGACGCTCGGCTGTGCGCTCGCTTTCGCCTGCCACGGCGTGCTGCTGCAGGGCGCGGTGCGCCACGACGCGCCGGCGACCGTGAACGCGGCCCAGGTGCTGATCACCGCGGCCCTGGCGCTGCCCGCCGCCGGGATCGCCGGCTGGCACGTCGCCTTCGCCGCCTGGACCTTCGCCGCCCTCGCGATCACCGGGCTGCTCGCCACGGTGGCCGCGTTCTGGGCGATGGCGGAGGCGCAGCGGGAGCTGACCGCGGCCGAGACCGCGCTGGTGCTTGCGTTCGAGCCGGTGGTCGCCGCCGTGGTCTCGGTGCTCGCAGGCGGCGACGCCGCCACGTCCTCGCTGCTCGCGGGCGGCGCGCTCGTCGTGCTCGGCGTCGTGGCCGCCACCATCAGACCGGCGCCGGAATCGGCCGCTCCCGGGGGATCCGGGGGCGGCCGAGGGAGCCCTTGACAGACGCGGCACGAAGACCTATTATGCTAGTGTTATGTTAGACTATTACAAAAGGTGACCGCGATGCCGATGACCTTCAGCCTCGATACCGCGACCGGCGTGCCGTTCTACCGGCAGGTCATCGACCAAGTCCTCGCCGGGATCGCCACCGGCGCGCTCCGGTTCGGCGAGCAGCTCCCCACCGTGCGGGCGCTCGCCGTGGAGCTCAAGGTCAACCTGAACACGGTGGCCAAAGCCTATAAGGAGCTCGAGATACGCGGGATCGTGACGACCCAGCAAGGCTCCGGGACGTTCATCGCCCCGGTGGCCGTGGAGCGCGACGACGTGGAGCGGCGGCGCAAGGTCGTGCAGGTGGCGGACGAGGCGCTCGCCCGCGCGGCGGCGCTCGGCGTGCCGCTCGCCGACCTCCTGGCCGAGCTGCAGTCCAGGGTCGAGAGGAGCGAGTGAGATGGACGCGGTCCTGCGTCTCGGCGGGGTGCTGCTGCTGGCGGCCGGCGTCGCCGCCGAGGCACGCGGGGTGATACCGGCGGCGGGGCTGGCGCTCGTGCTCGGCGCCTGCCTCGGCGCGTACCTGTGGTTCCTGGCGATCGCGCGGCGGCAGATGGAGCCGCCGCAAGGGAGGCGACGGTGATACCGATCATGGCGGCGGCGAAGAAGGCGAAGGAGAAGGCGGAGGAGGCGGCGGTCCAGGTGGGACAGGTGGCGATGACAAAAGCGGCCGATGCGCGTCGGTTTGTCAACCCGTTCTCGATCGCGGTGGCGACCGTCGTGGTCGCGGCCACGGTTCCGACGGCGGTGTACTTCGCGAACTCGACGAGGAAGGAGTGGGTCGCGCCGGCGATCATCATGCCGGGCGTCCTGCTGGCGCTGGCGCTCCTGTTCGCGATCAAAGTCGTCGATCAGTGGGAGAAGGCGGTGGTCCTGCGCTTCGGGAAGTTTCGCGGCCTCAAAGGACCGGGGCTGTTCGGGATCATCCCGATCGTCGACATGATCTCCCACCTGGTCGACCAACGGGTGCGCGCCACCGACGTCACCGCCGAGTCGGCGCTCACCCGCGACACGGTGCCGGTCAACGTCGACGCGATCGTCTTCTGGCTGGTGTGGGACGCGGAGAAGGCGGTGCTCGAGGTGCAGTCGTTCTTCGACGCCGTCTTCCTCGCCTCGCAGACGGCGCTGCGCGAGGCGATCGGCCGCCACGACCTCGCCGAGATGATCACCGAGCGCGAGAAGCTCGGCCACGAGCTGGCCAGGATCCTCGACGAGAAGACCAACCCGTGGGGGATCACGATCCAGTCGGTCGAGATCCGCGACGTCCGCATCCCGCCGGAGCTCGAGGACGCGATGTCGCGCCGCGCCCAGGCCGAACGCGAGCGACAGGCGCGCATCATCCTCGGCACCGCCGAGACCGAGATCGCCGCGCTGTTCTCGCAGGCGTCGGAGCAGTACCGCACCAATCCGACGGCGATGCACCTGCGGGCGATGAACATGCTGTACGAAGCGATCAAGGAGAAGGGCAGCATGGTGATCGTGCCGTCGTCGGCGGTCGAGACGATGGGGCTCGGCGGCATGCTCGGGACCACCGCCCTCTCCGGCCAGGCGCCGCCGCCGACGGCGTGAGGCGCCTCAGCGCACGAACAGCAGCGCCACGCCCGCGATGGCGACGAGGGCGCCGACCACCGCGCGCGCCGTCGGGCGGTACCCCTCGGTGCGCATCACCAGCGGGATGATCAGCACGGGCGTCGTCGCCATCAGGGTGGCGGCGACGCCAACGTCGGTGTAGCGCGCCGCCACCAGCGACATCCACACGCCGACAAACGGCCCGGAGACCGCGCCGCCGAGCACCGGGGCGAGCGCGCGGCGGGCGCTCGCCGCGATCTCGAGCCCGCGGGTGCGGCCGGCGGCGAGCGCCAGCAGCCACATCCCGGCGGTGGCGACGCCCATGCGCACCCAGGTCGCGGCAAGCGGCGGCACCTCGCCCGCCATGCCGGCCTTGGCGAGCACCAGACCGACCCCCTGGCAGACGGCGGCGAGCACGCCGAGCGCGAGCGCGCCACGGTGATCCAGCGGATGCGCCTGGCCGTCACGCCGCTCCAGCACCACCCAGGCGACCCCGGCCAGGGTGATCGCCATCCCGGTCAGCTCGAGCGCTCCGGGCAGCTCGCGCAGCCCGACCGCCGCGGCGAGCGTCGCGAACACCGGCGCCAGCGCCATCAGCAGCGTGATCAGGCGCGGCCCGATACGCACCAGCGCCGCGAACAGCGCGAGGTCGCCGACGGTCAACCCGACCAGCCCGCTGGCCGCGAGCAGGCCGGCCCGCGTCGGGGTGAGCGCAGCGAGCGACGTCCCGGTGGCGAGAACCGCCCCCGACAGCAGCACGAGCGCGATCGGAAGGCGCAGCAGGTTGACGCGCAGCGCGCCGATGCGGCGCGCCGCCTCGGCGAAAAAGATCCCGGTGAACGCCCAGCAGAAGGCGGTCCCGAGCGCGGCGATTTCTCCCGTGAGCATGCGATCCGGCGCATCGCCGGACGCGGAAGCATACGCCAGCATCGCAGCGGCCGCCCGCGGGGCGGCCGTGGGCACGCTGGCCGACGGCTGCGGCGCCGTCTTCCCTCCGCCGAAGCCTGATGCGCGACCGCTCCCGGCGCCGCGGGATCGCCACGTCGTCCGGCGCGCCTCCGGCGCCCCGGGCTCCTTCCTGGGAAACCGTCCCATCCCCATCAGACTGAAGCGCGGGCGCGCGCGCCGGCGCCGGCCCTCCCGGTGTTTCCTCGCTCGCCCGGCCGCCGCACCGCGGCGTGCCCCTACTCGCCATGACAGCGTGTTTGGCGACGCCGCGGGAACGCGGACGCATGCGGCTTCACGTCCTGCGCCCTGCTCCCTGAGCCCTCAGCCTTCCGTGATGCTAGGCTGCCGCCGGAGGCAGTCATGGACGATTCTGCTTTCCCTCGGCTTGGCGTGCGTAGCGGGCCACGGGCCGCGGGCCACGGACCACGTGGCCGCGCGCCGCGCCGCGCGACCGCGCCTGCCTGGCATCACACGACGATCTGCGCGGTGCGCCGCGACGGCGCCACCGCGATCGCCTGCGACGGCCAGGTGACGTTCGGGCAGACCGTGCTCAAGCACGGCGCCAGCAAGCTGCGCCGCCTCGGCGGCGGCCGCGTGCTCGCGGGCTTCGCCGGCTCGGTCGCCGACGCGCTCGCGCTGTTCACCCGCTTCGAGGCGAAGATCGAGGAGTTCGCCGGCAACCTCGAGCGCGCGTCGGTCGAGCTGGCGCGCGAATGGCGCACCGACCGCGCGCTGCGCCACCTCGAGGCGATGATGGTGGTCGCCGACCGCGAGCACCTGCTGCTGCTCTCCGGCTCCGGCGAGGTGATCGCCCCCGACGACGGCGTGCTGGCGATCGGCTCCGGCGGACCGCCGGCGCTCGCCGCCGCGCGCGCGCTGCTGCGCCACTCCGGCCTCTCCGCCGCCGAGGTGGCGCGCGAGGCGCTCGCGCTCGCGTCCGCGATCGACCTCTACACCAACGACCACATCACCGTGGAGGTGGTGTCGTGAGCGCCGCGCTCACCCCGCGCGAGATCGTCGCCGAGCTCGATCGCTACGTCATCGGCCAGGCGCCGGCCAAGCGCGCGGTCGCGATCGCCCTGCGCAACCGCTGGCGGCGCCAGCAGCTCCCTCCCGAGCTGCGCCGCGACGTCACCCCCGCCAACATCATGCTGATCGGCCCGACCGGCGTCGGCAAGACCGAGATCGCCCGCCGCCTCGCCCGTCTCACCGGGGCGCCGTTCGTCAAGATCGAGGCGTCCAAGTTCACCGAGGTGGGGTACGTCGGGCGAGACGTCGACTCGATCCTGCGCGACCTCGTCGAGGCAGCGCTCACGATGGTGCGCGCCGAGCGCGCCGAGAAGGTGCGGGTGGCGGCGCAGCGCGCCGCCGAGGACCGGCTGGTCGACCTGCTCCTGCCCCCGGGTCCGGGCGCGGGGGGGAGCGACCGCGAGGAGTCGCGACGGGCGCTGCGCCGCCTCCTGCGCGAGGGCGCGCTCGAGGACCGCGAGGTCGAGATGGAGGTCGCCGAGAGCCGGGCGCCGTCGCTCAACCTGTTCGGCGGCCACGGGATGGAGACGCTCGAGCTGAACCTGAAGGAGGCGCTCGGCGGGATGTTCCAGCAGCGCTCGCGGCGCCGGATGACGGTCCGGCAGGCGCGCGCGGTGCTCGAGGCCGAGGAGGCGGAGCGTCTGATCGACCGCGGCGAGGTCGAGCGCGAGGCGGTGCAGCGCGCGCAGGAGAGCGGCATCGTCTTCCTCGACGAGATCGACAAGGTGGCCGCGCGCGGCGGCCACGGCGGCGGCGGTCCCGACGTGTCGCGCGAGGGGGTGCAGCGCGACCTCCTGCCGCTGGTCGAGGGCACCACCGTGACCACCCGCTACGGCCCGGTGGCGAGCGACCACGTACTGTTCATCGCCGCTGGCGCGTTCCACGTCGCGAAGCCTTCCGACCTCATCCCCGAGCTGCAGGGACGCTTCCCGGTGCGGGTGCAGCTCGAGCCGCTCTCGGAGGCCGACCTAGCCCGCATCCTGGCCGAGCCCGAGCATGCGATCCTCAAGCAGCAGCGGGCGCTGCTCGCCACCGAAGGGGTCGCGCTCGAGGTCACCGACGACGCCGTCGCCGAGCTCGCGCGCATCGCCGCCGAGCTCAACCGGTCGGCGGAGAACATCGGCGCCCGGCGCCTCGTCACCGTGGTCGAGCGGGTCCTCGACGAGATCTCCTTCACTGCGCCGGAGTGCAAGGGCGCCGCCGTCGTCGACGCGGCGGCGGTGCGCCATGCGCTCGCGCCGCTGCTCGGCCAGCAGGAACTGGCGAGGTACATTCTGTAGGCGCGGGGCGCGAGGCAGGTGCGCGAGGAGGAAGAAGGCAGAAGGCAGGAGGCGGGAAGCAGGAGGCTGGAGGCGCCGGAGAGGAGAGCGCCGGGGACGAGGGGGAGAGCGCAGGTGGTGGTAGGCTTCGGGGCGATGAGAGCGGCACGGGCACTGACGGTGGTCCTCGGCGCGGCGGCGTTGCTCGCGGCGTGCGGGCGCAAGGGGCCGCCGCTGCCGCCGATCATCGAGGTGCCGGAGACAACCACCGGCCTCGCCGCCTACCAGGACATCAATGAGCTGGTCCTCACCTGGAAGTTCCCGTCGCTGACCAGGAGCGGCCGGTCGCTGACCGACCTCGCGCGCATCGAGGTGTTCCGCCTCGAGGTGCCGGCCGGGCAGGAAACCGTCGCCGCCGGACCGGCCGGCGCCGACCTGCAGCGCCAACTCATGCTCTCTCGCGCGACCCGCATCGCGGTGCTGGAGGGCGACTCGCTCAAGGCGGCGACGCGCGGCGACAAACTCGAGTATCGGGACATCCTGCCGGCGATCACGCAGGCCTCCGCGCCGCCGACGTTCTGGTATGCGGTGCGCACGGTGCGGCGCGACCGCACGGCGTCGGCGCTGTCCAACATCGTGGCGTGGCAGCGGAAGCCGATCCCGCCGGAGGTCACCGGGCTGAAGCTCGAGGCCAAGGCCGACGGGATCGTCGTCTCGTGGAACGAGCTCAAGGACCTCAAGGGCGTCAAGTACGTGGCCGAGCGGCGCAGCGTGCCGAACGGGACCTGGGAGGAGTTCGGCCCGGTTATCGTCGACGCGAGCCCGCAGAAGGATCCCGTGCCGCGGCAGGGGTTGAGCTGGCGCTACCGCATCCGGGCGCTCGTCGCAGATGCCGTGGGGCCGGCCTCCCCCGAGGTCGAGGTCAAGTACAAGGACGTCTACCCACCGCCCCCGGCGGCCAACTTCATCTGCCTCCCCGAGCCCGGGATCGTGCGCTTGCGGTGGGACGCCTCGGCAGAGGCGGGCGTCCTTTACAAGGTGTTCCGGCGCAAGGACGGCGGCAAGTGGATCCACCTCACCGACCAGGCGACCACCGCCGAGTTCGACGACATCAAGCCGCAGCCCGGCTCCCACGACTACGCCGTGAAGGCGGTCGACGAGGCGGGCAACGAGTCGGAGGCGCTGTACTGCCGCGTCGAGATCGGGCCGTGAGATTCGCCAAGCTCCACGGCGCCGGCAACGACTTCCTCGTCTTCGACGGCCGCGCCGATCCCGGGTTGCAGGCGACGCTGCCCGCGCTCGTCACGCGCCTGTGCGACCGCCGCAGGGGGATCGGCGCCGACGGCGCGCTGCTGCTGCTGCCGGCCGGCGAGGGCGCCGCCCGCCTCCTCTTCTGGAACCGCGACGGCACGCTCGCGCCGTTCTGCGCCAACGGCACCCGCTGCGCCGCCCGCTTCGTGGCCGAGCGCTGGGGGTGGAGCGAGGTCACCATCCACACCGGCCACGCCGCCGTGGCGGCGGCGGTGCGCGGCGGCGAGGTGACGCTGCGCCTGCCCGCCCCCGAGCGCGTCGACGACTGGCGCGACCTCGAGGCCGCCGGCACCGTCGTGCGCGGCCGCTACCTGGTTGTCGGCGTGCCCCACCTCGTCGTGCCGGTCGACTGGGCCGACTTCGGCGAGCGCGCGCTCACGCCGCTGGCGCCGGCGCTGCGCGCCCACCGCGACCTGCCGCCGGGCGGCGCCAACGTCAACTTCGTGCGCTGGCCATCGCCCGCTCCGCTCGCCATCCGCACCTGGGAGCGCGGCGTCGAGGGCGAGACGCTCGCGTGCGGCTCCGGCGCCGTCGCCGCCGCCCTCGTCGCCGCCGCCGAAGGCTGGGCGGCGCCGCCGGTCGCCCTGCTCACCGCTTCCGGCCGCACCCTTACCGTCACCCCCGAGGCCACGCCCCCCCGCTGCCCGCTCTCCCTCGCCGGCCCGGCCGAATGGGTCTTTGACGGAACACTCCCCCAGGTGCCAGGCCCAACGAAGATGCCATAACCAAGGTGCCAGGCCCAACGAAAACGGCACATTCGTGCTAGGCTCGCCACAGGAGGCTGCGACACATGCCGAGGCGACCCCGGGAGCTCGTCGAGGGAGCGGTGTACCACGTCTACAACCGACTCGCGCACGGAGTCGAGGCGCTGGCTCGCCGCAAGGTGGCGGAGCGCTTCGTCTCGACCCTCGAGCGGGTGCGCGATCGCGACGGCCTGACGATCCTCGCCTGGTGCGTGATGTCGAACCACTACCACCTGGCCGTCCGGACAGGCGCCGTGCCGCTCTCGCGCACGATGGGCTTCGTACAGTCGCGCTTCGGCCAGGACTACAACCGGAGAGCCGGGGAACGCGGGCCGTTGTGGGCGACCCGCTACAAGGCGAAGCTGGTGCGGGACGGGAGCTACCTGGCCAGGCTGGTGGCGTACGTGCACCTGAACCCGGTGGCTGCCGGGATCGTCACGGATCCGGCGCGCTACCCGCTGTGCGGGCACGGCGAGCTCCTCGGGACGCAACCGCCGCGGTTGATCGACGTCGAGGGCACGCTCGCCCTGTTCGGGGACGGTCTCGACGCGGCGCGCCGGGCGTATCTCCGGCTGCTCAAGAGGGAGCGCGAATCAGGATGGGTCGGCGGCGAACCCGGCCGCCTGCCATGGTGGAGCCGCGAGCACGACACGCCCATCGTGGCTGCTCCGGCCGGACCGCTGCTCGACCCGCTGGGCCGGTCAGGCGGACGCGAGCGCCGGCGCATCGACGCAGGCGGCTTCTTCACCCGCGCCTGTTCCGCCCTTGCTGTCGACCCTGAACTGATCATGTCGCCGCGGAGGGATCGGCAGGTCGCGAGGGTGCGCTACCTCGTTGGAGGCCTAGCCATCGAGCGGTGGGGGATCCGCGCGGGAGCGCTTGCGGCCGTGCTTGGGCGACGACCGGAGGCGGTCAGCCGTTGGGCGGCGCGCGCCGGCGCGTTGCGGCTGCGCGACGAGGCCTTCAGAGCGACCTACGAGGAGCTCGACGCGACGCTTGCCGGCGAGCGCCGGGCACGGACGTAGATAATGGCATTTTCGTTGGGCCTGGCACCTTGGCGGGGGCCGGGGTGAACGCGGTGGGCGTTCGATCCGACTCCTGCGCCGTGGTTGGAGGCGGCGCGGCGGGGGTGTTCGCGGCCGTTGCGTGCGCGGAGGCGGGCGGCGACGTCGTCGTGCTGGAGAAGGGCGCCATCCCGCTGGCGAAGGTGCGGATCTCCGGCGGCGGACGCTGCAACGTCACACACGCCTGCTTCGACCCGCGCGCGCTCGCTGCCCACTACCCGCGCGGAGGCAAGGCGCTTCTCGGTGCCTTCCACCGCTTCGGACCGCGCGGCACCGTGGCGTGGTTTGCGGCGCACGGGGTGCGGTTGAAGGCGGAGGCCGACGGCCGCATGTTCCCGGTCACCGATGATTCGCGAACGATCGTCGACTGCCTGCTGAACGCGCTGCGCGCCGCCGGCGGGCGCCTGCGCACCGGCGCCGCGGTGATCGGCGCCGCGCAACGCCCCGGCGGGGGATTCTCGCTGGCGCTCGCCGCCGGCGAGACGCTTGCCTGCTCGCGCCTCCTGCTCGCGACGGGCGGGTGCAGGTCGGGCGGCAGGGCCGCGCTGGCGGCGGCGCTTGGGCACGCGGTCGAGCCGCCGGTCCCGTCGCTTTTCACCTTCGAGGTCGCGGCGCCATGGGTGCGCGAGCTCGCGGGGGTATCGGTAGCGGACGCGGCGGTGTCGGTGGCCGGAACCGCCCTGCGCGAGCGGGGCGCGCTGCTCCTGACCCACTCCGGTCTCTCCGGGCCGGCGGTGTTGCGCCTGTCCGCCTGGGGAGCGCGCACGCTGCACGCGCTCGACTACCGTTTCGACGTCGTGGTCGATTGGCGGCCCGGCCTCGACAAGGAGGCGCTCGCCGCCGCGCTGGACGGGCGCCGGCGCGAGCACGCCGCGCGCCTCGTCGCCAACGCCCCGCTCGCGGAGCTCCCGGCTCGCCTGTGGGAGAGGCTCGCGGCGGCGGCCGGGATCGCGCGCGAGACGCGGTGGGCCGACCTGACGCGCGAGGCCGCGCGCCGGCTGGCCGTGCAGATCTCCGCCACCCGTCTGCCGGTCAGCGGCAGGAGCGTCAACAAGGACGAGTTCGTCACCTGCGGCGGCGTGCGCCTGGCGGAGGTTGATTTCCGCAGCATGGCCAGCCGAGTCTGCGCGGGACTCCACCTGGCCGGCGAGCTGCTCGACGTCGACGGCGTCACCGGCGGCTTCAACTTCCAGGCCGCTTGGACGACGGGATGGATCGCCGGCCGCGCGATGGCCGAGACTGCGAGCGCCCCGCCGGCCGGCTGAGGGCGCCGCGCTCCCGGCGGAAGAAATGACGACTTTGTTGGGCCTGGCACCGGCGCTACGCCGCCGCGGGCGCCTGCGCCGGCACCCTCGGTGCTCGCGCCGGGCACGAGGCGACCGACTGCTGGTGGGATCGGCCGCCTACTGCGTCGGAACGCGGCGGACGATCCTGCCCTGGGTGGTGTCGGGATCCGGCGTCGGCAGCGGCGGGAACTGCCACGAGGCGATGATCTCCGCCACCGCGGGCGCATCCTGCTCCATCAGGCCGGCCGGGTACGACACACGCAGCACGAACGCGTTCATCCCGTAGCGCGCCGTCCAGAACACCACTGTCGACTCGGGATCCCCGGCGCGCACGCGCACGGGCATCGCCAGCTCCCGCATCGTCACGCCGCCGACCGCGACGTCGCGCTGGTCGCCGGGGCCCACCACCGCGAAGAACCGCGCGGTCTGCTCGCGCAGCAGCGGGATCATGGTGTCCGGCAGCCCCGCCACGAACTCCGGCATCGAGTCCTGCAGAGGGACCACCTCGACGCTGAAAAGGGAGCCCTTCGGCGAGCGCGCCTCGCCCATCCACACCACCCAGTTCGGCGGCACGACGTAGGAAAACCGCCCCTCCTGTTCGCGGAACGTCCGCTTCTCCGACGGCGGCACGGTGGGGCCGCAGGCGGCGGCGAGGACCGCCGCGGAGACGGCGAGAACGATGACAGCGCGGGTGTGCTTTCCCAGCATGCCGGCATGATCTCCAATGCAGGGGGCGAGCGCAAGTCTCGACGCGGCCAACTTTCAGGGTGCAGCCGAGGTGCGACCGGCCGGCCCTTCCGCGGCATCTGGTCATGTGCGGAGGGCAGGGCCGGGCAGGTCGTCGGCCGGGGCCTGCTCGCGACGCACCGCGAGCCCCCATCAGAAACGTCGCCGGCGCCGCCCGCCCGGTCTCACTCGCCGATGACCTTGACGAGCACTCGCTTCGGGCGGCGCCCGTCGAACTCGCCGTAGAAGATCTGCTCCCACGGGCCGAAGTCGAGCTTCCCGCCGGTCACCGCCACCACGACCTCGCGGCCCATCACCTGGCGCTTGTGATGGGCGTCGCCGTTGTCCTCGCCGGTGCGGTTGTGGCGATAGCGCTGCGGCGACGCGTCGAAGGGGGCGAGCTGCTCGAGCCAGCGCTTGTAGTCCTCGTGCAGCCCCGGCTCGTCGTCGTTGATGAACACGCTCGCCGTGATGTGCATGGCGTTGACCAGACACAGCCCCTCGCGGACGCCGCTCTCGCGCACCGCCTGCTCCACCTCGGCGGTGATGTTGACGAAGTCCATGCGAGCCGGCACGTTCATGGTGAGGTAGCGGGTGAGCGAGCGCATCAGAACCTCCGGTAGCCGCGCGGAAAAGTGGGGTCAGGCTTGCGTTATTGCGTTATTAACCCCGACTGGGGAAAGCAGGAGTACGAGGGGCGATCCACTCGCCGAGACGCCCACGAGGTGATTATGCACGGCTGCGGCATTTGGACGAGCGTGACGACACCAGCGGTGAGGCATAGATCGCCCCGGCGCTCCCACTCCCACGGTCTCAGCCGCACGCTTGGACCGTACAGAAACGCAATACCGCACCTCCCCGGCGGCCGGGAGGAATGACGCCGCGCCGCCTGGAGTTTTCACACTCAGGGTCCACCTTTCTTTTTGGCAGCACCCGCTTGCCGCCGCGGCGTCGGGCGGTTCGCGGCTGCCGGAACGCGGCCTCCTGGAGGTGCGCCGTGACGCTCGGTTGGATCGGCGTCGTGCTCCTCGTGGGCGCGTTCGCGCTCTACCTCGCTCTCCGCATTGCGGAGACCGTCCGGCGCTGGCGGGAGCCGACGACGCGCTGGGTGCGCCGCTCCCCGATGGACCGCCGCCGCCGCCAGGTACCGGTGGCCGTCGAGCGCCGCTGCGGCCCGCGCCGGCAGGAGGACATCGCCCGCACCTACCTCGCGGGCCTGCCGCGCCGCCGCTACGGCAGCCGCAGCTCCAGCCACCCTGCGGTCGCGCGCTCGGCCGTGTCGGGCGGGTAGACCACCATCCCCGGCCGGCCAGCGCTCACTGCCGAAACCGCCAGCCGCAGCAGCCACACGGCTCCCGCAATCTTCTCCCGCCGCACCGCAAGCTCGATCCCGTCCGAGGGGTAGGCCGTCGCCATCAACTTCTCGATCGGCGGCCGGCCTTCCTTCATCAGGCTCGCGGCGAGCGCCTCGTCGCGCCGCAACTCGTTCGCGTACCAGCCGGTGGTCAGGCCGAAGCGGTACGGCGGCGCCTCGCCCGCCGCCGGCAGCACCGTCTCCGCGAGCTGTGCCGACACGTGCAGGCGCTGCACCGGCCCGCTTGGCGCCGCCAGGAAGAGCTCCGACGGCCCGATCCCCGCCTGCACCTGTGAGCGCACGCCGATGAACACCACGCCGCCCTGCGCCTTGACCAGCAGCGTCACCCCGTCGGCCACCGCCACCCGCGCCGCGTCGTCCCACTCCCCCGCCGTGAACAGCCCGTCCGTGACGACCGGGACGCAACGCCCCGCCGGCACCGACACCGGGGTGGGCACCGGCGCCGCCGCCGCCTTTCGGCAGCAGGCTGCCTCCGCCTTTAAGACTGCCGGTGCGCGGTGTCGCTGTGATCTCACGCATATCCCTTGACATTATGAGACGAGCCTTCTTACTCTTTGGTCCGTACAGTTTCGAACGACAGATTGGCGAGCGCCTCAGTGAGTATTGATTGGCAGGGAGATCTCATTGATTCCAGTGCCGCGGTTGCCCCACGAGCCAGGACACCCGGAGCGGCCGCGGAACACCGCGCGACCCTGACTCGATACGCGCTGGGCGCACCGGCGCCCCGGGGTAGTCGCGGTTCTCTCACACGCTTCACGGAACCCATTGATGGAGGCGAAATCAAGGCGCTTCTCGTCATCGTCTCTTCGCTGCTTCTCACCACACCTGTTGCCCACGCTCAGCTCAAGGTCGGCTTGGGCGGCGGCCGGCTCACCATCGGCGGCGTTACGCCAGGAGGCAACGCCGTATGCCTCGGAGTCGCCCGAGAACCAGGCGAGACGATGCCGTTGCTCCTCCGCTTCGAGCGCGCTGCATCCGACGACGACCGCGACGGTGAAGTCGTCTTCGAGCTCGGTCGCGAGATCCCGCCGATATCCCTGTGGGCGGTCGCCGACGTGACGACCGGCAGGACCGAGGTCCAACCGGGCACAGAGACCGCCGCACGGCCGGCCGACGGCCCCTCCGAGCTTCCCACTTCGAGGCACGACGGCTCCATTGCACTGGCCGACCGCCGCGCCTACCTGGAGCTCCTGATCGTACGACCGGGTGTTGATGGCTGGACTCTGAGCGTCGGCGACGGCAGTGAGGGCGACGAAGACGCGGCTCCCGACGGCCTCGTCGTTCCAGCAGTTGCGCGCTCCCACTCGCTCGTCGCACGGGCAGGGCATCCCGGAGGACTGCGGGACGGCGACGTCGTTGTGGCAATCGACCCCACCACATTCGAGTACTACTCGTTGCGCCTGGCGACATCTCGATGACCGCCGTCAGATTGGAGGACCCACGATGACCCGACGACCTGCATCCTGCCTCGTCCTTCTGCTCTTGCTCTCGGCGCTCCCGACGCTGGCCCAGGTCGACCCGCTCAAGGAGCGCGGGTTCGCGCCCGAGAAAGCCTACCAGTTCAACGATATCGACAGCATCAACACATTCAACGGCAACCTGATCATCACGATCCCGCTGGGCGGGTCGTATCCGGTCAACGCGGATCTCAGCTTCGCCATCGGAGTCAGCTACAACGGCGACATCTGGGACCTGACCGGCGTCACCTATGACAGCGGCCAGACCTGATTCACCCGCGCCGAGCCGTGCAAGGCGTGCAATGCGGGCCCAGGATTCATGGTGTCGTTGGGACGACTCCTGGCCCCGGACGACCCCGACAATCGCACACCGCTCGCCTGGACCTACGTCACCCCGGACGGCTCCGAGCACATCTTCTACGGCGCACTGCACGACGGTGAGCCCACCTTTTCGGGCTATTCCTATTCGAGGGACGCGAGCTACCTGCGCATGCGCACCTCCGGCGGAAACCGCATCGTCGAGTCCGGCGACGGCGCCATGCGCACCTTCACGGAGTACCAGACCGGCAAGTGGCGCATCACCTCGATCGCCAACCAGTACGGCGGCTCGGTCACCGTCTCCTATCCTGACGCCAGCACCTGGCAGATCAGCGACAGCCACGGCCGCACCCACTACGTGCGCTTCACCAACGGCGTGGTGTCGTCGGTCGAGGTTGTCAAGTTCTCCGGCGGCGTCGCCGTCTACAGCTTCACGTACACGCAGGACGTGATCAACAGGAGTTGCGAGGACACCGACCCGCAGAGCTCCGCGACGCTCTCCGTCTACCGCCCGTCCGCCGTCACGCTGCCCGACGGTTCGTCGTGGTCCAACTTCACCTACCACTCGCAGACCTGCAACACGCCGCCCACTCCGACGTACCCCGTCGGCCTGTCGGGACGCCTCGCCGGCGTGTGGATGCCCACGGGCGCGCGCGTCGAATGGGACTACGGCCGCTACGACTACATGGGATGCTCCTGGGATCCCAAGGCCATCCCGCCACGCTACAACTGCTCGGTAGTGAACGGGACCGGGGTCAGCACCCGCAGGCTGAAGGACGCCTCGGGCGGGCTCGTCGGCACCTGGACCTACAGCGGCTACACGCAGTACAAGGAGAATCCCACCACCCACAAGCTGTGGGCCGACGAGCGCATCTTCAAGGTCCTCGACCCACTGGGTAATGCGACGCTGCACTTCTCCGTCCTCGAGTCCTCCGCGTGGGACTACGGACTGGCATTCCAGCGCTTCGACCCGGCAGACTCGGGAGGCCGCTACCTCTCGTCCCGCTCCTACACAGGCAACCCGAGCGTCTCCTGCTCGCCCCCTCCGCTCGTCGATGCCTGCACCATCACTGGCGGCACCGTGGAGCGATCCACCTACCTGCGATACGAGCACGACCGCATCCCCACATCGGCGTCGTCCCAGGACAAGCGAAACACCAACCGCCGTGTGGCCTCGCAACGCGTCGTCTACGACTCCGACGGCGCCCGCGACGTCACCACCGACTCGTTCAACTTCGACGGCCTCGGCACGTACCGCACCACCGTCACCGCGGGCCACTCCGACCTGGGCCCGCTGCGCCGCACCATCAGGAACAGCAATGGCTGGGCCGGCACCTACAAGATCACCGGCGACAGCACCTACGACACCACCAGCTACGACGCCTACTCGCAGTTCACCGGTGTCGAGTCGCCCGCGCACACCTACACCACCCTCCTGCCGAACGGCTGGCCGACCAGCAAGCCGTGGCTGCTCGGTAGCTACGACTACGAGCAGCAGGACCAGTACGACACGAACCAGAGCCCGGCGTTGACCAGCGCCCGCCAGGACGTCTGCTTCGAGAAGGATGCAGGCGGCACCTATCCCCTCTACCCGTTCGTCCTGCGCAAGCGCTTCTTCCGGACGGACACGAGCGCGACCACGACCGACGTCGTCGCCGCCTACGGCCGCGACTCCGGCGGCAACGTCTGGCGCGAGCAGTACTACGGCGGCGACACCCAGGCGCTCGGCACCACCGCCCTGTGCTCGCTCTCCCTGCCGGCGCTGGACGCCTACCGAATCGACCACGGCTACCAGTACGGCTCGCACCGCACCTCGCGGTACATGGACTCCTCCGGCAACCCCCTGTCGTTCTTCACGCTCGATCTCGACATCAACCTGAATACCGGCCTGCCCAGCGCGTCGCGCGACTCGGCCGGCGTGCAGACCAGCTACGAGTTCGACGCCCTCGGGCGGCTCTCATGGGTCAAGCCCCAGACCAGCAACCCGAACGCCGGGGCGTGGGTCGAGTACGCCTACACACCGTTTGCTGGGGGAGGGACGCCGACCGGCGCGCGCGTCCGTGTCACCTCGCACCCCAACAACCAGCCCACCGGCGCCGCTATCGCCGGCGCCGAGTACGAGTACGACTGGAACGGCCGGCTCAGGACGGAGAGGCGCCTGATGCCGAGCAGCACCTGGCCGGCCAGCGGCCCCTGCACGACCCAGTGCAACCAGCGCGTGACCGCACACAACGCCCTGGGGTGGAAGACCTCCGTCTCCGAGTGGCAGGCGTACAACCCGGCCACCGTCTTCAAGACCGAGTACCTCAACTTCGATCCCTTCGGCCGGGCCGCGACCATCCGCCCGCCCGACGGGAGCGCCCACGACGTCACGTTCACCTACTCGGGCGTCCGCCAGATCGCCCGCACCGTGAGCATCGCGACCACCCCCGCGGGCGGCGAGTCGCCGGCCCTCACGACCGAGATCTACGATCGGCTCGGCCGCCTGGTCAAAGTGACCGAGAAGTCCGGGCCCTCTGACGGCGACGTCGACACCATCTACCGCTACGACGTCGGCAACCGCCTCAAGACCGCCTCGACGACCTCGGCGGTGCCGGCGCCCAACCGCGACGGCACTCAAGCGTTCCGCGCCGAGGGCGTATCGACTAGCTTCAGCTACGAGAGCTTCGGCCGGCCGACGCGCTCCACCGGCGCCGGCGACGGCGGGCCGGTGACGAGCTTCACGTACGGCGTCGACCGTAGGGGCCGCGCGGGTGCGGGCCTGCTGCAGAGCGTCGAGCAGGGCCAGGGCGCGATGGCGGCGGAGATCGAGCGCGACGACGCCGACAACGTCCGCTCCGCCACCGCCTCATCGGGTGCGCGCAGCGAGCTCGAGCACGACACGTGGGACCGTCCGGTGCGCATCGTCGACGGCCTCGGCTCGGGGACAGGCGTGCCGCCGGCGGGCACGCTGGTTGCGCCGGGACGGCGCCTGGAGCGCGCGTTCGACGCCGCGGGCCGCGTCGTCGCGGAACGCCGTCTGCAGGACTACGCCGACGCGGACGGCACGCTGCAAGCGCGCTGGGTCGAGGCGCGCTACGAGTACAACGAGCGCGACCAGGTCGTCGCGGTCGAGCGCAGCCATGTCGCCTCGCCGCTCGCGGCTGGGGTGGCGATCCCGGCGCTCACGCGCGTCGCCGAGCGCGGCTACGACGAGCACGGGCGCCTCGCCGAGGACCGTCTGCTCAACCTCGCCGCCGCGCCGCGCGCGACGCACTACACCTACGACGACGCCGGGCGCGTGGCGAGTGAGCGCACCGGCGACAGCGGCGAGCGCCGGATCGGCTACGACCTCCTCGGCCGCCTTGCGCTGCGCACCGACGGCGACACGGGCACGTGGTTCGCCCGTTACGACGCCTGGGGGCGGCGCTGGTACGAGCTCGAGCCCACCGGGGCGGTGGTCCGTCGCTTCTTCGACACGGCGGACAACGTCACCATGGAGGAACGCTGGGACGGCGACC
>CAZQLL010000052.1:0-22666 GCA_964594125.1 uncultured Thermoanaerobaculia bacterium | reverse complement strand
TCGCCCCCCTTCTCATACAGCTCCTTGAAGCGATAAAAGCTGTCCCGGCTGTAGCCCATCACCCGGCACGCATGCGAGACGTTGCCGAGCTGCTTGGCCAACTCCAGGAGCCCCACCTTCACCTTGATCACCTTCTGCTGCTGCGTCATCTCCTGTCCCTGGTCCTCTCTCCCCAGTCTCGGGGTCCCTGGACCCAGGAAACCCACCAACTGTCAGGTTGAGTCCTAGCACTTCCACGTCAGGCCAGCACGGCCCGACCGCGCTCACCGGCACGGCAGCTGGTCACTTCCTGCCGATCGCGAGCAGCGCGCCGCCGGCCACGATCGCCGCGACGCCGGCCCACGTGGGGATCTTCACCCGCTCCTTGTCCTGCAGCTTGAGCTCGGCGACGCCGATGTCCACCTTGTGGGTCTTCCTGGTGAACGAGAAGCCGCCGTACACGAGCGCGGCCACGCCGGCCGCGATCAGCAGCGCACCGATGAGCTTGCGAACCGACATACCCGCCTCCCGTGGTACGACGGCACATTATAGGTCCCGCCCGCGCGGCGGGAACTCCTGGCGCCGGCCGCGGTCTCAAGCGGTGACGAGGTGCGCGTGGCCGCCCGATTTCCGTATGCTGTCGCCGTGAGGCTGTCGTTCCCCCTGCGGGAGCGCCCGGCTGCGCCCGCCGACCCCGAGGCGGCCGCGGTCGCGCGCGCCGCTGCCGGCGACGAGGCGGCGTTCGCGGAGCTCGTTCGCCGCCACGAGCGCGCCGTCTACAACGTCGCGTACCGTCTCCTCGGCGACCGCGAGGAGGCGCTCGACGCGGCGCAGGACGCCTTCCTGCGCTGCTTCCGCGGCCTCGCCTCCTTTCGCGGCGACGCCGCGTTCCGCACCTGGCTGCTCGGCATCGCGATCAACGTCTGCCGCTCGCGCCTCGCCGGCGCCGCTCGCCGCCTGGCGCGGCGCACCCAGGCGCTGATGCGCACCGACCCCGCGACGGGGGAGGCGGTGCCGCTCGAGGTCGCCGACTCGCGGCCGGGACCGGAGGCGACGGCGCGCTCCGGGGAGCTGCGCGATGCGCTCGGCCGCGCGCTCGCCGCCCTGTCGCCCGAGCACCGCGAGGTGCTGCTGCTGCGCGAGCTCGGCGGCCTGGAGTACGACGAGGTGGCGGCGGCGCTCGGGTGCGCGCTCGGCACCGTGAAGTCGCGCATCGCCCGCGCGCGCACCGCGCTGCGCGCGGCGCTGGAGGAGGTGTGGCCATGAACTGCCGCGAGTTCCTCGCGTCGCTCGACGCCGAGCCGGGCGCGCTGCCGCCCGGGGCGCAGATGCACGCCGCCTCGTGCGGGCGCTGCGCGCGCGCCCTCGCGCGGGCGATCGCGGTCCGCAGCGACCTGCACGCGATGGGGGAGGAGCCGGCGCCCCCATTCCTCGCCGAGCGGGTGCTCGCGCGGGTGCGAGCCGAGCGCCGGGCCGCGGCGCCGGGCGCGCGCCGTTCGTGGCTGCTGCGGCCGGCGCCGGCGCTGGCTGCCGCCGCCGTGCTCGTCGGGGTCGTTTTCACGCTGCTCCTCCGCAGCACGCCGCTGCCGCTGCGCGAGGCGCGCTCGGGTATCGACCGTCACGAGGCGGCGCCGGCGCGGGCCGCAGCGCCGGCGCCGGAGGCTCGCACCGGCAATGCGCCGGCCGCGTCCAGGCCGGTCCCGTCGGCGCCCGCGGCCGAGCTGCAGGCGAAGGACGTGGCACAGGCGGTGCGCCGGCGCGCCGTCGCCGTGCCGGCCGCCGGCGACGAGAAACCGCGGCCGGCGACGCCGGCCGAGCACGAGGTCCCTGCGGCGGAGGGCGCGACGGTTGCCGCGGCCGGCGCCGCGGGGGAGTCGGACCGGGCCGCCGTGGCGCCGCGCGCCGGCGGCGGCGCGGCGCCGCGGGACGCCAACGAGGTGCGCGAGCCGGCGGCGGAGCCGGCCGAGGTTGCTTTCGCCGCGGCACCGGAGCCGCAACAGGTGCGCGCCAAGGCCGGAGGGCCCATCGTCGCGCACCAGGAGCTCGCCTCCGCGGCGACGCCCGCAGGCGCCCGCGGCGGGCCGGCGGCGGCCGCTGCGAACGCGGGTGCGACGGTCGCCGTTGCGGTCATCCCCGCGCTCCCGGACGGACGCCCGGCGCGGGGCGTGACGCTGCGCGAGCCCGACGCGCCGCCGCCGGGAGCGACGTGGACGGTGGAGGTCGCTGCGGAGCGGGCGCCCGTGCTGCGCGACACCGCCGGCGCGGACATCTCCGCCGCGCACCCCGGAACGCTCGCCGCGCTGCGCGCCGCGGCGCTGGCGCCGGGCCGCTGGACGCTCGCGCGCCGCTGACGGCGGGGTCCGGCGGAACCTCCGCCGCCGCGGCCGGTCTCATCGGCTCGAAGGGAGACCGCCATGCGACCCCATGCGATCGTGACCAGCGCCGCGCTCCTCGTCCTCGCCGCCGCCGCCGGCGCCGCCACCCCCGTGCCCGACCTCGACGTCCTCGTCGGCGGCCGGCCGCGCCCCGAGTACGCCGCCCGCGGCACGACCTACGTCGAGGCGCTGCGCGGCCGCGAGTACACGCTGCGCCTGACCAACCCGCTGCCGGTGCGGCTCGCGGTGGCGCTCTCGGTCGACGGTCTCAACACCATCGACGCGCGCCACAGCGACGCCGCGGGCGCGGCGAAGTGGGTGCTCGAGCCGTTCGAGACCGTCGAGATCCCCGGATGGCAGACGAGCGGCAGCGAGGCGCGCGCCTTCTACTTCGCCGGCGAGCGCGGTTCCTACGCCGCCGCACTGGGGGCGACCGACGACCTCGGCGTCATCGAGGCCGTGTTCTTCCGCGAGCGGCAGTGCGTCGTCCCCGTCCTCCACCCGCCGCGTTCGCACAACGCCGCGCGCGAGGGGCAGGCGGCGCCGACAGCCAAGGCCGGCGCTGCCGGCGAGAGCGCCCTCGCCGACGACTACGCGGCCACCGGCATCGGCGAGCGGCGCGAGCACCGCGTCGCCGAGGTGCGTCTCGAGCTCGAGCCGGGGCCGGTGGCCAGCGTGCGCCTGCGCTACGAGTTCCGCCCGCAGCTCGAGCGGCTCGGCGTGCTGCCGCGCGAGCCGCGGCGCTCCCCGCTCGAGCGCCGCGAGGGCGCGGAGGGGTTCGAGCCCCGCTACTGCCCCGAGCCCGAGGCGAGCCCGGGACGGTAACGCGCGAGCGCCAGCTCGACCTTGGCGATCACCTCCTCGGGCGTGATCAACGCGACCCGGCCCGCGCGCGTGGTGCGCCTCACCGGCCCCTGTCCAGCGCCGTCGTCGTGGTAGCGGTCGACCAGCAGGTCGCGGAAGCGGTACGGGCCGGTGCGGCGCGGATCGGTATAGCCGTACAGGCCGATCGTCGGCACGTTCATCGCCACCGCGGCGTGCAGCGGTCCGGTGTCGGGCGACACCACGAGCGCCGCGCCGGCGAGCTGCCACAGCATCGTGCGCACCGGTCCGACCAGCTCGACCGCCACCTCGGCGCGGCACCGCGCGGCGATCGCCGCGGCGATGGCGCGCTCGTGCGCGGACGGCCCGCCGACGATGGCGGGCCGCAGACCGCGCGCCGCCACGTGCTCCATGACGCGCGCGTAGCCCTCCGGCGGCCACTCGCGCTCCGCCACCGAGGAGGCGACGACGAACGCCGCCATCGGCCTCCCCAGGCCCGCAAAGAAGCGGCGCTGCTCCTCCAGCTCCTCCTCGGTGAACACGATGTCCCAGCGCGGCGGCCGGCCGCCGACGCCGAGATACTCGAGGAACTCGAGGTAGGCGTCCTGCACGTGGCCGGGCTCGCGGTGCGGGATGCGGCGGTTGACGAAGAGCCAGTGCAGCTCGCGCGAGCGGCGCCGGTCGAAGCCGAGCTTGACCTTGGCGCGGGCGAGCGATGCTACCAGCCCGGCCTTGAAGCTCACCTGCGGCAGCAGCAGCAGGTCGAAGCGCTCAGCCTCGAGCTCGCGCGCGAGCTGCCGCCAGCCGGCGAGGCCGCGCCGCGGGAACACGATGAACCGGTCCACGGCCGGCTGGTGGCGGACGACCTGCCAGCCGAGCGGGTGGAGGATCCAGGTAATGTGCGCCGCCGGAAAACCGTCGCGCAGCCCGTTCACCAGCGCCAGGGCGTGGACGACGTCGCCCAGCGCCGACGTGCGCACGACGCAGATGCGGCGCGGCGCCGGCGCCGCCGACGGCTCACGCATAGGCGGTGCGGTAGGCGGCGTGGAGCGCGTCGGCGACCGCCTCCACGTCGCGCGCCGGAGCGCCGCGCCCGAGCTTGCGCAGCGAGCGCTCCAGGCGCGCGAGGTTGCGCCGCCGGGCGACATCCGGCACCGGCGGCCGGTGGCGGTGGGCCTTGTCGAGGTCGAGGATGTGGAGGTCGCCCGAAGGCACGAACAGGAAGTTGCGCAAGTTGAGGTCGCCGTGCTCGACGCCCAGCCGGTGCAGCCGCGCGGTCACCGCGGCCACCGCGGCGATCCGCTGCCGCCAGTCGGCCGGGAGTGCGTGCGGGTGGGGAAACAGGTGCCCGGCGGCGTCGAACGCGCGCGCGATGTAGCGCACCCCGATCTCCCCGCGCACCAGCAGGCCGCGCCGCCGCCACGCCACGAACAGCGTCTCCGGTGTCGGCACGCCGTTGGCAGCCAGGAACTCGCCGCACTCCAGGTGAGTGCGGAAGCGGCGCGAGGTGAGGAAACGGTCGCCGGTCAGGCCCGCGAGGAAGCCGCCGTGGTACAGGCGCTTGACCAGCACCGGGACGCCGGCCAGCATGCCCGCCACCAGCGGCTGGCGGCCGTAGAGCACCAGCGAGCTGTCCTGATCCTGCACCTCCGCGTACACGGATCCGCCGGCGGCGTAGATGCGCTCGAGCTCGCGCGCGACCGCCTCCCGGCACACGATCGTCGCGCCGGCCACGCGCCGCTCGGTCAGGCCGCCTGCGGCCGGCCGCGGCGCGACGGTCGTTCCCGCCTCCACGCCGGGGATTCTACGGACACCGTGCGCTCGCGTAAACTTGCGCGACCGCGAAGGAGACCGCCACGTCCCGCCGCCCGCGCCATCCGCGACCGTACGCACCGCCGCAGCGCCCGCCCGCGGGCGCCGTCACGCGCCTGCGCTGGCTCGCCGAGGCGGGTGCCGTCCGGATGCTGACGCTGCTGCTCGCCGCGCTTCCGCGCCGAGCCCGCCTCGCCCTCGGCCGCGGGCTCGGCCGCCTCGTCCACGCCGTCGACCGCCGCCACCGGCTGATCGCGCTCGACAACCTCTCCCTCGCCTTCCCGCACGCCGACCCGGCGTGGCGCGCCGCCGTCGCGCGCCGCTCGTTCGCCAACCTCGGCCGCCTGCTGGTCGAGGTGCTGATGCAGGCCCGCGACCGCCAGGCGATCGAGGCAACCACCGAGGTCGCAGGGTGGGAGCACGTGGAGGCGCTCGGCCGCGCCGGCACCGGGTACTTCCTGATGTCGGGCCACTTCGGCAACTGGGAAAGGGCCGCGTTCCTGCAGGCCGCGCGCGGCCACCCGCTGCTGATGGTCGCCCGCCCGCTCGACAACCCCCGCCTCGAGCGGCTGCTTGCCGATGTCCGCCAGGCCTCGGGCAACCGCGTCGTCCACAAGCGCAGCGCGGTCCGCGAGATCGTCAAGGCGCTCAGGGCCGGCACTCCGGTGGCATTCGTCATCGACCAGGACTACCCCGAGAGCGAGCCGCACTTCGTGCCGTTCTTCGGCAGGCTCGCGTCGACGACGCCGGCGCTCGGCTCGATCGTGGCCAGGATGCGCGCGCCCGTGCTGCCGATCTTCGCCTTTCCGCGGCCGGACGGCGGCTACCGCGTCGTCTACGGCCCGCCGCTGGCCGGCGGCGAGCTGAAGGGCGGCCCTGAGGGCATCACCGCCGCCGCCACCGCGCGCATCGAGGCCGCGATCCGCGAGTGCCCCGAGGCGTGGTTCTGGATGCACGACCGCTGGCGCACCCGCCCCCTCGACGAGCCGATCCCGGGAAGCTGACAGCTCACGGCCGACAGCACGCGGCGCGTCAGCCCGCCGGACTGGAAGTGCCTCCTTCAGCCACCGCGCTCGTTCGCTCCGCTCGCTTCCAAGAAAACCGGCAAGAACGGGAGCGCGGGCGCCCTCGCCCGCGCGGGGGTTCTGCCGGCGGGGCTCAGGCCGGCGAGGGCGCCGGCCCTCCCGGGGGTTTCCTGTCTCGTCCGATCGCCGCGCCGCGGCGTGGGTGGCTCGGGATGACCGGTTCCCTGCAGCGGCAAACCGCCGGCCGGCGGCGCCGGCACCCGCCCGACTGTCACCTCGGGGCAGCGGCAGCCGCCCCACCGCACGCCTCCGTGACCGCCTCGGCGCCGGCGACCAGCCACTCCTTGCGGTGGCGCGGACCGAGATCGGCGCAGCGGCCCGCGTCGAAGCACGGTGCGAGGCTCTCGCGCGGCAGCAGCACCACCCGGTTCGGCGCGGCGAGCAGCCATGCGGCGGCCTCGCGCGCCTCCTGCTCGAGGTCCTCGCGGAAGTAGCCGAAGTGGCGCACCGGCCGGTCGGCGTGGAGCACGAACTGCTCCTTCCACTGCACCAGGCCGATCTCGCCGCCTGGCCCGGCGATCTCGCCGACCCGCGCCATGAACGGCGCCGCCGAGCGCATCGGGTTGAGCAGCGGCTGCACCCACCAGCCGACCACCAGCCAGGTGCAGCCGAGGAACGCGGCGAGCGCCGCCCCGGCGCGGCGGCGCAGCGCGAACGCCAGCACCCCGGCGGCGACCGCGAGGGCGGCGAGCGGCGCGACCAGCACGGCCGCCGGCGGCGCGTCGTTGCGCTCCAGCATCACGGCGGCCTTCGCCGGCGGCGCCGCCAGCAGCCAGGCGGTCACCGCCGCGAGCAGCGCACCGGCCGCGGCCACGAGGCCGGTTCCCCAACGGCGGACGTCGCGGCGGCGCAGCAGCCCGGGCAGCAGCGGCGCGGCCGCCAGCACGAACGCCGGCGCCGCGGGCAGCATGTAGACGCCGCGCTTGCCCGGACTCACGGTGAAGAAGACGATCACGAGCGCGATCCAGCCGAGCAGCAGCGCCGTCCGCGCCTCACGCCGCCGCAGGCGGCGCCGCCACGCCGGCGCCAGCCACCCGAGCGCCAGCGTCAGGGGCAGCCACGCCCACGGGATCACGTTGAGCAGGTAGTACCCGGGCCAGCGGACGTGGTGCCACGCCGCGGCGTAGCGCTGCCCGGTCTGCTTGAACAGCAGGTTGTCGCGGTACGCCGCCAGGCTCGGGTCGCCGCTCGCGGCGGCGTGAAGGATCATCGGCACGCCCCACGCCGCCGCGACCGCCAGCATCAGCAGCGCGCCGAGCAGCGCGTGCCGCCACGGGAAGTGAAAGCGCGGTACGCCGGGCCAGCGGCGAGACCGGGCCGCCGCCCAGGGCAGCAGCAGGAGCAGCGGCAGGACCCCCACGCCCTTGGTGATGATGCCGAGCCCCATCGCCGCGAACGCCGCGTACCACCAGCCCCATGCGGGGCCGAGCAGGAGGTGGCGGAGCAGTCCGTACAAAGCCAGCGTCGTCCACAGCGTCAGCACCATATCGATCTGGGCGGTGCGCGCCTGCAGCGCGATCTGCACGGTGGCGAGCGCCGCCAGCCCGGCGAGCAGCGCCACCCGCCGGTGCCACAGCCGGCGTGCGAGGTCCCACACGAGCGCCAGCACCGCCAGCCCGGCGAGCAGCGACGGCAGCAGGAACGACACTCGCAGCGAGCCTGTGGCGGCGTATGCGGCGCCGATCATCCAGAAGAACACCGGCGGCTTGTCGGGGTACGGCTCGCCGGCGCGGTGCGGGATCAGCCACTCGCCGGTCTCGACCATCTCGCGGCCGACCAGCGCGAACCGCGGCTCGTCCGCCGGCCACGGGTCGCGCAGCCCGAGGCCCGCCGAGAACACCAGCACGCCGAGGAGCAGCAGGAGGGTGAGGTCGTGCCAGGTCTGTCGTGTGGCCCGTGGACCGTGGACCGTGGCCCGAGAAGCACCAGGAACTGCGTCAGGCATTGCAGAGCCCTCCGGCCGGGGACACGACCAGGGGCACGCTGGATCTCAGTCCGGGCCACGGGCCACGGGCCACGGGACACGGTCTTTCAGTCACGGATCCCCTGCAGCTCGGCGAGGCGGGCGTACAGACCGCCGCCGCGCAGCAGCTCGGCGTGCGTGCCCTCCTCGACGACG
Source organism: uncultured Thermoanaerobaculia bacterium (assembly GCA_964594125.1). Classification (GTDB taxonomy): domain Bacteria; phylum Acidobacteriota; class Thermoanaerobaculia; order Thermoanaerobaculales; family Thermoanaerobaculaceae; genus CAVRZJ01. Next base: position 14,474 of record CAZQLL010000052.1, on the reverse strand, counting down.
CGCCCGCCCTCCATGACGACCGTGCAGTGGGCGTTGCGCACGGTGGCGAGGCGGTGGGCGATCACCAGCGTGGTGCGGCCCGCCATCAGGCGCTCGAGCGCCTTCTGGACGACCGACTCGGCCTCCGCGTCGAGCGCCGAGGTGGCCTCGTCGAGGATGAGGATCGGCGGGTCCTTGTAGAGCGCCCGCGCGACCGCCAGGCGCTGCCGCTGGCCGCCCGAGAGGCGCACGCCGGCCTCGCCGATCACGGTGTCGTACCCCGCCGGCATCGCGAGAATGAACTCCTCCGCGAACGCCGCGCGCGCGCACTCGCGCAGCCGCTCCTCGTCGACCTGGTCGCGCCCGTAGGCGATGTTGGCGCGCACCGTGGTGTTGAACAGCACCGTCTCCTGCGTGACCAGCCCGAGCTGCGCGCGCAGCGAGCGCAGCGTCCACTCGCGCACGTCGACGCCGTCGACCGCGACGCGCCCCGCGTCGACGTCCCAGAAGCGCGGCACGAGCTGCGCCAGCGTCGACTTGCCCGCGCCGGAGGGACCCACGACCGCGACCACCCGGCCGCGGGGGACGGCGAACGAAACGTCGCTGAGCACCGGCTTGCCGGGCTCGTAGGCGAAGCACACGCCCTCGAAGGTGATGCCGCTGTCGACGCGCTCGAGCGTCCGCGCCCCGGGCCGGTCCACGATCTCCACCGGCGCGTCGATCACCGCGAACACCCGCTCGCCCGACGCGATCGCGTTCTGCAGCGTGAGCGTCGCCTTGTTGAGCCGCTTGACCGGCGCGTACAGCGAGTACAGGCCGAGCAGGAACGAGAAGAATGCGCCCGTCGTCATCGCCCCGGAGGCGATCAGCCGCGAGGCGTAGCCGATCAGCGCCACGATGCCGACGGTGCCGAGCACCTCGGTAACCGGCGTGGTCAGCGCCTGCACCCGGCGCGCCTTCAGGCTGGCGCGGAAGTGCCGGCGCGTCGACTCGCGAAAGCGCAGCGACTCGAACCGCTCCATCGCGAACGCCTGCACGACCCTGTACCCCTTGAGCACCTCGTCGAGCACCGCGTTGATCTCGCCGAGGCGCTCCTGGGTCTGCCACGAGCGGCGGCGCAGCTTGCGCGAGTAGTGGACGATGGGCCACACGAGCAGCGGCGCGACGACGAGCGACGCGAGGGCCAGCCGGAAGTTGAGCGAGAACACGTAGACGAGCAGCCCGAGAATCGAGAGCGAGTCCTGCAGGAAGTCGGCGAGGCGGTCGGACACGGCGCCGGTGATCTGCTCGATGTCGTTGGTGGTGCGCGACATCATCATCGCCGTCGGTTGCTTCTGGTAGAACCGCGCCGACTGGCCGAGGAGGGCGTCCATGGTGTCGTCGCGCAGGTCCTTGATGCTCGCCAGGCCGGCGCGGAAGAACGCGTAGTGCCCGAGGTAGTTGAGGACGTTCTTGACCAGCACGGCGAGGAACCCGAGCAGGAGGATCACGGCGCGGCTGTCCGGCAGGTGCGCGCGCAGCCGCTGCTTGACCGCGTCGAACGCCCTGCGCAGCTCGCGCACCACCCCGACGGAGGCGCCGCCGGCCTCGCCGCCGCCGGCCGCGCCGAGCATCGCCTGCGCCGCCGGCGGCGACGCCTTGAGCACCTCGTCGAACACCGGCTCGATGAGGAAGACGAGGAACACCGTCGCGAGCGCCACGCCGACCATGCCGAGCACGGCGGCCGCGGCCCAGCCGGAGTGCGGCCGCACGTAGCGCAACAGCCGCAGCAGCGTTCTCACCCCTCGCCGCTCCTCTTCTCGACCCTCTCCGTCCTACCTGGCGCTGCTCCTCACGCCGCCCGCTCCCCCGCCGCGGCGCGGTCGGTCGCCGCCCGCACCAGCGACCAGATCGTCAACCCGACGCCGAGCAGGAACACGACGAGGAAAAGGAGGAAGACGTCCCACTGCGGCGCCACGGCGACGGTCTCGTCGGCGCGCGAAGGCAGCAGGTACACGGCGCGGAGCTGGTGCCTCGTGATCACCATCAGCACCACAGCGCCGACCAGCAGCTCCGCCACCCGCCGCACCTTGGTGCGCTGCGCCAGCGGGTCGGTGATCTGCGCCAGCACGGCGATGAGGATCACGCCGGCGAAAACCCCGAGCGCGAACGGCGCCATCGTCGCGGCGCCGCCGCGCATGAACGCCTTGAGCACGTCCTCGGGCAGCGCGAGCAGCAGCCAGAACCCGTCCACGAGCTGCAGCAGCGTGGCGACGAGCGCGACGCGCACGCCGAAGCGCGCCATGCCGTCGGCGGCCCTGCGGTCGCCGCCGCTGGCGGCGCGCTTCACCGCTACCCACGCCGCCAGCGCGCCGGCCATCGTCACCGCGGCGAGCACGAAGTGGAGAAAGCGCGGGATCCACGTCGGGTCGGCGAGCGCCGCCCACGGCGAGGCCGCGACCGCCGGCCAGCGTCCGGGCTGCATGTGCAGCAGGTTTACCGTCACCTGGATCGCGGCGATGGCGAGGAAGCACAGGGCCTCGACCAGGAGCGCGGCGGTGGCGCCCTTGCCCGCGCGCAGCCGGTACTTGGCGACGTAGTTGAGGTAGTAGCCTGCCATCAGCAGCCCGAGCATGCCGAACCACGCCCACGCCACCAGCACGGTCGCGCTGTAGAAGAAGCGGCCGAGCACCACCTGCATGAACAGCAGGGGCGCGATCCCGAAGGTGATGGCGAACGAGATCGCCCACGAGTTGACCTCGACGAAGAGCTGCGCGGTCTCGCGGCGGCCGGGCTTGCCGGCGCCCGCGACCGCGGCCAGCAGCGAGCCGCCGAGCACCGCGTTGACGAACAGCAGGTGGATCAGGAAGGTGACGACCCAGAGCACGTGGAACAGCCACGGCGGCCCCGGCAGCGGAGCAGGATCGAGGGCCGGGATCAGGTCACTTGGCATCGCTCACCTCCGTGCCGTGCGACGGCTTCAGGCTCACCAGGTACGCCGTGAGCGCCTCCACCTCGTCATCGCTTCCCACCAGCGGCGGCATGAACGGGTAGTCGAGTCCGGTCGTGTCGATGTGTCCGTCGTGGACGTATTTCCCCGACGCGTATTCCTCGCCCTCCTCGCGCATGGTCGCGAGAATGCCGGCCAGCATGTCCTCGTCGACCGGCGCGACGAGCGCGCGGATCGACTGGTACCCGTCGACCGTGTGGCACGAGGCGCACTGCGCCCGGAACACCGCGCGCCCCTTGCTCTCGGGGGTGTCGCGCGCCGCGTGCGCCGCCCAGCGCGCCTTGGCGAGGATGCCGCGCTCGTTGAGGTCACCGATCTCGCTGACCAGGATCCCGTTAGAGAACATGTAGTCGCGGATCACGAACGGCTTGCGCGCCCCCTCGCGCACCCGCTCGTAGCCGGCGAAGAACGCGAACGAGGCGAGCAGCGTGACCGCCGCCACCGGCCACCGCTGCGCCCGCGGCAGCAGCCAGGCGAGCACCGCGAGCGCCAGGAACGCGGCGAGCGACCACAGCAGGAAGTGGCGGGTGGCGCCGAGCGCCGCGATCTTCGGAGCGGCGCCGAGGAACAGCGCGCGCACCGACTCCGGCAGCGACCCCTCCCACCAGCGGTAGCCGCCGTAGGCGACCAGCGCACCGACCACCTGGAACGCCGCGAGCAGCCGCACCATGCGGGCGCGGGCGGCGCCGTCCTTCTCGCGCAGCGCCGCGAACGTCATGTAGGCGCCGGCGAGGAGCAGGCAGATCCCGGTGCGCAGCAGCAGCCCGGGCAGGTACGTCGGGTTGAGGAAGCCGTCCCAGAACGAGCGCGTCTCCACCCACCTCCCCGGCGTCAACATGAACGAGATGATCCCCTGGATGATCACCAGCGACATGTAGGCGGCGAAGAAGTACAGCCAGATGAGCAGCAGGTGGGTGCGCGGCCGCACCTTGTCCCAGGTGGCGTAGTAGGCGAGCGCGGTGGCCACCTCCAGGATGAAGAACACCCACTCGATCGCCCACCCCCACACGAAGTTGTGGATCAGCGCCGAGGTCGCCGCCGGCTGCACCAGCCCGATCGTCACCCAGATGCCGACGCCGGTGATCGCGCCGAACACCGTCGAGACGAGGATCAGCATCAGCGAGCTGCGCCTTGCGAGTGAGCGCAGCGCGGGATCGCCGCGCCGCACCGCCATGGTTTCCACGATCGCGATCGCGAGGCCGCCGCCGATCGCGAAGTGCGACACCCACACGTGGACGATGGAGACGATGCCGATCAGCACACCGCCGCCCATCGCCAGGTCCCAGATCGGGTAGTCCATCCTCCCCTCCTTCCGCGCGCCGGCGCCGGCCGCCATGGTACGCCCGAACGCCGAGGGGCCGCCAGACGGCGGCCCCTGGCGACGGTGAGAACGAACCGCCTAGTGGAGGTCGGCCTTCCTGCCACGCTCCCGGATCACCGGGGCGCGCTGCCGCAGCCTCCGGCCCTCGCCGGGCATGGTCCAGTCGGCCTTGACGTCGGGCACCATGATCTCCGCCAGCGACCTCCACGCCTCGCGCGTGTAGATCACGCTCGGGGCCTCGACCGACGTCACCGAGGTGGCGCCGAGCAGCAACGGCTTGAGGTCCACGAGGCTCACCGCGGTGCCGTAGGTGGCGTTGATCGTCTTGATGAGCTCGTTGGCGATCACGGCGTAGCCGATGCGCTGCGGATGCACGCCGTCGTAGGAGAACAGCCCGCCGGTGAGGAACGAGGCCGTCAGCTTGATGCCGCTGTACGAGATGCCGTTCGCCTTGACCTCGGCGAAGAAGGCGTTCGCGTCCCACACCGTGTAGCCGTTGCTGCCGGCGACGGCCTTGATGACGGCGTTGAGCTCGGCGGTGCGCGCCTTGATCGCGGCGATCTCGGCCTTGCGCAGAATCACGCCGGGAACGACCGTGGCCGGCGGCACGAAGGCGCCCTCCGGAAGCAGCTTGCCGGTGCCCGGGATGCCGTACCCCTGGGCGAGCAGCGACGAGGCGGAGAGCGTGAGGTAGTCGCCGTCCGTGAGCGGGCCGTTCTCGCCGAGGTAGTAGAACTTCACGCCGGTGGGCGTGTAGTTGTACGGCGCGACGGCGGTCACGAAGGGGATCGCCGTGACGTCTGGGATCGTCGCCACCACGGCCTTCGCGGCGGGCCGGTTGGTCTTGAGCGCGCCGAGCAGCGTCGCGAACTGTGTCTGGAATGCCGCCACCGGCGTCAATGTGACGCCGTCGAGGGCGAGGCCGTAGATCGCGGCGCCCAGCACGTCGTTGTTGCCGGCCCACACGGTGTAGAACGTGCCGGCCGCCGCCACCGCCTGCGCGATCGCGGGGTTCTTGCCGTCGCGCAGGATGAGGTCGTACATGACGGTGTCGGCGGTCGACGTCCCGGCTGCGAGCTTCTTGATGTCGCCGGTCCTGGTGAGCAGGTCATTGACGCGGGCGCCCGGGACCCCGAGGTTATTGTAGGGCCCCGAGAGAGTTGCGTTGGTCGGCGAGCCGGGCGTGCTGCCGGCGGGTACCAGCACCGGGGCCGGCGCCAGCCGCTGGAGGATCAGCACCGGGTTGATCCCCGGGTAGGCGACCGTGGGCTGCTGGAACGGGTTGGGCTGCGCCTTGCGGGCGATCTGCAGCGGGTAGGAGTAGTCCTGGTAGTACACGGCGAGGCCGCTGGAGGCGTAGCCGGCGGTGAGGGAGTCGCCGACCGCCACGTACTTGCTGAAGTCCACCTGGGCCGAGGCGCCGCCGGTCACGGCCAGCGAGAGGACCAGGCCGAGGAGCAGAGCGTTGCGTGCGTTGTTCATGTCGTCCTCCCGTCTCTTCTAGAACTTGTAGTGCAGCGTGACGCCGAGCAGGTTGGCCGACGTCCGGTACTGGCCGTCGAAGCCCTCGGGATCCTGGCCTCTCGTCGAGCGGTCCTCGAAGCGCAGCAGCAGGTAGCCGAGGTCGAAGCGGATCTTCTCGGTGATGGTGTACGAGAAACCGGCGGAGGCGCCCCAGCGATTGGCGTCGGGGAGCAACGGCGAGAACGACTCCTGCGGCACCGGCGTCTCATCGTAGAGGGCGCCCGCCAGCCACGACCACCGCTGCGAGACGCGGTACTCGACGCCAGCGCGGTAGGTGTACGCGTCGGAGTAGTTCTCGGGGCGCACCGACGAAAGCGCCGGGTACCCCTCGATGATGATGGGCAGCTCCTGGAAGCTGTCCCAGTCCATGTAGACGACGTCGACGCTCGCCGTGAGCTTGCCGCCCTTCCAGGCGAGGCCGAGGCGGTACTCGGCAGGGAAGTTGACTTCGGTCGAGCCCTTCGGGTTGACGCTGAAGGGGAGGAGGCCGGCGACCAGCGCATCGAAGTCGGCGTAGCCGGTCGGGATCTGCACGAACGACGCCTCGGCGTCGTACTCGACCTTCACGCGCGAGCGGTACGAGGCGCCGACCGAGAAGCCGCCGCCCATCCTGGCGAGGAACGCGAGGTTGAAGCCGATGCCGTCGTTGAGGTCGGAGTACATGTGCACCTGCCCGATCTCGGCGACCTGCTGCGTGTACGGGTTGATCGCGCCGATCGCCTTGGTGAGGTCGACGTCGGACAGGTAGTAGTCGGCACCCACGGCCACCGCGACGTTCTCGCCGATCTTGACCGCGATGTTCGGGTTGATGTTGAACACCCGCAGGTCGACGCGCTTGGTGATGTAGCGTCCGGCGAAATCGTCCGGCCACCAGGTGCCGAGACCGAACGGCGCGTCGATCGACACACCCCACGCGACACGGTCGCTGAAGTGACCGGCGAGGTGGATGTGCGGCGGATAGAAGTACTGCTCCACCATCTCCGCCCGGTAGGTGTTGCCAGGGAAAGGGTTATCGCCTTCGAACGTCGAGGTCTCGGTAATCAGGTACGCGCCCGCCGCCGCCTGGGTGCCGTCGAGGAACGCGAGACCCGCGGGGTTGTAGTAGCCGGCGGTGGCGTCGTCGGCGATGGCGCAGAACGCTCCGCCCATGGCGACCCCGCGGGCGCCGTGCTCGAACAGCGCGAAGCCGTTGCCGAAGACGAGGGCGGGGACCAGCAGCACGGCCCCGGCCGCAAGAATGAGTTTCGCGTTTCTCATGCTCTCCTCCCTCACCGTGACTGGCCCGTTTGCGCGGGTCGCTTCCCCGTACTTTAGAAGGCTGCCGGCAGCGCGTCAACCTCAACGACCGAAAAAAAGGGTGCCCCCGCGAGAGGGGCAGGAGGAGGAGGAGAAGCGTCTCGGGACAGCATCCCCCACCGAGCCTCCTGCCGCGGTGAGGTGCGTCACAGCGCGCGACGGCGCAGCAGCAGCAGCGAGCGATCGTCGTGCGCCGGCGCGCCGGCGGTGTGGCGGTCGACGGCGGCGAATAGGGCGTCGATGAGCGCGTCGAGCGGCTCGCCGCGCCGCGCGGCGACGAGGTCCGCGATGCGCTGGACGCCGAAGTCGTCGCCGTCGTCGGGCGCCGGCGCCTCCGAGAAACCGTCGGTGTAGACCGCGAGCAGCGCCCCCGGCGCGATGGGGACGGTGGCCGACCGGAAGCGCACGTCCGCCAGCAGTCCGATCGGCGGACCGGAAGCGCGCAGCAGCTCGACGGCGCCGTCGGGGTTGGCGAGCACCGCCGGGTTGTGCCCCGCCGAAACATACTCCACCTCGCCGTCGCGCAGCACGCCGAGGAACATCGTCGCGAACTTGTTCTCGAGCATCGAGGCGAGCAGGTGGGCGTGCACCTGCTGCACAAGGTCCGTGAGGCGCTGACAGTCGCGCGAGAGCAGACGCACCGCGGCGTGCAGCGACGACGCCATCAGCGCCGCCGGCACGCCCTTGCCGGCCACGTCGGCGATCATGAAGAAGAGCCCGCGCGGCGCCTCGATGATGTCGAAAAGGTCGCCGCCGACGTGGCGCGCCGGCTGGTTGCGGGCGGCCAGCTCGAACCCCGGCGGCACCGGGAACGACGACGGCAGGAGCTGCCGCTGCACCGCCGCCGCCAGCTCTAGCTCGCGCTCCAGGCGGACGCGCTCCACCGATTCCTGGTGCAGCACGGCGTTCTCTAGGGCGACCGCGGCCTGCGACGCGTACAGCGACAGCGTCTCGGCGTCGGTGCCGGCGAACGGCGTCGTTCCCCCGCGCACCTCGCGCTCGGCGATCGCGATCGCCCCGAGCCGGCCGCGCCGCCCGAGCACCGGCACCGCCAGCCGCTCCGCCTCCAGCAGACCCTCGCTCGGCAGCGCCGCCGCCTCGGCGGCGGAGAGCACGCTGCCGCCGACCCGCGCGGCGACGAAGCAGGTGTCGTCGGCGCAGCGCGCGACGGCCGCGGCGCCGCCCACGCTCGCCAGCGGCTGCACGTCGCCGCGGCCCGCGAGCCACACCTCGCCGCGGCGCGCGTCGAGCATGGCGGTCACGTGCAGCAGCAGTTCTTCGGCGATCCTGACCGCGTCGAGCGTGCCGCCGAGCGCCTCGCCGATCGCGCGCAGCGACTCCACCTCCCACAGCCGGCGGCGCTCCGCAAAGCGCGCCTGCTTGAGCTCCTCGCGCACGCACCACGTCGACAACACCAGCCCGACCGCCAGCCGCAGCGTGTGGTCAGGCTCCGGCGCTTTGGAAAGCTCGAGCCAGAGGTCCTCGCGGCCGCCGGGCAGCGGGTACCGCGCCACGGTGGCGCCGGCCGGGCCGTGGACCGCGAGACGCGTCCGGCCGCGACCGAGGGCGCCGGCGGCGGCGCCGCTGAGGCGCACGACCTCGTCCAGCAGCAGCTCGGGGAGCGGCATCCCACCCTCGCGGGCGTGGCGCGCCGCGAGCTCGAGCAGGGTGTCGACCGGCGTCATACCGGCGCGGCGAGCGCGGCGAGGGCGGCGGCCCGGTCCGGGAAGATGCGGGTGTACTGCGAAAGGCCCATGATCTGGAACGTCTTCGCGATGCTGGGAGAGAGCGAGCAGAACGCCAGCGTGCCCTTGATCTCGAGGATTTGCTCGAGCACCTCGAGCAGCAGGGAGATCCCGATCGAGTTGATGATGCGGGTGGCCGCGAGGTCGAGCAGGAGCGTGGTGTGACCGCTCTCGATCAGGCGGCGCGCCTCGCGCGCGATGGCTTCGCCGGCCTCGTTGTTGATATAGCCCGCCACCTCGAGCAGCCCGAGCCGCCCGTCGTGGCTTTCCACCCTGAGCTCGAAGGTGTCCACCGTCATCCCCCTCGCTGCCGCCTGACCATCCGGACCTGGGTGCGGCCAGGTCGCGAGCTGATCTCCACCTCATCCATCAACCGCCGCATCAGCTCCAGGCCCCACCCCCGCTTGCGCTCGGCGCCGAGCTTCGCGCGGAGCTGCGGCCTCGGCACAGCGTGGGGATCGAAACCCGGGCCGTGATCGATGATCCGCACCTCGATCCACGGCGATCCGTCGGCGTGCGCCGTCAGCTCGACCTCGATGTCGCCGCTGCCGTACTCGAGTGCGTTGAGGCACGCCTCGACGACCGCGAGCCGCACCTCGGCAAGGGTATCACGGGAGAAGCCGACGCCGAGGCCGAGCGACTCGACGGCCTGCCCCGCCTCGAGCTCCACGTGGGGCCGGCGCGGCAGGACCAGGCGCACGGTGCGCGGCTCAGGCATGGCGGCCTGCCCGTCCCGGGCTCAGAGCGTGCACCGCGGCCCCGTGACACGGTCTGACCATCACCTGCAGGGGCGGGGTGCCGCCCGCCCCTCGCCCGCGGCGTGAAGGCGCGGGCCTCACCCCACCCGCCGCCGTGCCCGCGGCGCCGCGGGCGCGAGGTCGCGCCTCTCCACAACCTCTCACAGCGCGAGGAGCAGGCGGAGAAGACGCCAGGCGACGCGCAACGCCGCGGCGGCGACGTCCGGGCCGAGCACGCCGCCCGAGAGCACGCCACCCGCGACAGCCGCCCAGGGATGGGCCAGCGGCTCGAGGAAGCGGCTGGCGAGAGCGTCCGGCGCGGCTGGCGGGATCATGCCCGATCGCAGAAGCAAGAACCACGCCAAGTCCGTCAACCGCATGACCGTGAGGATCTTGACAGAAGTCGACGGGCACGACCGGCGACACCATTCGTTGCATGATGCAACACGCCGCCGTGCTCATGGGGCGTCCTGCCTGTTCCTGGCAGCACGAGGCGCCTCTCCGACCGGCTTGTTGCGAGACGCACCAGATGATGCATTCCACCTCACAAGCATTCGGTACAGCGTCGAGCGGTCGATACCGAGGGCGCGCGCCGCCACGGCCCGGCTGCCGCCGCAGCGCTCCAGCACCGCGAGGACGTGCGAACGCACCACGGCGTCGAGCGGCCCCTCGGCCGGCGCGCGGCGGGAGTGGCGAGCGCCCGCGGCGAGGCTGATGTCGTCGGCCTCGATGCGCGGGCCGGCGGCCAGTGCCACAGCCGCCTCGAGCACGTTCTCGAGCTCGCGCACGTTGCCGGGAAAGTCGTGCTGCAGCAGCAGCTCGAGCGCGCCGCGCGACAGCGCCGGCTCGGCGCGGCCGAGGCGGCGGGCGTGCAGCCGCACGAAGTGGCGCGCCAGCAGGGGGACGTCCTCGCGCCGCTCGCGCAGCGGCGGCAGCAGCAGCTCGATCACCCGCAGCCGGTAGTAGAGGTCCTCCCTGAAGTGGCCGGCGGCCATCATCCCCTCGAGATCGCGGTTGGTCGCGGTGACCAGGCGGACGTCGACGCGGGTGCGCTGCCGCCCGCCCACCCGTTCGAGCTCGCGCTCCTGAACGACGCGCAGCAGCTTCGCCTGCAGCGACGCCGTCAGGTCGCCGACCTCGTCGAGGAACAGCGTGCCGCCGTTGGCCAGCTCGAACTTGCCGATCCGCGCCTCCACCCCGGTGGCGACCCCGCGCTCGATGCCGAACAGCTCCGCCTCGAGCAGCGTCTCCGGCACCGCCGCGCAGTTGAGCGGCACGAACGGACCGCGCTGGCGCGGCGACAGCGTGTGGAGAAGCCGCGCCACCCGCTCCTTGCCGGTGCCCGACTCGCCGCGCAGCAGCACCGTGACGTCGAGCGGCGCGACGCGGCGCACCAGGTCGAGCACCTGGCGCATGCCGTGCGACTGCCCGACAAGCCCGCTCTCGTCGGCGACGCCGGCTCGCAGGGCGCGGTTCTCCTCCTCGAGCACGAGGCGCTGCCGCTGCTCGTCCTCCAGCGCCCGGCACGAGGCGATCGCCGGGGCGGCGAGCAGCGCCAGCGAGCGCAGGAAGACGAGGTCCTCGTCGTCGAAGGGAGCGCGCCCGGAACGGGTCTCCTTGTCGGCGACGGCGACGATGCCCATGACCTCGTCGCGCCACACGCAGGGAGCGATCGCGACCTCCTTGAAGGCGAGCCCGAGCTCGCCGCCGCCGAGGCGCAGGAGCTCGCCGCGGCGCGCCGGCGCCAGCGCCGGCGCGGCGACCAGGCGCGCGGCGCCGCCGGCGTCGGCCGGCCACCCCACCGCGGCCACCGCCGCGGGCTCGAGCCCGCCGGCGAGCGAGACCGCGATGCCGGCGCGCGCGTCCAGAAGGCCGACGGCGCGCTGGACGAGCTCCTCGACGACGCCGCCCTCGCGGCGCGGGCCGGCGAGCGCCAGCGACAGGTCGAGGACCGTCTCGAGCCGTGCCCGGCGCCACCCGTCGCGCGTCGCCGACATCAGCCGCTCCCCCGCACCGGCGCCGCTCCCCTCATCTCTCCCCCGACCACGTCGCGGCGACCACCGTGATGTCGTCGTAGGGGTCGGCGCCGGCGGTGAATTCGGCAAGCGCCGCGAGCACCTCGGAGACGGCCGCCTGCGGCTCGCCGTCGGCGCGCGCGAGCACGCGGTGCAGCCGCTCCTCGCCGAAGAACTCGCCGGCGGGGTTCTGCGCCTCGGTGAGCCCGTCGGAGTAGAGCAGCAGCAGGTCGCCGGCGCGCACCGCGAACGGCACCAGGTCCCACCGCCCCTCGCGCAGCGCGCCGAGCGGCAGGCGGTGCCGCGGCGCCGGCAGCTCCTCGACGCGGCCGCCCGCGCGCCGCACCACGGGCGCCGGCTGGCCCGCGAGCGCGAAGCGGCCGGCGCCGCTGCCGTCGAGCTGGAGGAACGCGAGCGCGACGAACAGCCGCGGCTGCGGCGTGTACAGGCGGCGGTTCGCCACGTCGAGGATCTCCTCGGGCCGCGCACCGCCGAGCGCCGCGGTGTGCAGCACCTCGCGCGCGGCGACCATCAGCATCGCGCCGGCCACCGACTTGCCGGACACGTCGCCCACCACCAGCGTGATGCCGTTGCCGTTGCGAGCCGGCAAGGTGTCGTAGAAGTCGCCGCCGACCTGCCGGGCGGGCGCGCAGTGGGCCGCCAGGCGCCACCCCCCGACCGCCGGCAGCTCGGCTGGGATCAGCGAGAACTGCACGCGGCGCGCGATCTCGAGCTCCTTCTCGAGCTCCACTTGGCGCGTCCGTTCGCGGTAGAGGCGGGCGTTCTCGAGCGCCAGCGCCCCCTGGTTGGCGACCGTGCGCACGAGCTGGAGGTCGTCGCCGTTGAACTCCTGCTCCGACCGCTTGCGCCCGAGGACGAGCACGCCGTGGAGCTGCTCGCGCGTCCGCAACGCCGCGAGCAGGCGTGCTCCGGCGCCGTCGAGCGCGTCGGCGATGGCACGGGTACCGGGGTCGAGCGCCTTGATCGGCTCGAGCACGCCGAGGCGCACCGGTTTCTCCTGGCGCGCCAGCTCGGACAGCAGCAGCACGTGCGAGGGAATCTCCGGCGGCAGCCCCGGGCGCCCCGAACCCGTCACCAGCCGGCCGGTCTCGCGCCAGTACAGCGCCGCCCACTCGAGGTGGAGCAGCTCGGAGAGCCGCGCGGTCAGCATGTGCTCGAGCCTGTCCTGGGAGAACTCGTGGGCGATCTCCGCGGAGAACTCCTCGACGGCGCGGCGGGCGTCGTACACCTCGCGGAAGAAGAAGCGGTCCACCGGCTCCTGCAGGCGGCGCCGCAGCGGGTCGAACAGCGCGAGGATGGCGAGCGCGACCAGCAGCGGGAAGAACGGCGAGCGGCCGAGCGGGGAGTCGCGGAACAGGACGTTGAACGCCGCGATCCCGGCGGCGTAAGTGCCGCCGACCACCGCCGTGGTCACGGTGTACATCAGCGAGCGGCGGACGATCACCCGGATGTTGAAGAACTGGAAGCGCACGATCGCGTAGGCGAAGGTCAGCGGCACCAGCGCCAGCGGGACCACGCCGAGGAACAGGAAGCGGTCGGTGCGGAACACCGACGGCAGCGCCACCCCCAGCAGCAGGAACGGCATCACGCCGAGCACCGTGCCGACGAACACGGTGGCGATCTGGCGGCGCTCCCGCCCCTCCTGCACCTGCAGCAGCGAGCCGAGCAGTGCGAGCAGCCCGAGCACCAGGTAGTCGCCCATCAGCACCCAGCTCGCCAGCGGCGCGCCGGAGACCAGGCGCATGCGCACGCCGAACAGCGCGCCGGTGGCCAGCGTCGCCGCGTACAGCAGCGGCGGCAGCAGGTAGAGCACCGGGAAGAAGCGCGGCGAGTCGTTGACCAGCCGTTCGACGCCGCGCAGGAAGCGGTTCGCGGCCCCCTCCCACTCGCCCGCGTCGCTCACCAGCGTCAACCGGAAGCGGCGCGGGAACACCAGGAAGAAGTGCAGGAACGCCGCCGGCAGCGCGAGCAGCGACAGCGTTCCGGTGGTGAGCACCACGCCGTCCACCCACGAGTACGACGCCGGGCGCAGGCGGCAGACGAGGAACAGCATGAACAGGGTGCAGAGCACGAAGAAGACGCGCGTCGGCGCGCCCTGCGGCGCGTCGGGACGGTGCACGAGGACGAACAACCCGATGAAGAAGAACAGGAACCCGGAGAAGCACGAGTACAGGTAGATGCCGCTGCCGAGGCGCCGCGGCCCGAGTTCCACCTCGGCCTCGAACAACCGGTCGTTGCGCTCGATCAGATAGGCGACGCGCTCGCCGATCTGGTGGCGCTGCAGCGCCTCGGCCGCCTCCGACGGCGTGCGCACCATCACCCGCCCGAGGCCGGCGATGCGGTCGCCCGCGACGATCCCCGCCGCCTCGGCGCCGGAGCCGGGGACGACCGCGCGCACCATCAGCTCGCCGCGGTCGAGGTCGAGCACGACGCCGTCGTGCGGCCGCTGCAGGAACATGTCCAGGATCGACAGGCACGCCACGAGGAACGCGGCGACGCCGAAGGCGAGCACGGACAGCAGTCCCGACGACGATGAACGGCCCATGACCGGCACAACGATACTACGTTGCCGCCGCGGGCAGGTTCCCGCCGGCGCCTTCGCCGCCGACGGGAGGCCGCGAGAGCTCCAGCATCGAGCTCCATTGCGGTTCGTCGGCGATCCGGCGGCCCGCCAGGGACGCCGGCGCGGTGGGGTGAAGCCCGCGAACTCTCTTCGCCGGCGCGGTGAGGTCGCAAGACCTCCCCCTCGAGCGCCAGCGCGGTTCCTCTGCGGTCCGGCGGAGCGCCAGCGACGCCGGCGCGGTGGGGTGAAGCCCGCGAATTCACTTCGCGGGCGAGGGGAGGTCG
>CAZQLL010000051.1:0-22768 GCA_964594125.1 uncultured Thermoanaerobaculia bacterium | reverse complement strand
TCCAGGAGGAGGCGATCTCGCAGCTCGCCCAGCTCCTGCAGGACAAGATGCAGCCGGACGGCCTCGCGATCGTGATGGAGGCCGACCACTACTGCATGCAGTGGCGCGGCGTGAAGGACATGGACTCGAAGATGACCAACAGCATCATGCGCGGGTCGTTCCTGAAGAACCCCGACCTGCGGCGGGAGTTCCTGTCGCTGCTGACGGATCGAAAGGACTAGGGCGGGACGCCATGCTGGTACGCCTCCTCTACGCGAGCCGCGCCACGGGCGCGATCGACGACGCGCTGCTGGCGTCGATCCTCGAGCACGCCCACACCTACAACCACGAGCACGGGATCACCGGCATTCTCTGCTCCTCCGCCCAGAGCGGCGTGTTCCTGCAGGTGCTCGAGGGCGGGCGCGCGGCGGTGAACGCGCTGTACGCCATGATCCTCGCCGACCCGCGGCACCGCGACGTCACGCTCCTCGACTACGCCGAGATCACCGAGCGCCGCTTCCCGTGCTGGCGGATGGCCAGCGTCAACCTCAACCGCGTCAACCTCGGCACCGTGCTCCGCTTCTCCGAGGCATCGGCGCTGGACCCGTTCTCGATGACCGGCAGCTCCGCGCTCGCGCTCCTCGAGGAGCTGGTGAGCACCGCCTCCCTCGTCACGCCCGAGTAGCTCGTCGGCCGGCGGCGGTCACCCGCGCGTGTCGACGTCGTCGACGATGCCGACGACCGCCGAGCGTACGGGGGCGTCGCTCGAAGCGAACACCTGGCGGGCGCCGTTGCCCTCGTCGAGGACGAGGACGCGCTGGCCGGGGCCGGCGCCGACGGTGTCGACGGCGATCAGGTAGTCGGCGAGCGGCGCGCCGGCGGCGTCGGTCCTCTCGACCACCAGCAGCGTGCGGCCGTCGTAGAACGGGTGGTTGATCGTCGAGGTGATCGAACCGATGACGCGGCCGAGGATCACTGGTCGACCCCCGGGACGGCGAAGGCGTCGACGATGCCGACGATCGCGTGGTCGACCGGAACGAAAGAAGGGTCGAGCGCCATCGCCGCCTCGCGGCCGCCCTCGTAATACACGAACTCTCCGGGGCCGGCCATGCGGGTGGCGTCGGCGGCGACCAGCGCGCGGCCCGTCGGCTTGCCGGCCTTGTCGAGCGGCTGCACCAGCAGCATCGGGCACCCCTCGAGCCCCCGATACACCACGCAGGGGACGACGGTGCCGACGACGCGCCCGAGCAGCATCGCGCTAGCCCTCGCCGCCGAGGTCGAGCAACTCGGCGCGAGCGAACGCGGTGCCGTGCGCGAGGGCGGCGTAGAGCGCCTCGTGGGGCGCCTGGATGATCGTCACCGAGGCGGTGCGATCGATCGCGGCGAGCACTCCTTGCGCGAGCGAGACCGCCGCCTCGACCTCGGGGAGGTCGCCGGAGTAGATCGCCAAACCCTTGCCGCCCAGGCCGGCGTCGGCGAGGCGGATCTCGACCAGCTCGACGCCGGTGCCCTTGAGCGCGGCTTCGGTGGCGCGCGCCGCGGCCGCGGCGGTGGCGGTCTCGAGGACCGCGAGCGCGCCGGCCTTCGGCGGGTTGCGTACCCCGGTCACCGCCTCGAACAGCCGTGCATGCACGTCGGGCAGCAGGAGATGGTCGACCACCGCGTCGCCGCCCGCCTCAAGGCCGGCGGCGAGCGACTCATCGACCGAGGCGGTCGAGCCGCCGATCAGCGTCAGCCAGCGGCCGCGGGTGATCGTGCCGCAGCGCAGCAGTGCGATCGGCGCCTTCTTGACCATCGCGTCGGTGGCGCGCACCGCGGCCGGGATGTCGGAGAGCTCGACGAGCGCGAGGGCGGGGTGGGTCTTCATCTCACGTGATCCTGAAGTGGTCGACCAAGGTGCAGCGGCGCCAGCGCGAGAAAGAGCGCGGGCCGGTCATCCCCTCGCCGGTGGGAGAGGCGATGGTGAACGAGCAGGACCCCTCGCCGTCGAGGCCGAGGCCAGCCTGCGAGCGGCCGTTCTTGACGAAGATCGAGCAGTCGCAGCGCTTGGCCATGCGCGAGAGCGCGTCGATGTTGCGCGAGTGCATCACGGCGGTGTGGCGGTTGCCGCCCTCGACGGCGACCGCGAGGTCGATCGCGGCGTCGACGTTGCGCACGCGGCACACCGGCATGATCGGCAGCATCTGCTCGGTCCACAGCAGCGGGTGGTCGACGTCGACCTCGACGACGCCGAGCCGCGTCGCCGGCGGCACCGAGAGGCCGATGCGGGCCAGGATGTCGGCGGCGTTCTTGCCGATCAGGTCCTTGTTGATCGCGGCATGCCGGCGCGGGCCGTGCTGCTCGGTGAACAGCAGCGCCTCGAGGCGCGGCAGCAGGTGCGGGCCGACGAGCGCAGCGCCGTGCGCGAGCATCGCCTTGACGAGCTGGTCGGCGACCGCCGCGACGCAGATCGTCTCCTTCTCGTCGACGCAGATGATGGTGTTGTCGGTGGAGGCGCCGAGCACGATGTCGCGCGCCGCCTTGTCGATGTCGGCGGTCTCGTCGACGACCGCGGGCGGGTTGCCGGGACCGGCGCAGATCGCGCGCTTGCCGGAGGCCATCGCCGCCTTGACGACGGCGCCGCCGCCCGTGACCACCAGCAGGCGCACGCCCGGGTGGCGCATCAGCTCCTGCGCGGTCTCGATCGTCGGGTTGGCGACGGAGACGGCGACGTCGGGCGGGCCTCCGGCCCCGACGACGGCCCGGTTGAGCAGCGCCACCGTCTGTGCGGAGCACGCCCTGGCGGACGGGTGGGCGTTGAACACGACCGTGTTGCCGGCGGCGAGCATGCCGATCGCATTGCAGATGATCGTCGAGGTCGGATTGGTCGACGGCGTGATCGCGCCGATCACGCCGAACGGCGCCGGCTCGGTGAGCGTCAGCCCGTGGTCGCCGGTGACGGTGAGCGGCTGGAGATCCTCGAGGCCGGGGGTCTTCTCCGTGACCAGGCGGTTCTTGACCACCTTGTCCTCGACGCGCCCGAGGCCGGTCTCGGCGTGCGCGGCGCGCGCCAGCGCGTCGAGGTTCTCGAGCATCGTGGCGCGGATCGCGGCGATGATGCGCGCGCGCTGCGCCAGCGGCAGCGCCACGAACACCGGCTGCGCCTTCGCCGCCGCCGCGACCGCCGCGTCGACCGTCGGGTACATGCCGAGGCCGCCGCCGGGCTCGGGCGCGCCGCCCGCGGCGGGCGCCGCCGTCTCCGGCGGGCGCCCCTCGAGGTCGGCGACGATGCGCCGCGCGATCGCCTCGATCTCCTCGTCGGTAAACTTCGCCATGCGCTCACTCGCTCCGCTCGCTCGCGCGTGGTTCGTGGTTCGTGGCTCGTGAAAAACAGCAGTAGAGAAGGCGCGCGAAGGCGCCATGGTCTTGGTTCTTCCCAACCACGAACCATGTCTTCATTTGCGGTACTTCTCCACACCTCCGACCGCGACCGAGTCGACGATCGCCATCACCACCGCGTCGACCGGCCGCCTGTCGGTCACCACCGTCTGGCGGGCGGAGGAGCCCGACGCGACCAGCACCACCTCGCCCGGCCCGGCGCCGACGGCGTCGGCGGCGACGATGCCGGCGCCGGTCTCCCTGCCCTCCTCGTCGATCACCCGCACGAGCAGCAGCTTCAGCCCCTCGAGGCTGCCCTCCTTGCGGGTCGCCACGACCGTACCGACCACTCTGGCGAGCACCATCGGCCCGAGCTCCCACCGCGCGCAGGCGCGGCGCTACTTCTTGGAGCCGCGCGCCTCGGCCTGACGGCCGAGCGGCATCACCTGGTCGACGTTGAGGTGCGGGCGGGCGATCACGTGCACCGCGACCACCTCGCCGACGCGGCCGGCGGCGATCTGGGCGGCGTCGCACGCCGCCTTCACGGCGGCGACGTCGCCGCGCACGATCACCGTCGTGTAGCCGCCGCCGGTCTTCTCGTAGGCGACCAGCTCCACCTTCGCGGCCTTGACCGCGGCGTCCGCGGCCTCCACCACGGCCGGAAACGACCTCGTCTCGATCATGCCGAGCGCTTCGAGCATCACAGATCCTCCTTGATCTCCTGCTGGTCCTGGTCGCCGCGACCGTGCCTGTCGTCCTGAGGAGGCCGAAGGCCGACGCAGGACCCCGCGCCGCCGGGAGCGCGGTCGGTTGCACTCCATGCGCTGCGGGATCCCCCGTTGCATCGCTGCGCGCCGCTCCTCGGGATGACGCCTCCCGGGGAAGCCATCACCCGCCGCCCTTCGTCGCCTTGCGGCCGGTGATGTCGGCGATCGCCTGCTCGGCGGCGCGGTAGCCGACGTCGATGTCGCGCTCCTCGCCGCCAAGGTAGACGCGGCCGAACGAGCCGAACGCGCGCACCTCGAGGATGTTGATGTCGGCCGCCTTCTCCGCCTCGTTGGCGGCGATCGCAGCGTACCCCGCGGGCGCGCACTCCATCACGTACAGCGTCTGCCCCGGCTCGATCATGTCGCCGTGGCGGGTTCGGTTGATGAGCTGACAGTGGTAGTCGGAGATGTTGCGGATCACCTGGCTGGTGAAGATCTCCGGCTTGATCCGCTCCTCCTCCTTCAGGCCGAGCGCATCCAGGATCGCGCGGCCGGCGGCGCGCACGTCCGCCTGCGAGTCGGAGTGGATCTCGAGCATGCCGTACAGGCGCTCGATGATCATCATGCCGGGGCGAACGTCGGTCGCCTTGAGCGCCACGTCGGTGACCCGCATGATGTCCATGCCCGGCGCCACCTCGACGAACAGCGACGCCTGCCCCGGCACCGGCAGGAACCCCTGCGCGACGGTGCCGAGGAACGACGCGTACTTCGGCTGCAGCGAGTCGAGGAACACGTAGCAGCGCAGCTCCGACATCGGCTACCCCTTCCCGCCGGAGGCCGGGGCGCGGACGTTCTGCCCGTACGAGGCGAGGGCCTCCTCCATGATCTTCACGCTCGCGCTGCAGCCGACCCGCGTCGCGCCGGCCGCGATCATCGCGAGCACGTCGGCAAAGGTGCGCACGCCGCCGGACGCCTTGACGCCGAGCCGGCGCGGCGCCACCTCCTCGGCCATCAGCCGGATGTCCTCAACCGTGGCGCCGCCGGAGGAGAACCCGGTGGAGGTCTTGACGAAGTCGGCGCCCGCCTTCATCGCCAGCCGGCAGCCGCGCCGCTTCTCGCCCTCGTTGAGCAGCGCCGTCTCGAGGATCACCTTGCACACGGCGCGGCCGTCCCTGCACGCCTCGACGACGCCGCGGATATCCTTGAAGACGGCGTCGTCGTCGCCCGATTTCAGCGCGCCGATGTTGATCACCATGTCGACCTCGCGCGCGCCCTCGCGGATCGCGCGCCGCGCCTCGAGCGCCTTGCTCTCCGTCGGCTGCGCGCCGAGCGGAAAGCCGACCACGCAGCACACCTTGACGTCCGAGCCGCGCAGCTCCTCTCGGCACTGGCGGACATACGTCGGATTCACGCACACCGAGTAGAACGAGTACTTCCTCGCCTCCTCGCACAGCTTCCTGATGTCGCCGCGCGTCGCCTCGGGCTTGAGCAGCGTGTGGTCGATCAGCTTCGCCACGTCGGCCGGAGCAAGCGTTCGCGGCGCCGGCGCGCTCTTGCGGGAACCGGTCATCTGCTGGACGCGGGCGACGATGCGGCCGAGGTCCTCAGCAGAGACGCCGGCGGCCGCCCGCTCGAGGTCGCGGATCATCTGCACGCGCCGCCGGTGGCGCTCCTCGGTGCACTCTGTCGCCAGGAACACCGCGACGATGCGCCTCGCCGTCTCGACGTCGACGTGTCCGGCGCCGAGCGTGAGCACGTTCGCGTCGTTGTGCTCGCGGGCGTTTTTCGCCAGCGCCTCGGTGTAGCACGCCGCCGCGAGCGCTCCGGGCACCTTGTTCGCCGCCATCGCCGAGCCGATCCCGGCGCCGTCGACCATGATCCCGAGTTCGCACGCTCCGGACGCGACCTGCGCGGCGACCGCCTGCGCGAAGCGCGGGTAGTCGACGGGCTCCCTGCCCGACGTGCCGCAGTCGGTGACCGCGTGGCCGAGCGCGGCGACGTACGCGGCGAGCTGCTGCTTGAGCTCAAAACCGCCGTGGTCCGCTCCGATGGCGATCCGCAACGGGTGTTTCATGCGCTCCGATGATATAACAGCGGCGCCGCGGAGGCCGCCCGAACCGGGGTCCTGTCGCGCTTCGGATCGCGGGAGGGTGCGTCAGGCGGGTGCGGCCGCTTCGGCGAGGAAGAGCATGCAGGAAGGCAAGCCTGGCCCCAGGGTCCTCTCGGGTGGACAGACCGGCGTGGACCGGGCGGCGCTCGACGTCGCGCTGGCGCTCGGGCTCCCCTGCGGCGGCTGGTGCCCGCGCGGGCGGCGCGCCGAGGACGGGCGCATCCCCGTCCGCTACCCCCTGCGCGAGACGCCGTCGGCGGCGTACTCCCAGCGCACCGAGTGGAACGTGCGCGACGCCCACGCGGTGCTGGTGCTCCACCGCGGGAGGCTGCGCGGCGGCACGGCGCTCACCGTGGCGGTGGCGCGGCGCCTCGGCCGGCCGTGCCTGACCGTCGACCTCGCCGGCGAGCCGGACACCGCGGCGGTTGCCGCATGGATCGCCGGCCACGCCGTCGCCGCGCTCGACGTCGCCGGCCCGCGCGAGAGCCAGGCGCCCGGGATCGCGGCGCAGGCGAGCGCGCTGCTGCGCGCCGTGCTCGCGCCGTAGGCGTTTCTTCACGACCTGCTGGTATCGTGTGGAGACGGCGGCCGCGTAACGTCTGCGCCGCCGCCGTGGGAGGGTGCGATGGTGTTCGTGGTGGCGGTGGCGGTGGCGGCGGCGGCGTTTCTCGCGTGGCGGTCGGGGCGGCGTTCGGGGGAGCTTGGCCGCGGCCCGCTCGGCCAGACGGTCGGCGGCGCGCCGCTGGCGATCGCGGCCGTCGCGGCGGTGGTGGCGCTGGCGCAGTGCCTCACCGTCGTTCCGGCCGGTCACGTCGGGGTGGTGGACTTCTTCGGCACGGTGTCGCCGACATCGCTGAAGGCGGGGATCAACATGCGCAACCCGCTGGCGAGCATCGTCAAGATGTCGGTCAAGACGCAGGAGCTCAAGGAGGTCATGGACGTCCCCTCGAAGGAGGGGCTGACCGTGGGGCTCGAGATCTCGGGACTGTTCCACCTCAATCCGGAGCGGGCGCCGGAGGTATACAAGACGATCGGGCCGAACTACGTCGAGATCATCCTGCAGCCGCAGTTCCGCTCGGTGGCGCGCGGCGTGACCGCCACGTACGACGCCAAGGCGCTGTACACCTCCGAACGCGAGGTGGTGGCGCGCACGATTCTCAGCGACCTGCAGAAGCTCGTCGAGCCGCGCGGCATCACCGTCGAGGCGACGCCGCTGCGCAAAGTCGGGCTTCCAGGCGGCCTGACGCAGGCGATCGAGGAGAAGCTGCGCGCCGAGCAGGAGAGCCAGCGCATGGAGTTCGTGCTCCTCAAGGAGAAGCAGGAGGCCGAGCGCAAGCGGATCGAGGCGCAGGGGATCGCCGACTTCCAGGACATCGTCACCAAGGGGATCTCGGAGCCGCTGCTGCGCTGGAAGGGGATCGAGGCCACCGAGAAGATCGCCAGCTCGCCGAACGCCAAGGTGATCGTCATCGGCGCCGGTAAGGACGGCCTGCCGCTCATCCTCGACACGAAGTAGGTGCGCCGGCGGCCCGGCGCCGGTGAATCCCCGCCGCCGTCGCGGCGGCGCGGGCGCCCTGGCGGTGACCGGAGCGGATCGTGCTGCCGCCGAGCTCGCGGCGCGCGGAGCGGCCACCAGGCCGTAGGCCGACGCGTGCCGGGCGAGCCTGGGGAGGCCGGCCGGTGCGGCGACCACCACGCGGCGCACTCGCGGGGGCCGGAGGGAGCCGAGCAGCCGCCGGCAGCGTGGCCTGGGCGCCGCGTCGGGAAGGCGCCGGCCGTGGCGAGCCGTCGGTGCTGCCGCCGGTCAACGCGGCGGCGCCGCCCCGTGCGGCCGCAGCAGCAGGCGGCGGCGCTCGGCGACCAGGCGGTCGAACTTCTCCCGCTGCGCCGGGGTGAGCACCGCGCGGATCTCCGCCTGCGAACGGTCGAAGATCTCGAGCAGCCGCGGCAGCGCCTCGGCGGTCGCCGCCAGCACCTCGACGCGCGACTCGCGCATCACCCGGTACACCTCGCGGCGCTGTTCGGGGCTCAGGCGCAGCTCGCGGTTGAGCGTGTAGACGACGACGCGGGCGAGCGGGTCGGGCGAGTCGAGCAGCCGGCGCTCGACCCGCGCCCTCACCACCAGCAGGGCGGCGGCGCCGGCAAGGAAGCCGAGCAGGAAGACGCCGGCGATCAGCGCGCGGGCGCGGGCCGGGCTCATCGCCGGCCGCCCGGCGCCGCGGCGGCGCCGCCGTCGAGCAGCAGCGCGGCGAGCAGGGCGTCGCCGCCGCCCGCGCCGCCGAGCACGTGCTCGACGCTCGCGCGCTGGGCGCGCTCGAGCTGCACTGTCTCGTAGGCGCCCCACGCCGAGATGCCGAGGGCGGCGACGGCCAGGGCCGGGAGCAGCGGCCGCGCGGCGAGGGCGAGCGTCAGCAGCGGCGAGAACGGCGGGGCGGCGGCCGCGCGCGCCGCCACCCGCGCCGCGAACGCCGGGTGCAGCTCGCCGACGTCCGCGTCGGCCGCGGCCGCCCGCAGCACGCGCCGCATGGCGCGCTCCTCGCCGAATCTGTCGGATGCGCTCGTGTCGGTCATCGATCACCTCCCGCGCGCTGCGGCGGCCTGTGCGCGAGCAGGCGCCGCATGCGCCGTCGCGCCCGCAGCGCGCGCACCTTGACGTTGACCCGCGACCACCCGGTGAGGCGGGCCACCTCGGCGACCTCGAGCTCCTGCAACACCAGCAGCGTGAGCAGCAGCCGATCGGCGGCCGGCAGGCGCGCGAGCAGCGCCTCGGCGGTCAGCCGCGCGTCCTCGCGCCGCCAGAACGTCTCGTCGTCCGCCGTCTCGGGCGCCGCCACCCGCTCCCAGAAGTCGGCCGGCGCGCCAGGGAGCTCGCTGGCGGCGACCTCCGGCGAGCGCCGCTGCGCGCGCAGCCGGTCGTAGCAGGTGTTGGTCGTGATGCGTGCCAGCCAGTGCGCGAGCGGCACGTCCCCGCGAAACCTCGCCAGCGCCTGGTACGCCTTGAGAAACACCTCCTGCGCCACGTCCTCCACGGTCTCGCGCCGGCGGAAAAAGCGTCCCGCCATCGCCGCGACCTGCCGCTGGTGGCGGCGGACCAGGAGGGCGAACGCCTCCTGGTCGCCACCGAGGACGCGGCGGACCAGTTGGCGCTCGTCCGGCTCGTCCGCCGCCGCCGTGGTCGCCGCGGTCAACGCCTCTCCACGTCACAGCCCCTGCCCGTAGGGCGTGCCCCCGGCTCAGAACAGCGCCCGGAAGATCGTCAGCAGCGCCTGCACGCGGGCGTCGATGCGCGCCTCGAGCCCGGCCAGGAGCTCGGAGAGCTGCGCCTGCTGCCCGCTGTCGAGCACGCCCCAGAGCTCGGCGAACAGCGCGGCGCGCTCGAGGTCGAGCCGGAGATCGACCGCCGCCACGGCCGCCGCGGCCCGCCGCACCGCGAAGTCGTCGACGGCCGGCCGGTGGATCGCCGCGTTGAGCGCGGTGCGCGCCGCCGCCTCGGCGGCGATGATGGCGGCAAGCTCGTCCCTGTGCTCGCGCAGGATCGTCCCGATCTCCTCCTTCTGCTCGGGGGTGAGGCCCAGACGGTTGCCGAAACGGCCCGCGAGCTGCGCGGGGTCGAGACCCGCGCCGGCCCAGGCGGCCAGCCGCTCGGCGATGGTGGCCTTCACCTCGGCGGCGAAGGCGGCGAGCTCCGCCCGTTGCGCTTCGCTGAGCACGGCGTACACCTCGGCGAAGATCGCCGCCCGCTCGAGCGAGAGCTGCAGGTCGGCTCGCGCCACGGCGCCGGCAGCGGCGGTGACCGCCGCCGCATCCACCTCGCTCCGGTGCATCGCCGCGCGCAGCGTCGCGCGGCCGGAGTGCTCGGCGGCGGCGATCCGCAGCAGCGCCTCCTTGTGCTCGGAGAGGATCGCCCTGATTTGCCCCCGCTGCTCGTCGCTCAGGTCGAGGCGGCCGAGCAGGTCGGAGAGCACGGTGAGCGGGCTCATCTCTCGTGGTGTCTCGGCGTTGACGGTGCGTTTGCCGCGCAGGGCGCCGCGGATCGCCGCGGCGGCCGGCATCGCCGCGGCGGCGACCGCGACGGCGGTGCCGGCGGCGATGACGGCGAGGGTGAGTCGCTTGCGTCTCGGGGTCTGGTCTGACATGGTCATCGTTCTCCTCTCGTGTCCCGGGGCGTGGCCGTTATCCGCCCCTCGCCAGGCTAGACGTCCGCCGCCGGTGCGAGGTTACATCCCGCGAGGCGCGCGGCGCGGCACCCCGGTGCGGGCCGGGGGCGGGCACCGGCTATCCGGCGCGCCGCTGCCTCCACGGTGAGCTCGGCCGCCGCCTCGCGGCAGCGGATCATGCGGAGGCGCTGCGGCAGGCGGCTGGCGCTCGAGAACTTCATGCGCACGGTGAGCGCCACGCCCCCATGCCGGGGAGGAAGCGCCCGACGCCGCCGAGCAGCCCGCCGATCACCGCGATCCCGCTCACGAGCGCTCTCCGCGGGAGCGTGCCCGGCGGCGGCTCGCGGCGAGCGGGCCGCCCCGGCTACTTGGTCGCCTTCTTCCCGGCTGCGTACACCCGGCCGATGTCGGCCTTCAGCGCCTCGCCGAGCTTCTCCAGCCACTTGATGATCTTGTCGTCGATTTCGGACATGGCGGTACCGGAGATCGCGCGGTGGTGGAGCGCGAGCACGACCTCGCCGGAGGCGGCGTCGGTGAGCTTCATGTCCCACGTCGCCGCGGCGGCGCCGGCGCCCATCCCGACCAGCCACTTGGCAGCCTTGCTGCCGGCGTTGCAGTCGACGATCCGCCCGGTGAGGACGAGGTCGCCCTCTTTGCGCGACACCTTCGCCATGCCGGCGAGCGACGACAGCAGGCTGCCCTTGAGCAGACCGGGGAACTGCTCGGTGATCTCGACGGCCTTCGCCGAGTCCTTCGCGTCGCGCTTCTTCATCAGGAGCTCGGGGTCGGACCAGTCGTCGATCCTGATCGACGTCCCGGCGATCGTGAACCCCTGCTTGACCCACAGGTAGTCGATCTCCTCGGTCTTCCTGAACTCGATTCCGGGAACGCCGAACCACGCCGCGTCGAGCAGCCCGTCGTCGAGCGTCTGCGCCCCCGCGCCGGTGCAGACGCCCAGGTACGCCGCCCCCGCCACCACGAGCGAGAGCACGATGTGCTCCACATTGATACTCCTCATGTTGTCCCCCCCGACTCCAGGCAGTGCCTGCCGTGAGGCTAGACGGCGGCGGGGCGCGACGTCAAGCGTTACCGGAGACAGTGACCGGCGACGGCGGCGACCCGACGTTAGCCGACGCGATCCGACGCAAGGACGTTTTGAGGAGACGCTGCAGCGTGACCGGCCAGGGCGAACAGCAAGAGGGCCGGGTGAGGGGCCCGGCCCGTGAAGGAGGTGAGGCATCTGCCCGAAGTACGGCCGCCGCCGGCGAAGGTTGCACCCCGGCTTCCGGCGGGGAGCGGCCGCGCGTATCCTGCCCCGCGGGAGAACGCCATGCGCGCCATCGCCATCGCCTTTGTGACCGCCCTCGCCGCCGCCGCGGCGCCCGCCGCCGAGCCGCAGGCGGCGTTCGACCGCTTCTTCCTCGACCGCACGCTGCGCGTCGACGTCCACCACGTCGGCAACGCATCCGAGGAGCTGTTCGCCCTCGACCGCGTCATCGCCGGCGGCACGTGGGCCGGCAGCCGCACCCGCCTGCTCGACGAGCTCGGCGTCGGCGCCTACCTCGCGACGCTGCGCGACGCCGCCACCGGCGCGGCGCTGTACTCGCGCGCCTGGGACTCGTACTTCGGCGAGTACCGCACCACCGGCGCCGCCGCCGCCGGCGTGCGACGCACCTATCACGAGACGATCCTGGCGCCGTTCCCGAGGGCGAAGGTGCGCCTGGTGATCGAGCGGCGGCAGCGCGACCGGACGCTCAAGCCCGTCTTCGAGACGGAGATCGACCCGGCCTCGTGGACGGTGGTGCGCGAGACGCCGGCGCCCGGCGCGATCGTCGTCGAGGCGCTCCCCTGCGGCGACCCGCACAGGTGCGTCGACGTCGCCGTGGTCGGCGAGGGGTACACCGCGGCCGAAGAGGCGAAGTTCCGCGCCGACCTCGCCCGGGTGGTGGGGATCCTGTTCGCGCAGCAGCCGTTCGCCCGCCACAGGGGGCGCTTCGCGGTGCGCGGCTTGCTCCGGCCCTCGCTCGAGAGCGGCTGCGACGAGCCGAGCCGCGGCGTCTGGCGCACCACCGCGGTCGGGGCGTCGTTCGACTCGCTCGGCTCCGAGCGCTACGTGCTCACCGAGGAGAACCGGGCGCTGCACGACGTCGCCGCCGCGGCGCCGTACGACACCCTCTACATCATGGTGAACCAGGCGCGCTACGGCGGCGGCGGGATCTACAACTCGTTCTGCACCTTCACCTCCGACAACCAGTGGACGCCGTACATCCTCGTCCACGAGTTCGGCCACTCCTTCGCCGGCCTCGCCGACGAGTACTACACCTCGTCGGTGGCGTACAACGAGTTCTACCCGGCCGGCGTCGAGCCGGCCGAGGCCAACATCACGGCGCTGCTCGACCCGGCGGCGCTGAAGTGGCGCGACCTCGTCACGCCTGGAACCGCGGTACCGACGCCGTGGGAGAAGGGCGCATTCGACGAGATGGACAACGCCTACCAGAAGGTGCGAGAGGAACACAACGCGCGCATCGCGGCGGCGATGCGCGCCGGCGTGCCCGCGGCCGAGGTCGAGAGGCTGAAGGCCGAGGGCGAGGCGATGTCGCTTGAGCATGCCCGCAAGGTCGACGCGTTCCTCGCGGCGAGCGCCTTCGCGGGCAAGGTGGGCGCGTTCGAGGGCGCCGGCTACGCGGCGAAGGGGCTGTACCGGCCGGCGCTCGACTGCATCATGTTCACCAAGGGGTCCAAGCCGTTCTGCCCGGTGTGCGAGCGGGCGATCGAGCGCGTCATCGCGCACACGACGGAGTAGCGGCCGCCCGCCGGGCGGCCGGCCTCGATCCGAAGCATCCGCCGCGCACCGCGGGCGCCTGCGTGGGGCAGGCGTGCGTTGGACCGGCCGCCGCCCGGTGCGCCGCGGGCGGGTCCTATCCGGCGGGAGAGAAGCGCTTGCGGATGTACTCGCCGACCACGTCGCGGGCGTAGCGCAGCACGGTCGCCGGCGGCTCGCCGGCGCCGCAGAAGCCCGGCGTGTCGACGATGTCGGCGACCATCTCGGGCCACCACGGCGCGTCGAGCAGGCGGCGCGCCTCATCTCCCCGCACTCCGAGCCGCTCCAGGTCCGCCGTGGCCGGCGCCGCGAAGGCGATCGCGGCGGGCGGGCCCGGGCTGGCCAGCGTGACCCTCGCCTCGAGGTCGGCGATCACGGAACGCAACTGGTCTGGTGTCATCGCGTCCTTCCCCCCGCGCGCCGCGTCACCGCCGCCGCGCGCCGATGACGAACTGGAAGCCGAGCAGCTTCGGGAACACGCGCGTGACCGCCTCGAGCAGCCATCCGGACGCCCCCAGCAGCCAGCGCGGCCAGCGCGGGAAGGCGAGCGGCAGCGGCACCGTCGACACCGTCTCGCGCTCGATCGCGAAGCCGCAGCGCTCGAGCAGCTCGCGCGTCGACCGGCGGGTGAAAAACACGCGGTGGGTGCGGTCGAGAATGCCGCGCTCGGCGTACGGGAAGCGGCCGAACAGCAGCACCAGGCGGACGTACAGGTGCGCCACGTTGGGCACCGAGACGAGCAGCGCGCCGCCCGGCGGCAGCGCGTCGTGCGCCATGCGCAGGATGTGCTCCGGGTTGATCAGGTGGTCGAGCACGTCGGCCATGATCATCACGTCGTGGCCGCGCGGCAGCCGCGTCAGCCCCTGCACGTCGACGATCGCCGCCCCCGAGAAGCGGCGGTGCAGCTCGCCGATGTGGCCGGGATCGGCCTCGAGCGCCAGCCACTCGAGGTCGCGGCGGCCGACGATCGCCGCCAGGTGGCCGGCGGCGACGCCGAGCTCGACGATCCGCGTGCGCGGCGGCAGCTCGCGCACCCAGGCGGCGAGGATGCGGTGGCTGGAGCCGCGGAAGTCCTTGCGGACGTAGCGCTCGGTCGCCGCCAGGAGCGGTTCCTCGTTCATGCGCTGGATCTCATTGCTGCGGCCCCGCGAGCGACTGCAGCTCGCGCTGCACCGCCTCCGTGCCGCCGCTCTCCAGCGCCTCGCCGAGGGCTGCCGGCAGCTCGCGCGACAGCGTGCCGCGCAACCGCGCGTACAGCGCGTTCTTCTCGCCGGCGGCGAGCAGCACGAGGTCGCCGATCGCCTCGCCCGAGGCGCGCACGAGCACCACGCCGGACCGTCCCTCCTTCGCGACGCGCAGCGTCGGCTCCCAGCCGCGCACCGGCATCGCCGTGAAGTCGAGGCGCCGGCTGCCGTCGAGCACGCCGGCCGGCAGGCCGTACATCGCCAGCTCGAAGCGCTCGAGGCCGGCCAGCGGCAACTCTCCGTCGGAGGCTTCTCCGGCGAGGAGATGCCGCGCGAGCGCCATCGTCACCTGCCCCAGGTTGAGCTCGAAAACGCTCTGCGGGTCCTCGCCCGTCTGCCGTGCGATCTCGGTGCGGACCGCCTGGGCGCTGAAACGTGTCGCGCACCCGGCCGCCAGCAGCGCGAGCGCAAGTGCCACGGCGCCGGCTCCGGCTTCCCTGGTCATGCGCATCGTCCCCTCCGCCTGCCGTCGAGCGTAGCATGCGCGAAGGAGGTCTCATGATCACGAGGGACAAGGTCGTCTTCATCGGCATCGGCAGCCACGTGGTGGCGATCAGGTCTTCCGACGGGCAGGAGATCTGGCGCACGAAGCTGAAGATGTCGTCGTTCATTACGGTGTGGGCGGACGGCGACGCCGTCTACGCCGGCGCGGGCGGCGAGCTGTTCTGCCTCGACGGCGCTTCCGGCGTCGTCCGCTGGCGCAACAAGCTCAAGGGGCTGGGCAGCGGGCTGGTGTCGTTCTCCGGCGCCTCGTCCATCGAGGCTGCGGCCGCGATGGCAGCGGCGCAGGCGGCGGCCGCCACGGCGGTCGTGGCGTCCTCCTGACCGGCGCCGCGTGGGGTGCGGCGGCCGCAGACTGCCTCGGTGCCAACGCGGCTGCAGCGCCGCGTCACGACGACGTCGTCGGGAGCGCGGACCGGCGGGCGATCGCCACGCCGACCGGCGCGAGGGCGACGAGCCAGAGCAGTGCGGCGAGCGGGTAGCCGACACGCAACGCGATCGGGATCTCGAACACCTGTGCGAGCGGGAAGAGAATGCCGGCCGCGAGGAGCGCCGCGGCCCGCGGTCGCGGCAACGTCCCGGCACGCAGGAAGCCGATCCCCAGCAGGATCGAGGTGAGCGGGAACAGCGGCCCGAGCAGCCCGACGGCCAGCATCTGCCAGCTTGGGTGCTGGTAATACGACTGCCAGATCGCGTCGCCGGCGCCGTGCAGGCGCAGCGAGTGCTCCACCACCCGGAGAAACTCGAGGGCGAAGCCGGTCACGGCGCCGAACAGCCCCGTCACCGAAGTGAACGCGGCGAGACGCGGGTGCGTCGCGGACAGCCGCCGCGACAGCTCGAGGTAGATCAGGACGAAGAACGCGAGCGCGTACGAGCCGAGGATCCCCTCGACCCAGCTCGTCAGCCCGGGCGGTATCAGGCCGACGCCGAGCGTGTAGGAGAGCGCGGCGAGCAGGAGCAGGGCCGGCCCGGCGACAAAGGCGGTCGCCAACAGGCGACCGTTGGCAGGGGTTGCAGTGGTCATGTCCATCTCCCCGAAGTGCCTCCGAAGCGCACTGCCTATTGACGGGGGCGAACGGCCGGCAGCGCCGGTTTGTTCCCGCCATGGCGGGCAGCGAGGCAGTGACGGCGGTGTGCGTTGGCTGGGGTTGACTCGCGCCGTGCGGTCGGTAGAATGATCACAGTGAAAAGAGACACAGTCGCACAAGGAAGGATCGTGGCGTCCTCCCGGGTTCTCCTCGGTGGTGCGCTGTTCCTCCTCTGTTTCGGCGCGCCGGCGGTGGCGCAGCTCGACGACGCCGCGTGCGGAGCGTGCATCCACGACGAGATCACGCACTACTGGCGGATCCCCGGGCACTCGCGCTTCGGCTCGAACCGGGCGATCTCGCAGCGCTGCGCGGCCATCGAGTACCCGCTGCCCGAGTTCAAGGTGACGTGCGACGGCACGCAGGCCACGGAGTTCGAGCTGCGCCACGTCGACGTTCTGGGTGTCGGCTGCGTGAGCCAGTTCAACTGGCCAAGGCCATACATTCTCAACGAGTTCGGCGAGAAACTCGAGCTTCCCGACCCAGCCGTCTATGGCAGCATCGAGGTCACGGAGCTCGCGGAACGACACCTTGTCTTCAGGTACACGCACCCGACCGACCCGCCGCCGGAAGGCGAGGTGAGCCGCGACATCTACATCGGCATCGAGTACGACCGCTCGCAGTTCGGCGAGAAGGCGATGATCACGACGCTGCTGCTGCACGTGTACCGGCCTCCGGTGGTGATGTCGCACGGGTTGTGGGCGGATCAGGGATCGTTCGCGGCGATGGAGGAGGACTTCTCCAGCGACTCCCATCACTATCCGAAGGAGCTGCTCTACCGGGTGGACTACTCCGGCAGCAACGACGCCGCGTTCGTGGACAACATGCGCGAGGTGGAGTTCGGCGTCGTCTCGGTGATCGAAGAGGCCGCCGACGCGGGCTACGCGGTGGGCAAGGTGGATCTCGTCGGCCACAGCATGGGCGGTATCCTGAGCCGGCTCTACGTCCAGGGGTTCTACTTCAACCACGACGTGCGCAGGCTGATCACCTGCAATACCCCGCACGCCGGCTCGCAGATGGCCAACTGGCTGCTCGACGAGCTCTGGGACCCGGACGGTTTCGTCTGCTCGGCGCTCGAGGCCGCCCTGGGGTCGTGCTACAACGGTGCGGTCTGCGATCTCAACGTCTACAGCTACGGCATCCACACCTTGCTCAACAACCCGCAGAACGACCCAGGGGACGTGCAGTTTCACGCCCTCACCACCGTTTTCGACTACGCCACTGCGCTGCCGCAGGGGCCGATCGCCTCGTTCGTGCACGCGAACTACCCCGCCCTGATCCAGTCGATCCTCCCGTTCTGCTCGGCGCCCGAGCTGCTCGACGACGTGTTCAACGGCGAGGACAGCGACCTCGTGGTCGCGCACTCCAGCCAGGCCGGCGGCAAGCAGGGGCTTCTCACCTCGACGTTCGAGGATCAGATCCACGTCGGGTCGACCGCCAACCCCGACGTGATCGACGAGGTCAGGAGCCTGCTGAACCTGCCGAGGAACAACGACCGCTTCACCCTGATCAACTACGACCCGCCGGAGCTCTCCTATTTCACACCGTCCGTCTGCACCATCGAGAACGCGCCGGCAGGAGTATTCCCGTCGGCGCCTGCGTCGAGCGCGCGGTCCGCTGCAGGGGCGGCCGCACTGCAGTCCGGCGGGCGATCGCAGGACTGCCCGACCGCGAACCACGCCGCGGGATCGCTGCGCGCGCTGGCGGCGTCGTCGCTGACGATCACCAGCCCGGCGCCGGGCGCCGCGCTCACGGCAGGGCAGGGCTTCTCGGTGACCGTCACCGGGAGCGCGGACGTCGCGACGATCATCCTGCTGCTCAGCTATCGGGGGGAAGAGCTCTACCTGGCGCGGCTGGACGGCCCGACCGCGACGTTCGACCTCTCTGTCCCGACCGAGTTGATCGGCGAAGAGACGCTGGTCGCAATGGCGCTCGACGCCGGCGGCCAGCCGGTGGCCACGAGCAACACCGTGAGCCTCACCATTGCGGTGCCGGCAACCCTGCAGAGCCTCGCTGTGTTCCCGGCGGCGCTGCATCTCGACCCGGGGCGGAGCGGCCGGTTGCACGTGACCGGCAGCTACAGCGACGGCGTCGAGCGCGACCTCTCCGACCTCCCCGGGCTGGCGTTCGCGTTCTCCGAGGGGCACGCGAGCAAGTCCGGCGCCAGCAGCGTGACGCTCGACGAGCGGCTCGACGACGTGCTCACGATCTCCTATCAGGGCGTTACCGCACCGGAGGTGAGGATCCGCGCGCTGCCGCCCGAGCAGCCTCGGGTGGCGGCCAAGCCTGTCCGCCGCCGCATCGACCGGAAGTAGCGGGAGGAGCACCCGGAGGGCCTTGACTGCGGCGCCCGCCGGAGTACAGTAGGGCCGTCCACGCCTCACTCGGGAGGAAGTCATGCGAGTGGGCACGTGGATCGTTTCCTTCGCGGCGGTGGCGGCGCTCGGCGCCGCCGCGGCGGCCGCGGAGAGCCGGCGGGTCGAGCTCTCCTGCGTCAACAAGTCCGGCGAGAACATGTACCGCGCGGCCGACGGCAGCGTCGTGTGGACCGCGTCCTGCGGGCACGCGTCGCGCTGCGCCGATGCCGTCGTCACCTTCGGGACGACGCCGAACGGCAGCGTCATCCGCTGGTACGGCGGCGGCTCCTGCCACGTCGTCAACGCGGCGTTCTCGCGCTCCGCACAGGCCGGCGGCAGCAGCGGCAAGCGCAAGAAGAAGAGCGGCGGGCGGTCGTGAGGGCGCTGGACCGGTGAGAGAGCGCGCGGACAGGCGCGGCACGAGCCGTCTCGCGCGGCTGCGGCGCGGCCGTAGAATGCGGGCCGACCATGAGAGCACAGGCCCGCACCCTCGCCATCGCCGCGGCTGCGGCGCTGCTTTCGGCGGCGCCCGGGCGCACCCAGGAGGTCGGCATCACGGACGGCGGCGGCGCGTGGGACAAGCGCGCGCTCGGGAGCCACCGCGCGGTGCTGCGCGTCGACGCGCCCGGCCGCGCGGCGCACGCCGTGATCGACTGGCGGCGGCGCGACGCCGCGCCCGAGGGGAAGCGCCTCGTCGTCACCAACGCGGCCGGCGAGCGGGTCGCCAACCTCCGGCGCGGCGAGATCTCGCGCGAGCGCGGCGAGCTGTGGCTCGAGCCGGTCGCCGGACCGGGCAGGTACTTCGTCTACTACCTGCCGTTCGTACTGGCGGGGAGCGCCAACTACCCGAAGGCCAGCTACCCGCCGCCCGACGAGGCCGCGGACCCGGCGTGGCTGGCGGCGGTCGCCGCCGGCGAGGGCGTGGTCGAGGCGGCGGTCGAGGCGATCCAGGCGTGGTCGCCGCACGACGCGTTCTCGGAGATGGAGCTGATCGCCACCGCGGCGGAGACGGCGGCGCTGCGCGCGCGCCACCCGGGGGCGGCGATGCTGGTGTTCCCCGAGGACCGCGAGCGCTCGATCCGCATGCGCGCCGACCTCCCTTACCGGTGGGCGGCCTACGGTCCGGGGCCGGCGGTGGCCGGCGAGGCGGCGCGCGGCGAGTACTTCGCGCTCCAGCTCGGCGTGTACGCGATCGCGCCGCTCACCGACGTGCGGGTGCGCTTCGGCGACCTCGTCGGGCCGGGCGGGGCTCGGATCCCGGCGGGGCGCTTCAACTGCATCAACACGGGCGGCACCGGCTGGGACGGGCGGCCGTTCACGGTCCGTGTCGACGTGCCGGCCGGGACCGTGCAGGCACTGTGGTGCGGCGTCGACGTGCCGACCGACGCAGTATCCGGCGCGTACGAGGGCACCCTGGTCGTGAGTGCGTCGGGGGTGCCGGAAGCGCCGGTGCGGGTGCGCCTGGCCGTGGGCGAGCGCCTCGCGGTGCGCGGCGGCGAGGACGAGCCGTGGAAGATGACGCGCCTGAAGTGGCTCGACTCGACGCTGGCGCAGGGCAACGACGTGATCGCGCCGTACACCCCGCTCGAGGTCTCGGGCGCGTCGGTCGACCTGCTCGGGCGGCGGGTGACGTTGGGCAGGATGGGGCTGCCGGCCGAGATCGTGACGTTCTTCACGAGCGAGATGACGGCGATCGGCGACGCGCCGACCCCGGTGCTCGCCGCGCCGATGCGCTTGGTGGCCGAGGACCGCCTCGGCACGCCGCTCGCGTGGCAGGGCGGCGAGCCGCGCATCGTCGCGCACGAGCCCGGCGCCGTGCGCTGGTCGGCGTCGGCGGCGGCGGGCGACCTCGACGCCGCCGTCGCCGGGTCGATCGAGTTCGACGGCTTCGCAGCGCTGCAGATCGCGCTCACCGCGCGCCGCGCCGTGGCGCTGCACGACGTCCGCCTCGAGATCCCGTACACGCCGGCCGCCGCGACGTACATGATGGGGCTCGGCCGCAAGGGTGGGGTGCGCCCGCCGAGCTACGACTGGGCGTGGGACGTCGCCACCAGGAATCAGGACGGCGCGTGGCTCGGCGGCGTCAGCGCCGGACTCGCGTTCTCGCTGCGCGGCGACAACTACGTCCGCCCGCTGAACACCAACTTCTACCTCGCCAAGCCGCTGAACCTGCCGCCCTCGTGGGGCAACGACGGCAAGGGCGGAGTCGCGATCGCCGAGACCGGCGGCGCAGTGCTGGTGCGCGCGTTCTCGGGGCCGCGGGTGATGGCCGCCGGCGAGACGCAGCGCTTCGACCTCACGCTGATCGTCACGCCGTTCCACCCCCTCGCCACCGACGCGCAGTGGCGCACCCGCTTCTACCACCGCTTCGCGCCGCTCGACGAGGTCGCCGCGACCGGCGCCACCGTGGTCAACGTCCACCACGCGACGGCGATCAACCCGTGGATCAACTACCCCTTCATCGCCTGGCGGGAGATGAAGGCGTACGTCGACGAGGCGCACGCGCGGGGACTCGAGGTCAAGATCTACAACACCGTGCGCGAGCTCTCGAATCGGGCGTACGAGCTGTTCGCGCTGCGCTCGCTCGGCCGCGAGGTGTTCTCGCCCGGCCCGGGCGGCGGCTGGTCGTGGCTGCAGGAGCACCTCGGCGACGACTACATCCCCGCCTGGTTCGTGCCCGAGCTCGAAGATGCGGCGGTGATCAACTCCGGCATGAGCCGCTGGCACAACTACTACGTCGAGGGGATGCGCTGGCTCGCCGAGAACGTCGGCATCGACGGCGTCTACCTCGACGACGTCGCGTTCGACCGCACGACCATGAAGCGGATCAAGCGGGTGCTTACGGCAGAGGGCCGACCCGGCATCATCGACCTGCACTCCGCCAACCAGTTCAACCCTCGCGATGGCTTCGTCAACAGCGCACTGCTCTACCTCGAGCACTTCCCGTACCTCGACCGCCTGTGGTTCGGCGAGTACTTCGACTACGAGGGCAGCCCGCCCGACTTCTTTCTGGTCGAGGTCAGCGGCATCCCGTTCGGGCTGATGGGCGAGATGCTGCAGGGCGGCGGCAACCCGTGGCGCGGCATGGTGTACGGGATGACCAACCGGATGCCGTGGAGCGACAACGCCGACCCGCGCCCGCTGTGGCGGGCCTGGGACGCGTTCGGCATGGCGGGCACGCGCATGCTCGGGTACTGGTCGCCCTCCTGCCCGGTGCGCACCGGCCGCGCCGACGTGCCCGCCACGGTCTACGCGAAGGACGGCGCCGCGCTCGTCGCGCTCGCGAGCTGGGCCGAGGCCGACACCGAGGTGCGGCTCGCGGTCGACTGGCGCGCGCTCGGCATCGACCCCGACGCGGCGACGATCACCGCGCCCGGGATCGCGGGTTTCCAGCCGGCGCGCACGTTCGCCGCGGGCGACGCGATCCCGGTGGCGAAGGGCAGGGGCTGGCTGCTCGAGCTTCGCGGCCTGTCACGCTGATGCAGAGGCGCCGCGCGCGGTCGCTCCGCCCCTCTGCGCCTGGGAGGGAGCGCGGGCGCCTCCGCCCGCGCGGTCACGGCTCAGAGCGGCGCCCGGGTCGGCGCGGGCGCCGGCTCTCCCGGATCCGGTGCGCTGCGGCGCGGAGAGAACAGGTGCAGGCAGCATGCCCGCATGACGAGCGCCTCTGCCCACCCGAGGTGGGGCACGACACCGTCAACGCCTCGTGCCATTGCCGCGCGAGTGTCCCGCCAGCACCCTACGCGCGCTGCGCCTGCGCCGCGATGAAGGCGGCCAGGCGGGCGCGGAACTCCGCGGTGGCGCACTGGTCGACGATCGCGTCGCGCTCGCGCGCGAGCACCTGCTCGAGGTCCGGGAGCAGCGACTCGTTGAGCAGCGACTTGGTGCGCGCCATCGCGGCGCCGGCGCCGCCCGCCAGTCGCGCGGCGAGCTCGGCGGCGCGCGCCGGCAGGGCGGCGGGCGGCAGCACCTCGTGGACGAGGCCGAGCGCGAGCGCGCGCTCGGCGTCGACCACCGGGTCGAGCAGCAGCAGCTCGGCGGCGCGGGCGCGGCCGAGCAGGTGCGCGACGGTGAGCGTCCAGCCGCCGTCGGGTACCAGCCCGACCGACATGTAGGCGGTCTTGAAGCGGACGGTCGCGGCCGCCAACCGCAGGTCGCACGCCGCCACCAGCGACAGCCCGATGCCGCCCACCGCGCCGTTGATCGCGGCGATCGCCGGCTGCGGCGCGCGCGTGAGCGCGAGCACCGCCGCGTGCAGGTTGCCGGTCACCTCGGCGAAGAACGGCCGCGGGTCGCGCCCCGAGCTCACCGCCTCCCATGCCGCCTTCATGTCGCCGCCGGCGCAGAACCCCTTGCCGGCGCCGGTGAGCACGATGACGCGCACCTCGGGGTCCGCGGTGTTGCCGGCCACGAGGAACTGAGGGTTTTTGACAGGGCGCCGGTCATGGGGCAG
>CAZQLL010000050.1:13446-24791 GCA_964594125.1 uncultured Thermoanaerobaculia bacterium | reverse complement strand
CCGGCGATCTTGTACATGTTGGGGATCATCAGCAGCAGCCCCTGCGACGCGGTGAACGTCGTCGTCAGCGAGCCGGCCTGCAGAGCGCCGTGCACCGCGCCGGCGGCGCCGGCCTCGGACTGCATCTCGGACACCTGCGGGACCACGCCCCAGATGTTCTTCCGGCCCTGCGAGGCCCACTCGTCGGCCCACTCGCCCATGTTGGACGAGGGGGTGATCGGGTAGATGGCGATCACCTCGTTGGTCCGGTGGGCGACGGACGCCGTCGCCTCGTTACCGTCGAGGGTGATCCTGCGGCGTTTCGACATGGCATTCCTCCTTGCGCTCACTGTCCTCGTCCGCGCTGTGCGAAGCAGGGGGGGCGGAGTTGGGAAACGGTCCCAGTCGCGAAAAGTGAACCGTTTCACAAGGATTCTAGGCGAGGAGCGGCGGTTTGGCAAGGACCGGAGCCATCGCGACCGCCGCCGGACACCCCGCCGCGCGGCAAACGGCTTGCGAGGCTGCGTTCGTACACCGACGGGCGCGCGGTGCGCGCCCCGGCCTCCGGCGCCGGCCCGCGGGCGCCGCCGCGGTGCTACCCTTTCCGCCACGGCACCGGGGGTGCGTGGGGGTCACGATGCGGCGCGCGCTTTCACTGCTCTTTCTGGTCCTGTCGGCGACGGCGCTGCGAGGCGAGGAGCCCACCGAGGCTTCGCTGGTGGCGGCGTGGGAGGCGGCGCAGCGCGCCGACGTCAAGACGGTTGCGTTCGAGCGCATCGCCGAGGGGCGCTACCGCTTCGAGACGACGCGTTTCCCGTTCAAGGGCGAGCTGGCCATCCTCACGATCAACCTCGAGGACGTCGAGCTGCCGGGCGGCGACGGGGCGGTGATGGGTGCGCTCGAGGTCGAGCTGGTGGGGGCGGCGGCGGACCTGACGGCCAAGCACGCCGTGTCGTACGGGGGCTGGCACGCCGGCAACGTCATGTACTTCGACCGCGACGCGGGGCGCTGGCTGTCGGCGAAGGAGTGGCAGCGCGGTCTGCAGAAGCGCTACACGCCGTGGTCCGGCTGGCTGTCGCTCGGCAACGTGCTGTTCGTCGGCCTGCTGGTGCTGATGATCGCGGTGCTGCTGCGCACCTCGCGCAAGGCGGGCACGCAGATGAAAACCGCGATGTCGGCGCAGGAGCGGGCGCTCGCCGACCAGCAGGAGTCGCTGGCGATGATGCGGCGCTCGCTGGAGCTCGCCGAGGAGTCGACGCGCCTGCTGCGCGAGATCCGCGACGAGCTCACGGAGCGGCGTCCGGGGTAGGCGGCGCCGTCAGCTCGGCGGCGGCGCGGCGCAGCGCCTCGGCGATTGCGGCGAGGTCGCCGAGATGCCCGGCGACGACACCGTAGAGCTCCGGCCCGGTGACATCCTCGTAGTGGTGGGTCAGGCGGTTGCGAAAGCCGGCGATCTGCTCCATGCGTGTTGCCAGGTCGGGGTCGCGGACCAGGCCGCGCTGCACGCACTGGCGTGCCACTTCCCGATACTCGAGCGCCCCGACACCGGCCGACTTCGCGAGCAGGTGCCGCGCGACGTCGAACAGCGCCTCGATCGCGCGGCGGAGCAGCGCCTCCGCCGCCCGCTGGTTGCGGCGATCGGCCAGGAACGACTGCATCGAGCCCGAAGGCAGCTCGCGCAGCTCGCCCAGGTGTTCGCGAACGAGGTCGAGTCGGTCCGAGACCACCTTGAGGTCGATGGTTCCGGGAGTCATGACGTGCTCACTCCGAACCGCTCGCGCTCGATCGCGCGCTGGATCGGGAGGCAGTCCGCGGCGCGGCGCATCACGTCCAGCTCGAACAGGTCCGCCGCCGTCGCATCCGGCGCCGCGACCCGGTGACCGTCGATGGCGTTGAACTGGAACAGCGGGTCCACGGCGCGCAGCGGCACGAGGTCCACCCGCAGCGGAGCGAACACGTCCTCCAGCGCGTTCTGCAGGCTGGCAAGCTGCTCCCACCCCGGAGCAGGGGAGCGCGTGACGACGCCGACATCGAGATCCGAGCCCGCTGCGGTCACCGCGTGCCCGGCGAGCGCCGCGAGCCCATCGTCAGCTCGCGAGCCGAACAGGTAGACGGCCACCAGCTCGTGATGCGCGGCCAACCTCCCGAGCTGTGCCAACCTGTTCATGGCCAAAGTATAGACGAGAGGGGGCAGCGTGCCCGCCCCCCTTCGTTCGTCGTCGCGGCGAGGACGCGCGCTACTTCGCCGCCGGCGGGCGGAGCAGCAGGACGCGCGAGGCGGGGGAGCCCCAGGCGACCAGCAGCGCGCGCGCCGCGGCGGCGTCGGCGGCCGGCGCCTGGCGGACGGCGACGGCGATGCGCCGCCGCACGGTGACGGCGCCGTCCGGTGCGGTCTCGCACGTCACGACGACCTCGCCCACGCCGTTGGCGGCCTTCGCCGCGACCGGCGGCGACGCGATCGTCCACCCCTTCGGCAGCTTCAGCGTCACCTCGAGCGACTCGTCGCCCGGGCCGGGCAGCCCGACCGGCGAGAAGCGGCCGGCGCCGGGGAGCGGCGGCAGCTCTTCGGTGACCCCGCCGGCGACGCCCGCGAGCGTCACCGCGACCAGCCCGCGCCCGTCCTTCTCGGGCAGCGTGCCCTCGAACGAGGCGGCGAGGGACGCCGCGCCGCGCTCCAGGCGCGTGGTGCGGGCCGAGGTGACCTTGGCGCCGGCGACCAGGGCGCCGGCGAGGCGCTCGGCGAGCTTCTGCGGGTCGCGCACGAGCGCCGCGTGCGGGGTCGCGCCGGCCTCGGCCGCGAGCGACAGCTCGCCCTTGACCGCGCCCTTTTCGTCGACAGTGAGGGCGGCGACGAGGCGCCGCTTCCACGGCGCCTCGGTGAGTGTGAGATCGGCCGGCGTGCCCGCAACGACGACGTGCGCCGCGCCGACGGCGAGCTCGAGCGGCCGCTCCGCGGCGGGCTCGCGCGGGTCGCACAGGCGGATGTCGCTGTCCTCGCCGAAGCGCACCCGGATCACGGCGCGCTCGTGCAGCGCGAAGCCGGGTGCGCGGCCGGCCTGCGGGCCGGCGAGCAGCAGGCCGGGACGTGCGTCGTAGCCGAGCTCGCCGAGCACCCGCGCCGCGAGCGCCGCCATCTCGAGCGGCGACGCCCAGCCGGCGGACCACACGTTGGCGAGCGGCGAGATCGTCCAGGAGGTCTGCGACGCGGTCAAACCGCCGGAGATGTTGAGCGCGTCGCCGAGGGCAGCGAGCGCGGCGAGCAGCGCGCGCTCGCGGTCGGGCTCGGCGGCGGCGGCCTTGCGGGCGGCTGCGATCGCGTCGGCCGGAGCGGCGCCGGCGGCGTCCCAGCGGCGCTGCAGCTCGGCCGCGGCCCAGCCGGGCGCGGCGGCGGC
Source organism: uncultured Thermoanaerobaculia bacterium (assembly GCA_964594125.1). Lineage (GTDB taxonomy): Bacteria > Acidobacteriota > Thermoanaerobaculia > Thermoanaerobaculales > Thermoanaerobaculaceae > CAVRZJ01. The sequence goes on along the minus strand of CAZQLL010000050.1, from coordinate 21,420 downwards.
GCCGGCGGCGGCGAGCGCGTACGGCGCCATCTCGATCGCGGGAGGAGCGCCCGGCTCGCCGCCGAGCGCGGCGACGCCGGTCAGGCGCCAGCGGCAGGTGCGGCCGGCGGTCGAGGTCGCGCACTCCGGCGCGGGCGCGCCGGCGCCGGCGCCGGGAACGGCCAGCTCGACGCTCGCGGGCGCGGTCACCTCGACGGTTCGCTCGGCGACCGGGAACTCGTACGCCAGCGGCTCGGCGACGGTCATCGCTGCCGGCGCCGCCGCGGCGCGGGTGACGCGCCACGACGCCTCGATCACCGCGCCGGGCTCGAGCGCCGTGTGCACGATCACCTTGCGGCGCAGCGTGCTCCACAGCGGGTTGCGGTGGACCGCCGGCGGCAGTTCGTCGACGATCGCGTTGGCCGGCCCCGGCACCACCTCGCCGGACGGCAGCACGGTGCGGTTGTGCAGCACCTCGAACGTCTCGACCGCCGGGTCCCACACGATCCGGCTCTCGCCGAAATCGCGGTTGATGGCAAGGGAAGAGTTGACGCGGATGCGCTGCGTGCGCTCGTGGACGACAGCGCCGTCGGCGCCCAGCGTCCAGCGGTCGGACAGGAGCAGCGCCTCGGCGTCCGGTCCGGCGGGCGCGACGAACGCCTTCGGCGCGTTCGTCGGCTCCGGCGCGGCCTTCGTGACGACCTGGGCCTGTGCCGACGCCACCGCTGCGGCGGCAGCGAGGAAGGAGAACACCACACCACGAACCCGGACCCTGCCGCGCATCACGCCTTCTCCTTTCCTGCCTCGGCTGCTCGCTTCTCGGACCCCTGCTTCCCGGATCCGAGCTTCTCGGAGCCCTGAGCCCGGAGCCCTGAGCCCGCCTTTTCCCCTGCGGGCCCCACCACCACCGCGGTCTCGCCGAGCTTGCGGAACGCCTCGAGCGCGGCGCGCACCGCCGGCCACTGCTCCGGCTCGAAGATGCGGCGGTCGAGGGTGAGCGTCTCGCTGACCGCCAGCTCGCCACCCGTCACCTTCCACGTCGAAGCCAGGGCGCCGGGACCCTCGAGCTTCGCATCGTCCGGCAGCCCCTCCACCTTCGCGCCGGGCGGCAGGGCGATGCGCTCCTCGAGCGTCACCACCTTCGAGCAACCGATGCGCACCGGGTACCTGCGCTCCTTCGGCTTGAGCGGCAGGGTGAGCTCCTCGGCGCGCGACGCGGCGCCGATCGGGTGGCGCGCGGCGAGCGGCGTCAGCAGCAGCGAGCCGTCGTCGAGGACGCGCGCGTAGCCGGGGATGGTGAACTCGGCCTCGATCGCGAACGGAACGCGCAGGTCGTCGGGGTCGGTGCGCGACGTCACACGCACGACGGCGCGCGGGTCGACGGCGGCGAGCAGGCCCTCGTCGATGGCGGGCCACTGCGAGCGCGGGCGGCCGCGGTACGGGCGGCGCAGCCCGGCGTCGGACTGGCCGTCGCCGGTGACCTTGAGCGTGCCCCTGAGCGTGCCGTCGGCGACCAGCGTGGAGCGCACCGTGAGCGACAACGGGTGGTCGGAGGGCGGGGAGATCGGCGTGGTGATGATGTCCGCCCCCTCGGGCAACCCCATCAGCACCTCCTGCTGCTGCTCCCGGCTCGACCACAGCTCGCGCGCGCCCGGCACCCAGGTGGGGTCGAGGAGCTGCGTCGCCCCGTCCGGCCGGCGCCACACCGTGATGCAGTGGTTGAACTGGTCGGCGGCGATCTTCTCGATCTTCTCGCCGGCCATCGTCATGCCGGCGTACGCCTCGAGGCCGGCGGCGCGCAACAGGGCGGTGAGGATGCCGGCCTTGTCCTTGCAGACGCCGCCGCGGTCGCGCAGCGTCATCGCCGCGGGGTGCAGCGTGTACCCCTCGCCCTCGCCCATGTGGAGTCCGATGTAGCGGATGTTCTCGGCGACCCAGTGGGTGAGCGCCGCGACCTTGTCGTCGGCGCGCTCGAGACCCGCGGTCACCTCGTCGGCGACGCGCTTGACCTCCGGCGTCACGGCGAACGCCTGCGCGTCCTCCTGCACGCCGTGGAACCACACCGCCTTGGCGCGCCAGTCGTGCGCGGTGGTGAGCAGCAGCTTCGGCGCCACGTCGGACCAGGCCACCATGTTGGGCTCGCGCTCCGCCGGCCTGAAGCCGCGCATCGTGAGCGTCACCGTGCGCATCCCGTCGGCGGTGCGGTCCTCGACCTCGGCGGCGCCGTTGAAGAGCTGGTACTGCAGGTTCTTCGCCGCCGGGATCGTCACCCGGTAGCGCTGCTCGACCACCGGCCGGTCCGCGAAGAACGGCACGATGTCGTAGAAATGCCCGCGCATCGGCGGTACGAAGCGCGCCTCGCCGGCCGCCTGTTCGCCGTCGAGCAGCGCATAGGTGAAGCCGACGCGGCGCGTCACCAGCTCGACCGCGTCGCCGGCCTCGAGGCGGCCGACCGGGACGAGGCGGTGGCGGGCGTTCCACAGGATCGTGCCCTGGGTGTCAGGGTGGTCCTGCACGGAAGCGACGTCGACGTCGCGCACGGCGCCGCCCGCCGCGAGCACGCGGCAGCGCAGCACCTCGACCGCCGCCGACAGCGGGTCGTACGACAGCTCCGCGACCGACAGCTCGCGCGCGCCTGCGGCGGTGAGCGCCTTCGCCAGCGTGTGCTGCACGGTGCGCGCCATCCCGGTCTCCTCGACGAACACCTCGCGGCGGTCGAACACCGTCACGGCGGCGGCGCCCGGGAAGGCGTCGGCGCCGCCGGTCTTCGCGAGTGCCTTCTGCACCTCGGCGGCGGGAAGATCCCAGCTCGGCGGCGTCTCGGCCGCGAAGGCGGCGCCGACGAGAACGGCTGCCAAAACGGCAGCCGCGAGGACGATCGGACGAGGATCACGGACGCGCATGCACGAACCTCCGCCGGCATGATACGCGGTGGGCGCGACAATGGTTGCCTCCTGCTGCCGGCTGCCTGCTCCCGCCCGTCGCCTTTCGTCTGCTTCTCCCGCCTTCTATACTCGGGGCGCCGAAACTCGGGGAGGACCTGCCATGCGCCGAGCCCTGACCTGCCTTGCCGTGCTGTTCGCCGCGAGCGCCGCGCTCGCTCAAGGCCCCGTCGTGACGCCCAACGAGAACCTCGTCCTCGACGGCCTGCCGCCGATCCCGGCGGCGATCGCCGAGGCGGTCGGCCGCTACACGGAGGCGCGCGCCGCCGGGTTCGCCTCGTGGCACCCGACGCGGCGCGAGATGCTGATCTCGACGCGCTTCGCCGACACCAACCAGGTGCACTGGGTCAAGATGCCGGGGGGCGCCCGCACGCAGATGACGTTCTTTCCTGAGCGGGTGGGCGCCGCCTCGTTCCCGCGCCGCTCGGGCGCCTACTTCGTGTTCACCCGCGATGTCGGCGGCAACGAGTTCGGCCAGGTGTACCGCTACGACGTGGCGACCGCCGACGTCACCCTGGTGAGCGACGGCGGCCGTTCGCAGAACTCGCTCGGGCCGTTCTCGCACGCCGGCGACCGCATGGCGTACGGCTCGACGCGGCGCAACGGCGCCGACCGCGACATCTACGTGGTCGACCCGGCCGACCCGAACTCCGGCCGCCGTGTGCTCGAGGTGCAGGGCGGCGGCTGGGCGGCGGCCGCGTGGTCGCCCGACGACGCCTCCCTGCTGCTCGTCGAAGGGATCTCGATCAACGAGAGCTACCTCTGGCTGCTCGACCTCGCGTCGGGCGGCAAGCGGCTGCTGACGCCGAAGGGGAAGGACAAGGTCGCCTACGGCGGCGCCCGCTTCGCCGCCGACGGCCGGCGGATCTTTGCCACCACCGACCGCGACTCGGAGTTCCGGCGGCTCGCGGCGATCGACCTCGCGACCGGCGCCCACACCTACCTGACCTCCCACATCCCCTGGGACGTCGACTCGTGGGACCTCTCGGACGACGGCGCGCTGATCGCGTTCGCGACCAACGAGGGCGGGCTTTCGGTGCTGCGCGTGCTCGACACCGCCACCGGCAGCGAGCGGCCGCGCCCGCAGCTCGGGCTCGGCGTCGGCCTGATCGCCGGCATCGAGTGGCGGCCCGCGTCGCACGAGCTGGCGTTCACGTTCGCCTCGGCGCGCGCAGTCAGCGACGTCTACTCGCTCGACGCCGACACCGGCAGGGTCGAGCGCTGGACGTACAGCGAGACCGGCGGGCTCAACCCGGCGCAGCTCCAGGACGCCGAGCGCATCGCCTGGAGGAGCTTCGACGGCCGCGAGATCTCCGGGTTCCTGTTCATGCCGCCGGCCCGCTTCGCCGGGCCGCGGCCGGTGATCGTCGACATCCACGGCGGTCCCGAGGGGCAGAGCCGGCCGTCGTTCCAGGGGCGCAAGAACTACCTCCTCAACGAGCTCGGCATCGCCATCGTGTACCCGAACGTGCGCGGCTCGACCGGGTTCGGCAAGACGTTCTCGCAGCTCGACAACTGGGAGAAGCGCGAGGACTCGGTCAAGGACGTCGGCGCGCTGCTCGACTGGATCGCCGCCCGCCCCGACCTCGACGCCGGCCGCGTGATGGTCACCGGCGGTTCCTACGGCGGCTACATGACGCTGGCCGTCGCGGCGCACTACAACGATCGCATCCGCTGCTCGCTCGACGTCGTCGGGATCTCCAACTTCGTGACGTTCCTCGAGCGCACCGAGGCGTACCGCCGCGACCTGCGGCGCGTCGAGTACGGCGACGAGCGCGACCCGAAGGTGCGCGAGTTCCTCGAGCGCATCGCGCCGCTCAACAACGCGGCGAAGATCAGGAAACCGATCTTCATCGTGCAGGGGAGGAACGACCCGCGCGTGCCGGTGACCGAGGCCGAGCAGATGGTGGCGCAGCTCAAGCGCCAGGGGACGCCGGTGTGGTACCTGGTGGCGAACGACGAGGGGCACGGCTTCGCGAAGAAGAAGAACGCCGACTTCCTGTTCTACGCGACCGTGGCGTTCATCCGGCAGCACCTGCTGGCGCCGTGAAGCGGGGGGGCGGGCCGGCGCGTCATGCTAGACTCGTTTTCACCAACGAGAGGGGCCGGATGGAACGAAAGCGCGCGTTCGCAAAGGAGCTCGGCAGCCTGGAGGAGATCTTCGCGTTCCTCGAGGAGTGCTTCGTCCGCGAGACCATCGGCAAGCGGGAGTCGCTGGCCCTCTCGGTGGTCGCCGAGGAACTCTTCACGAACCTCGTCAAGTACAACAGGAGCAACGACAACCCGGTGATCATCAGCTTCGAGCGCGACGGGCGCGTCGTACACCTCGAGCTGGTGGACCGCGACGTCGACCGCTTCGACCCGGCCTCCGTGCCCGCGGCCGAGGTCGACGCGGCGGTCGGCGCGGGCGCTCCCGGCGGCCTGGGGCTCCACCTGGTGCGGGCGATCGTCGACCGGATCACCTTCGAGTACGAGGACCGCGTGATGCGGATCTTGGTCGACAAGAAGCTGGAGCCGTCCCATGCTTGAGATCACGAGAGCGGAGGACGGCAGCGTCCGGCTGCGCGGCAGGCTCGACGCGGTGGCATCGGAGAAGCAGGCGGGGGTGTTCGGCGAGCTCAGCGGGCAATGCGTGCTCGACTGCAGGGAGCTCGACTACATCTCGAGCGCCGGGCTGGGACTCCTTTTCGGCACCCACAAGCGCCTGCTGGGCTCCGGCGGCGGACTGCGGCTGATCAACCTCAAGCCGCACATCCGCGAGCTGTTCGCCATCGCCCACTTCGACTCGATCTTCCAGCTCGACTAGCGGCGATGCGCGCCCGGCAGCGGCGGACTGGCGGGGGACCTGCCACCAACTTTCGGCGGCCTGGCGGGTAGTTATGCCGAGAGACTCCGACGCGATGCTCGTTCGTGCCTGCCTCGACGGTGACAAGACGGCGTTCGCAGCGCTGGTGGACAGGTACGCCGGTCCGCTGTTCAACGCCGCCTACCGGATCACCCGCGGCCGCGAGGACGCGGTCGACGCCACGCAGTCGGCGTTCGTCAAGGCGTACGAGAAGCTGCCGGGCTTCGATTTCGACCACCGTTTCTTCTCGTGGATCTACCGGATCGCCGTCAACGAGGCGCTCGACATCGCGGCGCGCCGCCGCCGCGAGACGCCGATCGACGACGCGCCGGAGCCGACGGGGGGCGACGTCGAGGGCGAGTACGCCGAGAGCGAGCGCAGCCGCCTGGTACAGGCCGCGCTCGCCGAGCTCGCGCCGGACGCGCGCTCGTTGATCGTGCTCAGGCACTTCCAGGGGCTCTCCTACGAGGACATCGCCGAGGTCGTGGGCGTGCCGGTGAAGACCGTGAAATCGCGGCTGTTCACCGCCCGCCAGCGGCTGCGGCGGGTGCTCGAGGAACGGGGGTGGCGGCCATGAGACCGGACGAGCTCGAGCGTCTCCTGTGGGACGACGCCGAGGGGGCGCTGGACGCCGCGGGGCGGGAGCGCCTGCAGCAGGCGCTCGACGCCGTGCCGGAGGGGGAGCTGCGCCGGCAGCAGGTGGCGGACTTCGCCGCGCTGCTCGGCGCGGTGAACGCCGTGGCGCCGCCGCCCGAGCTGCGCGCGCGCATCGACCGCGCGCTCGCGGCGCGCCCGCAGCCGCGGCCGCGGCCGACGTGGCGGGACGCGCTGGCAGCCGCGCTGGCGCCGCGGCGGCGGGCGCTCCTGGCGGCCGCCGCGACCGTAGCCGTCGCGGTCGCGGCGGTGCTGCTGCTCGCCGATGCCGGCCGGCTGCCGGGTGCGGGCGACTCGCGCTACGCCGGTGCGCTGGTTCCCGCCACGGCGGCGCCGGCCGAGCCGGAAACGGCCGTCCTTCCGGGAGGGCTCGGCGCGCTGGCGCTGTCGGTGCGCGACGGCGCGCTGGTGTGCCAGCTCCGCCTCGATCGGGCGGCGGCGGGGGGCGTGCGGCTCATCGTGACCGGCGAGGGCGTGACGGCGACGGCGCTCGCGACGGACGGCGTCTCGGCGGCGCCGATCCCGGCCGGGCACGACGCCGTCGGCGCCGCGGTGACGGGAGTCGGCTCGCTGACGCTGGCGGCGCGCCCCGCGCGGCCGCCGCAGGCGCTCGAGGTCCGCGTTGATGTCGATGGCAAGCAAGTCCTTGCGCGCCGGATTGAGATTCCGGGCGAGGGGCGGCGCTGACGGCATCAACTTTTCACGGTGCCGCCGGTACTTAAAGTGAACACGCCTTGACGAAACTCCACAGGCCAACGGAACGAAAAAAAGGGAGGCCAGGCAATGCGAAGCAAGAAGGCGATGATCGGATTCACGGTGGCCGCGGCGCTCGCGGTGCTGGGTCTTGCGATCTTTCTGATCACCCAGCCGCCGGCGGCCAGGGACGAGGCGACGGGAGCGATCGGCGCCGCGCAGCGCTACCGCGCCGAGCAGATCAAGGAAGGCGATACCGGGGTCACCGGCGACGCCGGCGCCCCGGGCGCGCCGGTCTCCACGCAGGAGCTCGCCGAGGTGCTCGGCCGAGCGGCGTCGGGGCTGCGGGCGGAGGCGTTCAACCAGGCGACGCTGGAGCAGCAGGCGTCGATGTGGGAGAACGCGACGGAGCTGGAGAAGGCGAACAGCTTCCTGCGGCTGTCGCCCGAGGCGCAGCGCGCGATCATGGAGAAGATGGGGCAGGCGGAGCGGATCGGGTTCGAGAAGCTGGTGACGGAGCGGGCGGCGGCGGGGAAGGCGGCGAGCGACCTGGGCCGCGTTCCGGCGGACCTGCGGGTGGACGCGCTGAACAAGGCGGCGCTTGAGAACAAGGCCGACATGTTCGGCAAGCTCGACACGCTGGGCAAGCTGGGCGGGTACCTGAGGCTGTCGCCGGACGTGCAGCGTGCGGTCGCCGAGCGCATGAACGCGGGCGAGCGGCTGGCGCTGGAGCGCGTGCAGAGCGAGCGCGTCGTGGCGGAGCGGCTGGCCGCCGAGCGTGCGGCGCAGGAGAGGCTCTCCGACTCGCTCGGCCGAGCGGCGTCGGGGCTGCGGGCGGAGGCGTTCAACCAGGCGACGCTG
>CAZQLL010000050.1:0-13346 GCA_964594125.1 uncultured Thermoanaerobaculia bacterium | reverse complement strand
CGCATGAACGCGGGCGAGCGGCTGGCGCTGGAGCGCGTGCAGAGCGAGCGCGTCGCAGCGGAGCGGGTGAGCGCCGAGCGTGCGGCGGCGGCTCGCGTCATGTCGGAGCGCGCCGCTTCGGGTCGCGCCGACCAGCAGTAGCACCGGCGACGATCCCGCATCACTGCAGACACGAGGCGCCGCGGGTTCCCGCGGCGCCTCGTCGTCCGAGCACCTCAGGTCTCGGGCGCAGGCCTCCGCGTGGCGAGCGCTCTGCGCCGATGTTAGCATAACAATGCATCTCTGACTGTTTGCGCAACGGTCCGGCGGCGCGGCTCACGTCATCGGGCGGCTGCGTGAAGGGCGGTGCGGGCGCGACGCGGGGGCGCCGACCGCGGAGGAGGGTGAGGATGGGACGTCGGTCGGTGTTGCTGGCACTGATCGTTCTCGCCGGGGCCCAGCCGGCAGGCGCGCAGACGTTCGACCTCTACAAGTACGAGGCGCCCGATATGTGCGTCGTCTACCTGAGCGAGTCGCAGGAGTACATCCTGCCGCACATGACCCGCTGCTTTACCAACGCGATGCGCTATTACAAGGAGAAGTGGGGGTACCGGCCGAGCGAGCCGGTCACCATCCTGATGCAGGACTTCGACGACTACGGGTACGCCGGCGCCTCCACGATGCCGCTCAACTACCTCACGCTGGGCATCGAGCCGTTCGAGTACGTCTACGAGACCTCGCCGACCAACGAGCGCATCAACTGGGTCATGAGCCACGAGCTGCTGCACATCGTGGCGTCGGACCCCGCCGCCGGCGCCGACGCCAGGGCGCGCAAGCTGTTCTTCGGCAAGGTGGGGGCGATCTCCGATCAGCCGTTGTCGATGCTCTACAGCTACTGGACCACACCCCGCATGTACGCGCCGCGGTGGTACCACGAGGGGATGGCCGTGTTCTTCGAGACGTGGATGGCCGGCGGCATCGGCCGCGCGCTGGGCGGCTACGACGAGATGGTGTTCCGCACGATGTTCGAGGAGAACGTGCGGTTCTACGACACCGTCGGGCTCGAGTCGGAGGGCAAGGCAATCGACTTCCAGGTCGGGCAGATGTCGTACCTCTACGGCACGCGCTTCATCAGCTACCTGGGGCTCACCTACGGCCCGGAGAAAGTCATAGAGTGGGTGCTGCGCGAGGAGGGCACGAGGGCGTCGTTCCGCACGCAGTTCGCGCAGGTGTTCGGCAACGACCTCGACGCCGAGTGGACGAAGTGGATCGAGTGGGAGAAGGAGTACCAGCGCGAGAACATCGCCGCCGTCCGCGCCTATCCGGTGACGTCGTTCAAGACGCTCTCCAAGAGGCCGCTGGGGTCGGCCGCGCGCATGCTCTGGGACGCGAAGCGCCGCAAGCTGTACACCGCCGTCAACTATCCCGGGGAGTTCGCCCACCTCGCCGAGATCGACCCCGACGGATGGCGTGTGCGGAAGATCGCGGAGATCGCCACGCCGGCGCTGTACTACGTCACGTCGCTGGCGTACGACGCGGACACCGGGACGCTCTTCTTCACCACCAACAACTCGCGGCAGTGGCGGGACATCAACGCGGTCAACGTAGACACCGGCGAGGTGAGGGTGCTGGTCAAGGACGCGCGCATTGGCGACCTCGTGTTCAACCGAGGCGACTCGTCGCTGTGGGGCATCCGCCACCACAACGGCCTGTCGACGCTGTGCCGCATCGCGCCGCCGTACGACCGCTGGGAGCTGATCACAGAGGTGCTCGAGCTCCCCTATGGCAAGGATCTCTTCGACATCGACATCTCGCCGGACGGCGAGCACCTCACCGGCTCGATCATCGAGGTGACCGGCAGGCAGCGGCTCGTCCGGATGAAGATCGCCGACCTCCTCGCCGGCGAGAGTCCCTACGAGGTGCTCTACGAGTTCGCCGACAACTCGCCCGCCAACTTCGTCTACTCCCCGGACGGCAGATACCTCTTCGGCACCTCGTACTACACGGGCGTGTCGAACGTGTTCCGCTACGACTTCGAGACCAGGTCGATGGACGCGATCACCAACGGTGTCACCGGGTTCTTCCGTCCGGTGCCGGTGTCGGACGAGAAGATCGGCGCCTTCTACTACAGTGCCAAGGGATTCATCCCGGTGCTCCTCGACAACCGCAAGATCGAGGACGTCAACCCGATCCGGTTCCTCGGCCAGCAGATCGTCGAGAAGCACCCGATCGTGAAGGAGTGGGTGCTGCCGTCTCCCGCGACCGTCGACATCGACGCGCTGCACCCCGTCAAGGCACGGTACCGCCCGCTGAAGGAGATGGAGCTGACCTCGGGCTATCCGATCGTTGAGAGCTATCGCGGCACGACCGCGGCCGGGGCCCGCTTCAACTTCATGGACCCGGTCGGTTTCTCGTCGCTCAACCTGTCCGCCTCGGTGAGCTTCGGCGAGACGATCCCCGACAACGAGCGCCTGCACCTCGCGGCGGAGTTCAACTACCCTCCGTGGGAGGTCTTCGGCTACCTCAACCGCGCCGACTTCTACGACTTCTTCGGTCCAACGAAGACGGCGCGCAAGGGGTACGCCGTCGGGGTGGGCTACGGCAGCGTCCTCATCAACGAGCGGCCGAAGAAGCTCGAATACTCGCTGCGCGCGACCCGCTACGGCAACCTCGACACGCTGCCGGAGTTCCAGAACGTGGCGACGGCGGTCGCCGACTACACGGCGCTGTCGGCGAAGATGACCTACGTGGCGCACCGCAAGTCGATCGGCGGCCTCGACCCGGAGAAGGGGCTCGAGTGGACGCTGCTCGCCTCCGACCGCTGGGTCGGCTCGGACCACTACCCGCGCGGCTGGGGGCAGCTCGCCTTCGGCATTCCGCTCCCGTGGGACCACTCGTCGATCTGGCCGCAGGTCACCGCCGGCGTCGCCGGCGGCGATCTCGACGATCCGCTCGCCAACTTTTACTTCGGCGCCTTCGGCAACAACTGGGTGGACCACGGCGAGGTGCGGATGTTCCGCGACGTCTACTCGTTCCCGGGCGTCGAGATCGACGAGCTCGGCGGCACCACCTTCGGCAAGGCGATGCTCGAGTGGCGGCTGCCGCCGATCCGCTTCAAGCGCTTCGGCGCGCCCAACTTCTACCTCACCTGGGCGAGCGCGACGCTGTTCGGCGGCGCCATCACGACGAACTTCGACGACGACGCGGTGCGCGAGACGGTGCAGAACGTCGGCGGCCAGATCGACTTCAAGGTCGTCATGTTCACCAACCTGTCGATGACGCTGTCGTTCGGCTACGCCTACGCCTGGGGCGGCGAGCGCCCGTCCGGCACGGAGTTCATGGCGTCGCTGAAGATCATGTAGGCTTGAGGGCGTGATCGCGCACGCCCTCGTCAGCCTGGCGCTGGCCCTCCTGCCGGTGCTCGTGTTCCTGCTGGCGCTGGTGCTGCTCGACTCCTACAAGCTGCTGCCGTGGGACCGCGTCGTCCGCCAGCTCGTATTCGGGGCGCTGGCGGCGATCGCCTCGATCGGCGTCAATCGCCTGCTTCTCGGCTGGACAGGGGCGGACACGGCGGCGTTCGCCCGCTACCTGGCGCCGGCCGTCGAGGAGCTGCTCAAGGGGTCGATCGTCGTGGCGCTGCTGTTCGCGCGTCGCTTCGGCTTCCTGGTCGACGCCGCGATCTGCGGGTTCGCGGTCGGCGCCGGGTTTGCCGCGTTCGAGAACATCCACTATTTCCGCGTGCTCGGCGACACCTCGCCGGTGCTGTGGACGATCCGCGGGTTCGGCACCGCGATCATGCACGGCAGCGTCACCGCGATCACGGCGGTCGCCGCCAAGGCGTTGTCCGACCGCCGGGGCGGTCCGTCCGCGGTCGCGGTCGCGCCCGGGTGGCTGTTCGCGATGCTGCTGCACTCTGCCTTCAACCACTTCTTCCTGTCTCCGAACGTGAGCACTGCGGTGCTCCTGCTGGTGCTGCCCGGGTTCTTCGCCGCCGTGTTCCGGGTCAGCGAGTCGCGCACCCGCGAGTGGCTGGGCGCCGGCTTCGACAGCGACCAGGAGCTGCTCGCCGCGATCAACTCGGGGCGGGTCGCCGAGAGCCGCGTCGGCCGGTACCTCGAGGAGCTGAAGGCCCGCTTCCCCGGCACGGTCGTCGTCGACATGCTGTGCCTCCTGCGGTTGCGGCTGGAGCTGTCGATCCGCGCGAAGGGGATCATGATCATGCGCAAGGCCGGCTTCGACCCCGGCCCCGACCCGACGTTCAACGAGCGCTTCGCCGAGCTCAAGTACCTCGAGAAGAGCATCGGGCCCACCGGCGTGCGGGCGCTCGCGCCGATCCTCTCGATCTCCGACCGCGACCTCTGGCAGTACCACATGCTGACCAAGGGTTGATGCTCCGGGGCCGACCGGGGCCCGTCCGGCCCGGAGCCGGCAGTACAGCGCGCGAGTGGCGGCACGCGGGATGTCCCCTTGCCTTCCGCCCGCAGGCACTGCATAATGCAACGATGGGGGGGCCGAGGTGAGCGGCCGCACGCCGCAGGTAGGGGATTCGAAACGCGGGCCGCTCGCCTCGGACCTCGACACGATCCTGGACTCGATCAACGACGGTGTGTTCACTGTCGACACCGAGTTCGTAGTCACATCGTTCAACCGGGCGGCGGAGCGCATCACCGGCGTGCCGCGCGAGCGGGCGCTGGGCAGGCCGTGCTGCGAAGTGTTTCGCGCGGACATCTGCGAGGGCGAGTGCGCGCTGAAGCAGACGATCGCCACCGGCAATCCCGTCGTCGAGAAGTCCGTCCTGATCGTCAACGCGCACGCGGCGCAGGTGCCGATCTCGGTGAGCACGGCGCTGCTGCGCGGTCGCGACGGCGCCGTGATGGGCGGGGTCGAAACGTTCCGCGATCTTACGCTGGTCGAGGAGCTGCGGCGCGAGGTGGAGCAGCGGTTCACGTTCCACGACATGGTGACGGCGAGCCCGCGCATGCGCGAGATCCTCGCGCTGCTCCCGGCGATCGCGGAGAGCGACGCGACGGTGCTCGTGACCGGCGAAAGCGGCACCGGCAAGGAACTCGTTGCGCGTGCCATCCACAACCTCGGGCCGCGCGCGGCCGGGCCGATGGTGACGGTCAACTGCGCGGCGCTGCCCGACACGCTGCTCGAGTCCGAGCTGTTCGGCTACGTCGGCGGCGCGTTCACCGGCGCCCGCCGCAGCAAGCCCGGGCGCCTCGCGGCCGCCGACGGCGGCACGCTGTTTCTCGACGAGATCGGCGACGTCTCCCCGGCGACGCAGGTGCGGCTGCTGCGGGTGCTCCAGGAGCGCACCTACGAGCCGCTCGGGTCGAACAGGACGGTCCGCGCGGACGTTCGCTTCATCGCGGCCACTCACGCCGACCTGGCGGCAGAGGTCGCGGCCGGACGGTTCCGCGAGGACCTGTACTACCGTCTGCAGGTGGTCCGCATCCAGATCCCCCCGCTGCGCGACCGAGCCCAGGACATCCCTCTGCTCGTCAAGCACTTCATCCGGCGGTTGAACCGTCTGCAGGGCCGCCGCGTCGAGGGTGTCGCCCCGGAGGCGATGACGATCCTGCTCCGCCACCGCTGGCCGGGCAACGTCCGCGAGCTCGAGAACGCGATCGAGCATGCGTTCGTTCTGTGCCGCGAGCCGGTCATCCAGCCCCGCCACCTGCCGGACGCGCTCGGCGCTGTGCAGGCGCCGAGCGCGGCGCCCGCTGCCCCGGGGAGGCTCGACGAGATCGAGCGCGAGCACATCCTCGCCGCCGTCGCGCGGCACGGCGGCCGCCGGGCGGCGGCGGCGCGCGAGCTGGGGATCCACCCGACGACGCTCTGGCGCAAGCTGCGTCGCCATCCGCCGGCATAGCCCCTGCTGCCTTGCATTGTGCAGCGTCTTGCACGGCGACATTGCACGATGCAGGCGGTCGCGAGGATCCCATCGGCCGCCAGGTCGGCTCGCAAGAGCAATCCGTTGAATCCGTTGCGCTGTCTCCTGACGCTCTGGCAAAGGCCTTGCTACTGAGTGCGGCGGGAGGATGACGTGCTGGTCGCCGTGCCGGAGTTCAAGGGCCGTGTGTCGCCGACGTTCGACTTCTGCCACCGGCTGACGCTCTGGCGCGTCGACTCCCTTGGCTGTCGGCGGGCTGCCGTGAAGACGTGCAAACAGGCGAGCACCGAGGAGCGGGCGGGCAAGCTGCAGGCGGCAGGAGTGGAGTTCCTCCTGTGCGGCGCCATGAGCGGGGACGCCCGTGAGGTGCTCGAACGCCGCGGCATCGCCGTGGTCGAGGGGCTGGCAGGGCCGGTCGAGAAGGTGGTGGCGGCGTTCATGTGCGGGGCGCTCGACGCTCCCCGTTTTCGACTTCCCGGCTTCGAGCGCGCCGGGGTCGCCTGTTTCGGTGAGAGCCAGGTGCAGCATGAGGAGCGGCGCGACGCTGGCGCTGATCGCGGCGGTGTGAAGTCTCTGGGAGGTACCAGGAGCCGGAGCTGCCGCACCCGCCGGGCGCCTGACCGTGGCGGTCGCTGGGTAAGGAAGTGCATCGAGGCAGGACGGTCGTAGCGAACTCCGAGCGGTCTTGAAGCACGCGCAGGACGCGCCACCGGGTGCGATCCGAGCGACGTGAGGTGCCGGGCCGCGGCCCGGGAAGGAGGAGAGAGTGCGCTCGTGGTCTCTTGTCTGGACGATCTCGGTGATGGTGGGAGCGGCGAACGGAGCGGAAACGGCGAGCGAGCCGGGCGCCAAGCTCGTGCACCCTGCGATCGTGCTGCGCGACGAGAGCGGCGCCAACGTGCTCGCGAGCAAGGCGCCGATCAGCACCCGGAACACCTGCGGGCCGTGCCACGACTACGACTTCATCACCGACAGCCTCCACTTCCAGCAGGGCCACAACGAGATGGACCGCTCCCTGCTCGCCGCCCACGGCATCGCCTCGTACAACTCGTCGCCGGGGATGTTCGGGAAGTTCTCGATCATCCCGAACCGGCAGCTCACCCACCAGGGCATCACGAGCCCGGACGACTTCGACCTCAGCACGCCGCAGTGGCTCCTGAAGTGCGGCGTATGCCACACCGGCGGCGGGATCAGCGAGTTCGACATGCACGGCCGCAAGCTCGGCACCGTGCCGGCCTCCGAAATCGCGGCGCTGGATCCCGACTACTTCACCCGCGACCCTCTCACCGGTGCGATCACGGCCTGGGACTGGAGCAAGAGCGGAATCGCCGAGGCGGACTGCTTCATCTGCCACGTGCCGGGCGCCAGCAGGAAGGAGCGCAAGGAGCGGATGGCGAAGGGCGACTTCCGCTGGGCCGGCACGGCCACGCTCGCCGGCACGGCGGTCGTCGAGGCGCTCGAAGACGGGAGCCTCCGGTATCGGAGCTCCGCGTTCAACCCCGACGGCACCGTCAAGCCCGAGGCGCTCGACCTGCGCGACCCGCTGCTCGAGAACTGCGCCCAGTGCCACGGGTTCACTGCGCGCAACACCACGATCATCCAGCCGATCGCCTTCGGCGACATCATGCGCGGCACCGAGAAGGCCGGGTGGATCTACAACGGCGCCAGGATCAGCGACACCGTCAAGCCCGAAATCGTCGGCCGGGAGGCGCTGGGCTTCCCCTGGGACGTGCACGCGGCGAAGAACCTCGTCTGCATCGACTGCCACTTCTCGACCAACAACCCGGGCCGGATGATCCACGCGGACGCCGAGAAGAACCTCCTGTACAAACCGATTCAGGAGGACATCGCGCCCTACCTCAAGCGCCCCGACCACAACTTCGCGCGCGGCAACATCCCTCCCGAGACCGTCAACATGACACGGCACGACACCATGCGCGGCTGCGACGAGTGCCACGACACGACCCGCACGCACGCCTTCCTGCCCTACAAGGAAGCTCACTTCAGGAGCCTGGCCTGCCAGACCTGCCACATCCCGGAGGTGCATTTCTGGGCGTACCGCTCGGACGAGTGGGGGTTCCTGATGGACACCGGCACGAGCCGGATCACGTTCCGCGGCATCGAGGGCGACATCGTGGACCCCGACTCCCGGGTCACCGGGTTCAAGCCGGCCTACATCGTCACCACGTCCAAACAGGGCGATCCGGAGATCCGTCCCACCAACCTGATCACCGGCGTCTACTGGTTCGACACCGGCAAGCAGCGCCCGGTGTTCACGTGGCAGGTGCAGAAGGCCCTGTTCGACCACCGCGACGAGGACGGCACCTGGGTGCATCGGCCCGAGGTCGCGTCTGCGTTCGACGGCGACCGCGACGAGATCCTCATTCACGAGGAGGCCGTCTACGACACCCCGGAGAAAGTCGAGCTGGTGCGGCGCCTGCTCGCGGAGCACGCAGGTATCGCGGGCGCCGAGCTGCGCATCGAGGTGGTCCCGTGGGCGATGAGCCACAGCACGGTCGGCAGGGACCAGGCGATCCGGGAGTGCACCACGTGCCACTCCGGGAACAGTGTCCTTCGCCAGCCGATGCAGCTCGACGACGTCCTGCCCCAGGGCGTGCCCGTCTACTTCGGCGGCGCCCGCCGGTCTGTGGTCCGCTGGACCGTGGACGGCCCGGTGTTCGACAACCGGGAGCTGCTCTCTTCGTTCTACATCATCGGCAGCTCGCGGGTGGCCTGGGTCGAGGTCGTCGGCTGGCTGGCCGTCGCGGCGGCGTTCCTGTTCGCGTTCGTCCACGGCGGCCTGAGGGTCGTCCTGCCGCTCTGGAACCGGCTCTTCGGAGGTCGCTCATGACCCAATCAGCGCCTGTCTACTCGCTGCACGAACGCGTCTGGCACTGGCTCCAGGCGGCAGCGATCGTCGCCCTGATCCTCACGGGGTTCCAGCTCCACTACCCTGACCGGCTCCCGCTGGCGGGGTCGATGGCGAACGCGTTACGAGTTCACTCGTGGATCGGGCTCGCCCTGATCGTCAACGCGTTCCTCGGCCTCTTCTACCACTTCACGGCCGAGAAGTACCATCACTTCCTGCCGCGGATGGACGACTTCACGACCGGCGCCGTGCGCCAGCTCCGGTTCTACCTGCACGGCATCTTCAGGGGCGAGCCGCACCCGTTCGAGGCCGACGCGGTGCACAAGCTCAACCCGATCCAGAAGCTGACCTACCTGGCGCTGCTCAACGTGCTGCTGCCGTTCCAGCTCGCCAGCGGGCTCCTTCTCTGGGGCGCCAACCGCTGGCCGGCGCAGCTCGCCGGTTTTGGCGGGCTCGCCGCGGTGGCGCCGGCCCACACGCTCGGCGCATACCTTCTGGTCGCGTTCGTCGTCGTCCACCTGTACCTGACCACGACCGGCGAGCGGCCGACCAGCCTCCTCAAGGCCATGGTCACTGGGAACGGCTGAGGGCGCTCCGAGCCGCCGCAGCCGTCGGGCGGCAGGGTCGAGCGGTGCGGGGCAGCTTACCCGGCGGGCCAGCGGAAGAGCATCGTGAGGACGTTCTCGTCGCCGTCGCGGCGGTAGCGGATCTCGTCGGTCATGCGGCGCATCAGCTCGACGCCGAGGCCGCCCGGCCGGCGCTCCTCGACGCTGGCGTCGAGCCTCGGTTTCGGCGCCTCCCGGATCGGGTCGAAGGCGGGGCCGGCGTCGCGCAGCTCGACCGCGAGCTCGCCGGCGCGCCCGGAGAGGCGCAGCGTCACGGCGCCGTCCTCGCGGCCGCGGTAGGCGTGGCGGCAGAGGTTGACGAACGCCTCCTCGACGACCAGGGCGACGACCCCGCGGCGCTCGTCCGGCAGCGAGAGCGCTTCCGCCGCACCGTCGAGGAGCTCGAAGACGCGGGCGAGCTCGTCGAGGTTCGCCGGCAGGACGTGGAGTTGGTCGAGCGTCGCCATTCAGGCGCTCGGCGGCAAGGTGCCGGCGGGGCCCGGCAGCGCGCGGCGCCGTCGGGCTCCGCTCATGGTCTCGATCGCGCTGTTCGCCCGCTCCGGTACGCCCACCACCGCCCCCCCGCCTCCGGTTCCGTTGAGTGCAATTCTACACGGAGATTCCGTCTACCCAGGCGAGGGCGCCGCGGCGACGCCTACCGCTTCGACGGCTCGGCCCCGCCGCCCGGGACCGGGACGGGGAACGGCGCAACGGTGCCGGCGCCGCGCTCGGAGGCGGCGACCCGCGCCGTGCCGACCTTCTCCACCTCGTCGATCCGGACCACCGCGTGCATCGGAACGAACACCCGGCGCACTCCCTCGAACTCGGTGCGCAGCTTCTCCTCGCCGGGGTCGACGACGAGCTTGGAACGCTCGCCGAAGAGCAGCTCCTCGACCTCGATGAACCCGAAGAAACCGCCCTGCGTCACGCGGCGCGCGTACACCTCGTACACCTGCCCCTGGTTGAGGAACGTCACCCGGTAGACTCGTTCGTCGGAGGTTGCCATCGGTTCGTACCCTCGCCTCTCACGATAGCAGGTAGCCCCGAACGAGGTGCGCTCCTGGCAGGGCGGGCCTGGCTCGGCCGCAGCTGCGAAGGAATAGCCGGAGCGAGCGCCGGGTTGGTCGGGTTGCGCCATGAGGGACCTTTCGGGCAGGACTCTCGGCAACTACCAGATCCTCGACCGTCTCGGCGTCGGTGGCATGGGCGAGGTCTACCGTGCGCGCGACACGCGCATCGGCCGCACGGTCGCGCTCAAGGTGCTGATCGGTGAGCACGCCGAGAGCAGCGAGCTGCAGGCCCGCTTCGAGGTCGAGGCGCGCGCGATCGCGATGCTCAGCCACCCGGGCATCTGCACGCTCTTCGACGTCGGCGAGGACGGGGGCATTCACTTCCTCGTCATGGAGCTGCTCGAGGGCGAGACGCTGGCGAAGCGGCTCGAGCGGGGCGCTCTCCCCGTCGAGCAGGTGCTCGCGGTGGGCGCCGAGATCGCCGGCGCGCTGGCGGCGGCCCATCGCCGTGGCGTGATCCACCGCGACCTCAAGCCCGGCAACGTGATGCTCACCAGGGGCGGGGTCAAGCTGCTCGACTTCGGCCTGGCCAGGCTGCACGCCGCGAGCCATGGGCTCGACCTGGCCGCTGCGACCACACGGGCCGAACGCCTGACCGCTGTCGGGCAGGTGATGGGCACGTTCCAGTACATGTCGCCGGAGCAGGTGGAGGGACGGGAGGCGGACGGGCGCAGTGACATCTTCGCGCTCGGCGCCGTGCTCTACGAGATGGCGACCGGGAAGCGGCCGTTCGACGGTGCGTCGGCGGCGAGCATGATGGCGGCGGTGCTGCGGTCCGAGCCGGCGCCGGTCACGACGCTCGCCGCCAACGCGCCCGCGGCGCTCGAGTCCCTGATCCGCGGCTGCCTCGCCAAGGACCCCGACGAGCGCTGGCAGAGCGCCGCGGACGTCGGCAAGCAACTGGCGGCTCTTCGTACCGCCGGCAGCGCCGATCTCACACCGGCCACGGCGAGCCGCCGCTCTCGCCTCCGCGAGGTGATTGCCTGGACGCTCTCGCTCGCGGCGGTGGTGGTGGCGGGCGCCGTCTACATCACCAGTGAGCGGCCGGACGCGCCTCCTCCCGCGACGCGGCTGAGGGTGCTGCCGCCCAGTCCGGCGCCGACCGGAGGCGTGCTCGAGTTCGGCGCCACCGGCCGCTCCCAGGCGTTGTCACCGTCCGGCGACCGGTTGGCCTTCGTGTCGCGAGCCGGCGGTGTGACCAACCTGTGGGTGTGGTCGTTCGGCGAGGGGACTGCCGCGCAGCTCAACGGGACGGACGGGGCGAGCTCGCCGTTCTGGTCGCCGGATGAAGGCCAGATCGGGTTCTTCGCGCGCGGGAAGCTCCAGCGCATCGCGGCGTCGGGCGGGCCGACCGCGACGGTGTGCGATGCACCGTTCGGCGCCAGCGGGTCGTGGGGTCGCGGCGGGACGATCGTCTACTGCGAGTGGGCCGGGCCGAATCCGGGTCTGCGGCGGGTCGAGGCGCTTGGCGGGTCGCCGTCCGAGCTGACGTTCGACGCCCCCGACATCGTGCCTGGGCCGTCGTGGCCGGAGTTTCTCCCGGACGGGCGGCACATCCTCTTCCTGGACGGGACGTTCAAGGGGGAGACGATGCCGGAAGAACGCCACGTGTGGATTGCCGACATCGAGACGGGTCACGCGCGGAAGCTCCTGCAGGCGGACTGCCGGGTCTCGTACTCCTCCGGCCACCTGCTCGTGATCCGCCGCGGGGCGATCGTCGCGGTGCCGTTCTCCGCCGAGACCGGCGCCGTGACCGGCGAGCCGGTGAAGCTGGTCGATTCGATGTGGGCGTTCGGCCCGACGGGGGGTGCCGAGTACGCGGCCGCGGCGGGATCGGCGGTCCTGGCCTACCGCGAGCGCCGGCCGGCGTCGGACCTGGTGTGGTTCGACCGCGCCGGGCGGCGCCTCGGAACGTTGGCCGGCGACAAGCTGTTCGGCCGCTTCCGGTTGTCGCCGGACGAGACGCTGGTTGCGACGGAGATCGGCGACCCCGAGCTCGGCGGGCTCCAGATCCACGTGCTTAGCGCCAGCACCGGGATTGGAACCCGGGTGACATTCGAGCCGCTCACCGCGGTCCTCCCGACATGGCCCCCGCGCGGCCGGGAGCTGGTCTTCGGTGCACCGAAGGGGAGCGGGCTCGAACTCTGCCGCCTCGTGCTCGCGGGCCAGAAGGTCGAGATACTGCTCGCGAAGGTCGGCACCCAGATGCCGCAGGACTGGTCCCCGGACGGACGGCTGCTCGCATTCGACGACGATTCCCCGGGTCGGGCGCCGCAGCGGCAGCTCTGGCTCCTGCCGCTGGAGGGCGGCGGCGCCCCACGCCGCTTCCTCGACGTGCCCTTCTCCACGTCGCTGCCGCGCTTCTCGCCCGACGGCCGCTTCCTCGCCTACGTCGGGGAGGAGTCGGGCCGGGCAGAGGTGTTCATCGCGCCGGTCACCGAGCCCGGTGCGAGACTCAGGGTCTCGCCCGCCGGCGGCACGCGCCCGCGTTGGACGCGCGGCGGCCGCGAGCTCGTCTATCAGACGCTCGACGACCTGCTGGTGGCGGTGCCGGTCACCACGGGACGCTCGCCGTCGGTCGGAGCTCCCGATCCGCTGTTCAGGGTCGACTCGTTCCTGGGCTTCAACTACGAGGTCACGTCGGACGGCGACCGATTCCTCGTCAACGTCGTCTCCGACGCACTGGCGGAGCGCACGGTCACGATCGTCTCGCCCTGGCCGGCGGTCCTCTCATCCGGCGCCGGCCGGAGCTGACGGAGCTCGCATGGCCGGCGCAGGGCCGGGCGTGGCGGCGACGGAAGTCGGCCGGTCACCTCGGCGCGGGCTCGCGCCCGCGGCGGGCGTGAGCCCGCGCTGAGCTATCTCTTGGAGGGGGGAGGTCTCGCGACCCATATGCGCTAACTTTGTTGCTGCTGGTGCTCGGCGAA
>CAZQLL010000049.1:0-26810 GCA_964594125.1 uncultured Thermoanaerobaculia bacterium | reverse complement strand
TCCACTCAGCTGCGGAGGTCTCATAATGAGTGGACCAACTACAGGGGGCAGGTCAACGTGGTGACGGAGATCCGCAGCGGGCTGGTGGTGGCGGGGTTCGGCGAGCAGGAGTACATGCCGGCACTCATCGAGTACCAGCTCGAGGAGATGGCGCTGGGAAGGCTGCGCTGCGTCGAGGTCCGAAAGGCCGTGGTCAACTCGAAGATGTCTTCGTGGGTGATTCCGTTTGCTCAGCAGGAGATGGTGTACTCGTTCATGGAGGGCATCGACAAAGGGCTGCTCGCCAGAATGGAAGGGTCGACGCTTGGCCTGTACACCGGACTCGTCACCGAGATCGTGAAGCTGGTGACGGCGGCCGACGCGACGCTAGGCGCGCAGCTCGAGAAAGCCATTGCGCCAAAGGTCCGCGCGCTGTGGGACGAGCTCCTCAAAGGCTGGGAGGCGTGGCGGCAGGAGTTCTGGCAACCGGTGCTGAGCACCACGCGCGCGCTGCCGAAGGACGAGCTGGCGGCGATGGCGGAGGCGCTGGTGAACCTGACGAAGTTCCGCCGGCGGGTGACGATGTCCCGGGAAACAGTCGGGGGGCCAATTGACGTTGCAGTGATTACGAAGGGGGACGGCTTCGTGTGGGTGAAGCGCAAGCACTACTTCGAGGCCGAGTACAATCCGCGCGTCATCGCGCGTTACCAACGGGGAGGATGACATGGCACGGCAGACAGCACGAGCACGCAACGAGGCGGCTGCACGGCCTGCTCGAGGCGCCGGGGCGGGTGTGCCGCTGAAGGCGGAGACACTGCCGCGGTTTGCGCCGTCGCCGCGCGCGCTCGGCGAGGCCTACGCCGAGGAGATCCTCGAGGCGTTCCGCAAGGACCTCGCCGACGTTGATCTCAAGGCAGCGGCCAAGGCCCACCACGGCGGCCAGCGGCACAAGCAGGCCCAGGCCTGAGCAACACGAAGAACAAGGCACAACAAAGAAGCGACCCACGCCGGACAACGGCGTGGGTCGCGGTTGCATGCAGCCACCTTAGTTGTGCTTTCGCCACTCCGAAAGCGTCGTTGCCGCAGTAAAACGCAGGAAACCACCCTGGCTTGCAGCCAGGGCCTCGAGCACTGGTTGTGCTCTAAGCGGGGAGAAGGCAAGGGCGTATGTCGCTGCCCAGAGCCTTACGTAAGGACTCTCGTTCTCGAGCAACTGCAGGATGACGTCTTCGCCGCCCTCTCCATGGTCGCGCAATCCCTCCCGGATGGCGAGCAGGTTCTTGTACCACTTGTTCGCGACCCGAGAATCGCCCGACTCGATCCCAGCGCCCTGCTTCCGGGCAGCCTCGACGAACTTTGCAGCGAGGTCCTCGATTGTAGTGGTGGCCCTCGGTGTCACTTTACCCCCTGGTCTTTCAGGAGGTTCAGACCGAATTCTAGCTGCTCCTTGTACGACTTCGTGCTAAGCCACTTCCGGACAGTCATCCCGTTTGTGAAGGCCTGTTTGGAGGAGTAGTAGGCGCTGATCTTCTGGTGGAGCTCCTTCGGCAGGCTGATGACGTTGGCGCTGTTGTGGACCGACTGCGCACCGAACCGGCTGATGTTGCCCGAGGTCTGTTCGACGATGTGGTGCCACGCCTGCCCTCCGCCGGCGGCTCCGAGCATGCGCTTGAACGAGGAAAAGGAACGGAAACCGACACCGGAGAGGTTGTCGGTGACCTTCACGACCGCAGCGACATCAGTCGCCGCCTGAGCAGCCCGGTAGGCCTTGATGGCACTGCCCGCGCCGCCAGGGACGCCCGGTGTTGCCGTCGCAGCCGTATCGAGGAGCAAACCGAAAACATCAACAGCCGCGCCACCGATGTTCCCGGCGGCGATGTTCGCCGCGAGACTCGTGACGTCCAACGCAACGTTGAACGCGTCCCACGGCGTCTCGATCGCCTTGCCGTCGGGATCCACGAACTTGACTGGATTACCGCGAGCGTACGCGTACATGTTCCAGGCTTGGGGGACCTTGGGGTCGACATCCCTCCCAGGATCCACGCTGAGGAACCTGGCGACATTTGGGTTGTAGTACCTAGCGTGCATGTAGTCCAGATCGTCCGTCTGCGAGGTCGTCCCTTGCAGGTCGCGCTCATGCCCGGTGAACTTCATGCGCTCGCCGTCGGCCGTGCCGCAGGCCTCCATCCCGAACGGGTAGTAGTCGTGCGTCGCGATGATGGCGCGGCTGGAGTTCGTGATCCGGCGCGGCGTCCCGAGGTGGTCGAGGTGGACGTGTTTGGTGACCTGGCCTGCGAACGGCGGCTCCACCGTCGCCAGGAGTTGCCCCTCGCGGTACACGTAGTCCTTGCTCCAGCTCCACGCGCTGCCGTTGTAGGCGTAGATCCGCAGCACCTTGTTCGACAGGTCGCGGATGGTAATCGTCTTCGTGCTGCCGACCCGGTCCGACACCCGCTCACCGTCGGCGGTGTAGATGAAGGTGTGGTTGGCGCCGGAGGTCGCGGTGAGCATCTGGTTCAGGCGGTTCCAGGTGTAGCTGTACGAGCCCCAGGTCGTGGTGTTGCCGGCGGCGTCGTAGCCCACGCCGGAGATGCGGTTGTACAGGCCGCCCGAGAGCTCGGTGAAGCTCTGCGTGCCCCAGTCCGTGGTGGTGGTCGAGGTCATGAATCCGAACGGGTTGTAGGCGGCGGTCTGACTCTTCGTGCCGCAGGAGGCGGTCGCGAAGCTGCCGGAGGTCAGCCGGCTGACCTTGTCGTAGACGTAGGTGTCCGTGTTGATCGCCTTGATGTTCCCCGCGCCGTCGTAGGCGTAATTGCCGTAGGTCCAGGCGCCGGTGGCGTTGGTCAGGGTGATCTGCCGCGGGCGGCGCATGTTGTCGGGGTCGATCGTGTGGTCGACCTTGACCGCGTTGGCATGGTCGATGCGGTTGACCATGGTGTTCACATGGTAGCTGATGGACGAAGCGTACGACGGGATCGAGGTGAGGAAGCCGTTGGCGTAGGAGTACGTCACGGAGCGGGTCGGCTCCTGGGAGGTGTTGTTCAACAGGTTGGTGTCGGGGTAGCCGACCGACGCGATGAGGCCGAGGTCGTTCCAGGTGAACGCCTGGGTGATGGTGTGGCCCTCGACCACGGTCTGGCGGGACGAGACGCGGCCGGCAAGGCCGCCGTAGGTGTAGGTCTCGGTGACGGAGACGGGGATCTCGGGGTGGTACGCGACCGCGGTCTCGAGCTTGCCCAGCTTGTAGTTTCCCGTCGTGTTGGCCGTGGCGTAGGTGAGCTCCTTAAGCTTGATCGAGAGGTTGGGGTTGCCGCTGGCGTCGGCCTGGGCGACGATCGTGAGACGCTCCGCGTCGTCGTAGTCGTAGGCGATGTCGTGGAGGCCGTCCTGGTAGCGGCCGAGATGACCGCGCGAGTCGTACTTCGAGTAGGTGCGGGTGCCGCCGCCGGTGGAGCCGACTTCCGGCACGACCTCCGACGTGAGGAAGCCGCGGTTGTCGTAGGTGAACGAGCGCGTCTGGGTGACGGCGCCGACCGTCGAGGCGCCGCTCAGGCGGTTGCCGACGTCATAGGTGTAGGTGGTGGTGACGTCAGCGTCGCTGCTGCCGGAGGGTTCGATCACCCGCCACAGGCGACCCTGGCGGTCGTAGACCTCGGTCGTGGTGCTGTCAGTCTCGCCACCAGCCGAGGTAGCGATCCATGTCTTCCGCTTCGTTTCTCGCACACCGCGGTACACGAACTCGATCTTGTGGTTGTTGACTTCGGTGTAGTCCGGCAACTGGATCAGGAGCGGCCTGCCGAACGGGTCGTAACTGTCATACACGGTCCACTTCATGCTGCCGTCGGCGGTGCCGTTGAGGTACCACTCGCTCTGCTTGACGGTCCACCCCTGGCCGTTGAGCACGGTCTTGCGCTGGTTCCAGCACGGCGGCGTGCCGCAGCTCGAGTCGGGCAGGAGCTGCTTTTCAAGGAACGGCCGCCCGAGGTGGTCGAAGCGCAGCGAGCGGCGCGCGAGCACGCCGGTGGTGCTGCCGTTCGGGCGCTGGTAGGTCTCGACGCGGGCGTAGTCGGCGCCGTAAGGGACGTAGGCGTTCTCCACCCACGCGCCGTTGCCGGTGGTCGGCTTGGCCCACGTCATGCGGCCGAGCGCGTCGTAGGTGTAGGCCGTCTCGATGCCGGCGACGTCGCGGCTCTTCTTGACCAGCCCGGTGTTGAGATCGATGTCGCGGTCGACCGAGAGGAAGGTGAAGGGGCTGCCACCGGTGGTGTAGTACTGCGACTTCTTGAGCGTCCCGTAGTCGTACTGGTGGTCGATGCGGTACTCGTAGGCCCCGGTCTCGAGAAGGGCGTCGCAGATCGGGGCGAGGTTGAGGCTCCCCCTGTCGCCGCCGTGGTACTGCTCGCGGATCCGGTTTCCCGTCGAGGTGTCCGGAGTGTAGATTGCCAGCAGATCGGTGGCATGCCTGCTCGTGCCGTTCTTGAGCGTTCTGACACGGGTGAGGAAGCCGGTCGTCGAGTCGAAGCAGAGCTCCTGGCGCGCCGTGACGCCGTTCTCGATCAGGTCCTGGTAGCTGTAGGTGTTGAGCAGCCACGCCGCACTGGCCAGTGGCGGTGTGAAGGAACCGGGGTAGCTGCCGCTGGCGGGGTTGTAGTTGGTGGTCGTGCTTCGGATGTTGCCGGCCTCGAAATCGCCAGCCGTCGTGGCCGTCCGGTAGTGGCCGAGGCCATCGAAGCTCGAATAGGCCGTGCTCGCGTATCGCTCTGGCTCGGGGTCAAGATCATCTTCTTCGTACAGCGTCTTCTCGGCCAGGACCCGTCGATTGGTATCGTACTTCTCTGTATCGGGGCCGGAAGTCGGGGGCGTATCGCTCGTGTACTCGACCCAGGCTCGGCGCTTGGGCGTACCCGTCGTCGTGCAGCGATACGGAGACGCCTCGTTGTCGCAGGCGATAGTCGTATCGCCGTCGAAGTACTCGACGGAGAGCTGGTATGTGCCGCTGGCCTGGAAATACGAGTACGGGAGGCCATACGGCCAGCCGCCCGGCCAGTGGGAGTAGAAGTAGTGCACGGTCGCGTCGCCATAGGGCGAGAGCACCTTGGTCACGCGTTCGTAGTCGCGCGGGCACTCGCCAAAGAAGTCCCAGTACCTCGCCGTGGTGTACGTCCAGGTCCCGAGGTCTTGCGTGCCGCTCGCGTCCTTGAAGGTGCGCGAGTGGATACCGCGGTTGGAGTTGAAGACGACGTAAACGGGCTCGTCGGGGGCACCGGGCTTGTCGCCGATGCAGTAGGTCGAGAAGGTGTAGCCCTGGTACTCGTAGTTGATCGATCCGCCCGTGGGCAGGCCGAGCTTCTTGAGCATGCCGGTGTCGCTGGAGGTTGTGCAGTACGACGTGGCGGTCGGCATCGCATACGAGGAACCGTCGGGCAGGGCGACGCCTGTCAGCAACGGGACGGTCAGGGTCGTCGAGGTCGTCGGGTCGTCGTCCTTGAGGTTGCGGTCGATGACGGTGTCGGCGTAGCTGAAGGTGTAGGTCGCGGTGGTGCCGTTGAACGCCTTGAGCACGACGGTGGAAACCTGATTGAGGCCCGGCGCCGAGGTGCGGAAGTTGACCTGATGCACGCGGCCATGACGGTCGGTGAGATCCCAGCGCGAGGTCGTGGGGTAAGTGACGTTGAGGTAGTTGCTGTAGCGGTCGGCGATCTGGGTCAGTCGCCACTTGTAGGTGGCGTTGTAGCCGAAGGTGTGGATCTGACCGTCGGGAAACTCCACGGTGCGGGTGGTGCTGTTCACCTCCTTGAGCCGCAGGTAGGTCCCGTGGCGGGTATACAGGGGCGAGCCGGCGGTCTCGCCCTCGTGGAGGGTCGCGTAAAACGCATGCTCGCTGCCGTCAGGCGCCACGTACTGCCAGCGCGCCTTGTTCGGGGTGGTGTTGAGCGGGTCGCTCGGGGCGTACAGCCGGCCGAGGCTCAGCGAGAACCCGGCGCCGCTGTTGCAGCGCTGGCAGGGGATGGCCTGGGTGTAGGTGACGCCGCCGCCCGCGTCGCGGCCCTTGAAGTCCCAGACGGACGAGCTGTAGACAAGGGTGAGACGGTACGAGAATCCGGCATTCACAGCGTACTCGTCGCCGATCGGGATCGTGACCGCCAGGACGCCGTTGAACAGATTGACGTGGTCGATGTCCCCGACTTGATATGCCTTCTCGGCGTAGAAGCCGGGCTCGAGGTTGGGGTGGGCCTGGGCGGTGACGATCGGTGCCGCTGCCAGCAGGATGGCCAAGGCCTGAAACGGGACGAGGGTGCGTTGTCTCATGAGCGGACCTCCTCGATGATCGCTCACGTCCGCGGGGGCTTGGGCTCGCCCACCGTGGCGGCGTAGGTTTCCATGGTGTTGGGGTCGACGACGATGATGACGTCGCCGGCGGCGACGCTCCTGGCGCTCGGCCGGCCGGCGGTGACGGGGAGCAGCGATGCGATCGCGATGCGGGTGCGGCCGTCCGCGACGCCGTCAGCGTCCAACTCGGTGCCATCGCCGACGGTGAGACCCCACACGGACCTTTGGCCGGGCCGGGCCAGGAGGACCTCGACGTAGGGCCGTGGGTCGTCCAGGAAGGGGATGTCGCCCTTGACATCGACCTTCAGCGCCTCGGAGGGAAAGGGAGCCTCGCGTAGGCTGCCGTCGCCGGGAGCCGCGAGGTCGAAGGCGCCGGTGGTGAGATCCACGACGGCCCAGACGGACAAGGGGGGTACGAGCTTCTCAAGCGTGAACGTCGCGACTCCGCTCGCGTCCGCCGTTGCCTCGGCCTGCCGGCGGACGAGCACGTCGAGCCACTCGCCGCGCTCGTTGGCGACGGAGAACCAGGCGACGGGTCCACCAGGGGTCAATCCCTTGGCGGTGACGGTGGTCTCGCCGAAGTCGAGTGTTGGTTGCGCTGCCAGTGGGGCAGCGAGAAGAAGCATGAGCATTGCAGGACGAGCCAGTGACATTGGGTCCTCCATGTGAGCTTCTGGGCGCATGGCGTGCGGCCGGGCGCCTCGCGCGGATTCCCGCGCCATGTGCGATCGGCGTTCGTAAATGCGGCGTCTATGTCAGGTGCGCTTTCGGCGGGGCAGCGGCGCTAACCATGGTCGTCTGCTCATGCGAACCTCCTTCATCGCGTCGGGGCTGTACGTGCTCGTGGTTGATCAACGACTGTGCATAACACGAGCATCGGCTGCCCTTGGATCGGTGTCAAGCGCCACATGTGACGTCAATCACAAGAGCGACGGAGTGCCGCTCGTCTTCGTGGTGACGTTGCGGCGCCTCGCAGGGGTCGGGGCGAGGACGCCCCTTCCACGCGGCCATGGTGGCGAGTATGGCCGCGGCGTCCCCGCCACGTCCGCCGAGCCCAGAGCCGTAGAAGCGACGTCCCCGTCGCGACCGCCGGGCTCAGCGCCGTAGGATACGAACGGCAGGCCGTCGATGCCCCGCAGGATAGCCATGCCCGCCGCGACCGGGCTCGGAATACCGCCGCGCGCGGCTTGTGTTGCCGCCGGCGGTTGGAGTACGTTTGGAGCTTGGAAACGCAATGACGCAAAGGCAGCGAGCCGGACTCGCCCACACGCTCGTCGAGCTCACCAAGGCGCGCTTGGTCACACTCGTCCTGGTCACCACCGCGGTCGGGTTCGTGCTCGCCTCCCGCCCGCCGTTCTCGTGGATGGCCTTCGTATGGACGCTGCTCGGCACCGCCCTGTCGGCCGCCGGGGTGATGAGCCTCAACCAGGCGGTCGAGTGGCGGCGCGACGCGCTGATGGAGCGCACGCGGCTGCGGCCGGTGCCGAGCGGCGCCGTCTCCCCCGCCGCCGCCGCGTGGCTCGGGGCGGCGCTCGCCGCCGCCGGGCTCGCGGCGCTGGCGCTGCGCGTGAACGCGCTCACTGCGTGGCTCGGGCTCGCCGTCGTCCTGGTCTACCTGGCGGTGTACACGCCGCTGAAGACGCGCTCGACGCTGTGCACGCTCGCCGGCGCGGTGTGCGGCGCGATCCCGCCGATGATGGGATGGGCCGGCGCCGTCGGCCGCCTCGAGTTCGGCGCCTGGATGCTCGCCTTCCTGCTGTTCGTCTGGCAGATCCCGCACTTCCTCGCGCTCGCCTGGATGTACCGCGCCGACTACGAGCGCGGCGGGTTCCGCATGCTGCCGCTGATCGACCCGGGTGGCACCATCACGTCGCGGGTGGCGGTGCTGTACTGCGTGGCACTGCTGCCGGTGGGGTTCGTCGCCACGATCGCCGGCGTCTCGGGGTGGGCAGCCGCGGCCGGGGGTGTCGTGTGCGGCGCCGGCCTGCTGGCGCTGGGGGTACAGCTCGCGCGCACCCGTTCCGACGCCAGCGCGCGCCGCCTTTTCCTGGCGACGCTCGCCTACCTGCCGCTCCTCCTTGCGATCCTCGTGCTCGACCGCGAGCCGCCGCGGCCGCTGCTCTGGGGCGGGCTCGCCGGCGGCGGCACCGTCCAGGCCGAAATCCGGTGAGCGACGCGGACGGCGGCGCGCGCGGCGGTTTCCTGCGCAGCGGCGGGTGGGTGCTCGTGGCCGGCGCCGTGACCTTCGCCGCCTTCGCCTGGCACGCCGCGACGCTGCTCTCCCACCGGCGCGCCGGCACGGTCGGCGACGGGCGCACGCCGGCTTCGTACGGGTTCGACCTCTCCACGCTCGCAGTGCCGGCCGAGCTCGTCGTCACCTCGGGAGCGCTCAAGGACAGCGTCGCCGCCCTGGTCGACCCGGGTTTCTGGACGCTCGCCGACCTCGAGGACGCGCGCAGGCAGCGGCGGCGGCGCGGCAAGGTGCTGGTCGGGCGCGACCGCGTCGTCGGCGTCGACATCGGCGGCGCGCGCCGCGCCTACCCGCTGCGCTTCCTGGTGTGGCACGAGGCGGTCAACGACACCGTCGGCGGCGAGCCGATCGCCGTGACGCACTCGCCGCTCTCCGACAGCACCGCGGTGTTCCGCCGCACGGCCGGCGGCGAGGCGTTGACGTTCGGCGTGTCCGGGCTGCTGTACAACTCCACGCACCTCCTCTACGACCGCCGGCCGGGCGGCAGCGGCGAGAGCCTGTGGGCGCAGCTCCTGGCGCGCGCCGTCGCCGGACCCGCCGCCGCGGCCGGGAGCACGCTCGCCGTCGTGCCCTCCGAGCTCACCACCTGGGCCGAGTGGCTCGCCCGCCACCCGGACACGACGCTGCTGGCGCCGCTCGAGAGCATGGTCGGAGAGTACAAGCGGGAGCCGTACGGCTCGTACTTCGGCTCGGACCTGCTGCGCTTCCCGGTGGCGCCGCTGCCGCCGCCTGCCGAGGCGCCGCTCAAGACCCCGGTCGTCGCGGTGGCGACGCCGGGCGGCTTCGCGGCGGTCCGCTTCCCCCTGCCCGCGCCCACCGGCGCCGCGACGCGCTCCTGGACCGCGGTGGTGGGGGGCCGCGAGCTCGTTTTCACCGCGTCGTCGCCGCCGGCGGCGATCACCGCGCGGAACGCCGACGGCACGCCCGCCGCCGCGTTCCACGCGGCCTGGTTCGCGTGGTACGCAGCCCACCGTGACGACACCACGTGGCTCGAGCCGCCACAGGGAGAGTGACCATGTTCGCAACGGGAAAGCGCGCCTTCTCGATCGGCTGCATCGCCCTCATCGTCGTCGCCGGCCTGCACACCATGGGTCACTTCGCCCCGCCGCCGACGGACGCCGCATCGCTGGCGCTCGACGCGGCGCTCAAGGGGTACACGGTCGAGATGCCGCTGTTCTCGACGACGGCGTTCGCGGTGCTGCAGAGCCTGTCGCTGACGATGACCGTCACCCTGCTGGCGCTCGGGGCGCTCGGGCTGGTGGCCGCGCGCTCCTGCGACAACGCGACTGTCCGGAACCTCGCCGTGGTCATGGCGATCGCGGTCGCGGCGCTGGTCGCCGTCTACGCCGTCTACCGCGTCTCGCCGCCGCTCGTCACGCTCGTGCTCGTGCTCGTCGCGTTCGGGCTCGCCGCCCTGCCCGGTCAGCGCAGAAGCTGACCTTCCACCACCGGGAACGCGGCGAGCGCCGGCGCGGCGACCCTCGCGCCTGCGGCTTTCCCCGAGCGCAGCGCGACCTCGCGGCCGAGCGCGAAGCAGGCCGAGAGCGAGTCGACGCCGGGCGGCCGCCATCCCCCGCAGCCGGCGGTGTCCGTGGCCGGACGGCGCAGCGCCTCCGCGAGCGCCTGCGCCTCCAGCGACCCGGGCCACGCGGCCACGGCGGCCGCTGCCCACCGCCGCGCCTGCGCCTCGTCCCCTGCCGCGAGTGCGGCGCGCCCCGCCCACACCGCGGCGCGCCCGACCAGCCACGGGCTCGCGGCGAGCTCTCCGCTCGCCACCGGCAGAACCCGCGAGAGCACCGCGGCACGCTCGCCGCGCGACCACTGCTCGGCGGCGAGCAGCGTCCGCGTTACGGCGTCGCGCTCCGCCGGCGCCCACGCGCGTCCGTCGAGCCACGCCGCCGTCGCCTCTCCCGCGCCGCCGCCCGCCACGCCGAGGCCGAGGCTCATCTCGCCCTCGCGCAGCGCCGCTACCGGCGCCGCCGCCCACGTCACCGCCGCCCAGACGGCGATCCCGCACGCCACGGCGGGTCCCACCCTCCCGGCAGCGGTCCTGCCGAGGACGGAGGCGGCAACGGGCACGGCGACGAGGAGCGCCAGCGCGAGCGGCAGCCGCTGGCGGGCCGAGGCGTAGAACGCCACCTGCGTCGCGAGCGCGATCGCCGCCACCGCGAGCGGCGCCGTCGCCGCGCCGCGCCGCACTGCCGCCAGGGCCATGGGTGCGAGCAGCAGCAGCGCGCCGAACCCCCACGGCAGCACGCGGCGCAGGCGGCGGTCCGCCTCCTCGGCCTCGGGGAGGTCGTGCAGCTCGTACGGCCCGAGCGCCAGCGCCGCCTTGCGCGCGAGCGTGCGCAGCGCCTCCGCCGGGTGCGCCCGCACGTGCTCCCACGCCAGGCTCGACCAGTACCGGTTGGCCGCGACCGCGTCCGGCGGCCCCGCGGTCACCGCCGCCGCGACCTGGCGGTAGACAGCGTGCGCCCAGTCGGCCTCGCCGGTAGCCGTCGCCTCGACCAGTTTCACCAGCTCCGGCGCGTCGCCGACCGCGCCGAGCACGCCCGGCCGGTTGCCCTCGTAGAAGACCGGCCCGGGGTTCATGATCACCGGCGCCCCGAACGTCGCCGCGCGCTGCGACAGGAACGCCCCCGTCACCAGCGCCGCACCGCCGACCACCGACGCTGCCGCCCAGACGAGCCGGCGGCGCTCGCCGCGCGCCACGGCGAGCGCCAGCAGCGGCGCCGCGAGCAGCCACTGCGGCCGCGCCAGGCCGGCGCAGCCCACCGCCGCACCGGCGGCGAACGCGAGCGCGCGCGCCGCGCGCCCGTCGCTGGCGCGCCGCGCCAGCTCGGCGAGCAGCAGCGCCGCCGCGAGGACGAAGAGAAGCAGGCTCTCCGGCTCGAGCACGCCGGCGTAGACCAGGAACGGTCGGTACAGCGCCGCGGCCGCGCCGGCGGCCAGTCCCCACCCGGCGCCCGCCGCCAGCGCCACGGTCGCCGCAACCAGGACCGCCATACCCGCGTGCAACGCCGCCTGCGCCCGCAGCACGGCGGTCTCGCCGCCCCAGGGCAGCGCCGCGCGCACGAACGCGAGGTACAGCGGGCTCACGTCGAGCGCCCGCGCCCCGAGCTCCGCCGCGGGGCGTGCCGCGGCGACGGTGTACTTCGTGAAGTACCCGGGCGGGCGGGTCGTGCGCGCGAGCCCGAGCGCCGCCCACACCGCCAGCGCCGCCACGCCGGCGGCCAACGCCGCCCACGTGGCCGGCGGGAGGCGCGGGGCGCCGCCCGGCACGGCCTGCGGCCCGGGGCGCGCCCTCATCCGAGCGGCTCGAGGCCGCAGATCGCGCGGGTACCGGCGATCGCGTCGGTCGTCGCCGAAGATTCGCCCGAACTCGCTCATCCGCCACCTCGCCGGCGGCAGCATAGCGTCTCGAGCTCGCGCCGCGGAAGCGGCGGCGCGCCCGGGCACTGGCGGAAAAGCAGCGGCTCCCATCGGCCTCGTCACGCAGCGCACCCGCGGCGGGGAGGCCGGGCGCGACATCCGGCGCGGGGCGCGGGCCGGAGGCTACGACGTGAGGAGCAGCACTGCGAACAGCACGAGCCAGACGCCGTCGAGGAAGTGCCAGTACATCGCCATGTACTCGACCGCGTTGTGGCGCTCGGCGCTGTAGCGCCCGCTGTACGCGCAGGCGGTGACGCCGCCGAGGGGGATCAGGCCGCCGAGCACGTGGATCGCGTGCAGCGCGGTGAGCAGGTAGAACAGGAACCCGTAGAGGTTGGTCCTCGCGGTGAAGTTGGCCGCCACGAGGCCGAACCAGTTGACCGTCTGGCTGACGAGGAACGCCACGCCGAGCAGCGCGGTGAGCGCCAGGCCGAGGCGCAGCGGCCCCTGCATCCCGCGCCGGATGCTGCGCAGCGCCCACTGCACCGAGAACGAGCTGGCGACGATCAGCGCCGTGCTGATCCAAAGGCTGGCGGGCAGCCTCGGCACACCGGGCGGCGGCCACACCTCGGCGCGGCCGCGGATCGCCAGGTAGCCGGAGAGCGTGGCGGCGAACAGCACGCCGAGCGCGAGCAGCAGCAGCCGCATGCCGAGCCGGCCGGAGGCGAGCGGCGCGGCCTCGCGGCGGGAGTCGTGGGTCGCGTCGCCGGCAGAGGTCATGGCGTCTGCATCCCCGGGGCGTAGCCCGGGATGAGCTCGGGCTGGTACGCCCCCGTGTCGATCAGCGCGATGCCGATGAACAGCGCGACGAAAGCCAGCGCGGAGACGAAGACGATCGCGTTGAACGGCCGGTCGTAGCGCATGTGCATGAAGTACAGCACCACCAGCGTTGCCTTCACGGTCGCGATCGCCATCGCGATCCACAGGTTGAGGTTGCCGAGGTCGACCCAGGTGGCCGCGACGGTGATCACGGTCAGCACCATCAGCGCGGCCCACACCGCCAGCAGCACCCGGAACGGCACGACGTGCCCGTGCGAATCGTGGGCATGCGGAGTCATCGTCGTCTCCACCATAGCTCACCTCAATGAATCAGGTACAGCAGCGGGAACAGGTAGATCCAGATCAGGTCGACGAGGTGCCAGTAGAGGCCGGCGAGGTCGACCGGGGTGAAGTACTCGGGGCCGAAGTGCCCCTTGCGGGCGCGCACCAGCATGACCGCGAGGACCACCATCCCCGCGATCACGTGGACGCCGTGCAGACCGGTCATCGCGAAGTAGACGCCGAAGAACGTTTGCACGTTCTTCGGCGCCTCGTCGGCGTGCGCGGCCGCGGCCTGCGCATCAGCGCGCGCCAGCCCGGCCGGCCCGGCGGGCGCCGGCGGGATCGCCGACATCTCCTCGGCGTTGGCGGGAATCGGGAGGGGCGTCGGCTGCGCCGGAGCGCCGTCGCCGGCGTGCTGCTGGGCGGCGTGCGGGCGGTACCGCTTGCCCCACAGCAACCCTTCCTTCCACTTGTGCTCGTACTCGACGAACTTGATGCCGAGGAAGACGAAGGCGCACAGGATCGTCAGCGCCAGCAGCACCTGCAGCGAGCGCTGCCTGCCGCGCTGCGCCGAGCGCACCGCCCACGCCATCGTGAAGCTCGAGAAGATCAGCACGGCGGTGTTGATGGCGCCGAGCGTCTTGTCGAGGTAGCGGTGCGCGTAGACGAAGATCTCCGGGTGGCTGGCGCGGTACACGGCGTAGGCGCAGAACAGCCCGCCGAACAGCAGGATCTCGGTGGCGAGGAAAAGCCACATCCCGAGCTTGCCGGACTCGAACTGCTGCCGCGGCGAGTCGAAGTGGTGCGCCAGATGCGGCGGGTGGCCCTCGCCGTGCGCGTGCCCTCCTGCCGGTGCGTGCGGTGCGTCGTGCATGCCTGTGCCCCCTGCCCCGTCCTACGACACCGACGGCGCGGCGTGCCGCCTGACGTACCCGCCGAGCGCGGGGTCCTCCACCCACTCGCCGACCTCGTACGGGTCGCCGGCGACCGGGGTCGTCGCGAAGTTGTCGTGCGGCGGCGGCGACGGCGTCTGCCATTCCAGCGTCGCGCTCCCCCACGGGTTCGCCGGCGCCGGCCTGCCGGCGAACAGCGAGCGCAGCAGGTAGGCGGCGACGATCAGGAACCCGATCCCCATGATGTACGAGCCGAACGTCGAGATCTGGTGGTAGGTCGTGAACTCGGGAAGGTAGTTGTAGTACCGCCGCGGCATGCCGCGCGAGCCCATCACGAACTGGGTGAAGAAGGTGACGTTGAAGCCGATGAAGATCAGCACGCAGGCGATGGCCCCCCAGCGCTCGGAGTACATCCTCCCGAACATCTTGGGCCACCAGTAGTGCAACCCGCCGAGGAACGCGATCACCGTGCCGCCGAACATCACGTAGTGGAAGTGGGCGACGATGAAGTAGGTGTCGTGCAGGTGCACGTCGACGGCCAGCGCGCCGAGGAACAGCCCGGTGAGGCCGCCGATGCCGAACAAGAAGAGGAAAGACAGCGCATACAGCATCGGCGTCGTCAGCCGGATCGCGCCCTTGTACATCGTCGCGGTCCAGTTGAACACCTTCACCGCCGACGGGATCGCGACCAGGAACGTGAGGAACGAGAAGATCGTGCTGCCGAGGTTCGACTGCCCCGACACGAACATGTGGTGGCCCCACACGAGGAAGCTGATCGAGGCGATGGCGATCGAGCTGTAGGCGATGAAGGTGTAGCCGAAGATGTGCTTGCGTGAGAACACCGGGATGATCTCGGAGATCACGCCCATCGCGGGCAGGATCATGATGTACACCGCAGGGTGAGAGTAGAACCAGAAGAAGTGCTGGTAGAGCACCGGGTCGCCGCCGAGCGCCGGGTCGAAGATGCCGATGCCGAGCGCGCGCTCGACGATCAGCAGCAGCACCGTGATGCCGAGCACCGGCGTCGCCATCACCTGGATGATCGCGGTGCCGTACAGCCCCCACAGGAACAGCGGCATGCGGAACCAGCTCATCCCCTGCGGGCGCAGCTTGTGGATCGTGACGATGAAATTGAGCCCGGTGAAGATCGACGAGAAGCCGAGGATGAACACGCCGAACGTCATCGCGATCACCGAGCCGCCGGTGGTGGTCGCATAGGGCGTGTAGAACGTCCACCCCGTGTCGACGGCGCCGGTGGTGATCGAGATCAGCGCGAACAGCGCTCCGAACACCCACATGTAGTAGCTCGCGAGGTTCAGGCGCGGAAACGCCACGTCCTTGGCGCCGAGCATCAGCGGCAGCACGATGTTGCCGAGCGCCGCCGGGATCCCCGGGATGATGAACAGGAAGATCATGATGGCGCCGTGCAGCGTGAACATCTGGTTGTAGGTGTCGGCGCCGACGATGGTCTTCGTCGGCGTCAGCAGCTCGGTGCGGATGAGGAGGGCGAAGATCCCGCCGAGCAGGAACGACGCCAGGATCGAGACCATGTACATGATGCCGATGCGCTTGTGGTCGAGCGTGAACAGCCACGACCGCAGCCCCTTGCCGTGGTTGAGGTAGTTGTCGCGCCCGAGCAGGCTCTCGCTCGCCGGCAGCGCGTTCATGATCGCCTCGTTGCTGGCCATCAGGTTGTTCCCTTGTTCTCGGCGGGCGCGGCCGCCGCTGCGGGAGCCGTGTCTCCGGTCCCCGGTCCCCGGTCCCCGGTCCCCGGTCCCCGGTCCCCGCTCCCCGACAGCGACTTGAGATACTCGATCACCGCGGTGATCTCGCGATCGGAGAGCTTGCCCTTGTAGGTCGGCATCACCGGCTCGTAGCCGGCCGCTATCTTCGCCTGCGGCTCGAGGATCGACTCGCGCACGTAGTTCTCGTCGACGATTACGCTGCCGCCGCCCCTGAGCGCCTGGTCGTGCCCCCAGACGCCGAGGAACGTCGGCCCGACGTTGTTCCTGCCGTCGACCGAGTGGCACTGCGCGCAGCCGCGCGAGCGGTACAGTTTTTCCCCGACCTCGACGGGGGTCATGCTCTTGAACATGTCGCCCACCTCGGCCATCCACTTCTCGAACCCGCCGGGCTCGTGCACGATCACCGTGGCGAGCATGTCGGAGTGGCTGGTGCCGCAGTACTCCGCGCAGAACACCTGGAACTCCCCGGGCCGCGTGGCGCGGAACCACACCTTGGAGTAGCGGCCGGGCACCACGTCCTGTTTGATGCGGAACGCCGGCACGAAGAACGAGTGGATGACGTCCTCCGACGTCATCACCAGGCGCACCGGCTGGTCGACCGGCACGTGCAGGTTCTCGTCGACGTGGCCGGTAGGGTAGGTGAACAGCCACTTCCACTTCTGGCCGGTCACCTGCACCTCGTACGAGTTCGCCGGCGGGGTCCGCATGTCGATGTAGACCTTGAACCCCCAGACGAAGATCACCACCACCAGCAGCAGCGGTATGCCGGTCCAGGTCAGCTCGAGCGCCGTGCTGTGGTGCGGCGAGGGCTCGGGCTCGCGCCCCTCGCGGCGGCGGTAGCGCACCACGAACGCCACCATCAGGATGACGATGAGCAGGAAGAAGAACAGCGACAGCCCGAAGATGAAGAAGAACAGGCGGTCGACCCCGGCGGCGCCGTCGGACGCCTGCACCGGCAGCCAGAAGCCGCCGTCGGGGCGCGCCACGAGGCCGGCGAAGGAACGGATCAGCAGTGCGAGGATGGTGTTCACGTCGTTCGCCCCTCCGCATCGGGCTTCTCGCGACGGGCCGTGCGGCGCCACCAGGCGGCGAGCCAGACCCCGACGACCACGACCGTCGCGAGACCGCCGAGGCGCATCACGTTGGTGGCGGCGACGACGTAGCGGCCCCGGTTCGCGTCGTAGTGAAAGCAGTACAGCAGGAAGCGGTCGACCGAGGTGCCGACTGCGCCCTCCGCAGCCTCGGAGAGCGCCAGCCGCAGCGTGCGACCCTCGTACATCACGCCGTACAGGTACCGCGCGACCCGCCCATCCGGCGTAGCCACGAACAGGCCGGCGGCGTGGATGTATTCCTTGCGCTCCGGGTCGTAGCGGTACCTGAAGCCCACCGCTTCTGCGAGCGGCGTGATGCTCTCGGGCTGGCCGACCAGGAAGTGCCAGCCGGCGGCGGCGCCCGGGCGGCCGAGCTCTTCCATGTAGCTCTCCTTCTTCAGCCGTGCCAGCGTCGGCGTCTCGCTCGGGTCGATCGACACGGTGACGATCTCGAACTGGTCGCCCGGCTGCCAGGCGAGCTCGCGCAGCCCGTCGAGCAGGCCGTTGAGCATCAGCCCGCACAGCATCGGGCAGCGGTAGTAGTTGAGCGTCAGGATCACCGGCTTGCCGCGGGCGAAGTAGTCGCCGAGCCTCACCCGTGCGCCGGTCTCGTCGAGGAACTCGAGGCCGAGCGGGATGCGCGCTCCCGGCAGCTCGGTGATGCCGACGCCTTCCAGCTCCTTCGGCAGCGGCTCCGTGCGCTGCGCCGCCGCGCCGGCGGCCACCAGCGCCGCCGCCATCGCCCCCAGGAGGGCGGGCAGCGCGCGGCGGGGTGACGGCAGGCGCATCGCCGCGCTACCGCTTCCCCGCCGCCCGCTCGGCGACGACCAGCTCCATCGCCCGCTCGATCGGGATCCCCGCGACGCCCGCCTTCTCGTCGATCCAGCGGTAGCCGTTGAGCATGCCGAGCTGCTCGGCGCGCACCTGCGCCAGCTCCTCCGGCGCCACCGCGACGACCTTGCGCCGGTACTCCGCGCGCTCGGCGCCGAAAAAGTACGCCTGCAGCAACACAACGCACACCACCAGGAGAATGGCGAACACGACGCCCACGACCACCGTCGCCGGCGTGTTGGGATCGCCGATCCCCTCTCCCGCGCCCGTCTTCTCGTCCATCCTCACCCCTGAGTCGTGGTTCGTGGTTCGTGATTCGTGGATCGCGTGCGCCTGCTGCTTGCTGCCGCCGCTTTCTCCTGCTTCTACTCCCTGCTGACGCCTCTACGCCTCCATGCCTCGACGCCCCACACCACACACCTGCCACTAAGCGTTTTCGAACCGCAACGATTCCGCCAGGCGCGGATCGCGCTCGGGCACCAGCGAGCGTCCGCGCATCCGGTGCGCGGCGAAGGCAACCACCAGGCCGCCGAGGCCGACCAGGGTGGTCAGGTCGAGCAGGTGCGGCACCGCGGAGGTCCGCGACACCTCCGGAACGACGACCCAGTAGAGGTCGAACCAGTGCATCAGCAGCACCCACGCCGCCACCGCCGCTACCGCCCGCGGCCGGCGCTTGGGCGCCCGCGACAGCAGCGCCGCGAACGGCAGGGCGAAATGCCCGACGAGCAGCACCAGACCGATCCACCCCCAGCCGTTGGTCTGGCGGCGCAGCAGCCAGGCGGTCTCCTCCGGCAGGTTGGCGTACCACATCAGCATGTACTGCGAGAACGCGATGTACGCCCAGAACACCGTGAAGGCGAACAGCAGCTTGCCGATGTCGTGGTAGTGCTCGACCGTCACCGCGTGCTTCAGCAGCCCGGCGCGCTGCCCGGAGTACACCAGCACGGCGAGCAGAGCGAAGAACGACACGACGCTGCCGGCGAACACGTAGACGCCGAACATCGTCGAGTACCAGTGCGGGTCGAGCGACATCAGCAGGTCGAACGCGGCGAACGTCGCGGTGAGCGCGAACAGCAGCAGCGCCGGCGCGGCGCGCCGCTCCATCTGCAGCGTCAGCTCGGGGTCGCCGCTGGCGTCCTGCGCCAGCGAGCGCGACAGGAAGAAGCGGGCGAGCAGCGCCCAGACGCCGAAGTAGAGGACCATGCGGACGACGAAGAACGGCACGTTGAGGTACGCCTGCTTGGCCTGCAGCAGGTGGTCGGCGGCGACCGCCTCCGCGTGCGTCCAGTGGTAGAGGTCGTGCAGGCCGAAGGCGACCAGCGGCACCGCGAGCACGGCGAGCGCCGGCAGCGTCGCCGCGACCGTCTCCGCCCAGCGCCGCACCACCACCGACCAGCCGGCGCGCGTGAGGTGCTGCAGGATGACGAAGAACAGCGCCCCGAGCGCGAGCGTGAGCAGGTACGAGAAGCTGAGCAGGTAGGAGAAGAAGAAGCGCTTGAAGCCGCCGCCGCCGAGCGCCGCGAGCGCGAGCGACGCGACCACGCCCGCGGCGCCGAGCGCCGCCGCCGCCTTCGTGACGCGCTCGCCGAGTGCGCCGAGGTGCCGGGATTCCTTGAAGATGTCGGGAAGTGTCGTCTCCATGCCCTCGCTCCTAGCGCACCTGCGGCCGCACGTCGGCCGGCACGTCCGCGATCCGCGCGTTCTGGCTGCGCTGCAGCGCCCGCACGTAGGCGACGATCGCCCAGCGGTCCGCCACCGGGATCTGCGCGCCGTACGCCGGCATGTTGCGCACCCCGTTGGCGATGGAGTTGTAGAGCTGACCGTCGGGCCGGCTCCGCACCAGGTCGGTGTGGAGGGAGGACGGCGGCGTCCAGGTGCCCTCCTGCAGGCGGTCGGCGCGCTTCGCGACGATGCCGTCGCCGTAACCGGCGAGCCCGTGGCAGGGCGCGCAGAACACGTCGTAGCGCTCCTTGCCCCGCTTCATGAGCTGCGCCGTGACCGGCGCCGGGATCGCCTCGACCCAGGCGCCGGCGGCGTCCTTGCCCGCGTGCAGCGCCGTGTCCTCGCGCAGCTCGCCGCGCGCCACCGTGCCTGCCACCGGCGGGCGCATCGCGCGGCCGTCGGCGAACATCGGGTTGGCCCTCTGCGCTTTCAGCTTGGGCTGGTTGTCCATGTCCGGGATGATGTTGATGCGCGGCCGCTCGGAGGTCGTCGTGCGCGCTCTGGCGATGAAGGCGAGCGGCACGAGCGCGAGCGCGGTCACGATCGCGGCGGTGAAGATCAGCCAGCGCGGCCACTCACTGAGCTTCATGCCTGCCTCCACGGTGCCCGGAGCCCGGGGCCAGGCGCCCGTCTTCCGCTATCTCCTCTACGTGCACCGCTCCCGCCTCCGCGAGCAGCCCGCGCGCTTGCGCGAACTTCGGGTCGGCCGCCTCGATCGACAGGAAGAAGCGGTCCGAGGTGGCGCGGCGGAATCGTTCGCTCGCGAACAGCGGGTGGTGCAGGCGCGGGAACCCGGTGACGAAGATCAGCCCGCCGACCGCCCCGAGGGCGCCGAGCAGGACCGTGAGCTCGAACGTCACCGGGATCGCGGCCGGCAGCCCGAACAGCGGCTTGCCGCTGACCAGCAGCGGGTAGTCGTGGGCGTTCATCCACCACTGCATGAGCAGGCCGCCGAGCGCTCCGGCGGCGCCGCCGCCGGCCACCACCCACGGCAGCTTGCTCATGGGGATGTCCATCGCCTCGTCGATGCCGTGCACGGGCACCGGCGAGTGCGCGTCGAAGCGGGTGAACCCGGCGCGGCGCATCTTCTCCGCCGCCGCGATCAGCGCCTCGACCGACTCGAACTCGGCGAGCAGCCCCCACGGGCGCGGGGCGCCGGCGACGACCTTCAGCGCGGGGCCGCTCATCGCCCGTCCTCCCCGAACTGCCTGTCGTGCTGGTGCGGGATCTCGCCCCAGTACTGGCCGTGGCCGCGGTGCGGCCCGATGTCGAGGCCGCCTTCCGGCATGACGCTCTTCACCTCGGCCATTGCGAACATCGGCCCGAAGCGCAGGAAGA
Organism: uncultured Thermoanaerobaculia bacterium; assembly: GCA_964594125.1. Classification (GTDB taxonomy): domain Bacteria; phylum Acidobacteriota; class Thermoanaerobaculia; order Thermoanaerobaculales; family Thermoanaerobaculaceae; genus CAVRZJ01. Next base: position 6,157 of record CAZQLL010000049.1, on the reverse strand, counting down.
GCAGGAACAGCGTCATGAACAGCCCGAACGATCCCGCCAGTGTCAGCAGGTCCACCGCCGTGGGCGTGTAGGAGCCCCACGACGACGGCAGGAAGTCGCGCGACAGCGACGTCACGATGATGACGAAGCGCTCGAACCACATCCCCACGTTGACCACCATCGCGACGGCGAGCAGCGCCCACGGCGACTGCCGCACCCGTCGCGACCACAGCGCCTGCGGCGCCACGACGTTGCAGAAGACCATCGTCCAGTACGCCCAGGCGTACGGCCCGAAGGCGCGGTTGACGAAGACGAAGCGCTCGGTCGGGTTGCCCGAGTACCAGGCGATGAAGAACTCCATTGCGTAGGCGTAGCCGACGATCATCCCGGTGGCGAGCACGATCTTCGCCATGTTCTCGAGGTGGCGGACGGTGACCAGCTCCTCGAGGCGGAGGAAGGAGCGGATCGGGATGAGCAGGGTGAGCACCATCGCGAAGCCGCCGAAGATCGCGCCGGCGACGAAGTACGGCGGGAAGATCGTGGCGTGCCACCCCGGGAGCTGCGAGGTGGCGAAGTCGAAGCTCACCACCGAGTGCACCGACAGCACCAGCGGGGTCGCCAGCGCCGCGAGCAGCAGGTAGACGCGCTCGTAGTGGTGCCAGTGGCGCGCCGAGCCGCGCCACCCGAGGCTCAGGATCCCGTACGCGATCTGCCGCACCCTGGTCGTTGCGCGGTCGCGCAGCGTCGCCAGGTCGGGGATCATGCCGACGTACCAGAACAGCAGCGACACCGTGAAGTAGGTGCTCACCGCGAACACGTCCCACAGCAGCGGCGAGCGGAACTGCGGCCACATCGCCATCTGGTTGGGGATCGGGAACAGCCAGTACGCCAGCCACGGGCGGCCGACGTGGACGGCCGGGAACAGGCCGGCGCAGATCACGGCGAAGATCGTCATCGCCTCGGCGAAGCGGTTGATCGCGGTGCGCCACTTCTGGCGGAACAGGAAGAGGATCGCCGAAATCAGCGTTCCGGCGTGGCCGATACCCACCCAGAACACGAAGTTGGTGATGTCGAACGCCCATGCGACCGGCTGGTTGTTGCCCCACACGCCGACGCCGGTGATGAACAGGTGGACGAGCATCGCGACCAGCACGCCGGCGAGCGCCATCGAGATCGCCAGGGCGACGTACCAGGCGCGCGGCGGCTTCGGCCGCTCGACGATCCCGCACACGGTCTCCGTGACCGTCGTGAAGTCGTTCTTGCCAAGCACCAGCGGGGCGCGGCGGCGCGGGTCGTCGAAGGTGTTGTCGAGCTCTCGTTGCATAACGGCCATCACGCCTCCTCGCCGGAAGCAGGGTTGCGCAGCTTTGCGAGAAACAGCGTGCGCGGCCGGGTGTGCAGCTCGCCGAGGATGCCGTAGGCGCGCCGGTGCGCGTGCTGCTTCGCGACGCGGCTTTCGGGGTTGGCGATGTCGCCGAAGGCGATCGCCTGCGTCGGGCACGTTTGCGCGCAGGCGGGGACGATCTCGCCGTCGCGGATCGGCCGGCGCTCGTTGCGCGCCGCGATCTTCACCGCCTCGATGCGCTGGACGCAGTACGTGCACTTCTCCATCACGCCGCGCGAGCGCACCGTCACCTCGGGGTTGAACACCATCTTCTCCACCGGCGCGAGCTGCTTGCGCCAGTTCAGGTAGTTGAAGCGCCGCACCTTGTACGGGCAGTTGTTCGAGCAGTAGCGGGTGCCGACGCAGCGGTTGTACACCATCTCGTTGAGGCCTTCGCTCGAGTGGACGGTCGCCGCCACCGGGCACACCTGCTCGCACGGCGCGTTGCCGCAGTGCTGGCAGGCGATCGGCTGGAACACCACCTTGGGGTCCTCGGCCTTGCCGGCGAAGTAGCGGTCGACGCGGATCCAGTGCATCTCGCGGCCGCGCGCCACCTGCTCCTTGCCGACCACCGCGATGTTGTTCTCGGCCTGGCAGGCGACCGTGCAGGCGCCGCAGCCGATGCACGCCGACAGGTCGATCGCCATCCCCCACTGGTGCTCGCCGTCGTACTGCGTCTCGGAGAACAGCGGCGCCGGCGGCGGCGCCTCCGCCATCTCGCGGGCGAACTCCGGGTGCTTCAGGTACTCCGCGAGCGTCCCCTCGCGCACCAGCGAGGCGACGCGCAGGCCGCGCTCCTGCATGCCGATCTCGTCGATCGCGTGGTGGTCCTGGGTGAGCGCGAGCGCGTAGCGGCGGCCGGTCCGCTCGACCGCGGCGCCGGCGGCCCACTCGAGCGCGCCGGCGGCGCGCAGCGGGTAGACGTCGAAGCCGGCGCCGGTGCCGACCGTGCCGGCCGCGGTGCGGCCGTAGCCGAGCGGCAGCACCACGGTGTCGTCGGCCTGCCCCGGCAGGACGTAGGCGACGATCTCCACCGCGCGGCCGCCGATCGTCACCTTCACGACGTCGCCGGTCGTCACGCCGAGCTTCGCGGCGGTGGCCACCGACAGCAGCGCGGCGTTGTCCCAGGTGATCGAGGTGATGGTGTCCGGCGCCTCCTGCAGCCAGGCGTTGTTGGAGAAGCGGCCGTCGTACACCGAGCGGTCGGCGGCGAACACCGCCTCCAGCCCGCCGGCACCGCGATCGCCGGCGGCCATGCGTGCGACCGCCGCCGCGAGCGGCTCGAGCCGATCGGCGGGAGTCACGGGCGGCGCGGCGCTGCCGGCGAGGACGCCGTCGTGCAGCGTGCGCCGCCACGCGGCGTCGCCGCCGCCGCCGGGGAGGGCGGCGAACGTGCGGCGGACGAGGTCGTGCCCCTTCGCGCCGTCCTCGCCGAGCACGGCGGCGATGATCTCGACCGGCGTGCGGCCGCCGTACAGCGGCTCGATCAGCGGCTGCGCCACGGAGTAGGTGCCGTCCCAGGCGCGGGCGTCACCCCACGCCTCGAGCGCGTGGGCGCGCGGCACGTGCCAGCGGCACGCGCGCGAGGTTTCGTTGTCGTACAGGCTCAGGTGGACGCTGGCGCCGGCCTTCTTCAGGCAGCTTGCGAAGTCGAGATCGGCGGGCGCGTCGTACACCGGGTTGCCGCCGAGGACGAGCAGCGTCTCGACCCTGCCGGCGGCGAGGTCCGCGCACAGCGCGCGAATCGCCTCGGCGTGCGCCGGCCGCCCCGGATCGTCGTCGGCGACGTAGTGCAGGGTGTTGCCCACGGCGCCCAGGACCAGGTTGCAGAGCGCGGCCAGCGCGTGCACCTCGGCGCCCTGGCGCGGGCCGGCGACGACCACCGCCTTCCCGAGGCCGCGCGACAGGTCGGTGACCGCACCCGCGACGAACGCCGGCGCCACGCCCTCGCCGGAGGCGACGAGCTGGCGGACCGACGCGTCGAGCGGGCCGCCGACCGATGACTTCAGACTGCCGATCAGCCCGCCCGCGAGCGCCGCGGCGAGCGCCGCCACCCGCGACGGCGGCAGCGCGACGCGGTGGTCGGCGGCGGCGCCGGTGAGCGACAGCGCGCTCTCCGCCACCCACAGGCGGCTCATCGTCCCATCCTCGGCGCGCCGCGAGGCGGCGAACGCGCGGGCGTTGGCGAGCGCCGCCGGGTGGGACCCGAGCGGGTCGGCGTCGAGGCAGACGATCGTGCGCGCCTTCTCGAGGTGGAGCACCGGGCGCAGCGGCGCGCCGAACAGAAGCGCCGTGCCGGCGCGCTCGTTGTCGCGCGACACCGGCTCCCACTCCCGCCACGTCGCCGCCGGCAGCTCCGCGGCGAAGCGGGCGCGCAGCGCCGCGAGCGTCGGCGATGACGTCGACTCGGCGAGCACCGCGAGGCCGGCGCCGCGGCGGGCGCGCAGCGCCGCGAAGTGCCCGCGCCCCCACGCGTCGAAGTCGCCGTGCTCCTGCGGCAGCTCCTTGCCGCCCTCGCGGCGCACCGGGTGGCGGCTGCGGTCGGGGTCGTACAGCTCGAGCACCGCCGCCTGCATGAACGCGTCGGCGCCGCCGAGGCTCGCCGGGTGCAGCGGGTTCCCTTCCACCTTCACCGGGCGCCCGTCGTAGCTCGACACGAGCACGCCGACGGCGCTGCCGCCGAGCTCGAGCGCGCTGGCGTACCGCACCGGCACGCCGGGGATGCGCCCCTCGGGGCGGTTGGCGTACGGGACGATCAGCTCCTTCGGCCAGCGGCAAGCGGTCAGCCCCGCCATGGCGAGCGAGGCGCCCATCACGCGGAAGAAGTCGCGCCGGCTCGCCGGCGCGGTCAGCTCCTCGGCGAGCCCGGGGAACTCCTTCTCCACGAAGGCGCGGTACGCCTCGCTGTCGGCGAGCTCGTCGAGGCTGCGCCAGTAATCCTTCCCCACCTGTCCCCCTCCCGCGGTCCCCGGTCCCCGGTCCCCTGTCCCACCGCTCATCGGTGGCACGTCCAGCATTCGACCGACGGCCTGATGCCGGCGGCCTCGCGCAGCTTGCGGCCGTACACCGCCGGGTCCTCGGGCGCCACCCAGTCCATCCTGGTCGCCATCTCCGGCGGCCGCAGGCGCGCGTCCGGGTTGCGGTGGCAGTCCAGGCACCACGCCATCGAAAGGCGCTCGACCTGGCTTACCACCTCCATTTTGTCGACGCGGCCGTGGCACTCGACGCAGCCGACGCCGCGCGTCACGTGCGCGCTGTGGTTGAAGTAGACGAAGTCGGCGAGGTCGTGCACCTTCACCCAGGGAACCGGCATCCCGGTCGCGTGGCTCTCGCGCACCGCGGTGAGCTTCGGGCTGGCGGTGCGGATCTTGGCGTGGCAGTTCATGCACGTCTGGGTCGGCGGCACGGCGGCGAACGCCGCCGTCTCGACGGTGTTGTGGCAGTAGCGGCAGTCGATCCCGAGCTCGCCCGCGTGCAGCGCGTGGCTGTACGGCACCGGCTGCTTCGGCGCGTACCCCACGTCCTGCGTGCGCGGCGAGCCGCCGAGCCACACCAGCGCCACCAGGTACACCGGCGCGGCCACCAGCGTCACCGCGAGCAGCGGCCGGGCGAGGTTCGTCCAGCGCGGGAAAACGAAGAGGGCGTCGCGCCCTTCTCTTGTCATGAGACGAGATCTTATTGGCCCCGCCGCACACCGTCAAGGCAGGCAGGGACAAGCGCACTGAGGCCGGCAGGCATGGGTGCTGCCCGGCTCGTCCTGCAGCTCAAGGACCCGTGGTATCTCCGAGCGTGGCCTCCTCCCTGCTACCCGCAGCGGCGCAGAGCGGCCGTGCCGAGACCCAGCAATGCGACGAACAGGAGCGCCAGCCCGCGTGCGTCGAGCACCGGGATCGGCTCCACCTCCGCTCCCTCACCGCGCACGGTGACCGTCGCCGGGCTGCCGGCCGGGTCGTTCGACGGGATGGCGAGGGTGTCTTCGAACGTCCCCTCGGTGCACGGCGAGAACCGAATGGTGACCGTGCAGGTGCTGCCCGCCGGCTGCGGCTGCAGGGTCCGGCCCGAGCAGGTGTCGGCCGTGAGGCTGAACGGAGCGGCCAGACCGTCACCCTGCCCGACCGCGCCGATCACCAGGTCGGCGTCGCCGATGTTGCCGACCGTCACGGTGCGGGATGACGGCGAGCCGAGGGGCGTGCGGCCGAAGTCGAGGCTGCTCGGATCGAGGCGAATGACAGGGGCGGCCAGCGCCGAGGGCCCGCCGGCGTCGACGATCATGCCGTCGGCGCTGAGGACGTCGTCACCCCGAAGGGCGTCGACAAAGTGCAGGAGGACCCGCGTGGCGGTGGTGTCCTGGATGATTTCGGCTCCCGTCGAGCCGCTGCGCCCGAACTCGTACCAGTGCGGCGCCGGGGATTCTGGCGTCGGACCGTACTTGAAGTAGCTTGCGACCAGAGGGCTGGGAGGGAGGTGCAGCGTGGCGACGACACCCGCAGCCGGCACGCCGGTGATGGTGAAGGCGAAGAAGCCGTAAGGGAACCTGACCGCGGGGGCGTCGCCGGGGTGCGGGTTGGGCGCCGCCTGGACGCCCACCAGCGACTGCCCGCTCGGCACTTCGAGGGTGACGTAGCCGCCCCCGGCGGCCGTGGAAAGCGACGCCACGTTCGCCTGCTGGTAGTCTGGAACCTCGTCGCCATTGCCGTCGTACGAAGGGTCGTTCCCGCCTGGTCCCATCTCGCCGACATCGGTAAGTCCTCGCCCTGCCCCGTCTAGCCCGGCGGTGGCGCCAGCGTCACCATT
>CAZQLL010000048.1:0-26824 GCA_964594125.1 uncultured Thermoanaerobaculia bacterium | reverse complement strand
CCAGGCAGGGCCTCCGCGTGGGCGAGGGCGCCCACGCTCCCGGATGATGGGGGACATTCAAGGCAATCGGCGCCTTCACCCCACCGCCGCGGCGACCCTGCCGCGCCGCCGCGATCCTGCTGCTCCCGAGACTCTGTGTGCGCGCGACGGCGATCCCCGGGAGTAGTGGATCAGGCTCCATGACAGCGGCGGCGCAACCGCGGCAGGCTCCGCCGTGGCGCGCAGACGTCGGGAAGGGTCGGTTGACGTGGCGCCGGGCGCCCCGACCGGGCGGCGCGCCCTCCCCGCAGCGTCAGTCGGAGAGGCGGAGGACGGCGAGCGGGCGCACGGCGAGGGCGCGCGCGCTCGCCGCCAGGCCCGCGACGACGCTGAGGACGACCGTGACCGCCACCGCCGCGAGCACGGCGCCGGGGCTCCACGCCCAGCGGATCGCGAGGCCGAGGCGGGTGATCGCCGCGGCCATGACGACGCCGCCGGCGGCGCCGACGATCCCGGCGATGGCGCCGACAAGGGCGTGCTCCACCGCGAACGCCGCCGCCACCTGGGCGCGGGTCATCCCCAGCGTCTTGTACAGCGCGACCTCGCGCGCGCGCCGCACCGCGCCGGCGCTCACCGCTCCCGCGAGGATCGCGATCCCCGCGAGCACCGTGAAGCCGCCGAGCACGCGCACGCCGAGGCCGACCTGCTCGAGCACCGCGATCACCTTCTCCAGCACCTCGCGCAGGCGCAGCACGGTGACGTTCGGGAAGGCCGCTGCGAGGCGGTCCTGCAGCGGGCCCTCGGCGTCGCGAGGCACGCGCGCCGCGGCGAGGCGGAAGCGCGGCGCCCCCTCCAGCACCCCGGGCTCGACGACGAGGAAGAAGTTGATCGCGAAGCGTTGCCACTCCACCGAGCGCAGGCTGGTCACGGCGAGCTCGAGCGGCACCCCCTGGACGTCGAAGGTGACGGTGTCGCCGATCCCGACGCCGAGATCGGCGGCGTACTCGCGCTCGATGCTGACCTCGGGCCGTGCGGGGTCCGACCACAGCGCGCCGGCGACCACGGCGTTGCCCGCCGGCAGCGTCCCCAGCGAGGTGAGGCGCTGCTCCCGGGTGAGCACCCAGCGCCGGTCGCCGCCGCGCTCGCCGGCGCGCCGCTGCGCCGCCAGTGCGGCGACCGGCACGCCGCGGATCGCCCGCAGCCTCGCCATCACCACCTCGACCGAGTCGACGGCCTCGGCGTCCGCACGGGCGAGCTCGGCGCGCACCCCCTTCCACTGGCCGGGCTGGATGTCGACGAGGAACACCGTCGGCGCGCTGGCTGGCAGCTCGGCGTCGAGCTGCGCCGACAGGCGCTGCTGCACGAGGTACATCCCGAGCACCGTAAGGACGCCGAGGCCGAGCGCCACCACCGCCCCGAGCGTCCCGGCGCCGGGGCGGGCGAGGGCGGCGAGCCCGTGGCGCAGCGCGACGGAGCCGAGATCGCGCGGGAGGCGCGCCACGGCGCGCACGGCCACGCGCGCGGCGAGCGCCAGTGCGCCGGTCGCCGCCGCCAGGCCGAGCGCGAACAGCGCCCCGTGCGCCGCCGAGCCCGACTGCACCGCGGCCGCCGCGGCGACGCCGGCGAGCAGCACCGCGGCGAGCAGCGCTGCGACGCCGCGGCGCACCGGTACCGGCTCGGCGTCGCGTCGCAGCACCCGCACCGGCGGCACCCGCAGCACGTCGGCGAGCGGCCGCAGCGCGAACAGCAGCGCGACCGCGACGCCGAGCGCCGCCCCGCGAGCCATCGCGGCCGGCCGCCACCCGACCTCGACCGCGACCGGCAGCACCCCGGCGAGCAGGCCCGGCACGGCGCGCGCCGCCAGCGCCCCCGCGGCGGCGCCGAGCGCGCTGCCGGCGAGCGCCAGCGCCGCGGTCTGACCGAGGTAGAGCGCGAGCGCCTCGCGCGGCCGCACGCCGACCGCGCGCAGCACCGCGATCGCGTCCAGCCGCCCGGCCAGCCACGCGCGCACCGCCTGCGCGACGCCGATGCCGCCGATCAGCAGCGAGAGCAGCGCCACCAGGGCAAGGAAGCGCTCGGCGCGCTCGAGGCCGCGGCGCAGCGCCGGCTGCGCCTCGACGAACGTCTGCACCTCGGCGAGCTCGGGCTCCGGGAGCGCGGCTCGCAACGCCGCCGCGGCACGCCGGGTTTCCTCCGCCTCCGCCGCCCCGGGAAGCCGCACCAGCACGCGGTAGCGCACGCGGCTGCCGGTCGCGGTCAGGCCGGTGCGGTCGAGCGCGGCAAGCGACAGCAGGACGCGCGGACCGAGCGTGAACGACACCTCGAGGCGGTCGGGCTCGGCGGTCACCACCCCGGCTATCGTGAGCACGGCGTCGCCGACGCGCAGCGTGTCGCCCGCGCGCACGCCCAGGCGGGAGAGCAGCTCGGGTCCGACGAGCACGCGGTCGTCGCCGAGCAGCTCCGCGAGCGGCCGAGCCGGATCGCTGGCGAGCTCGCCGTAGAACGGGTAGCCGGCGCCGACCGCCTTGAGCTCGCACAGCAGCGACGGCCCCGGCGCGTCTCCACCTGCGGCCGGCCGCAGCACCGAGACGACGCTCGGCAGCTCGCGCACCTCGGTGCGGCGCGCACCGGGGAGCGCGTCGACCGCCGCGAGCAGCGGCGGCGGCGGCCGCCGCCGGCCGGAGACCGCGATGTCGGCCGCCAGCAGCGTGCGCGCGCGCACCCGGATGCCGGCGTCGAGCGCACGCGCCAGCGAGTCCACCGCCACTACCGCGGCGACACCTGCCGCGAGGCAGGCTGCGAAGAACGTCAGCCGCCCCGCCGAGCCGCGGCTCTCGCGTACCGCCAGCGCCGCCCAGGCGCGCAGCGTCACGCCGGCTCCTCGCGCTCGACGCGGCCGTCGCGCAGGTGGATGCGGCGGTCGGCGAGCGCGGCGACCGCAGGGTCGTGGGTCACCAGCACCAGCGTCGCGCCGGCCTCGGCGCGCAGCGCAACGAGGAGATCGAGCACCACCCGGCCGGTGGCGCCGTCGAGGTTGCCGGTGGGCTCGTCGGCGAGCAGCAGCGCCGGGCGCGGCGCGAAGGCGCGCGCCAGCGCCACCCGCTGCTGCTCGCCGCCGGAGAGCTGCGACGGGTAGTGGTGGCCGCGCTCCGCGAGCCCGACCGCCGCCAGCAGCTCGTCGGCGCGCCGCCGCGCGTCGCCCCAGCCGAGCAGCTCCATCGGCAGCATCACGTTCTCGCGCGCGGTGAGGTTGGCGAGGAGCTGGAACGACTGGAACACGAACCCTACCTTGCGGCGGCGCAGCAGCGCCAGGCCGTCCTCCGACATGCTGTCGACGCGCTCGCCGTCGAGCGTCACCTCGCCGGCGCTCGGCCGGTCGAGCCCGGCCATCAGCGCCAGCAGCGTCGACTTGCCGCTCCCGGAAGGACCGAGGACGGCCACGAACTCGCCCCGGCGCACGTCGAGGTCGACGCCGGCGAGCACCGTCAGCATGCGGGCGCCCGAGGGCAGGCGGCGGCCGACGCCGCGCAGCGACAGCACCACGTTGCCTCCCGTCATCCCGCTCACCGTCACGCCTCCCCTGCCGCCGGGCGGGGGCGACCGCACCCCGCAAGCCCGTAGAATTGCGCCATGCCCGGCATCATTCCACACCGACCGTTGCGCGCAGCCGCCGCGGCCGCGCTCCTGCTCGCCGCCGCCTGCGGCCGCTCCGGAGTGCCCGCCGTTCCCGCGCCTGCGGCCGGGGCGCCGGCGGCCGCCGTCCCCGCGACCCGCATCGTGGTGCTCGGCGACAGCCTCGCCGCCGGCTACGGGCTCCCCGAGGAGGAGGCGTTCCCGGCGCTGGCCGAGGCCGCCCTGCGCGCCGCCGGCCACGCCGTCGAGGTGGTCAACGCGGGGGTGAGCGGCGACACCACCGCCGGCGGCCTGGCGCGCCTCGATTGGGTGCTGCGTCACCGCCCGGCGATCCTCGTGGTCGAGCTCGGCGGCAACGACGCCCTGCGCGGGCAGCCGCTGCAGGAGATCGAGCGCAACCTCGGCGAGATCGTCCGCCGCGGCCGCGCCGCCGGCGCACGGGTGGTGCTGCTCGGCATGGACATCCCGGTCAACTACGGCGCGTTGTACGCCCGCGGCTTCGCGGCGCTTTACGAGCGCGTCGCCGAGGCGGAGGAGGCGGTGCTGGTCCCCGGGTTCGTCCGCGAGCTCGGCGCCGAGGAGTCGCTGCTGCAGCCGGACGGGCTGCACCCGACCGCCGAGGGGCAGCGCCGCCTCGCCGCGCGGCTCGTCCCGCACCTCGCCGCGCTGCTCGCGCGGGGTGGGCGGGCGCCGGCGTGAGCCCGCAGGAACGTCACGGCCGTGCGGCGGCGGCCTTGTGTGCCGGCCCCGCACCGCCGGCCTTCGCAGTTCTTAACACGCGCCGCGTGCTCCTTTGCGTTCACCGCGGCAGACTCCGCCGATGGGGTGATGGGCGCCGCGAGAGCGCCGACACCGCCCGCGGGAGGGATCGTCGATGAACACCGTAAACCGAGCGCTCGCGCTCGCAACCCTCGTGACCCTGGTGGCCGTGCCGCTCGCGGCGGCGACCGACGTTTCCGGCACCTGGACGATGATCGCGACCACGCCGCGCGGCGAGCGCACCTCGACGCTGGTCATCGTGCAGGACGGCGAGAAGCTCACCGTCACGTCGAAGAGCGAGCGCGGCGAGGCGACGGGCGCCGGTACGCTCACGGGCGACGCGATCGAGTGGTCGATCACCCGAGAGACGCCGATGGGCCCGATGACCGTCGTCTACAAGGGCACGGTCGCCGGCGACACCATGTCCGGCGAGGCGACGATACGCGACCAGCCGATGCCGTGGAAGGCCGTGCGCACGAAGTAGCGGCGCGACCGGGCCGCGGCCGCAGGCGCCGTCAGCGCACCGGCGGATTGACCGGCGCCACCTCGACCGCATCGTAGAAGGTGCGCGCTCCTGGCAGTGCGATCATCACCGTGCGCACGCTGTCCGGGTAGATCGGCTCGAGCAGGTTGCCCTGCCCCGAGTAGATCGTGTCGCCTCCCCTGATCCCCTCGGCGCGGAACATCACCTCGATCGCCTCCAGCCTGCGCCCGCAGCGGTTGCGGATCCGCACCTCGACCAGAATCTGGCCGATCACCGCAGGCGAGTCGCCCCACGTCCACGAGTACTCGACGCACGGGCGCGGCGCCGGCGTCGGCCGGCGCGTCGGCGTCGGCGCCGGCAGCCACGGCGTCGCCGTCGGCGGCGCGGCGGCGCGCCAGGGCACGACGTACTCGGCGCCGGCAGCGCGGGTTCCAGCGGGAGTTGTCGGCGTCGCCTCGACGCCGGGAGCGCCCCCCGCCTCCTCGAGTGGCAACGGGGGCAGCCCGGGCCAGTCAGTTTCCGGCGGCTCGTGTGGCGTCGCCGGACGAGGTCGCTCGCGGGTGACGACGACGAAGGTGAGGAGGAGGGCCAGGACCGTCAGCACGAAGGTGATCGACCATGCGACGCGCCCGCGCTGCGCATGTGAGCGCCCGCTTCGCGCGGCCACGTGCGACGACCCCGCCGCTCTCATCGCAGCATCACGAGCGCCCACAACCCCGCCAGCGCGAATCGGTAGAGCGCGAAAGGCACCAGGCTGACGCGCTGCACGAGCCGCAGGAACGTCACCACCGCGAGGTGCGCCACGGCGTACGAGACCGCAAAACCGATCGCCACTGTAACCAGGTAGCCGCCGTCGAGCAGCGACAACGACGTCGCGAGGTCGTAGCCGGTGGCGACCAGCATCACCGGCACCGCCACCACGAAGGAGAGCTCGGCCGCAGTCCGGCGGTCGAGCCGCACCAGCAGGCCGCCCGAGATCGTCGAGCCTGAGCGCGAGAACCCGGGCCACAGCGCCAGGCACTGGATGCACCCGACCGCCAGCGCCTGCGTCAGCGTCACACCGTCGAGCGAGCTCACCGCGCCGGCGGCGCCCTTGCGGCCGGCCCAGGCCTCGGCGGCGAGCATCAGCACGCCGCCGAGCACCAGCCCGACCAGCACCGTGGTCGACGAGAACAGGTTGCGCTTGATGAAGCCGTGCAGCAGGAACCCGAGCACGAAAGCGGGGGCGCACGCCACCCCGACGTGCGCCCACGTCAGCCGCCCTTCGCCTCGTCGCCACAGCCTCTCGAGGTCGCGCACCCCCGGCCAGCCGAGGGCCGCAAAGCGCCCGCGGTAGAGCACCGCCACCGCGAGCACCGCGCCGAGCTGGATGAAGATCTCGAACGTCTCGGCGCGGTCACCGACGAAGCGCAGCAGCTCGCCGGCGAGGATCAGATGGCCGGTCGACGACACCGGCAGGAACTCGGTGATCCCCTCGACGACGCCCAGCACGACGGCGATCAGCCACTCCGGCACGCCGCGATGGTCTCACACTCGGGCGGCCGCCTGCCGGCCGGCGCTTGACTCGCACGCCCGCGACCGTATCCTCGCACTCGGTGAGCACGCACGCACCTGCGCCAAGGTTGCTCTTCGCACCGGTGTCCGGGCCGGCCGGCACCGGCGAGTACGTGCGCTGCCTGACGATCGCGCGCGCCGCTGCCGCGCGCTGGCCGGCGCTCGAGATCTCGTTCGTGCTCAGCCGCCAGGCCCCGTACCTCGAGTCGGTGCCGTTCGAGGTGCACGCGATCACCGGCTCGCCGACGCGCCACACCGCCGCCGTCGTCGACGTCCTCGAGCGCGTGCGGCCGCACGCGGTGGTCTTCGACAACGCGGGCCGCACCGCGCAGCTCGCCGCCGCGTGCCGTCTCGGGGCGCGCACGGTGTACGTCAGCCGGCGCCCGGGCAAGCGCCGCAAGGCGTTCCGCCCGCGCTGGCTGCGCCGGCTCGACCAGCACTGGATCGCCTTTCCGACGTTCATCGACGGCCCGCCCGGCGTCTGGGAACGGCTGATGCTGCGCCTCTTCCCGCACGTCGAGGTGGTGTTCCTCGGCGCCGTGTTCAGCGAGTCGGAGGCCGGGCGGCGCGCCGCGCTGCGCGAGCGCCTGGGCGTCGCGGGACGGCCGTACGCCCTGTTCACCGGCGGCGGCGGCGGCCGCCACGCGCGCGGCGCCGGAGCGCCCGCCGTCTTCGCCGCAGCGGCCGCGGCGGTCGCCCACGCGGGCGACCTCGCCGTGGTGCTCGTCGCCGGCCAGAGCGCCCCCCCGGCCGCAGCCGGCGCCGGGCGGCTCACGGTGGTGTCGTCGCTGCCGCCGGAGCAGCTCATCGACCTCGTGCACGACGCCGAGCTCGTCGCATGCAACGGCGGCACCACGCTGACCCAGGCGCTCGCCCACCGCCGTCCGTGCGTCGCCGTGGCGGTCGCCGACGACCAGCCGCCGCGCGTGCGGCGCTGCGCCCGCCTCGGCCTGATCGAGGTCGCGCCGCTCGACGGCGGCGCGCTGGCCGCGCGGGCGCTCGCGCTGGCGCGCGACCCCGCCCGGCGCGCCGAGCTTTCGCGCCGGGCGGCGGCGACCGGCCTGGACAACGGCGTGCCGCGGGCGGTCGCCGCTCTCGCCCGGCTGCTGCCGGCCACGGGCGAGTGAAGAGACCGCCTCACAGGCTATCGTCACAGATGGATGAACGCCCCGGCGCGGCGATACCACGCCCACAGCCGCTCCTGCGCCGCCGCGTCCACGAGCCCGGCGAGCGACGGCCGCCGGGAGGCGATGCACACGCCGCCCGCGGAGCGGCGGCGGTCGCGCAGCACGAGGCGCACCAGCTCTCCCGAGCACAACGGCGCGTACAGCGCACGGTTGGCGTCGTGCAGCACGAGGACGCCGCCGGGCGCCAGCAGCGCCGGCGCCTTCGCCCAGCACGCCGGCCGCGCCCGCCCGTCGACGAGGATGAAGTCGTAGGGGGCGCCGCCAGTCGGGCGCTCGACGTAGTCGTACAGATCGTCGAGGGTGCCTTCGCCGGCCGGGTCGCTCCACGGAAAGCGATTCGGGGCGACGTGCACCACGGTCGTGCCGGGGCGGGCGGCGAGCGCCGCGACCCGCGCCGCCCAGGCGCCGTCGTGCTCGACGGCCAGCCACGTCGCCGCGGGGTCGAGCAGTCCGGGAAAGAACGCCGTCGAGTAGCCCGCCCCCCATTCGAGGCACCGCTGCGGCCGCAGGCGGATAAGCAGCTCGCAGAGCAGGTCGAGCTCGCGGTGCCGCATCCACGGCCGCAGCACCTCGCGGCGCAGCACCTTGCGCAGGAAGCGATCGCGCAGGTCGCGGCCGACCTGGGAAGCTGCCACCGCGGCCGGGGAGCGGCCGGCGCCCGCCCGCCCCGCCGCCCCGGCGCCGCCCCCGCTCACCACGGCCGCCGGGCGAAGGCTGCGGTCGAATTCGCGGCGGGCGGCGCAGCGCCTGACATCGTTCGGAGCATACCACCGCCTCGACACCGCCCCGGGGCGGATCTAGAATCGCTGTCCAGCATGCGACACGGGGCTTCCGGTCTCTGCCGAGAGCGACGGCGACCCGCGGAGGGCGTCGCGCTCGCGGACGAGAGCGCCGGGGCCGCCCGCGGACCGGGGCGAGGTTCGAACGAAAAGAGGAGGAGGAGGACGTCATGAGGGCAACGCACAGGTGGGGTTTGTTCGGCGTCGTGACGCTCGCATTCGCGGGCGCCGTACTGCTCGCCGGGCTCGCCGCCGCGCAGGACGCGGCGCCGGCGGGGCAGCAGCCGCAGCAGGAGCAGCAGCAGACTCAGGAGGAGGGCCGCACGCAGTTCGTCGAGGAGGTCACGGTCACCGCCCAGAAGCGCACCGAGGACGTGCAGGAGGTGCCGGTGGCGATCACCGCGATCGGCGGCCAGGACCTCGGCGTGATCATGGCCGGCGGGCCGGACGTGCGCTTCCTGTCGGCGCGCGTCCCGAGCCTGATGCTCGAGTCGTCGTTCGGCCGCGCCTTCCCGCGCTTCTACATGCGCGGCCTCGGCAACACCGACTTCGATCTCAACGCGTCGCAGCCGGTGTCGATGCTGATGGACGAGGTCGTGCTCGAGAACCCGGTGGTCAAGGGCATGCCGTTGTTCGACCTCGACCGCGTCGAGATCCTGCGCGGGCCGCAGGGCACGCTGTTCGGCCGCAACACCCCGGCCGGGGTGGTCAAGTTCGAGAGCAGGAAGCCGACGCAGGAGTTCGAGGCCAATTTCCGCCTCTCCTACGGCACGTTCGACACCATCGACTTCCAGGGCGGCGTCGGCGGCGCGTTGACCGACACCATTTCGGCGCGCTTCTCGGCGTTGTACCAGTCGCGCTCCGACTGGGTCGACAACGCCAACCCGAGTGCTCCCGAGGAAGACGCCCTCGGCGCCTACGACACCGCCGCCTGGCGCCTGCAGCTCCTCTTCGAGCCGAGCGAGTCGTTCGACGCCCTGCTCAACATCCACGGGTGGGAGCTCGACGGCACCGCGCGCATCTTCCGCGCCAACATCCTCGAGCACGGGACGAACGAACTGGTCGACGGCTTCGAGCAGGACACCGTCTACCACGACGGCCGCAACGACCAGACGATCTCGTCTCTCGGCGGCGTGCTGAAGATGGACTACGATTTCGGCGCGGCGACGCTGACCTCGGTCACCGGATTCGAGTCGATCGACGACATGTACTCGCGCGGCGACATCGACGGCGGCTACGGCGCCGTGTTCGCCCCGCCCTCGGGGCCCGGCTTCATCCCGTTCCCGTCGGAGAGCGCCGACGGCATCCCGTCGCTCGACCAGCTCACGCAGGAGCTGCGCCTCACCAGCAACGGCGACGGCCCCTTCCGCTGGCTGGTCGGCGCCTACTACTTCGACGAGGACCTGAGCATCGACTCGTTCAGTTACGACTCGCTGTCCGCCGGCAACCCGCAGAACGGGTACGCCACGCAGCACCAGGAGTCGACCTCCTACGCGCTGTTCGGTTCGCTCGACTACGCTTTCTCAGAGACCTTCACGCTCAAGGCCGGCCTGCGCTACTCCGACGACGAACGCGACTTCGCCGCCGACCGGCCGCAGCCGCTGTTCCAGCCGCCGCTCTCCGCGCCGATCACGCGCAGCGTTTCCGGCAGCAACGTCTCCGGCGACCTCACGGCGACGCTCAAGACCAGCGACACGGTGACCTTCTTCGGCCGCCTGGCGACCGGCTATCGCGCGCCCTCGATCCAGGGCCGCATCATGTTCGCCCCCGACTTCGAGGACGGCCAGAACCCGGCCACCAACGGCGTCTCGGTCGCGGACGAGGAGAAGATCACCTCGTTCGAGGTCGGAATGAAGTCGATCCTCGCCGACAACCGGCTGCGCATGAACCTCACCGCCTACATCTTCCAGATGCAGGACCAGCAGCTCACCGCGGTCGGCGGCCAGTACAACGTCGCGACGCTGCTCAACGCCGACAAGACCGACGGCCACGGCATCGAGGCCGACATCGAGTACGTCGCCTCGGCCAGCTTCTGGTTCACCCTGGGCGCGAGCTGGAACTCGACCGAGATCAACGACCCCCACCTCACCGTGGCGCCGTGCGGCGGCGGCTGCACCGTGCTCGATCCCGCCGGCCCGGGAGGCACGGTCCTGGTCGACGGCAACAGCCTGCCGCACGCGCCGGAGATCATCTTCAACGGCATCGTCAACTACCAGAGCGACCCTCTGAACAAGGGGGTCTTCGCCTCGCTCGACTGGGCGTACTTCAGCGAGAAGAGCTTCTTCCTCTACGAGTCCAAGGAGTTCAAGTCGGACGGCGTCGAGGTGGGCCTGCGCATCGGCTACGGGTGGAACCGGGGCAAGTACGAGGTGGCGCTGTTCGGCCGCAACCTGCTCGACGCCGAGATCGTCGAGGGCGGCATCGACTTCAACAACCTCACCGGCATGACCAACGAGCCGCGCACGCTCGGCCTGGAGTTCGTCGCGCGCTTCTGACGGATCTCCCACGCAGGACCCGCACGGCCGGGGAGCGCTCACTCCCCGGCCGTGCGCTTCTGTGCGAGCGTGAGCATGAGGACGAGTGTGAGCGGGAAGGCGCGCTCCCCCTCGTCGCAGCGCTGCAGCAGGCTGGCCGGGCCTCCCCGCCGGCAGCGCCTCTTCCAGCCGCGAGCCATGCGGTGACGCGCGAAAACGCGCAGGAGCGCGGTGCCGGCGGCGGCGCCCCCGCCGGGAGCGTGCAGGGGAGAAGCGCCGCTTTGCCTGCGTGCGTGACAGGTTCGTCCTCGACACCGGCTATCATCCCGGAGTTGGAGGCACGGTGAGGCTCTTGAAGACGCTGCTGCTCGTCACCACGCTCGCCGGGTTCGCCGCCGGCTGCGGGTCCAGCGCGGCGCCCCGGCACACGGCCGCCGAGGGCGCCCCCGTCCCCGCTCCGGCCGCGACGCCGGCGCCGACCCCGACGCCGGCGACCGCCCCCGAGCCGGCCGCCGCGGCGCCTGCCGCCGGCGAGATCGCCACCGTCGCCGACAACGGCGCCCCGTCGCTGCAGGACGACGCGCTCGCGAGCTGCGAGCGGGCGCGCGAGCTGCTCGACGCGGGCGACGCCGAGGCGGCGATCGCGGCGATCGACCGCGCCTACGAGCTGCTGCTGGCGCTGCCCGAGGTCGAGGAGACCCCGGCGGTGCAGGCGCAGGACGACCTCCGGCGCCTGATCGCAGAGCTGCTGGCCCGCTGCTACCGCGTCGAGCGCGGCGTCCCGGCGCCGATGACCCCGCTCGACCTGTCGCTCGCCATCGTCGACAACGAGCACGTCCAGCGCGAGATCCGGAGCTTCACGGGGTACGAGCGCAGCTACTTCATCGAGGCGTACCAGCGCTCCGGCCTGTTCCGCCCCATGATCCTCGCCAAGCTCGAGGCGGCCGGCCTGCCGAGCCAGCTCTCCTGGCTGCCGCTCGTCGAGAGCCTGTTCAAGGAGCGGGCGCTGTCGCGCGCCGCGGCGGTCGGCCTGTGGCAGTTCATCGCCTCGACGGGGGCGCGCTACGGCCTCGCGCGCAACGCCTGGGTCGACGAGCGCATGGACCCCGAGAAGTCCACCGACGCGGCGATCGCCTACCTCTCCGAGCTGCACGGGATGTTCGGCGACTGGCCGAAGGCGCTCGCCGCGTACAACTGCGGCGAGGCGCAGGTCGACCGCCTGAGCCGCCGCAGCGCCGCCGAGTACCAGGATTTCTGGGACCTGTACGCGATGCTGCCGCAGGAGACGCGGCGCTACGTGCCGCGCTTCTTCGCGACGCTGGTGATCATCGCCGACCCGGCGCGCTACGGCATGGCGCTGCCCGAGCCGCTCGCGCCGCGCCCGGAGACCGTCGCGGTGCGCGTGGAGCGCGCGGTGCAGCTCGACCGCCTGGACGCCGAGCTCGGCCTGGCGGCCGGC
Source organism: uncultured Thermoanaerobaculia bacterium (assembly GCA_964594125.1). Lineage (GTDB taxonomy): Bacteria > Acidobacteriota > Thermoanaerobaculia > Thermoanaerobaculales > Thermoanaerobaculaceae > CAVRZJ01. Next base: position 14,516 of record CAZQLL010000048.1, on the reverse strand, counting down.
ACGCTCAAGGAGCTCAACCCGGCGCTGCGGCACGCCGCCACGCCGGCGTTCGCGTACGACCTGCGGGTGCCGGCCGGGGTCGCCGACGCGGTGCCGGCGCACATCGCCGCCCTGCCGCAGTACCAGCCGCCGCGCGCGCTCACAGTCACCCATCGCGTCGGCCGCGGCGAGACGCTGTCGACGATCGCGGCGCGCTACGGCACCTCGGTCGAGGCGATCATGCGCGCCAACCGCATCCGCAGCGCCAACAAGATCTGGCCGGGGCAGCGCCTCGAGGTCCCGGTGCGCGGCGGCCGCACCGCCGCGGGCGCCGCCGACGCCGCGGCCGCCTCCGCGGACGCGGCGGCCGCGACTTACACGGTGCGGTCGGGCGACACCCTGTCCACGATCGCGCGTCGCAACCGCACCAGCGTCGAGCGCATCAAGGAGCTCAACGCCCTTGCCTCCGACGCGCTGACCCCAGGGCAGACGCTGCGGCTGCGACCCGAGGGCCCCTCCCCGGCTCCGACCGCCGCGGGCGTGTCGGCCGCCGGCGCCGCGACCGCACCCGCCCAGGGCCAGCCCGCAGGGGTGTCGCCGGCGGCCGCGCGGCGCTACCAGGTGCGCTCCGGCGACACCCCGGCGGGCATCGCCGACGCGCACAAGATCAAGCTCGAGGCGCTGCTCGCGGCCAACGGGCTTTCGCGGCGGTCCACGATCTTTCCCGGGCAGTGGCTCGTGATCCCCTGACCTGCTCATAACCTCCTCCGCCGGCGGAGCGTAGACCTGTCATGGCAGAGCTCGGCCGCAGCCTCGGCAGCCCGTTCCGCGACCCCGCGTGGCCGGCCCGCGCGCTGGTCGGGGCGGCGCTCGAGGTGGCGCCGTTCCTCGTCGCCGCGCCGCTGATCGCCCGCCTGATCGGCGGCCGCGGCTGTCGGCAGGGGTGCGACTTCTGGCTGCTCGCTCTCCTCGTCGCGGTGGCGCTCGCATGCCGGTTCATCGAGATCGGCTACCTGCGGCGGCTGGTCCTCGCCACGCTGGCCGGCGGGGACGAGACCCTGCCGCGCTGGGATCGCCCGCTGGCCGACCTCGCCGACGGGTTCGCGCTGTCGCTCGTCGCGCTCGGAGTGTTCCTGCCGGCGGTGGGCGTCGCGGCGGTCGTGGCGATGAGCACCGCCGCCCTCGGTGCCCCGCGCCTCGCCTGGGTGCCGGTGCTCCTGGTGCTGCCGCCGCTGGCGCTGGCCACGCTCGCCTACCTGCCGGCGGCGCTGGTCACTGCGATCGCCGCGGGAGACCTCGCCGCCGCGTTCGACACCGGCCGCGTGTTTGCGGTGATCACGCGCCGGCCGTCGCGTTATGCGCTCGCATACGTCGTCGCGCTGATGGCGCTGCTGCTCGCCCAGCTCGGCTTCCTGCTGCTTTGCGTCGGCGTGTTCGCCACCCGCTTCCTCGCCAACTGCGCCGCCGCCCACGCCTTCGCCAGCGCCTGCCGCGACGCTGTCGGGCCGCCGCAGCGCGCCTGATCAGGCGCCGTCCCCGGCGAGATCGGCGGCGGCGAGCAGCACCACGCGGGCGAGCGCCTCGATGGTCTTCGGCGTGATCCACCACACCGTGTCCTCGCCCGAGTGGTACCCGTGGTGGTTGCCGCCGGAGCCGAACAGGCTCACCGCCGGGATCCCCGCCGCCTGGAACGGGCCGTGGTCGGCGCGCGGCTCGCCGGAGGAGCGGCCGGCCTGCAGCGGCATCCCCGGCTGCACGAGGTCGCGCGCGCGAGCGAGTGCCGCGAACAGGTCGGGGAAGTTCTCCCCGCCGGAAACGTACGCGCCGGTGCCGGCGCCCACCATGTCGAGGTTGAAGACGCCGATACACCGTCCGAGCCCGGCGGGCGGCCGCTCGACGAGCGCCCGCGAGCCGAGCAGCCCGGTCTCCTCGCCGCCGAACAGCACGAACACCAGCGAGCGCCGCGGCCGCGGCTGCAACCGCGCGGCGGCGCGCGCGATCTCGAGCACCGCCGCCGCACCGGAAGCGTTGTCGTCGGCGCCGGGGTTGAGCACCGGCCAGTCTCCGACGTGATCGAGGTGGGCGCCGACGATCACGTGCTCGCCGCGCAACACCGGATCCGAGCCCGGCAGCCACGCCACCACCGACGCAGCCTCGACCTCGCGCGGCGGCGGCGCGGTGACCGCCAGACGCACCCAGCGGCCGGTGGCGAAGCTCGCGGCGCCGCCCGCCGACAGCACCTTGCGCAGCTCGGTCGTTGTCAGCCCCTTGCCGGCAAGCAGCTCCTTCGCGATCTCCTCGCTCACCGCCGCCATCGGCAGGTCGGGGATCGGCACTCCGTTGGGGTTGGCGATCGCCGACTCGGCGAACAGGTAGGCGGCGGCGCCGTGGGCGCGGGCATTGGCGGTACGGGCCCGGTGCGAGTCGTGCGCGCGCCAGTCGCGGCCGTCGGCGGGCGCGCCGCGCAGCGCCATCACCGCCTTCCCGGCCACCTCGACGCCGGCGTAGTCGTCGCGCCCGAGCTCGGGCGCGGTGATGCCGAAGCCGACGAACACCACCTCGGCGGTGACATCGCCGGAGCCGGAGTAGAGCAGCGGCATGAACTCCTTCGCGAGCTCCAGGGCGCGCGGCGCCTCGCCTTCCTTCGCCGGCGCGAGCGACATCTCGGCGCGCTCGATTCCGCCCAGGGTATGCGTGAAGCGGTGCAGGAGGTCGGGCAGCCCGGGGGGTGGCTGCAAGCCGGCGCGGCGCATTTCTTCCACCGCCCACGCCGCGGCGGCGGCGTACCCCGGCGTGCCGGTGAGCCGGCCGGAGAAGTCCGGCGCTGTCAGCCGCTCGACGGTGGCGTAGGCGCCCGCCGCCGTGATCCGCGCGGCCGCCTGCCGCGGCGCCAGCGGCGGCGGGCCGGCGAGAGCGGATGCGGCGCACACGGCAGCGGCGAGCGACGGCAGCGGACGGAGCATGGACCCTCCCGGTCGTGCGGCTACGACCGCTGGAGGATACAGGAAGCGAGGGGGCATGGCGCCATCGAGACGTTGAGGTTCGGCGGGCCAGAGGCGTGGAGGCCTGAGACGGGATCCACTGTCCCCGGGACCCACCGTCAAAGCCGGGCGATGCGGCGGCGCGGCCGGCCTCGGGGTGGCGCGAGCCTGCGGCAGGAAGCATCGCCGCGAGCGGGCCGGAGCAGCCCGCTGTCCCGCCCAGAGCGTATGTTCCCGCACAAGCCCCCGCTCCTCTGCGCCTCCCGGCCTCTACCCCTCCTGCCTCTGCGGCTCCGCGTCGCTATGGCTCCGCCCCCGCCGGGACCCGTGCCGCCCACCACGCCGGGACCGCCGCGGCGGCGATGCGCTCCTGCGTGCCGACGGCCAGGTCCTTGACCGTGACCTCGCGCGCGCCGAGCTCGTCGTCGCCGAGGATCGCGACCGCGCGGAAGCCGTCCTTGTCGGCGCGGCGCAGCGTCGCCTTGAGCGAGCGGCCGCCGAGCTCGAGCTCGGCCGGCACGCCCTGCCGCTGCCACGCGAGCGCGAGCGGCAGCACCGCGTCCTGGGCGGCGTCGCCGAGGCCGACGAGGAGGAGGCGGGGGCGCGCCAGCACCGTCGCCGCGAAGCGCTCGGGGAGCACCTCGACGAGGCGGTCCTCGCCGATCGCGAACCCGACTCCCGGGATCGCCGGGCCGCCGAGGTCGGAGATCAGGCGGTCGTAGCGCCCGCCGCCGCACAGCACCGCGCCGGTGCCGAGCGCGGGCGAGACCACCTCGAACACTGTGCGCAGGTAGTAGTCCAGCCCGCGGACGAGGCGGGCGTTGCGAACGAACGGGATGCCGAGCGCGGCGAGCTGCCTCTCGACGCGCGCGACGTGCGCGCGCGACGCTTCGGAGGCGGCGTCGGCGACCGACGGCAGGTCGGCGGCGAGGTCCTGGTCGCGCGGCACCTTGCAGTCGAGCACCCGCAGCGGGTTGGTCTCGAGGCGGCGGCGGCAGTCTTCGCACAGCTCGGCGCGCCGCGGCTCGAGGCGCTCGCGCACGAGCGCCTGGTAGCGCGGGCGGTCCTCGGGGTCGCCGAGGTTGTTGAGGTGGATCACGAGGTCCCCGAAGCCGAGCCGCGAGAGGAACTCGTGCAGCACCGCGAGCAGCTCCGCGTCGGCGACCGGCGACGCCGCCCCGAGGATTTCGAGGCCGATCTGCGAGAACTGGCGGTAGCGCCCGCGCTGCATCCGCTCGTAGCGGAACATCGGCCCGATGTAGTACAGGCGCAGCGGGTGCGAGCGCTCGTGCATCCGATTCTCGATCCAGGCGCGCGCCACGCCGGCCGTGTTCTCCGGGCGCAGCGTCAGCGAGCGCCCCTTGCGGTCGGGAAAGGTGTACATCTCCTTGTGGACGATGTCGGTGCCCTCGCCGACCGTGCGCACGAACAGCTCGGTCGCTTCGAAGATCGGCGTGCGGATCTCGTCGCCGCCGAAGGCGCCGAACACCTCCCGCGCCACGTCCTCGACGGCGTGCCAGAGCCGCGACTCGGGGGGCAGCAGATCGCGGGTGCCGCGCGGCCGCTGGATCACGTGCGTCTCGCCCAGGCGTCGGCGTCGGCCAGCTCGCGCTCGTCGTCGGCCGCCAGGTAGCGGGTCTTGAGCTCGAGGTAGGCACCGACGCCGCGTCGCATGTGCGCGAGCTCCTCCTCGCTCACCTCGCGGCGCACCTTCGCCGGAACGCCGGCGACCAGCGTGCGCGGCGGCACCACCATCCCCGGCGAGACGAGCGCGCCGGCCGCCACGATCGCCTCCTCGCCGACCACCGCCTTGTTGAGCACCGTCGCGTGCATGCCGACGAGCGCCCCGCGCTCGACGCGGCAGCCGTGCAGGACCGCCGCGTGGCCGATCGTCACCTCCTCGCCGACGATGGTCGGGCAGTCGGGCTCGTCGACGTGGATCACCGCGTTGTCCTGCACGTTGGAGCGGGCGCCGATCGCGATCGTCTGGAGGTCCGCCCGCAGCACCGCGCCGTACCACACGCTGACGTCGTCGGCGAGCTCGACGTCGCCCGCAATCGCGGCGGTCGACGCCACGAACACCCGCGCGCCGAAGCGCGGCGCTTTCCCCGAGAACGGTCTGATGCGCATCTCCCGCGGCCCTCCGTCGTGGCCGGGCGTGAACGCTAACACACGCCCCATGAAGGGGCAACGCGGCGACACCGGACGGACGGGCGCCCCGGTCCTGTGGAACGCCGGCCGCGGCCGCCGGCTCGCCGGCGATGCGGGAGCTGCCCGCTCTTTGTATCACATTCAAGGTCAATCACTTACTCCAGCGCACCGTAGCCGGTGCATGTCGCATAACCCGTTGCAGGAGCCCACCTTGGTGGCGCCGAACGGCGGTTTTCCACAGGCTTTTCCGCACTTCCTGTGGAAACTTCGCACCTTCTTCACACGCCCTGCCTGCGGGCGCGCTGCGCGGGCCGCGGTACGTGGTTCGAAAACCCTGAGGCGAGCGACGGTTCGCCGACGTCTACGCCCACGAGGGCGGGAGCGTGAGGGCGCCGGCGCGGAGGACGAGTGGTCGTTCGCCGGTCCAGTCGACGAGCGTCGAGGGGGCGCCGCCCGGGGTCGGGCCGCCGTCGAGCACGAGGTCCACGTCGGCGCCGAGCGCCGCCACCACCTCGCCCGCGGTCGCCGCCGGCGGCGCGCCGCTGCGGTTCGCGGAGGTCGCGGTGAGCAGCCCGACGCGGGCGAGCAGCGAGCGCAGCAGCGCATGGGCGGGGACACGCACCGCGACCGTCTCGCCCCCGGCGGCGGCGAGCGCGCGGCGCAGCGGCAGCACCACGGTGAGCGGCGCCGGCCAGACGGCGGCGAGCGCAGAGCGCCGCGCAGGGTCGAGGACCGCGACCTCCGCCGCCTGCTCGAGGTCCGCGGCGACCACCAGCAGCGCCTTGGTCGCGTCGCGCCCCTTGATCGCGAACACCCGCGCCACCGCGGCGGCGTCCGCCGGGTCGACCGCGAGGCCGTAGAACGTCTCGGTCGGCAGCGCCACCACGCCGTGCCGGGAAAGCGCCTCGCGCACCGCCGCCGCTGCAGCAGGCAGGTGCGACGGGTGCGCGAAGGGAACGGCCAGGCTCATCGCACCGGCACGCGGATGAAGCGACGGTCGGGAGTCGAGGGTCGAGAGTCGGGAGTCGAGCGCCGGCAGCCGGACGCCGAAAGTCGGGACGCGAGCGTGCAGGGCGGCGGCAGGAACCCTAGGAGGGCGGCGGCGCTCATGCGCGGCGCAGCAGCTCGCGGGCGTGGGCACGCGCGGCCGGGGTGCCCGCACCGCCGAGCATGCGCACGACCTCGTCGACCCGCGAGTCGCCGGCGACGGGGTGGACGCGCGTGACCGTGCGCCCGCCGGTCGCCTGCTTGCGGACGACGAAGTGCCCGCTGGCGCGCGAGGCCACCTGCGGCAGGTGCGTCACCACCAGCACCTGGTCGCGCTCGCCGAGCGAGGCGAGCAGCGCGCCGAGCTCGTCCGCCACCTGGCCGCCGATGCCGGCGTCGACCTCGTCGAACAGCAGCGCCAGGCTGTCCTCGCGGCGGCGCTCGCGCAGCACCGTGCGGATCGCGAGGTGGATGCGCGACAGCTCGCCACCAGAGGCGATCCGCACCATCGGACGCGCGGGCTCGCCGGGGTTGGTGGAGATCCACAGCTCGCCGGCATCGATGCCGTCCGCCGCCGCCGCGATGCGCTCGCCTGCGATCTCCAGCTCACCGCCGGCGGCGAGGCGCCGCGCCAGCCGCAGCGCGAACGAAACCCTGGGCATGCCCAGCGCCGCCAGTACGCGCGTCACCTCGCGCGTGAACCGCTTCGCCGCGTCGCTGCGACGCGCCGAGAGCTCCTGCGCCGCCGCAAGGTAGGCGCCCGCGAGCGTCCGCTCCTCCTCCTCGAGGCGGGCAATCTCGTCCTCCGCGGTCGCGAGGGCGCAGCGCTCGGCGATGAGCCGGTCGCGGTGCTCGAGGACCGCCGGCAGCGAGCCGCCGTACTTGCGCGCCAGCCGCTCGAGCAGCGCCAGCCGATCCTCCACGGCGTCGAGACGCGGCGGGTCGAAGCGCAGTCGGTCGGCCAGGCGTCCGAGCTCGCGCTCGCCGTCCTCGGCGAGGACCTGCGCCTGCTCCAGCGACTCCGCCAGCTCACGCACCGGCAGATCGAGCGTCAGCAGCTCGCGCACCGCGCGCGCCGCGCGCGCCAGGCCCACCGAACCGCCCTCGCCGCCGAGGGCGGCGCGCGCGCCCGCGAGCAGCTCGCCGATGCGCTCGGCGTGGCGCAGCATCGCCCGCTCCTCCCGCAACCCCTCCTCCTCGCCGGCGAGCGGGCGGGCCGCGTCGATCTCGTGCACCTGGAACTCGATCACGTCGAGGCGGTCGCGCCGCGCCGCCAGTGCGCGCCGCTGCTCGGCGAGCGCCGAGCGCACCGTGGACCAGCGCTCGAACGCCTCGCCCACGCGCGCGCGCACCCCTTCGAGCTCGCCGGCGGCGTCGACCAGCGCCAGGTGCGTCGCCGGGTCGGCGAGGCCGCGCTGCTCGTGCTGCCCGTGCACGGCGAGCAGGTGCGGCGCCAGCCGCTGCAGCGCCCCGACGGTGACCGCGGTGTCGTTCACCCACGCCCGCGAGCGCCCCTGCGCGCTCACCTCGCGGCGCACCACCAGCTCGTCGGCCGATCCGACGCCGAGCTCCGCGAGCAGCGCGCGCGCGGCCGCCGCGGTCGGCTCGTCGAAGCGCCCCTCGACCACCAGCCGCTCGGCGCCGCCGCGCACGGCCTCGGTGTCGCCGCGCTCGCCGGCGAGGAGCTGCAGCGACTGCACGAGCAACGACTTCCCGGCGCCCGTCTCGCCGGTCAGCACGGTGAACCCTGCCGGCAGCTCGAGGTGCAGCTCGTCGATGATCCCGAGATCGCGAACGTCGAGCTGGCGCAGCATTGCAGCAGCGATCCTACCTGAGCTCCCCCGCCACCGCGAGCGCGAGGCGGGAGGGATCGACGTGGCGGCGCAGCGCCTCGCACACGGCGGTCTTCGTCGTCGCCAGCACCGCCTCGGGCAGCGCGTCGATCTCCCCCGGCGGCAGGCCGTGGCGGGCGAGGCGCGCGAGCTCGCGGGCGACCCCGGCGGGGTTGGCGAGGGCGACGCGGTACGAACCCGCCATCGCCGCGCGCTCGTCGTCCATCTCGGTGTCCGACGGCCCGTCGGCGAGCAGGCGCTCGATCTCGTCGCGCACCGATGCGACCGCGCGCTCGAGGTTGTCCGGCGACACCGAGAACGTCACCGCCCACGGACCGTCGACGAGCGAGGCGCCGAAGAAGCGTGAGATCACGCCGTAGGTCAGGCCCTCGCGGTCCCGCAGGCGCTGCCCGAGGCGCGAGGAGAGCGTCGAGTGGCCGAGCACGGAGTTGCCCAGGACGGCGGCGAGAAAGTCGTCGTCACGGCGCCGCAGCCCGCCGGCGTGGCCGAGGACGACATCGAGGTTCGGCTTGTCGGGCATCGGCTCGCGGCATTCGCCGGCGCCGCCGTCGCCCGGTCCCAGGCGCGGCACTGCGGGGGCGTCGGCGATGCCGCCGTCCCACCCCGCCAGCAGCGCCGACAGGTGGGCGGTCACCGCGCCGGGGTCGAAATCGCCGACCATCGCGAGCACCAGCGAGGCCGGCCCGTACAGGCGGGCGTGGGCGGCCACGAGGGCGGGACGAGCGAGCGCCTCGAGGCCGGCCCGGCGCTCGGCGAAGGTGCGGCGGCAGTGCGGATGCCCGGCCGGGTAGATCAGCCGGGACAATCCGTCGTAGGCGCGCAGGAAGGTGTCCTCCTGCGCCTGCGCCAGCTCGCCGAGGCGGAGGATACGCACCTTTTCGAGCTCCTCCTCGGGGAAGGTGGGGCGGCGCAGCATGTCGACGAGCAGTTCGAGCATCAGCGCGGTGTGGCGCGCCAGGCAGCGGCCGGAGCAGAACACCTCGAGCGGGTTGAAGCTCTCGCCGGAGACGTCGAGCTCGATGCCGCGGTCCTCGAGGGTGCGCGCCATCGCCATGCGGTCGAGGCGCTCGGTGCCGCGCTCGAGCATCTCGGGCAGCGCCGAGGCGGCGGTCCAGCCGGTGACGGACTCGAGGGCGTGGCCGGCGAGCAGCGAGCCGTGCAGGTGGACGGTCGGGTTGTGGTGCCGCGGCACCAGGAACAGCCGCGCCCCGCCCGGCAGCGCCGCCTCGTGCACCTGCGGCGCGATCGCGGCCCGCAGGGCGCACGGCGCCGGGCGCAGCGGACTGGCGCCCGCCGCCGCGGCGGCGCCGCGGCGGCGGCCGTTGCCGCGCGGCACGAAGTAGCCCACCGAGACCGCGTCGTCGTGGAAGTACGTCTCCGCCACCCGGCGCACGTCGTCGCGCGAGACGGCACGGATGCGGTCGACGTAGTCGAGGTAGAAGCGCCAGTCGGCGGCCGACACCGCTTCGGTGAGCGCCGCCGCAACCTGCCCCGGCGAATCGCGGTGGAAGGCGACCTGCGCCTCGACCTGCACGCGCGCGCGCTCGAGCTCGTCCTCGGCGAAGCCGTCGCGCGCCACCGCCGCGAGCTCCTGGCGGATCGTCTCCTCGACCTGCTGGTGGGTGGTGTCCTGGTTGAGCACCGCGAACACCTGGAACAGTCCGGGGTCGCGAAGCTGCCAGGAGATCGACTGCACGTTCAGGCACAGGCCGCTCTCGACGAGCCGCTGGTGCAGCCGCGAGGTGACGCCGCCCGCGAGCGCGTCGGAGAGCACGGCGAGCGCGTGCGTGTCGGGGTGCGCGGCGGCGGGGGTCCGCCACGACACCACCACCCACCCCACCTCCGCCGAGCGCCGCACCACGAAGCGCAGCTCCCCCTCCTGCGCCGGCTCGCGGGTGAGCTGCGCCGGGATCGGCGCCGGCGCCGGCGGCAGCGGCCCGTAGTGGCGGGCGACGAGCTCGAGCGCCTCGTCGCGCGCGAACGCGCCCACAAGGATGAGCGACGCGTTGTCCGGGTGGTAGAAGGTGTCGTAGAAGTGGCGCAGCCGCTCGATCGACGCGTTCTCGATGTCGTCGCGCCAGCCGATCGTCGGGTGGTGGTACGGGTGCTCGCGGAATGCCACCGCGAACGACTGCTTGAGCAGCACGTCGAACGGGTCGTTCTCGCCGCGCTCGAACTCGTTGCGCACGACGGTCATCTCGGACGCGAGGTCCTCCGCGCGCAGCAGCGCGTACCGCATGCGGTCGGCCTCGAGCTCGAGGGCGAGCTCGAGGTGCTGCGCCGGCAGCGTCTCGTAGTAGTTGGTGCGGTCGAACCACGTCGTCGCGTTGAAATTGGCGCCCACGCGTTCGAGCGCGCGCGCGATCGGCCTCCCTTGAGCCGGGTCGAACCTGCGCGATCCCTTGAACAGCAGGTGCTCGAGCAGGTGCGTGGCGCCGGTGTGCCCGACCGCCTCGTTGCGCGAGCCGACGTGATACACCACGCACGCCGCCACGACCGGCACCGACGGGTCGGGCAGCAGCAGCACCCGCAGGCCGTTGGCGGCCAGGCGCAGCTCCTCCAGGCCGTTGCCGGCCGCCACCGTTTCGAACGGACCGCCCTTCTTCCTGCGTGCCATTCCGCTCCCCGCGCCGTCTGCTCGACGCCGATCCGGCGCCGTGGCCCCGGTTGGTCCCCGCCTTCGCCCCGCTGCCTTCCCGATGCCGGCCCCGCGGCGGCAGCCGCCGAGCCGGGATCCGGACCGCTATGATACCGGCCATGATCGATCTCCGCTCCGACACCGTCACCCGGCCGACCCCGGCGATGCGCAGGGCGATGGCCGACGCCGAGGTCGGCGACGACGTCTACGGCGAGGACCCGACCGTCCGCCGCCTCGAGGAGCTCGCCGCGGCCCGGCTCGAACGCCAGGCCGCCGTCTTCGTGCCCACCGGCACCATGGGCAACCAGATCGCCGTCCACTTGCACACCCACCCCGGGTGCGAGGTCCTGATCGAGGCGCGCGGGCACATCTGCAACTTCGAGATGGGCGCGATGGCGACGCTCTCCGGTGCGCTGCCGCGCCCGCTCGACACCTCCGACGGCCTGCTCGATCCAGAGCAGGTGGTGGCCGCGATCAACCCGAAGGTCGTCTACCGCACGCCGACCCGTTTGCTGTGCCTGGAGAACACCCATAACCTGTGGTCGGGCCTGCCGATGGACGCGGCGCGCACGCGCGCACTCGCCGGCGTCGCCCACGGGCACGGCCTCGCGGTCCACCTCGACGGCGCCCGCATCTTCAACGCGGCGGCGGCGCTCGCCACCAGCGCCGCCGAGCTGGCGCGCGACTGCGACTCGGTGATGTTCTGCCTCTCGAAGGGGCTCGCCGCGCCGGTCGGGTCGTTGCTGGTCGGCAACGCCGACTTCGTGCAGGAGGCGCGCCGCGTGCGCAAGATGCTCGGCGGCGGCATGCGCCAGGTCGGCGTCCTCGCCGCTGCCGGCATCGTTGCGCTCACCGAGATGGTCGACCGGCTCGACGAGGACCACGCGCGCGCCCGCCGCCTCGCCGAGGGCCTCGCTGCGCTCCCCGGCGTCGAGCTCGATCCGGCGCGCATCCGCACCAACATCATCGTCTTCCGTCTCGCCGGCGAGCGGGTGGCGGGTCCGCGCTCGCTGCCGCCCTCGCAGCGTTTCGTCGGCGGGATGCGCGAGCGCGGCGTGCTGTGCGGGGCGTTCGGCGCCCACGAGGTGAGGATGGTGACCCACTACGAGATCGGCGACGCCGACATCGACGCCGCGCTGGCGGCCGCGCGCCAGGTGATGGCGGCGTAGCGGAAGGCGGCACGGCGCAGCGACGTTCCCGCAGGACGGGGGAGCCTCACGATGACGGGCACACGGCACGGAGACGATGCGATGCGCCAGGTGCCGCCGGCGACGCCGGGAGCGCAGCGCGATCCGGTGTGCGGCATGAGCGTCGACCCGGCGCGCGCCGCCGCCACGTTCGCGCACGCCGGCGCGACGTACTACTTCTGCTGCCGGCGTTGCTGCGAGCGCTTCGCCGCCGCGCCCGAGCGCTTCCTCTCGGCACCGGCTCCCGCCACGGCACCGCAGCCGATCGGGTTCATGCCGCGCTCGCGCATCGCGCTGCCCGCACTGCCGGGCATGCCTGCCGGTGCTGCGGCGGCCGGCGCGCTTCCCGCGGACGGGGGCGCGGGCGCCTCCGAGCCCACGACCTGGGTCTGCCCGATGTGTCCCGCGGTGCGCGAGAGCTCGCCGGTGCCGTGCCCGGTGTGCGGCATGGCGCTCGAGCCGGCGCTGCCCGCCGCGCCGCGGCGCGAGTGGGCCTGTCCCATGCACCCGGAGGCCGTGCGGGACGCCCCCGGCGCCTGCCCGCTCTGCGGCATGGCGCTCGCGGAGCGTACCGCTGCCGCCGCGGCCAGCCCCGAGCTGGCCGACATGACGCGGCGGCTGTACCGCGCCGCGCTGCTGGCGCTGCCGGTGGCCGCCGTCGCGATGGCCGAGCACCTGCCGGGAAGACCGCCCGCGCCGCTGCTCCCGGCCCGTCTCTCGGCCTGGCTGCAGCTCGCCCTGACGGCGCCCGTCGTTCTCTGGGCGGGGCGGCCGCTGCTCGCGCGCGCCTGGACCTCGGTGGTGCGCCGCCGCCTCAACATGTTCACCCTGATCGGGCTCGGCACCGGCGCCGCGTTCCTCTACAGCGTCGCCGCAACGCTCGCGCCGCAGGCGATCCCCGCCTCGTTCCGCGCGCACCACGGCGGCGTGCCGGTGTACTTCGAGGCCGCGGCGGTGATCACCGTGCTTGTGCTGTTCGGGCAGGTCCTCGAGCTGCGCGCCCGCGCCCGCACCGCCGGCGCCCTCCGCGCCCTGCTCGAGCGCGCGCCCGCGAGCGCGCGCCGCGTGGCCGCGGACGGCAGCGAGGCCGACGTCGCGTTGGAGCGCGTGGCGGTCGGCGACCGCCTGCGCGTGCGGCCGGGCGAAACGGTGCCGGTCGACGGCGTCGTCGTCGAGGGGGCGTCGGCGGTCGACGAGTCGCTGCTCACCGGCGAGCCCCTGCCCGTCGAGAAGGCCGCCGGCGCCCCGGTCATCGGCGGCACCGTCAACGGGCTCGGCACCTTCGTCATACGTGCCGAGCGCGTGGGCGCCGACACCCTGCTCGCGCGCATCGTCCGCACCGTCGCCGAGGCGCAGCGCAGCCGCGCGCCGATCCAGCGCGTCGCCGACCGCGTCGCAGCGTGGTTCGTCCCCGCAGTGGTTGCGGTGGCGCTGCTCACCTTTGCGCTGTGGGCGGCGCTCGGCCCCGCGCCGCGCCTCGCCACCGCGCTCGTGAACGCCGTCGCGGTGCTGATCATCGCCTGCCCCTGTGCGCTGGGTCTCGCCACGCCGATGTCGGTGATGGTCGGGCTCGGGCGCGGCGCGCGCGCCGGCGTGCTCGTGCGCGACGCCGAGGCGCTCGAGCGTCTCGAGAAGGTCGACACCGTGGTGTTCGACAAGACCGGCACCCTCACCGAGGGACGGCCGTGCGTCACCGCCGTGGTCCCCGCGGCCGGCTGGAGCGAGGACGACGTGCTGCGCCTCGCCGCCGCCCTCGAGCGCGGCAGTGAGCACCCGCTCGCGGCCGCGATCCTCGCCGCCGCGCGCGATCGCGGCCTCGTGGTACCCGCGGCCGCCGGCTTTCGCGCCCACCCCGGGCTGGGGCTGACCGGCGAAGTCGGAGGGCGGCGCGTGGTGCTCGGCACCCCGGCGCTGCTCCGGCGAGAGGGGATCGCGGTCGCCGACCGCGACGAGATCGGGTCCGCGGGCAGCTCGACCGTGGCGCTCGCGGTCGGTGGCGCCGCGGCCGGCCTCGTCGTCGTCACCGACACGCTCAAGGCCTCGACGCCGGCGGCGATCGCCGCGCTGCGTGCGGCCGGCGTGCGCCTGGTCATGGCGACCGGCGATACGCGCGCCACCGCCGCGGCGATCGCACGCACCCTCGGCATCGACGAGGTCGCCGCCGGGCTGCTTCCCCACGACAAGCGCGAGCTGGTGCGCCGCCTGCAGGGCGAGGGTTGCGTGGTCGCGATGGCCGGCGACGGCGTCAACGACGCGCCAGCGCTCGCGCAGGCCGACGTCGGCATCGCGATGGGCGCGGGCACCGGCGCCGCCATCGCGAGCGCCGGCGTCACCCTGGTGAAGGGCGACCTCGCGGGGATCGCGCGCGCCCGATCGCTGTCGCGCGCGACGATGCGCAACATCCGGCAGAACCTCGCGTGGGCGTTCGGCTACAACCTCCTCGGTGTCCCGATCGCCGCCGGGGCGCTGTACCCGTTCTTCGGCGTGCTGCTCTCGCCGATGCTGGCCAGTGCCGCGATGAGCTTCTCGTCGGTCTCGGTGATCGCCAACGCGCTGCGGCTGCAACGGGCGAGGTTGTAAGGGATCAGGCACGGAGCCGCCCTCGACGCGCCCCTCTCGGCTCTCGACGCTCGGCGCGGGCGGGCGCCCCCCGGGGGGGCCCGCCCGCGCGGGCGCGCGGGGGGGGGGGAGGGGGCGGCGCCGGGCCGCGGCGGCGGCGGGAGAACGCATGCGGGGGGCG
>CAZQLL010000047.1:0-27046 GCA_964594125.1 uncultured Thermoanaerobaculia bacterium | reverse complement strand
CCAGCCCACCAAAGAACCTCCGCCCACGCCTGCCCGCCAATTCCGAAAGGGCTGGTCGCCAGCGCTGTGACTTGACTGCGACGATCCTCACGGTTATTCTGGGATCAAACAACCCCCGCGTCGGCAGCAAACGGCCGTGAGACCGCCGGGCAGCCGCACGGACCACGGGAGGTCACATGCTCACTCGTGCGTCACTGCGGACAACTGCAGTTCTGGCCGCGACCCTCCTCGCTGCACCGCTGTTCGCCGGCTTCGCCGGCACCGACGTGTTCCTGCCGATGGTCGGCAGGCAGGCCGGGGTCGGCGCCTCCAACTGGTACACCACCGTCTGGATCCACAACCCGGGCAACGCCGCCGCCACCGCCACCGTCTGGCTGCTCGAGCGCGGCACCTCCAACCCCTCCCCGCCCTCGGTCGACATCCTCGTCGCCCCGGGCGGCACCGAGAAGCTGGAGAACGTCGTCGGTGACTACTTCCACCGCGAGGTCTTCGGCGCGATCCGCGTCACCTGCGCGGCGCAGAAGCTCGTGGTCACCTCGCGCGTCTACTCGCAGG
This sequence comes from uncultured Thermoanaerobaculia bacterium, assembly GCA_964594125.1. GTDB lineage: Bacteria > Acidobacteriota > Thermoanaerobaculia > Thermoanaerobaculales > Thermoanaerobaculaceae > CAVRZJ01. The sequence continues at coordinate 26,491 of CAZQLL010000047.1, read as the reverse complement.
CGGTCGGCACCGCCGAGAAGGACTCGATGGGCCAGGACTTCGCCGGCGTGCCGGCGTCGTTCGCCATCGGCCTGGGCGAGCGAGCGCAGGTCCTCGGCGTCCATCAGACGATCCCGGCGGCCGACTCCGAGTTCCGCTACAACTTCGGCTTCGTCGAGACCACGGGCAACACCGCCACCGTGCGAATCCGCGTGCTCGACGCCAACGGCGCCGAGCAGGGGTTCAAGGACCTTCAGGTGCTGCGCTACTCGCAGCGGCAGGTGGCCTTCAAGGACCACTTCCCCACCCTGTCGACCGAGAACTTCCGCCTCGAAGCAGAGGTGATTTCCGGCTCGGGCAGGGTGATCGCCTACGGCTCCGCGATCGCCAACGCCTCGCAGGACCCGACCACGTTCGAGATGGAGTACCCCGCGCGGGTGCTGGCGGAGAACGCGGCACCGGGGATCACCGCGGTGACCGCGGGCGCAGGGCTGACCGGCGGCGGCGCCTCCGGTGCGGTGACACTCGACGTGGGCGCCGGCGACGGGATCACGGTGAGCGCGGACGGCGTCGGCCTGGCCAACGGCGGCGTGGCGCCGGCCAAGATCCAGCCGTCGGCGACGGTCGGGCAGGTGCTGACGACGGTCAGCAGCGGCAGCCCCGCCCCCGGAGAGAGCGCCATGGCGCTCGCGGGCACGGCGGTGGCGTGGCAGACGCCTCCCGCCGGCGGAGACATCACCGCGGTCAATGCGGGCACCGGCCTCACCGGCGGCGGCGCCTCCGGCGACGTGACGGTCGGCATCGCCAACCAGGGCATCGGCACGACGCAGCTCGCCGACGGCGCGGTGACACAGGGCAAGCTGAGCGCGGCCGGTGGCACCTCGGGGCAGGTGCTCGGGACGACCGGCGCCGCGCTGCAGTGGCAGACGCCGGCGAACGGCGACATCACCGCGGTCAACACCGCGGCCGGCTCGGGCCTCCAGGGCGGCGTCGCGTCCGGCGACGCCAACGTGTCGATCGCCGACCGCGGCGTCACTACCAACATGCTCGCCTTCGACGCGGTCAACTCGTCGCGCATCGCCGACGGTTCGGTGAACTCCGACGACGTCGCGTTCAACTACGCCGGATCGCCCTCGAAGGGAGGAGCGGCGAGCGACCTGGCCTGCACGGACTGCGTGGCAGCATCCGAGGTGCACTTCAACTACGCTGGGGCCTCCAGCGAGGCTGGGGCCGCAACCGACCTCGCATGTACAAACTGCGTCGCAGCATCAGAGGTGCAGTTCAACTACGCCGCCAGCTCCTCCGAGGGCGGCGCTGCAACCGATGTCGCGTGCGCGTCGTGCGTCGGGAGCTCGGAGCTCAGCGGCTCGGGCGCTAGCTCCGGGCAGGTGCTCAAGTACAACGGCAGCAGCGTCGCCTGGGCGGCCGACTCGGGGCTCACGCTCCCGGCGTTTCCGTCGGCCTCGAGCACGGTCGGCAACGACATCTTCACGGTGACGAACACGGGTAGCGGGCGAGCGTTCCACGCGGTCGCGACCGGAGACACCGCTATCTGGGCCGAGAGCACCTCCGGCGTCGGTATCGACGCCCGTAGCAGCTCATCGGTCGGTCTGTCGGCCACGAGCACGTCCAACGACGCCATACAGGGATGGGCCAGCGCGGGCAGCAAGGCGGGAGTGCTCGGGCGTACCACGTCCTCGACCGGCTACGGCGTGTACGGCCTAAACGCCAGCTCCGGCAATGGCGTCCGCGGCTGGTCGGCGAGCGGGTCCGGCGTGGTCGGCGAAGGGGCGACCGGCGTCGCCGCGGTCAACGGTTACTCAGTCGTCAGCCTAGCCACGAGCAGTAACTACATCGTCGCCGCGACCTGCAACCCGATCTTCGGCTGCACCAACGCGTTCCGTGTCGACTTTACAGGAAAGACCTTCGCCAACGGCGGGTTCCAGACCGGCGGCGCGGACTTCGCGGAGCTGCTGCCCGCGCGCGACGCGCTCGAAGCCGGCGACGTGCTGGCGATCGGTGCCGACGGCCGACTGATCCGCAGCGTCGAGGCGTACCAGGCCAGCGTCGCCGGCGTTTACTCGACCTCGCCGGCCGTGGTCGGCGGCGGCGGCGAGGGCGCCTCCACCGAGGGCAAGGTCCCGCTCGCGATCGTCGGCGTCGTCCCGGTCAAGGCGTGCGGCGAGAACGGCGCGATCCGGCCCGGCGACATGCTGGTCGCGTCGTCGACGGCAGGCCACGCGATGCGCGCCGGGGCCAACCCGCCGATCGGGACGGTGCTCGGCAAGGCGCTGGCCTCGATGGACGCTCCGACCGGCACCGTGACGCTGTTGCTCATGCCCCGCTGAGCCGCGCATGGCACCGACGGGCCCTTGGCGTGGCGCCGGCGCCGTGCCCCGGGCTAGACTCACCGCGTGAGCGAAGCGAGTCCCGACCTGGTCTACCTCGACTGCAACGCGACGACGCCGGTCGACCCGCGCGTCGTCGCGGCGATGAGCGACGCGCTCGCGCGTCTGTGGGGCAACCCTTCGTCGGGGCACCGGATCGGGCGCGAGGCGCGGCTCGCGGTCGAGCGCGCCCGCGAGCAGGTGGCGGCGTGTCTGGGCGCCGAGCCGGGGGAGATCGTCTTCACCAGCGGCGGCTCGGAGTCGGACAACTGGGCGATCCTCGGCGTCGTCGCGCAGCACCCGGACGCGCACGTGATCGCCAGCGCGGTCGAACACCCGGCGGTGCTCGAGCCGCTGCGGGCAGCCGAGCGGCGCGGCGAGATCACGCTCACCGTCGTCGGCGTCGATCGTTTCGGACGGGTGGACCCCGCCGAGGTCGCGGCGGCGATCTCGCCGGAGACGGTGCTGGTCTCGGTGATGCTGGCGAACAACGAGGTCGGCACGCTGCAGCCGCTGCCTGAGATCGCGGCGATCTGCCGCGAGCACGGCGTGCTGCTGCACACCGACGCGGCGCAGGCGGTCGGCAAGGTCGCGGTCGACGTGCGCGCGCTCGGCGTCGACCTGCTCACCGTCGCCGGCCACAAGGTGTACGCGCCGAAGGGCGTCGGCGCGCTGTTCGTGCGCGAGGGCGTGCGGCTCGCGCCGCTGATCCGCGGCGCCGGCCACGAGCGGGGCTTGCGCGCCGGCACGGAGAACGTCGCGTCGGTCGTCGGCCTCGGCCTCGCCTGCGAGCTCGCCGCCGCCGAGCTCGCAGAGGAGACGCCGCGCTTGCGCGCGCTGCGCGACCGGCTCGAGGCGGCGCTCGCCGCGGGCGTGCCGGGCCTGGTCCGCCACGGCCACCCCGAGCTGCGCCTGCCCAACACCTCGAGCGTCGCCTTCCCCGGCTTCGACGCCAACCTGCTGCTGTCGCGCCTTGCCGACGAGGTCGCGGCGTCGGCGGGCGCGGCATGCCACACCGACGAGGTGACGCCGTCGCACGTGCTCACCGCCATGGGCGTCGACCTCGCGACGGCGAGGGCCACCGTGCGTTTCTCGATCGGACGGTTCACCACGGAGGCCGAGGTCGACGAAGGCGCGCGGCGGGTCGTGGCGGTGGTGAGAGGAGAGGCGCTGGACCAGGACGCTCCAGGAGGCCTTCGGCTTTCTCCCGACGACGACATGCCGCCGCCGCCTGACCGGGTGTGGGGCCGGCGCTCCGCGCCGGCTGCTGACGCAGCGCTGCAGACCAGCACCAGCGCGCGCGGAGCGCGCGCCCCACACCCGCGCTCGTCGATTCCGGCGTCACCGCCCGAGGTCGGGCGTCGCGGCGCTCAGGATGACAGCAACTCGGGTGCGCCTGCCTCGGTCGTACGGCTGACGCGGTTCACGCACGGGCTCGGGTGCGCGTGCAAGATCCAGCCGGCGGTACTCGAGGCGGTGGTGCGGCGGCTGCCGCGCCCCGAGCGCGCCGAGGTGCTGGTCGGCACGGAGACGTCGGACGACGCCTGCGCGTGGCGGCTGCCCGACGGCAGCGTGCTGGTGCAGACGCTCGACTTCTTCACGCCGATCGTCGACGACCCGCGGCTGTTCGGGGCGATCGCCGCCGCGAACGCGCTGTCCGACGTTTATGCAATGGGCGCGCGGCCGCTGTTCGCGCTCAACATCGTCGGCTTCCCGGTCGGCGTGCTGCCGATCGCGGTGCTCGAGGAGATCCTCGCCGGGGCGCAGGAGGTCGCGGCCGAGGCCGGCATCCCGGTGCTCGGTGGGCACACCATCGAGGACCCCGAGCCGAAGTTCGGCTGGGTGGCCACCGGGCTGACCACCGAGGCGGGGCTGTGGCGCAACGCGGGCGCGCGGCCGGGCGACGCGATCGTGCTGACGAAACCGCTCGGCACCGGGATCTGGGCGACGGCGGCCAAGCGCGGCATCGCGCCCGAGGCGGGGTGGCGGCGGGCGTGCGCCGTGATGCGCCGGCTCAACGGCGCGGCAGCGGAGCTGCTGCGTACCGCGTCGCCGCGTGCGGTCACCGACGTCACCGGGTTCGGGCTGCTGGGACACCTGCACGAGATGGCTGCAGGGTCCGCGGTCGATGTCGAGGTGTGGGCCGATGCGGTGCCCGTGCTCCCGGGCACCGTGCGCCTGGTCGAGCAGGGCGAGGTGCCGGGCGGAACACGGGCGAACGCGTCCCACGCCGCCGGCTTCACCTCGTTTGCGGCCGACGTCCCCGAGACCGCGCGCCTGATCCTCGCCGACGCCCAGACCTCGGGCGGGCTGCTGGCAGCCGTCCCGGCCTCCGCCGTCGCGGCGCTGCTCGCGGCGCCGGCCGAGGAAGGGTTCGCACCGCTGGTTATCGGCACGGTGACCGGAGCGGGCGACGGCCGCATCCACATTGCCGCCGGCCCCGGTCCGGCCCTGGGCGGCTGCTGACCCCATCGGGATCTCCGGCGGCCCGTTGGAGCGCCCATGCTGTTCTGTGGCGGTCCAGCGGCACGGCAGCGACGCCGGCGCTCAAGGGGTGAAGCCCGCGAATTCACTTCGCGGGCGAGGGGAGGTCGCGAGACCTCCCCTCCATGGTCACGTATCGCCGAGGCCAACGCGCCCGTGCAGGTCGGCGATCGTGGCGGCCTCCTCGATCGACTCGGCGCTCTTCGCGGTGGCCGCCAGGACCGAGCACAGCACGAGGAACAAGCCCGCGCTCGAGGCGACCATCCAGCTCGGAACGACGCCGCCGACGCCCAGGCGGTCCCACAACTCGGCGAGGTGCGAGGGATCGGTCGGGTGGATGAACAGCTTCGTGACCCACACCGCGAAAATGAAGACCACCAGCAGCAGGTAGTTTCGGCGCAGGCGCACTTTGATCGCCGTGAACCAGCTCACGAACATCTGCGGCTCGTGGAGGTCGCGGGCGATCGTCGCCCGCCACGCGAGGTCCTCGCAGTCCGCACGCCCCTCGAGCATCGGCGCGAAGTAGCACGCCTCCATCACGTGCAGCCGCCAGCGACTGTGGTGCAGCCGCTGGTAGCGCCGCGACTCGATGAACAGCGACACCGCGATCAGCGCGAAGCCGAGCAGCAGCACGTAGTGCGGCACCGCCGGCGAGCCGAGCGCGAACGTCGTCATGCCGCCGGTCATCAGGATCGCCCAGTTCGTGGTCACGTCGAGGCGCTGCCGCCACACCGTCATCCGGTGCATCTCCCCCCGGTAGAGATGCGCCATCGCCGTGTGGAACGCGCCGGGATCGGGCGGCCGGGGGGCGGGATCGGGCATGCGATCAGGAGCCGAGCCTGATGTCGATGGCACGGTCGCCGGTGGGCGTGCGGATCGACATCGACCCCTCGACGCGCACGCTCGACGGGCTGAGGAGCGCCGCGAGACCGCCGGCGGCCGCATCGCCCGGCGCCACCGCCTGCTCGATGACGACGTCGCTCCAGCGCCGCGAGCGCAGGCGGAAGCCGCGCCGGTCGCCCGCGACGATCCGCTTGTCGCCGGCCGCGACGACGTAGCTCAGGCGCGTCGCGGTGAGATCGAACGAGAACGGGTTGTAGAGGCTTGCGAGTACCCGCACGATCACCTCGCCGGAGTCGGTGGCGACGCGCACGTCGGCGATCTTCGAGTAGCGCTCGTAGAGGGTGCGCACCGGCACGCTCACCGAGCCAGCGTCGGCGGGCGCCACCGAGCCCTCGATGGCGACACGCTCGCGGCCGTCCTCGCTCGCGCCCTCCCATGCGACGCCGAGACGGTCGATCGGCAACCCGAGCACCTGCTCGGGCACCGCACGGAGCTGCAGCTCGAGCGCGATCGCCGTCGTGCCGGCGGAGCTCACGACGCGCGCTGGCGCGAACAGCGGGATCTCGACGCCGCCGAGGCGCAGCCTCTGCGTCGGGAACGGGCCCTTCAGCAACCCGGGGACGGGCGCGGCGTGCAGCACGACCTGCGCGGTGTCGAGCGAGGGCAGCTCGATCGCCACCCGCTCGAGCGGCAGCGACGTCGACGTGGCGTTGGCGCCGCCCTGGGCGAGGGCGGCCCCGGCGGCGACTGCGAAGACGAGCAACGGTGACGCGACGCGGTGCATGCGATGTCCTCCGCCTACGAGTGTAGTGCAACCGCCGCGCCGCCGCTCGTGAAGCGTGTCCCACGCGCGCAGCACGGGTCCGCGGCGGCGCGGCGGCGCGTCGAGCCGCCGATCCCGGAGCCCCGCGCGCTGCGCGCGGACCGTCGGCCGGGGCGGATCACTCGAGGACCGCGTCCGCGGGCGGCTCCTCGAGCCACTCCGTCGCGTAGTCGCCGGTGTACGGCACGGCGCAGAGGAATTCGACCTCCTCAGAGCCGCGGTTCTCGTACCAGTGCGCGGTGCCCGCCGGGATGAAGATGGCGTCGCCGGCGCGCACCGTGTGGGCGGCGTCGCCGAGCCCGATCGTCATCTCGCCGCGCACCACGACCTGCTCGTGCTCGATGGTGTCGTGGCGGTGCGCGGGAATCCTCCCGCCCGGCGCGAGCAGGAAACGGCGCATGATGAAGCGCGGCGCCCCCTCGTCGGGACCGATCAGTATCGCCATCCGTGCGCCGCGGGCGCGCCTGACCGGCACGGGCTCGGCCGCCTGCGCAGTCACGACCAGTGGTTCCGTCGGCTCTGCATCCATGCTCACCCCCGGTCGGGAATTCTACCCTGCTAGACTCCGCGCGGAGGCTGAGGATGCCCGACGACCGCAAGGTGCTGCACGAGTTCAAGCGCAACCAGGAGGAGACGCTGAGGGTCTCCCTTTCGACGTTCAAGGGCCGCACGTACATCGACATCCGCATGTTCTACGAGGACGCCAACGGCGAGCTGGCGCCCACCAAGAAGGGCGTGACGATCACGCCCGAGCTGTGGGACGAGTTCCGCAACGGCGTCGCCGCCGCCGAGGACGCGCTGCAGAAGGCGAACCTCTGGCACCCGGAGCACGCCGCACCAGCCGGCTGACGCCGAGTCCGACGCCGGGGCCGACCCGAATGCGCCTCTACCTCATCCGCCACGGCAACGCGGAGGAGTGCGCTGACGGCGGCAGCGACGCCCAGCGCCCGCTGACCGCCGCCGGGGCGAAGGAGATGCGCCGCGTCGGGCGCCGGCTGGCTGAGGTCGGCGTATCGCTCGACGTCATCGCAACGAGCCCGCTGCTGCGCGCGCGCCAGACCGCCGCGGCGCTGCACGTTGGTGGGGCGGCGCCGCCCGCCGAGGAGGAGCCGTTCCTCGCCGGCGCCGGCGCCTTCGACGACCTGCGCGCATGGATAGGCGCGCAACGGCGCCGCCGCACGGGCGCGGCGGCCATCGTCGGCCACCAGCCGGTCCTCGGCGAGTGGGCCGAGCTGCTGCTGTGCGGCGACGTTCGCGGCCGCATCCCGCTCAAGAAGGGCGCGGTCATCGCGCTCGAGCTCCCGGACGCCGGCGAGCTGCTGGGGAGCGCGCGCCTCCTCTGGGCCGCCCCACCGAAGCTCCTGGCCTGATCCGCTCATCCCGGCGCGCGGCGCCCGGTGCGCAGCTTTCGCGGACAGCACGCCGGCGCCGACCCGCAACGGCCGCCGGCGCTTCAGGCGTCGAGGCGCCGGAGCGCCGGCCCCTTGACGAGATCGGGTACCATTGCAGCTTGCCTCGGCTCGGCCGGGCGATACACCCACGACGGGGGGAGAGAGATGAGGACGCCAGCAGCACTGAGGACGACACTGGCGGTCGCGGCCGCGGCCGCGATCATCACGGGCGCCGCGCGGGCCGCCGGACCGGGGGCCGCCACCGCCGCAAAGCAGGCCGGCGCGGCCGAGCCGAAAACCGTGACGCTTCCCTCCGGCCTGAAGTACGTCGACCTCGAGGTCGGCACCGGCGTGGCGTTCAAGAACGGCATGCTCGTCCTCGTCGACTACGAGGCGTGGCTGGCCGACGGCACCAAGTTCGACTCCTCGTACGACCGCCGCGAGCCTTTCAACTTCAAGGTCGGCGCCGGTCAGGTGATCCAGGGGTGGGACGAGGGCGTGGTCGGCATGAAGGTCGGCGGCAAGCGCAGGTTGATCATCCCGCCGGTGCTGGGCTACGGCGAAGCGGGCGCGCCGCCGCGCATCCCGCCGAACGCCACCCTGACGTTCGAGGTCAAGGCGCTCGCCGCCCAGTAGGCCACCGCGGCACGCACCCCGCGCCTGCGCGCGGCATCGCCCCCGGCGCCGCGCCGCAGGGGTGTGACCATCCCCGCGATGGCGGTGTGACCGCGGCCCGCGCGAGCCCGGCAGCCGCCCCTGACCGCCGTCACAGCCCGAGCTGTGACCACAGCGCGTCGACCCTCGCCCTGACCTCCGGCGCCATCACGATCTCGTCGGGCCAGGGGCGCGCGAACCCCTCGGCCGGCCACTTGCGGGTGGCGTCGATGCCCACCTTGCTCCCCCACCACGGCGCGCGCGAGGCGTGGTCGAGCGTCTCGGCCGGCCCGGTGACGAACTCGAGGTCGCGCTGCGGGTCGATGTTGGCGAGCGCCTTCCACGCCACCTCGGCCGGGTCCTGCACGTTTACGTCCGCGTCGACGACGACGACCACCTTGGTGAACGTCGCCTGCCCGAGCCCCCAGATCCCGTGCATCACCTTGCGCGCGTGGTGGGGGTAGCGCTTGTCGATCGCCACGATCATCAGGTTGTGGAACACACCCTCGAACGGCATGTGGTAGTCGACCACCTCGGGGAGCATCTTGCGCATCAGCGGCAGGAACATGCGCTCTATGGCGTACCCCATGTAGCAGTCCTCCATCGGCGGCTTGCCGACGATCGTCGTCGGGTAGATCGCGTCGCGCCTGTGGGTGACCGCGGTGACGTGGAAGACGGGGTAGTCGTCGGCCAGCGAGTAGAACCCGGTGTGGTCGCCGAATGGCCCCTCGCGCCGCCGCTCGTCCTGGTCCACCCACCCCTCCAGCACCAGCTCCGCGTGGGCGGGCACCTCGAGATCGACGCTCACGGCCTTCACCATCTCGACCGGCTCGCGGCGGACGAAGCCGGCGAACAGCATCTCGTCGACGCCGGGCGGCAGCGGCACCGCCGGCGCGAACATCGTCGCCGGGTCGCCGCCGAACGCCACCGCCGCCTCGGTGCGGCGCCCCGCTCGCGCATGGTCCTGGAAGATGCGCGCGGCGTCGTGGTGCAGGTGCCAGTGCATCCCGGTGGTGTTGCGGTCGTACACCTGCAGCCGGTACATGCCGCAGTTGCGCCCGCCGGTGGCCGGGTCCCTGGTGATCACGTTGGTGAGCGTCAGGAAGCGGCCGGCGTCCTGCGGCCAGCACTTGAGCGCGGGGACCTCGCCGAGATCGACCTGCTCGCCGGTCTTCACCACCTCGTGCACCGGGCCGTCCTTCACCACCTTCGGGAAGATCCCCGCCACCTCGAGCAGCTTCGGCAGCGTGCGCACCTTGTCGAGCAGCGAGGTCGGCATCTTCGGCTCGAGGAAGAAGTCCAGACGCTCGGTCCAGCTCCGCCAGTCCTCGACGTCGAGCGCCCGCATCACGCGGCGCTGCGATCCGAACAGGTTGATCGCCACCGCCATCGCCGACCCCGCCGGCTGCTCGAACAGCAGCGCCGGCCCCTGCTTCTTGACGACGCGGTCGGCGATCTCGGTGATCTCGAGGATCGGCGACACCGCGACGCCGATGCGGCGCAGCTCGCCCGCCTTCTCGAGAGCGGTCAGGTACTCGCGCAGGTCGCGGAACGGCATGGTTCCCCCCTCGTGCAGCACTTCAGTGTAGCCGCAGCAGGGATCCGGCACTCAGAGCGTGTGAAGAAACCCCTTCACAGGCTCCGACCATCTCCTGGAGGGGCAGGCGGCTGCCCGCCCCTCGCCCGCGACGTGAAGTCGCGGGCTTCACCCCACCCGCCGCCGCACCCGTGGCGCGGCGCCTGAAAGCCCGTGTTCCTTCACCAGCTGTCACTGCCCCGTTCCGGGGCCGGCCGGGTGGGAGGCGCCACAGGGCAGCCCCGCGTCGCCGTGGCGCATCACCGCCGCGCCACCACGAGTGCGGACACCTCTCGTGGTGCCGGCGGGACACCTGCACCGTCAGGTCGCCGGGGCGATCTCCGCGATCGTGTAGATCTCGCCCGCGAGCGCGACGCGGTCCCCGACCGCGCGCTCGAGCAGCGCCTGGCCGGCGTCGGAGGCGTGCGAGACGATCCCGGCGTCGGCGTCGGCCTCGTACGGTCCGAGCACCGTCAGCACCCGCGGCCCCGCCGGGCCCGCGAGCGTCACCCGCGTGCCGACGCGCACCCGCGACGGGTCGACGCCCGCCGGGTCGATCACCTGCACCCGCGCGAGGTCGGCCTGGAGCTGCGACGCGCGCGCCGACAGCAGTTCCTGCTTCGCGCGCTGCGCGTGGTACTCAAAGTTCTCGCGCAGGTCGCCCTCGGCGCGCGCCACCTGGATCGCCTTGAGCGTCTCCGGGATCTTCTTCTCGAGCAGGTCCTTCAGCTCGGCCTGCAGGCGCAGGACGGTGTCCTGCAGCGCCGGCACCGACTCGTCCTTCTTCTCCTCGCGCAGCTCCGGGAAGCGGGCGGCGACGGCACGCTTGAGCCACGCGCGCTCCTCGCCCATCTCGCCCGGCCGATCGAGGAGCTGCAGCAGGCGCCTCCCCTGCTCCGGCGTCAGGCGCTCGGCGACCAGCCGGCCGGCGAGGCCGCGCGGCGACAGAATGTCCTTCAGCCGTGCCCGGAAGGGCCCGAGCTCGCGCCTCTCGGCGAGCTCGACGAGGCGCACCAGCAGCGCGCCGCCGCGCCGCTCGTCGAGGACCGGGGCCAGGCGCTCGTCGGCGTCCTCGAGCGCCCAGACGAACGCCGCCGGGAGCTTCTGCGGGTGCAGGAACACCTGGTCCAGGAACGCCACCACGCGCCCCGTCTCGCCGGCGCCGACGAGGTCAGCGGCGAGGCGCGTGAGCAGACGCGGGTGCGCCTCGCGCTCCAGCCACGCCGCCGCCGTCTCGGCGTAGCGTTCCGGCGTGTCGCGGCGCACCAGGTCGAGCACCAGCTCGCGCTGCGCCGCGTCGCCGAGCGCGGAGAGCAGCGCGGGCGCGCCGAAGCGCGCGATCACCGCGTCCTCGACCGCCTCGACCGCGGCCGGGTCGCCGCCCAGCCTGCCGGCCACCTGCAGCGCCTCCCACGCCTGCTGCGGGTCGGTTGCCCCGCCCGCCGCCGCCAGCAGCTCCGCCGCCATGAACGCCGCCAGCTCGCGCTCGCGCCCGCCGTGCCGGCGCGCCAGCTCCAGCCGCTGCGGCAGCGCCGCCGCCGCGAACTGCGCGCGGATCTCGGCCGCCGCCCCCTCTGGCGCGGCCATGCGGTACCGCACCTTGACGCCGCTGCCGATCGCCAGCAGGCGCGGGTGCTTCCTCGCCTTGTTCCACCACGATGTCCACTGGTCGTCTCCGACCAGGCCGGCGAGCGCGGCCTTCAGGTCGGTGACGCCCATCGCGGCGCCGAAGCTGGCGAGGATCGCCTCGATCGCCCCCTGCGGGTCGGCGTGCACCTCGGCGCGCAGCGCGTCCGGCTCCTCAAGCCGGCGGCGCAGGAAGTGGCCCGGCGGCAGCGGCGTCAGGTACTTCGGCGCCGCGTCGATCGGCACCGGCACCTTCTTCTCGCGCTCGAAGTCGAGGCGCAGGACGCCGAGCTGCCAGTTCGCCTCCACCACGCGCCCGGGACCGCGTCCCGCCATTGCGAAGACGCCGCCGATGTCGTACTCCAGCCACGCTTCGACCGCGGCGAGCGCATCCGCCGGCTTGCGCGCGGTCCTGAGCGCGTAGTGCGTGAGCACGCGGTCGAGGGAAGGGCTGGCGGCGCGCAGGCGGCGGACGCACTCCTCCAGCCCGGCCCGGCACTCGTCGGCGTCGCCGATCCCGAGGCGCAGCATCTCGAGCAGGAACCGCTTGGCCGCCGTCCAGGCGCCGGCGCGTTGCGCCTCGGCGGCGGCGAGCTCGAGCAGCGACGCGGCGACGGTCTTCTTGCCGGCCGAGCGCAGGCGCCGCAGCGCCTCGGCCATCTCCTCGCCGTCGCCGGCGCCGGCCTCCAGGCGCGCGAGCCATGCCTCCTCGATCGCGCCCGAGTCCGCCGTCGCGACCACCTCGTCCCACCGCTCCAGCCAGTCGCTCACGCGCAGCCGACCTCCGGCCGGTAACGATAGCAGCATCGCGCCCCCGGGGCGCCGGGGAGCGGAAGACTCGCCCCGGCCATGTGCAAGGTCGTACAATCTCCCCCTGCGCCGCCCCGACGGCGGCCGTTCGGGAGGGGGAACGATGCGAAAGGGACTGCATGTCGTGGCGCTGGCCGTGCTGCTCGCAGGCGCCGCCGGCCGGGCCGTTGCCGACGAAGGGATGTGGATGCTCCACCAGCTCGCCGAGCTCGACCAGGCGAAGCTCAGAGCGATGGGGCTGCAGCTCGCGCCGGAGGAGCTGTGGAGCACGAAGACCAACACGGGCCTCGCCTCCGCGGTGGTCTCGCTCGGCGGCTGCTCGGCGTCGTTCGTGTCGCCCGACGGCCTGGTGGCGACCAACCACCACTGCGCCTTCGGCGCCATTCAGATCAACTCCACGCCCGAGCACGACTACGTGACCGACGGGTTCCTCGCGAAGACGCGCGGGGAGGAGCTCGAGGCGAAGGGGTCGCGGGTGTACGTGTTCCTCGGCTACGACGACGTGACCGCCACGATGACCGCGGTGCTGAAGCCGGGTATGCAGCCAGAGGAGCGCAGCAAGGCGCTCGAGATGAAGGAGAAGGAGCTGATCGCGGCGTGCGAGAAGGACGGCACGCGCTGCCGCCTGGCGACGATGTACGGCGGTCTGAAGTACTACCTGTTCCGCCAGCTCGAGCTGCGCGACGTCCGCCTCGTGTACGCGCCGCCGCGGTCGATCGGCGAGTACGGCGGCGAGGTCGACAACTGGATGTGGCCCCGCCACACCGGCGACTTCTCTTTCCTGCGCGCGTACGTCGGCAAGGACGGCAAACCGGCCGATTTCTCGCCCGACAACGTCCCCTACCGCCCGGAGCGCTTCCTGAAGATCGCCCAGGGACATCTGAAGGAGAACGACTTCACCATGATCCTCGGCTATCCGGGGCGCACCTTCCGCTACCGCATCGCCGCCTCGATCGCCGAGGACACCGACTACAACTACCCGGCCCGCATCGCGCTCACCAAGGACATGATCGACATCCTCGAGCGCGAGTCGAAGCGCGGCAAGGACGTCGAGATCAAGCTCTCCGGCAACCTCAAGGGGCTGTACAACGGCTACAAGAACAACCAGGGGATGCTCGAGGGGCTGCGCAAGGCCGACCTCGCCGGCCGCAAGCGCGCGATGGAGGCGGAGCTTGCCGCCTGGATCGCCGCCGACCCGGCGCGCAGGACGCGGTTCGGCGACGTGCTGCCCAGGATGGAGGCGCTGGTCGCGGAGCAGCGCGCAGCGCGCGATCGCGCCCTGATCCTCGGCCAGCTCGGCGGCGGGCGCGGCGGCGGCCTCCTCGGCGCCGCGCTCGGCCTCGAGCGCTGGGCGAGCGAGCACGCCAAGCCCGATCTCGAGCGCGAGCCCGGCTATCAGGACCGCGACGCGCGCCAGCGCCGGCAGGGACTCGAGCGCATGCAGCGCACGCTCGACGTCCAGGCGGACCGGGCCGTGCTTACCTACGGCCTCAGGCGCGCCGCCGGGCTGCCGGCGGGGCAGCGTATCGCGGCGGTCGACGCGGCGCTCGCCGCCACCGGCGCCGCCGGCGACGCGGCCGTCGACGCCCTCGTCGAGAAGCTGTACGGCGGTACCAGGCTTGCGGATCAGGCGGCCCGTCTCGCGATGATGGACATGTCGCACGAGCAGATCCTGGCCACCGGCGACACCATGATCGCGTTCGCCGCCGAGCTGCGGAAGGACCTCAACATCAACGAGGAGAGGGGCAAGCGCTACGAGGGCGAGATGGTCACGCTCGCTCCGCGCCTCATCGAGGCGATCGCGGCGTGGCGGAAGGCGCCGCTGTACCCCGACGCCAACGGCACGCTGCGCTTCACCTACGCGACGGTCAAGGGGTATGCGCCGCGCGACGGCGTCGTCTACACGCCGTTCACCACGCTCGCCGGCGTCGTCGCCAAGCACACCGGCGAGGAGCCTTTCGACGCGCCGCAGCGCCTGCGCGACGCGGCGAAGCTCGGCTCGTTCGACCGCTACGTCGACCCGGTGGTGGGCGACGTGCCGTCCTGCTTCCTGTCCACCAACGACATTACCGGCGGCAACTCCGGCTCGCCGATCATGAACGGCAAGGGCGAGCTCATCGGCCTGGCGTTCGACGGCAACTACGAGTCGATGACCTCCGACTACCAGTTCACCGACGCCATGTCGCGGACGATCAACGTCGACGCGCGCTACATGCTGTGGGTGATGGACTACGTCGACAAGGCGCACAACCTGATGCGCGAGATGGGTTTCGAGCCGCAGTCGAAGTGACCTCGCGCGAGTCCCGTCACGACTCGTGCAGGTGAAGGCAGGGCAGTCCGGCCGCCCGCGGTCCTCGCCGGTCGCGGGCGGTGCCGGCCTCCTACCGCGGAAACCGGTCGGCGCGCGCCGTCCTCGTTCGACTCCGGGATCGCTCGTCGCCGCCTTCGGCGGCTCCTTCCAAGGAAGCCTGTCAGAACGGGAGCGCCCGCCATTCGTCGGGCAAGCGGACGCCCTCGCCCGCGCGGGCGGAGTCCGGGCCGGCGAGGGCGCCGGCCCTCCCGCTGGTTTCCTCTCTCGTCCGATCGCCGCGCCGCGGCGTACCCCTGCTCGGGATGACAGGTACTTGGCTTCGCGGTCGCCCCCGGAGGCCGCACCCGGAGGGCTGACGCCGCGGGCGCGGTTCGCGTACCATGCGCGGGGAGGATCGGCATGGCGAACATCGTCGTCATCGGCGGGCAGTGGGGAGACGAGGGCAAGGGCAAGGTCGTCGACCTGCTGTGCCCGGCGTTCTCGCACGTCGTCCGCTTCAACGGCGGCAACAACGCCGGCCACACGGTGCGCTTCGCCGACCGGCACTTCGCGCTGCACCTGATCCCCTCGGGCATCGTCCAGCAGGAGTGTCGCTGTGTGGTCGGGCCGGGCGTCGTCATCGACCCCGTCGCCTTCCTCGACGAGATGCGCATGCTCGAGGAGCAGGGCGTCTCCGTCCGCCCGCGCCTGGCGATCTCGCCGCGCGCCCACCTCGTCCTCCCCGGCCACCGCGCCCTCGACGCCGCCCGCGAGGCGGCGCGCGGCGCCGGCAAGCTCGGCACCACCGGGCGCGGCATCGGCCCGGCCTACGAGAGCCGCGCCGCCCGCACCGGCGTCAGGCTCGGCCTCGCGCGCAACCCGAAGCGCCTGCGCGACGCCGTCGGGCTGGCGAGCGCCGAGCTCGAGCGCGCTCTTTCCGCGTACCCCGGGGCGCAGCTCCCCGCCGCCGCGGACGTCGAGGCGGCGGTCGAGGCGGCGCTGGCGCTCGCACCGCTGCTCGCCGACGTCTCGCTCCTCCTCTCCGAGGCGATCGCCGCGGGCAGGAGCGTGCTGTTCGAGGGCGCGCAGGGCACGTTCCTCGACATCGATCACGGCACCTACCCGTTCGTCACCTCCTCGCACACCCTCGCCGGCTTCGCGCCGGCGCTGTGCGGGCTGCCGGCGCGCGCGCTCGACGGCGTGATCGGCGTGCTCAAGGCGTACACCACGCGGGTCGGCAGCGGGCCCTTCCCCACCGAGCTCTCCGACGCCGTCGGCGAGCACCTGCGGCGGCGCGGCAACGAGTTCGGCACCACCACCGGACGCCCGCGCCGCACCGGCTGGTTCGACGCGGTCGCGTCGCGCGCCTCGATGCGCTGCAACGGCGCCGACGCCATCGCCCTCACCAAGCTCGACGTCCTCGACGAGCTCGAGGAGATCCGCATCGCCACCGCCTACCGCATCGGCGACACCGTCGTCACGGAGTTCCCCGACGACGCCGCCGACCTCGCCGACGCCGAGCCGGTGTACGAGACGATGCCGGGGTGGCAGGCGGCGAGCTCGGGCGTCACGCAGTACGACAAGCTCCCCGCCGCGGCGCGCCGGTACGTGGCCCGTCTCGAGGACCTGCTCGGCGCCCCGGCCGTGCTCATCTCCACCGGCCCGCGGCGCGAGGAGACGATCGTGCGCGCGGTCAAGCCGCTGACCCGCTGGCTCCCCGAGCTCGCCCCGCGGACCGGAGGCCGGCACAAGTAGCGCCGAACGGGCGCCGCTCGCCGCCGCGCGCCGGGAAGGCGCGAAGCATCCGCGGCGTTCCCTGCTTTCAGTCGCGACACCTACCCTCTCGGCGGGCGGGTCGTCGCGGCGACGAGACGATGCGCACCGACGCCGACTTCTTCCGAGCCCTGCTCGACTCCCTCGACGAGGGGGTCTACTTCGTCGACCGCGAACGTTGCATTACCTACTGGAACCGCGGCGCGGAGCGGATCAGCGGCTACAGCGCCGCCGACGTCGTCGGCAGCCACTGCTTCGACGGCCTGCTGGACCACGTCGACGACGCCGGCACGCACCTGTGTTACGCCGGCTGCCCGCTTTCGGCCACGATGCACGACGGCTGCACGCGCGAGGCGGAGATCTGGCTGCACCACAGGCACGGCCACCGCGTGCCCGTCCACGTGCGCGCCGCGCCGATCCGCGATGCCGACGGGGCGATCGTCGGCGCCATCGAGATCTTCACCGACCGCTCCGCGAAGATGGCCACGCTGCAGCGTTTCAAGGCGCTGGAGAAGGTCGCCTACCTCGATGCCCTCACCGGCCTGGCCAACCGCGCGCTCGCCGAGTTCACCCTCGCCGCCCGCCTCGACGAGCTCGCGCGCCACGGCTGGCCGTTCGGGGTCCTGTTCGTCGACGTCGACCGCTTCAAGGAGATCAACGACCGCCACGGGCACGAGACCGGCGACGCGGTGCTGCGCACCGTCGCCTCCACCCTGCGGTCCGCCGCGCGCGCGCTCGACCTCGTCGGCCGCTGGGGCGGCGACGAGTTCGTCGCCATCCTCCCCCACACCGCGGGCGAGCGTCTCGCCGCGGTCGCGGAGCGCTATCGCGCGCTCGTCCACGCCTCGCCGGTTGCCGTCGGCGAGTCGCGCCTGACGATCACCGTCTCGATCGGCGCCACCACGGCGCAGCGCGCCGACAGCGCCGACTCACTGCTCGCCCGCGCCGACGCCCTCATGTACGCCAGCAAGCTCGCCGGCCGCAACCGCGTCACCGCGGGATGACCGCCACCGAGTCAGGCGCCGGTCGCCCGCCGCGCCACGGCGAGCGCCGCTACGGATCTCACGGCCGGACCATCCCCTTGTGCCCCGCCCCCGTTCTTCGCTAGTCTCGCCCGCGGGGCCGTTAGCTCAGCCAGGTAGAGCAGCGGGCTTTTAACCCGACGGTCGGGGGTTCGATTCCCTCACGGCCCACCACCTCGCCCCGGCGCCGGCGCGCGCTGGAGTTCATGAAACAACTCCCCGGTCACGGCGTATTCGCCGAAGGAGAGGGACGCATGCGCGCCTGCCGGTTCAGCGCAGCCACCTTCACGATCGCCCTGTTGGCCGCCGCCGCAGCCGGCCAGTCCGAGCGCGTCCGGGTCCGGATCGACGCCGAGCAGGCGGAAGCCGTGCTGGCGCTGCTCGAGGCGGGCGCGGCCGGGCGCGAGCCGGGTGCGGTGGAGTGGGAGCGGGTGCTCGCCAGCGCCGGCTATCGTCGGTTGAAGGACCGCGAGGCGGCGATGCAGCGCGCGTTCACCGACGAGGAGTTCCGCGCATTCGTGGCCGGCGGCGAGGCAGCAGGCCGCGGCGCCGAGCTGCGGCGGACGCTGGAGGCGTGGCGGCGCGCCGACCTCGAGGCACTCGCGGCGCGGGCGCTCGCCTACCTGCCGGCGAGGGCGCGCATCGTCGCAACGGTCTACCCGGTGATCAAGCCGAGGCCCAACAGCTTCGTGTGGGAGCTCGACCGCGACCCGGCGATCTTCCTCTACCTCGACCCCGAGGTGACGGCGGAGCAGTTCGCCAACACCGTCGCGCACGAGCTGCACCACGTCGGGCTGCACTCGATCGCCGGCGAGACCGCGGCGCTCACAGCCGCACTGCCGGAAGGCGCGCGCCGCGCCGCGGAGTGGATGGGGGCGTTCGGCGAGGGCCTCGCGATGCTGGCGGCGGCCGGCTCGCCCGACGTGCACCCGCACACGGTGTCGCGCGCCGAGGTCCGCGAGCGCTGGGACCGCGACAGCGCCGACTTCGCGGCGAACCTCGCGACCGTCAACGCCTTCTTCGACGACGTGATCGCGGGGAGGCTCGCCGGCGATGCGGTGGCCGGGAAGGCGATGGAGTTCTTCGGCGTCCAAGGGCCCTGGTACACGGTGGGCTACCGCATGGCGGCGGCGGTGGAGCGGCGGCGAGGGCGGGCGGCGCTGCTGCGCTGCATGGAGGATCCGCGCGCGCTGCTCGCCACGTGGAACGCGATCGCCGGCGACGACGCGCGCTGGTCGGAGGCGACGCTCGCCGCGGTCGGCGCGCGGCCGGTGGAGTGACGGCGGGCGGTCGCACCCGATGCCGGCGGGGTCCTCGCGGTGCGGCATGCCGCCGGCGCCTGCAGCCGGAGACAGGCGCGGACGGAGCCGCAGTTGACACGCGGATCGCTGTCGGTATGCTCGCCGAGACTGTCATGCGCACGAGCGACCCCCGCCGGACGAGAAGAGGTGCGGTCGAGGCGCGCGGGGGCGCGGGGCCGTGAAGGCCGGCGAGCGCATCGGGCGGTTCGAGGTGCTCGGGGAGCTCGGCGCCGGCGGCATGGGCAAGCTGTTCCGGGCGCGCGACCCGAAGCTCGGGCGCGAGGTGGCGATCAAGGTCGTGGCGGAACGTCACGCCGACAGCCGCGAGCACCGGGCGCGTTTCGAGCAGGAGGCGCGCGCCGCCTCGGCGCTCAACCACCCCGGGATCGTGACGATCTACGATGTCGGCGAGCACGAGGGCGACCCGTACATCGCCATGGAGCTGGTCGAGGGGCAGAGTCTGCGCGCCTGGCTGGCCGCCGAGCCGCGCTCGCCCCGCCGCGTGCTCGAGGTGGCCGTGCAGCTCGCGGATGCCCTCGCGACGGCGCACGAGCACGGGATCGTCCACCGCGACCTCAAGCCCGAGAACGTCATGGTGACGGGACGCGGGCTCGTGAAGGTGCTCGACTTCGGGCTCGCGAAGCTGGTGCCGCGGGCGATCGCGATCGAGGAGAGCACCGTCGAGGTGCACGTCGCCACGCAGGTCGGCGCGATCGTCGGCACCGCCGCCTACATGTCGCCGGAGCAGGCGCGCGGCCTGCCGCTCGACCACAGGTCCGACCAGTTCGCGCTCGGCACGATGCTCTACGAGATGCTCGCCGGACAGCGGCCGTTCCGCGGCGGCACGACGCTCGACACGCTCTCGGCGATCATCAAGGACCAGCCGGAGGACCCGGCGCGCCTCAACCCGCAGATCCCGGCGCCGCTCGCCGACGTGGTGCGACGCTGCCTCGCCAAGGAGCCGGAGGGGCGCTGGGCGGCGACGCGCGACCTCGCCATCGAGCTCGCGGCGATCCGCGACGCGCTCGCCGCCTCCGGGTCCGCTCCTGCGGCGGGGATCACGCCCGGGCCGGCGCCCCACGGCGCACCGCGACGCCGCCTGGCGCTCGCCGGACTCGCCGCCGCCGCGGTGCTGGCCGCCGCCGTATGGGCCGTGCTGGCGCGCCGGCCGACCCCGCCCGCCGGCGGCGGCGCCCGCCGCGTCGCGGTGCTGCCGTTCCGCGACCTCTCGGGCCGGCACGCCGGCGCCCTGATCGGCGAGGGGTTCGCCGAGACGGTGTCCGCCCGTCTTGCCGCGGACGGCGGCGTCGCGGTGCTGCCGGCAACGGCGGTGGACGAGGCGGCGGGCGACCTCGCAGCGCTGGCGCAGCGCACCGGCGCGCAGGCGGTGTTGCGCGGCTCGCTGCAGTTCGAGGGCGAGCGGGTGCGCGCCACCTTCGCGCTCGTCGAGCCCGGCGGCCGCCAGCTCGCCGCGGCGAGCGTGGAAGGCACGGCATCGCGCCTGCTCGACCTGCAGGACGAAGTGGCGCGGCGCGCCGCGGCCGCGCTCGGCCTGGAGGCGAGCGCACCGGCGGCGAGCGCGGCGGCGCTCGACCTCGCCGGCGACCGCTTCCTCGAGGCGCTCGGCCACCTGCGCCGCTACGAGAACGAGGCCGCCGTCGACGCCGCGATCCGCATCCTCGAGCAGCTCGGGGACTCCGCGCGGGTGCAGGCCGCGCTCGCGCGCGCCTACCTCGCGAAGCGCTCGCTCACCGGCGAGCGCGCGTGGGCGGAGCGCGCGATAGCGGCGGCGGGGCGCGCCGCCGAGCTCGAGCCGGCGCTGGCGTCGGTGCGCGAGACGCGCGGCCGCATCGAGTTGCTGCTCGGCCGGCCCCGCGAGGCCGCCGCGGCGTTCTCCGCGGCGCTCGCGGCGCAGCCGAACGCGGTCGAGGCGCAGCTCGGTCTGGCGCTCGCCCTCGAGCGGCAGGGACTTGCGGACGACGCCTCGCGCGCCTACCGCCGCGCGATCGAGATCCAGCCGGGGTGGTGGTCGACGCACAGCCACCTCGGCGTGTTCCACCTGCGCCGCGGCGAGCTCGACGCCGCGGTCGCGAGCTTCCGCGAGGCGGTGCGGCTTTCCCCCGACAACACGCGCGCGATCCTCAACCTCGGCATCGCCTACCAGCAGCTCGGCCGCCACGAGGCGGCGATCGCCGAGTACGAGCGCTCGATCGCCGTGCGCCCGACCGCCGCCGCACTGTCGAACCTCGGGACGTGCCTGTTCTTTCTCGCGCGCTACGACGAGGCGGCCCGGGCCTACGAGCGGGCGGTGGCGCTGCAGCCCGAGAACGCCGTGCTGTGGCTGAACCTCGGCGACGCGCGCCGCTGGAGCGGCGGCGTCGCGGCGGAAACCGAGGCGGCGTACCGGCGGGCGATCGCGCTGCTGCGCGCCGACCTCGCGGTCACACCGCGCGACCCCGACCTCGTGACCAGCCTCGCGCTCGCGCTCGCGCACACCGGCCAGCACGCCGCCGCGCGCGAGCAGGCCGACGCCGCGCTCGCTCTTGACCCGGACGGACCCGACACGCTCTACCACGCCGCGCTCGCCCGCCTCGCCGGCGGCGACGCCGACGGCGCCTTCGCACTCCTCGAGCGCGCGGTCGCACACGGCTACCCGGCCGCGGAGGTCGCGCGCGCCCCGGAGCTCGCGAGATTGAAATCAGATTCCCGCTATGCCAGACTCACAGCCAGTCAGTCTTCGCAGCGGTAGAACCGCGACGCGGAGCGATCCGCGAAGGAGGAGTGAATGCACGGGAGACCTGCCACGCTCGCGTTGACGTTGGCGACGGCGCTGCTCGGCGCCGGCGATGCGTTCGGTCAGGCGGAAGCCACCGACGAGACGTGCCCGCTGATCACCGCCGCCCAGGCGACGATCACCGTCGACGCGAACGCCAAGGCGGACCGCGAGTGCATCAGGGTCAAGAAGGGCAGGACCAGCGTCGTCTGGAAGGGTGCCGAGGCGGTCAAGAGCCTGCTGATCGAGTTCAAGGAGCCTGACGAGGCGAAGCGGCCGAAGCAGCCGGCGTGCGGCGGCCCGCAGTGCACTCTCGACAAGGTAAAGCACGCCCTGAAGGAGGGCGAGTTCGCCTACACGACCGTCGTGATGCGCAGGGACGGCACGACCGCGACGGTCGACCCCAAGCTGATCATCATCCCCGCCGGCCCCTGACCGCCGGCAAGCGGCGGCCCGGCAGGGCCGCCGGGCCCTGTTGCTCCCAGGATTCTGCGCATGCCGCGACGACTTCCGGAAGTGGCAGAGCAGTTGCTTCGCGACGCGCCCGCCGCGATAATCGCGGCTCGGGAAGAGGGAGGCACACGATGAGCAGCAAGCACACCGCCCTGATGGCCGCTGCGGCACTGGTTGCGACGCAGGCGCTGGCCGGGATCTACTACGAGGCGAAGACGACGGCGGCGGGGCGCAAGGGCGCCGACATGCAGAACTCCACCGTCAAGGCGTGGGTGGCCGGTGACAGGGCGAAGGTGCTGTTCACCGACAGCGAGAACCCCATGACCAAGTCGGGGATGTACATGATCACCGTCGACGGCGGCAAGACCGCCTACATGGTGAACCCGGAGGACAAGCAGTACTTCGAGTGGGACATCGGCTCGCTCGCCGGCATGGCGGGCGGGATGATGAAGATGATGAACCTGAAGATCACCGATCCCAGGGTGGTGAAGCTCAAGGAGGAGGCCGGCGACACGATCGCCGGGCTGCCCACCGTCCACTACACCTACCAGATCACCTACGGGCAGTCGATGAAGTTCATGATGATCAAGAAGAACTCGAAGATCTCCAAGGTGCAGGAGGTGTGGACCGCGCCCAAGCTGGTCGACAAGGCGCTCGGCGCCTACCTGCGCAAGGAGCCGCCGTCGATGGGCGATCCCGAGTTCGACAGGCTCATCCGCGCCGAGATGGCCGCGATGCAGGGGTTCCCGCTTCGCATGAAAACCGTGCAGACCGACACCGACGAGAAGGGCAAGAGCGAGACCACCACCACGATCATCGAGGTGACGAAGCTCGAGCTCGAGTTCGCGACGCCGGACAGCACGTTCGCGATCCCGCCGGACTACGAGAAGGTCGAGATGCCCGCGATGATGGGCCCCGGCGGTCAGCAGAAGTGACGGCTCGGCGTGCGGCCGGCACGGGCACCGGCCGCACGCCGTACAATCGACGCATGGCGGCACCACGGGTCCACGTCCTCGTCTGCTGCAACGAGCGCCCGCCGGGCGCCGGCACGCCGAGCTGCGCGCCGCGCGGCGGCGCCGAGGTGCTCGACGCCTTCAAGGCGCGGGTGCGCGAGGTCGGACTGGCCGACACCGTGATGGTCACCAAGACCGGCTGCCTGAAGCACTGCAGCCGCGGGATCGTGGTCGCGGTGTGGCCGCACGGCTCCTGGTACCAGCGCGTCAAGCCTGCGGACGTCGCCGAGATCGTCGAGCGCTCGGTGATCGCCGGCGAGGTCGTCGAGCGCCTGCGGATGCCCGACATTCCCTGGGAGTGAGAGCCGGGCCTGTGCTACCCTTCGCTCCCGCCGGACGCGACGGCCCCGTCGTCTAACGGTTAGGACACCGGTCTTTCAAGCCGGCAGCACGGGTTCGACTCCCGTCGGGGCCGCCACTGCTCTCAGCCGTTTGCGGCTTCCGGAGGCTCCTCGGGCGCGGGCACGGTACCCTCGGCGCCGTACGGCAGCGGCTCGTCCTCGGTCCGCGGCACGTTCCACGGGCAGTAGCGGTCGCGCCGCGCCTGGATCTCCTTCGCCGTCCCCGCGCGGAACCCCGAGGCGCCGAACTTCTGGATCATCTCCTCCCGGAAGGCCGGGATGTTCACCGCCTCGAACGAGATGCGCAGCGTGCGGAACGGCTTGGGGAGGAGCTGGCCCGGCACCTGGATGTGGTGGAGGCCGGCCGAGTAGGCGAGCAGCAGGTGTCCCTCGGGCAGCAGCCGGATGATGTCCGCGATGCCGCCGCGGACGATGAGGGGGTTGCCGTCGGCGTCGAACCCCGAGCGCCGCTTCATCCGCCCCTCCGGGAAGATCACCACGCACGAGTCCGGGTTGATCCGGCGCAGCACGTCCTCCCAGGTGTCGTCGGCCTTGCGCGTGATCTTCACGACGTTCTGGCCCAGCAGCTTGAAGAACTTGCCCGTGAGCGGCCGGTTGCCGGTCTTGTCGGCGATCGGGATCACGCCGTGGCGGGCGATCCGCCACAGCAGCGCGGGCGGCAGCGAGCCGGCGTACAGCCACTCGTACAAACTGGTGTGGTTGAGCCCGGCGATCACCTTGACGCGGCGGAACGAGCGCAACGGCTTGCCGATCCAGCGCACCTTGTGGCGGAAGAAGACCCGGCTCCCCAGCTTGATGGTGAGCAGGAAAAGGTAGATCAGCCACGCGCGCAGCAGCGACATCTCTTACGCCACCCCGCCGGGGGCCCGCAAGCCGGCGCGGCGGGTCCCAGGAAGCAGTCTATCGTACCACCGCGCCGCCGCCGTCAACCCCATCGCCCTCAGGCGAACCGCTGCAAGCGCGCGATGCGCTCCTCGAGAGGGGGGTGCGTGGCGAACAGCAACGCCAGCCCGCCCCGCTTGCCGTTGATCTTCAGCGTCGCGAGCGCCTGGTGCTGGGTGTCGACCAGCTCGTGCGAACGCTGCAGCGCCTGCAGCGCCGAGATCATGTTGCCGCGGCCGGCCACGCGGGCGCCGCCGGCGTCGGCGCGGAACTCGCGCCAGCGCGAGAACGCCGCCACGGCGATCGCCCCGAGCAGCGACAGCACGATCTCGAGCACGAACGTGATGAGGAACTGGAGCCCGTACGAGCCGCCGCGGTCGTCGTCGCGGCGCATGAACTGCACCACGGCGAACGCGATGACGCGGGCGAAGAACATCACGAACACGTTGATCACGCCCTGCACCAGCGTCATCGTCACCATGTCGCCGTTGGCGACGTGGGCGATCTCGTGGCCGAGCACGCCCTCGACCTCCTGGCGGTTCATGCGGCGCAGCAGGCCGGTGGAGACGGCGACCAGCGCCCGCGAGCGCGTGGGGCCGGTGGCGAAAGCGTTGACCTCGGGCGACTCGTAGACACCGACCTCGGGCATCTTCGGCAGGCCGGCGGCGCGCGCCAGGTTGTGGACGGTGTTGACCAGGCCGCGCGCGGCCGGGTCGGTGTTGCCCGGCTCGATCACCTTCACGCCCAGCGACCACTTCGCCATCACCCGCGAGAGGCCGAGCGAGATGAACGCGCCGCCCATACCCCACACGGCGCAGAAGATCAGCAGCGCCTGGTAGTTGATCCCCCGCGCATCGAGGTAGGGGCGCACGCCGAGCAGGTTCAAGGTGATGCTGATCGTCAGCACCACCAAGATGTTGACCGCGACGAACAGGAGCACCCTCTTGGCGACAGCCATCGTTGCCTCCGTCGGCCGGCTCAACGTCGTGGCCATCCGCAGCATTCCTTTCGCAGCGGGGCGTCGAGCCGACCGCCGCCGATGATACCTTAAGGTTGCGCCGGCTGTCGGCGCCACCCGCGCGCAAAACGCGACGGACCCCGCCGGGGTGGCCCGGCGGGGTCGTACACGGCCGCAGTGTGGGTTCGCCCGGACGCCCGGCGGGCGGCCGCTACCTGGCTGCGGCGGCAGGCTTGTTGACCAGCTCGAGCTCGAGCGTGACCGTGACCTCGTCGCCGACGACCACGCCGCCGGCGTCGAGCGTCTTGTTCCACGACACCCCGAACTCCTTGCGATTGAGCTTCGTCGTGGCCTGGACACCGACGCGGCGGCCGCCCCAGCCGTCGGCGACCGCCGGCGTGACCTCGGTCACGTCCAGCACGACCGGCTTGGTGACGCCGCGCATCGTCAGGTCGCCCTTGACCTTCAGGCCGCTGCCGGCCTTCTCGACCGCGGTCGAGACGAAGCGGATCGTCGGCTGGTTCGCGGCGTCGAAGAAGTCGGCCGAGCGCAGATGCTCGTCGCGCTTGGCGTCACGGGTGTCGATCGAGGCCGCCTCGATCGAGACGTCGATCTTCGCGGTCGCGGGATCGTCGCCTTCCGTGGTGACCGTTCCCTTGAACGCACCGAACTCGCCGCGCACGTTCGTCACCATCATGTGCTTGACCGAGAACCCCACCCAGCTATGGCTGCGGTCCACGTTCCAGGTCGTCACCTCGGCGCCGGCCGCCGTCGCCGCGGTGAGCGCCACAATCGTCAGCAGCGTTCTCCCGGTACGCACGAAACCCTCCGTATCGTTAGTGAACGCCGCCGGCGGCGGAGATATTTCGCCCGGCGCGTCCACGTGTCGGAAGCGGCGGAGGCCGTTGCGTTGCTCTTCCATGACTTCGGGAGGTCGCCGCGGCGCGCCCAGAGTCTCGCGAGCGGCAGCGCCCCGGCGGCCCGGCAGGGCCGCCGGCGCGCCGGGGTGGAGGTGCCGAATTCACTTCGGCGCTTCAGGGGAGGTCGCGAGACCCATATGCGCTAACTTAGTAGGTTGACATCCTGCGTGC
>CAZQLL010000046.1:0-27110 GCA_964594125.1 uncultured Thermoanaerobaculia bacterium | reverse complement strand
CAGCCCACCAAAGAACCTCCGCCCACGCCTGCCCGCCAATTCCGAAAGGGCTGGCCACGCCGGGCGCGCGTTGTACAGGTTGGTCAGCGTGCGAACCTTGAGCCTGGCGGCGCACTCGGCGTCGCGCGGCACCAGGCGCGGCCAGCGCACAGTACCGATGCCGCGCTCGTCGGGATCGTGGACGTAGCGCTTCCACGGGCCGTCGACGGAACCGGGGAACTCGAGCGTCTCGGTGCGGGTCCATTCGGTGGGGTTGAGCCAGGCGGTGCGGAGGGTGTCGAGTTCCTTGGCGGCGAGTGCGATGGGAGAGACGTGGTCAGTGGTCCGTGGTCGGAAAAGGCAGGTTCGCGGCCGGGCGGCCAGGGGAAGGGGAACGTCTCGAAGCAGGTGGTGGGGGTATAGCGGAACCCACTCTCGCGCTCGCGCAACTGCGTTCCCTGCGCCCGCGCCCACACCTCGTGCACCCGCGAGTGCAGCACGCCCAAGAAGTAGTCGTCGGAGCGAGCGAAGACGATCAGTAGATTGGCTGGAAGAACTACGGTGTCCACTGCAACAAGAAAGTGGTGCTTGCCAACCATCGACCGCGCCAGATACCGCTGTTGCCGCGACACCGCCTCGCGCATCTCGGGGCGCGGTCGCTCAAAGCGCCACATCCATCGGCCACCAGTTCTGTATTGCTGGCGGGCAGCGACAACTCGAGAGCGAACTGCTTCGAACGGAGCAGCAAAACGCGAGGCACGTTCCTCGTCCTTGAAATCGTTGAGGTCGATGATCCAGTTCTGTCCAGGTCGTCCGGTTAGCTCCTGACCGTTCAACCACGGCCGCAAGACCTCGGAGTTGGGGCGGCCATGCGGGTTGGGTTCCGTGAGCATTGCCGAGGCCTCATGGTCGTCGACCACGAAGGGGCCCGAGGGAGTGATGCCCATAAACGAGATGCCTGCGTTCTCGGCTAGCCGCCCGAGATGCGACAGGTCGACGGTACTTCTCAGGTTCGTGTTGATGATCGGCTGCGGCTGGCCGTCGAGGAATCGTGCGGTCTCCACGCCATCATCGAAGCCGACCATGGAGACGTGGACGTTGGCGCCGGCGATGATCCAGGGGCGGTCGGACTCGGCGAAGAAGATGTCGCCCGTCTGCTTGATGCGGTCGAGGACCTTGCGGTTGGCGCCGCCGCGAATGCCCTGGGTCGCGAGCAGGCCGGCGCGGCCGCAGCGCTTCGCCTCGAGGTGCGCGCGGGCCTTCTCGAACCAGTAGCAGCAGAGGTCGGCTTCGCGCGGGACGCGGCCGTCCCAGAGGTCGAACAGGCGATCGACGTATTCGTCGCCGAGGCCGGTGCGGAGGAGCTTTCCGCCGAGAAACGGCGGGTTGCTCACGATGTAATCGGCGGCGGGCCAGTCGGGCTCCTCGGGATGCGCGGGGTCGGAGAGGTCGAGGATAGCGTCCTTGCACTGGAACGTGGTGAGCGGCTTGAGGACGGGGTCGGCGGGCCACGGCGAGCCGTGCCGGGCCATCCACTGCAGGTAGCCGATCCACACCGTCATCTGTGCCAGCTCGAACGCGTACGGGTTGATCTCGATGCCGTGGAGCTGGCGCGGGTCGACGCGCGGGAAGTGGCCGCCGATCCCGTGCACCTCGGCGAACGAGCACGCCTCGCGCTCGAGGTCGAGGAGTTTCTGCAGCGTGACGTAGAGGAAGTTGCCGGAGCCGCAGGCGGGATCGAGCACCTTCACGCCGGCGAGCCGGTCGAGGAAGTCGCGCACCACGCCATCGGCGTCCAAGCGGGCCTTCTCGCGCTGTCCCCGCGACAGCGGCTTGTCGCTGCCGGTCACATGCTTCCTGCCGGTCGTGAGGAGGTTCACGACCGTGGTCCGCGCCTCGTCCCACTCGCGGCGCAGCGGCGCCATCACCACCGGCTCGACCAGCGTCTCGATGTCCTCGCGGCTGGTGTAGTGGGCGCCGATCTGCGAGCGCTTGTCGGGGTCGAGGCCGCGCTCGAACAGGGTGCCGAAGATCGAAGGCTCGACCTCGCTCCAGTCGCTCCCGGCGACCGCGTCGAGCATGGCGATCTCGCCGGCGGTGAGCTCGACGATGCCGGCCTCGGCGAACAGGCTCCCGTTGAAGCGGCGAATCTCGTCCGCGCCGAAGTACCCGCCGCCCGCCATCTTGGCGAACAGGTCGGCGAGCATGGCGGCAAGCCGCGACGGCTCGCGGCGGGAAGCCGCCAGCGTTCGCTCGAACAGCTTTGCCGGCAGCAGCCCGACGTCCTCGGCGAACATGCAGAACACCACCCGGTCGAGGAAGCGCGCCGCCGCGTGCGGGTCGACGCCACGCTCGCGCAGCGTGCGGGCCAACTCGCCGACGCGCCGCGCCACCGTTTCCGTGATCGCCTGGCTCTCCTTGACGGGCCGCAGCATGCCGGGGTCGAAGAACACCGCGCGCAGCCGGCGCATCCCCGCCGGCGTGGCAAGGTCGTCGAGCGCGATCGTGTGTACCTCGGCGGCGGTGTTGGTGTAGTTGGTGTGGATCTCGATGCGGTCGATGTCGCACACCACCAACAGAGGCGGGTTCTCGAGGTCCTCGCGGTACTCGTTGAGCTGCGCGTACGCGGCCTTCAGGTCCTTGTGCTTGCCCTTGTACTCCCAGCCGAAGAAGCCGCGCTTCCAGACGTCCGCCCACCCGTCGCCGCCCGAGCTCTTGCTCGCGCCGCGCTCGAAGCAGAACCACTCGCCGTGGGGGTCGACGTCGGCCGGCTTGGGGTGGCCGAGCAGCTCGCACAGGTCGAGAAAGTGCTGCTGCGCCGCCTGCCGCTCGCCGAGGCTGACCTGCCGCCACTTCGCAATGAACTCGCCGGCGTTCATTGACGCCTATTCTGGCACGCTCATGGCGCCTACCTCAGCAGCTCGCGCACCCTCGCGTACACCTCGCGGCGATGGCCGACGGTGACGACCAGCACCTCGATGCGCTCACTCTCGACGCGGTAGATGATCCGCCAGTCGCCGGTGCGCCACGAGTAGAGACCTCGCAGGGTGAGCTGCAGGGGTTTGCCGCGGTACGGATCGTCGCGCAACACGTCGATGGCGGCACGGACGCGGACACGAACCGATGGGTCAAGCCTGGTGATCGCTTTTGCCGCCGTCCTGGTGTAGAGGATCGTCCAGGTCAACGCCAGACCTCGCCGTCGCCGACGATGCGGCCGGCCTCGGCGTCGCGCAGCCCTCGCCGCACGGACGCCAGGAGCTTCGCATCCGCCAGGATGTCGAGCGTCTCGATCAGCCCCTCGTACTCGTCCATCGAGAGCAGCACCGCGGCGGGCCGCCCCGACCGGGTGATGGTGACGCCCTCACCGAGCCGCTCCACGTCGGCGAGCAGCCGTGCAAAGTGCGTCTTGGCTTCCGACATAGGCACCGTCGTCATACGCCGCCTCCGACCATAGTTTAGACCAGATTTCTGACCGTTAGGCGTTCCAGGCGCCACGGGGTCATTTAGTCGCCGCGGCTGCGTGCCTCGTAACTCAGACGTTTGCATACCGCAGCCGCCAGACGTTCTGCACGATGCCGAGCAGGATGCAGACGGCCATCACCGAGGAGCCGCCGTAGGACATCAGCGGCAGCGTGATGCCGGTGGTCGGGGCGAGGCCGGTGACCATCGCGAGGTTGACGACGGTCTGGGTGGCGAGCACGGCGCCGGCGACGGCGGCGATCACCGCGCCGGTGCGGTCGCGCGCCTGCAGCGAGATGACGAAGATGCGCACGAGGAGCAGCGCGTAGGCGAGCACGAGCGGCGCGGTGCCGGCGAAACCGGTCTCCTCGGCCCACACGGCGAAGATGAAATCGGTGCGCTGGGCGGGGAGAAAACGGAGCTGCGACTGGGTACCCCCCTGCAGCCCCTTGCCGGCGAGGCCGCCGGAGCCCACCGCGATGCGCGACTGGCGCTGCTGGTAGCCGGCGCCGTACGGCGCGCGGTCGGGGTCGAGGAAGGTGAGGATGCGCTCCTTCTGGTACGGCTTGAGGTACCACAGCCAGGCGGCGCCGGAAAGCGCCAGGCCGCCGAGCACGAGCGCCACCCAGGCGCGCCACGGCAGGCCGCCGAGCCACAGCGCGGCGACCAGGATCGGCACGTAGGTGAGGGCGACGCCGAGGTCGGGCTCGAGCGCGATGAGCGCCATCGGCAGGACGACAACCGCGGCAAGGCGCGCCGCGACGCCCGCGGTGAGCTGCCCCTGCCGGTGCTCGCCGGCGAGCGCCGCGACGGCCAGGATGGTGGCGATGCGCGCGAACTCGGACGGCTGCACGGTGTACGGGCCGATCGCGAACCACGCGCGGGTGCCGGCGCGCTCCGGCGCGAGGAACGGGGTGGCGGCGAGCACGACGACCGCCCCGCCGTACAGCAGCGGTGCGAAGCGCACCAGGACGCGGTAGTCGGCGTAGGCGAACAGTAGCAGGAGCAGCGCCCCGACCGCGAACCAGACGAGCTGGCGGGTTGCGAATCCGGGGTTGGCGAGCGCCTCGGCCGTCGAGATCTGGGCGAGGTAGGCGCACGAAGCGATGACCGCGACCGCGAGCAGCATCCAGAGGTCGAGGCGGCGGATCGCCACGTCAGCGTCCCGGCGCCGGCGGCGCGGCCGGAGGCGGGTCGGTCGCGCCGGCGCTCGCCCGCTTCGGCGTGGCAGCGGGGGCCGCGCCGCCGGCAGCCGCGGGCGCCGGGAGGCCGGCGGTCAGCACCGCCCCGCGGCCGTCGACGGGAACCGGCGGGCCGAACGCGCGCGCGAGGATGCGGCCGGCGACCGGCGCCGCGACGGAAGCGGCGTCGCCGCCGTGCTCGACGACCACCACCACCACCAGGTGCGGGTCGTGCGCCGGGGCGTAGCCGGCGAACAGCGCGTGGTGGCGCTGCTCCCACGGCAGGTCCTGCCACCTCACCCCCTCCTGCTTGCGGATCACCTGCGCGGTGCCGGTCTTGCCGCCCATCCGCACCGCCAGCGCCGCGAGCCGGTGGGCGGTGCCGCGGTCGCCGGCGACCACCAGCTCCATGCCGTGCCGCACCCGCCGCAGCACGTCCTCGGACAGACCGAGGTCGCGCGCCGGCAGGTCGCGGCCGGCCACAAGGCGCGGCTGCACGAGCCGGCCGCCGTTGACCAGCGCCGCGTAAGCACGCGCGAGGGCGAGCGGGGTAACGAGGATCGGCCCCTGGCCGATGCCGACCGAAATCGACTCGCCGGCGTACCACTGGTGTCCGCGCACCCGCCGGCTCCACGCGTCGTCCGGGACGAGGCCGACCGTCTCGCCGGCGATCTCGATGGCGGTGGGCTGGTCGAGCCCGAAGGCGCGCGCCCAGGCGGCGAGGCGGTCGATCCCGGCGTCCTGGGCGAGGCGGTAGAAGTACGAGTCACACGACACCTCGATCGCGCTGTCGACGTCGACGGCGCCGTGCCCGCCCTTGAGCCAGCAGCGGTAGGGGTGGCCGTAGATCGTCACGCCGCCGGAGCAAAACACGCTGTCGTCCGGCGTGCGCACGCCGTCGGCGAGCGCGCCGGCGGCGAAGATCGGCTTGATCGTCGAGCCGGGCGGGTAGAGCGCCTGCAGCGCGCGGTTGTGCAGCGGCTTGAGCGGGTCCTCGGTGAGCTCGCGCCAGCGCGCCGGCTCGAGGTGGCCGGCGAACAGCTCGGGGTCGAACGCCGGCTGCGACAGCAGCACTCGCACGGCGCCGTCGCGCGGGTCGAGCGCGACCACCGCGCCCACCTGCCCGGCCATCGCCTCGACCGCCTCGCGCTGCAGCGCGAGGTCGAGGGTGACCTGCAGCGGGCGGCCGGGCACCGGCGGCTCCTCGGCGAGCGACGAGATCTGGCGGCCCAGCGCGTCGACCACCACCACGAGGTTGCCCGGGGTGCCGCCGAGCGTGTCCTGGTAGGCGCGCTCGATCCCCGAGCGGCCGACGAGCTGCCCCGCGCGGAGCTCGGGCTTGGCGGCGAGCTGCTCGGGCGACACCTCGCCGAGCTGCCCGACGAGGTGCGCCACCGTGGGCCCGGCCGGCAGCGACCGCCGCGTCGCCGGGTGCACCTCGAGCTCGCGGAACTCGGCGCGATGGGCGGCTACCGCCGCCACCTGTGCCCACGTGAGGTTGTCGGCGATCACCGAGGGAAGGTGCGAGGTGCGCCGTGCCTTGGCGACGCGCGCCGCCACCTCCGCCTCGGAGGACACGCCGATGCGCGCCAGGAACGCGATCGTCTCGGCGTCGTTGCGCATCTCCTCGGGGAACAGCAGGAGCTGGAACGCCGGGCGGTTGTCGAGGATCACCTCGCCGTTGACGTCGGTGACGACGCCGCGCGGGGCCTCCAGCGGCACCCGGCGCAGGCGGTTGTTCTCGGCGGCGGCGCGCCAGCGGTCGCCCTGGATCACTTGCAGCAGCCACAGGCGCCCGAGCAGCAGCAGCAGCAGCGCCGCGAATACCGCGAGGAGCGCCGCGCAGCGGCGCTGGATCGGGCGGAGGTCGTCGCGGACGAACGTCATAGGCGCTTGAGCTCGCGGCGGCGCGCGCGCGCCGGCGAGCGCCACCAGCGCAGCATACGCTCGGCCGCGGCCACCGCCATGCCGAGCGCCGCGGTGGTCGCCACGGTCGCGACCGTGCCGCGCACGCCGTGGTCCGGCGGGACCGCGAGGGAGAACGTCACCGCCGCGCGCCCGAGCTCGCTCAGGAGCGCGGTGAGCAGCGCGCCGCCGACCCAGTACAGCGGTCCGGCGAGCTCGAACCGGCGGACGACGAACGCGACCAGCGCCGCCGCACCGGAGACCGCGATGCCGCCGGGGCCGATGATGCGGTCGGAGAGCGCGTCGATCGCCACGCCGGCCGCCAGCCCCCACCAGCCGGCGCCGACCGGCGTGCAGCGGCGCGCCGCGGTTACCGGGACGAGCAGCAGCGGGTGGCAGGCGGCGAGCAGCCACCAGACGCTCGCCGCCCGCATGCCGACGTGGGCGAGCGCCGCCGCGGCGAAGACGAGCAGGAGCGTCACCGCTGACCGCCCCCCGGCGGCAGCACCAGCGCGACGGCGGCCGCCGCCGGGTGCACCGCGAGCTGCACGTCCACCGTCGTGAACAGCCCCTCGGTGCGCGCCTCGAGGGTGGTGCCCAGCAGCAGGCCCGGAGGGTAGATCCCCTCCGAGCCGGTGGTGAACACCGCGGTGCCGACAGCGACCTCGGTGTACGGCGGCAGGCCGGTGAGCGAGGGGCGCTCGCCGCCGAGCAGCAGCGCCTCGCGCTCGACGCCGGCCACGCGCGCCGCCGCGGCCGCCGCCGGGTGGGAGAGGAGCTGGACACGGCAGGAGCGCTCGGCGACGCGGTCGACGCGGCCGAGCACGCCGCCGGCGGCGAGCACGGCGGCGTCGGCGCGGACGCCGTCGGCGCCCCCGCGGTCGAGGCGCAGCGACTGGGTGGACTGGATGTCGCGCGCCACCACGCGCGCGAGCACGGCGCCGGCGGTGAACGACGGGAAGTCGGCGAGGAGCTGCGACCCCTGGCGCAGTGCCGCGAGCTCGGCGGCGAGGAGCTGGTTGGTGCGCTGCAGCTCGCCGTTTGCGTCGCGCAGAGCGGCGAGCTCGGCGACCGCCGCGCGGAGGTCGCGCCGGCCCTCGCGGGCGTCGTTCCACGCCGCGCCCGCCGCGTTGACGAACGCCAGCACGGGGTCGACGGCGGCGCTCAGGGCGAGGGACAGCGCCGAGCCGCGCGGGCCGCGCGCCTGCGCGGCGGCGGCGACGTACAGCCCGCCGCACACCAGCAGGAGCGCATGCGAGGATCGGACACGGAAGCGGAGCACGTCACTCGATCGAGATCTTCTTGAGCAGGCCGATGTCGGTGAGCATCTGGCCGGTGCCGCGGACGACCGCCGACACCGGGTCGTCGCAGTGCGCCACCGGGATGCCGGTCTCCTCACGCAGCCGCTGGTCGAGGTTGCGCAGCAGCGAGCCGCCGCCGGCGAGCAGGATCCCCTTGTCGATGATGTCGGCCGACAGCTCGGGCGGCGTGCGCTCGAGCGCGGTGCGCACCGCGTCGACGATCGTGTTGACCGTCTCGGCCAGCGCCTCGCGGATCTCCTCGTCGTTGACCGTCAGGATCTTCGGGATCCCCTCGACGAGGTCGCGGCCCTTCACCTCCATCGTCCGGCTCTCGTCGGCAGGCCAGGCGTTGCCGAGCTCGATCTTGATCTGCTCGGCGGTGCGCTCGCCGATGAGCAGGTTGTACTTGCGCTTGATGTAGCTGATGATCGCCTCGTCCATCTCGTTGCCGGCGACGCGCACCGAGCGGGCGTAAACGATCCCGGCGAGCGAGATCACCGCCACGTCGGTGGTGCCGCCGCCGATGTCGACGATCATGTTGCCGGCCGGCTCGGTGATCGGCAGCCCGGCGCCGATCGCCGCCGCCATCGCCTGCTCGATCAGGTACACCTCGGAGGCGCCGGCGCGCAGCGCCGAGTCCTTCACCGCCCGCTTCTCGACCGGCGTGATCTCGGACGGCACCGAGATGACGATGCGCGGCCGCACGAAGAAGTTGCGCCCGTGCGCCTTGCGGATGAAGTACTCGAGCATCTTCTCCGTGACCTCGAAGTCGGCGATGACGCCGTCCTTCATCGGCCGGATCGCGAGAATGTTGGCGGGCGTCTTGCCGAGCATGTTCTTGGCGGACTGGCCGACCGCCTCGACGCGGTTGGTGATGCGGTTGACGGCGACGATCGATGGCTCGAACACCACGATGCCGCGGTTCCTGGTGAAGACCAGCGTGGTGGCCGTGCCGAGATCCACCGCGAGGTCGGACGAGAACAGTGAGAGAAACGACGTCAGCGCCATGGGGTCAGTCTGCCTCCACGAGAACCGATTCGCGGTATTCGCTGGTGTTGCCGGCGGGGTCGGTCGCCCGGACGACTATGGTATTCCATCCCTCGCGGCTGAACATGACGGCCTTCTTGAAGCTGCCGTCGCCGGCCACGGCGACGGCCTCCCCGTTCACCGTGACGACCGCACCCGGCTCGGTGACGCCCTGGACGAGGAAGAAGTGGCCCATCTGAGTGGGGCGCTGCACCGCCAGGCGGGCCGGCGTCGTGTCGGCGAGCTCCTCCACGCGCGGACCGGAGAACGCCTTGAACGCCCGCGGCGGCGACCACTCGGAGCGGACGCGCTCGCCGCCGAGCGCGGCGACGCGCCAGTAGTACGTGCCCGGGCGGAGGATGCGCAGGGTGGCGCTGGTGGCCCTGCGCCCCTTGGAGTCGACCTCGAGCGGCGCGTTGAACAGGCGGGAGCGCGCGACCTGCAGGTGGTACCCGGTGCTGCCGGCCACGGGCCGCCAGCGCAGCTCGACGCGGTCGGCGCCGTCGAGAGAGACCATCGCGTTGGCGCGCGGCTCCTCTGGGGCCGGCGCGTCCGGCACGGCGCGCCGCTGCCCGAGGGTGCCGTCGGCCGCCGCGCGCACCGCCTGCTGCGGCGCCAGCACCATGCCCTCGCCGGCGGCGCTGGTGACGCGGGCGCGCCCGGCGTAGGCCGCCACGGTGGTGGAGGCGTCGTCGAGCACCTCGACGCCGGCGCGGCTGTCGCGGTCGACCTCGGCGCGCGCCGCGTCGGTCACGATCAGCGACGGGTTGGCCACCGTGTACACGTTCACCTGGCCGACGCGCACCTTGACCTCGCCGCCGGAGGCGTCCTTGCCGCTGCGGGCGCCGCGGTGCACCTCGAGCAGGGAGTCGGGGCCGACGCGGTAGACGGTACCGTCGGCGAACAGCACGTCGGCCGAGCTGTCGGGGGCGGTCTTGATGAAGTCGCCGTCGTACAGGCGCTGCCCTTCCTTCGCGTTCTCCCACCGGCTCTGGCCGGAACGCTGCACCTCGACACGGCCCTGCAGCGACACGACGCGCCCGGAGCCCACGAACTCGCGCGTCAACAGCCCGGCGAGCAGTTCGAAGCGCTGCCGCGCCTCCTCGCCGCGCGCGATGCACGGCGGATAGTCGCGGCGCTCGAGGTCGGCGCGTGCCTCCTCGAGCAGGCGGGACGCCTGGTCGTACTCGGCGGAGAGCCCCTCGGTGACGCCGGCGCGGCGCACCTCCTCCTGCAGCGCGGACGCGCGCTGCAGGACGCGCTCCGCCTTCACCGAGGCGGGCTCGTGGAGGTAGTACAGCAGCCCGCCCGCGATCAGCGCCGCGAGCACGACGAACAGGGCGAACCGCCCCCAGCGGCGGAAGCCCTCGATCGAGACCACCACCCAGTCGAGCTGGATGCGGCGTGGCGACGGCAGCTTGGACGTCGTTCGCATGCGCGAGCCTCACAGTAACACCGCCTCCGGAGGCGGCGCAACACGCATGCTCCCCGCAACTTGCCGCAGGGGGCCGGGTGAAGTAGAATCCTTTGCCTTCTGGGCGCCCCGGAGGATCGAGAAAAGCATGCTCAAGGTGATGCGTGATCAGTTCAAGAACCTCAGGTGGATCCTGTGGTTCGTCGTCTTCGTCTTCGTCCTGCTGATCTTCGTCGACTGGGGCATGGGCCGGGGAAGCGGCCGCGGTTCGTCGATGGAGGGCGTGGCCGCCAAGGTCGGCAAGGCCACCATCAGCGAGTCGACGTTCATCAAGGAGATGCGCAACACCGAGCAGCGCTTCCGCGGGATGTACGGCGACCAGTACGACCAGATCCGCGGCCAGCTCGACATCGCCACCATCACCTTGCAGAACCTGATCGACCGCCAGCTCCTCCTCGCCCAGGCCCAGTCGCTCGGCCTCGCGGTCAGCGACAAGGAGCTGCTCGCCAAGATCACGTCGTTCCCGGCGTTCCAGCGCGAGGACGGCACGTTCGTCGGGGAGGAGCTGTACGCGCGGATCCTGCGCACCAACCAGATGTCGCCGGAGGAGTTCGAGGCGGCGCTGCGGCGCGATCTGCTGATTGAAAAGCTGCAGAAGGCGATGGCGGCAGGGATCGTGATCTCCGACGACGAGGTCGAGCGCGAGTACCGGCGCCGCAACGAGAGCGCCTCGGCCGAAGTGGTGTTCGTCGGCGTCGAGCGCGGCCTCGACCGGGCCGTCGTGACCGACGACGAGGCGCGCGCCCACTACGACGCCAACCGGGACCGCTTCGCGCACCCCGACCAGTGGAAGCTGCACTATCTGCTGGTCGATGCCTTCCGCCTGCGCCGCGCGATGACGGTACCCGACGCCCAGATCGAGGAGTACTACCGCACGCACCAGGCCGAGTTCGCGAAGGACGAGCAGGTGCGAGCGCGCCACATCCTGATCAAGCCGAAGAAGGACGACGACGCCGGCTGGCGCGAGGCGCAGGACCGCACCCGCGAGCTGGCGATCCGCGCCCAGCTCCCGAACGCCGACTTCGCCGCGCTCGCCCGCGAGCTCTCCGACGACGAGGGCAGCAAGGCCTCCGGCGGCGACCTCGGCTGGTTCGGCAAGGGCCGCATGGTCAAGGAGTTCGAGGATGCGGTTTTCGCCCTTCGCGAGGGCCAGGTGTCGGGGCCGGTGAAGAGCCAGTTCGGCTTCCACATCATCAAGCTCGAGGGCCGCCAGCCCTCCGGCGTGAAGCCGCTCGACGAGGTGCGCAACCAGGTCCGCGACAAGCTGGCCGAGGGGCTCGCCGACGCCGAGGGGAGCCGGCGCGCCACCGCGCTCAAGGAGAGAATCGACGCCGGCAAGCTCGCGACCGAGGAGCAGTGGAGGGCGCTCGCCGACGACGTCGTCACCTCCAACGTCACGCCGTGGTTCGGCAAGGGTGAGCCGATCCCCGGGCTCGGCCGCGACCCCGAGCTGCTCGACGAGGCAACCGGTAACAAGGAAGGGTTCGTCGGCGGTCCGCGCCGCAGCGGCCGCGGCTGGGTCGTGTACCGCATCGCGCAGTTCCGCGCGCAGGGCACGACGCCGTTCGAGGAGGCGAGGGACGAGGCGAAGGAAGCGGCCAGGCGCACCAAGGCGATCACGATCGTGCGCGCCGACCTCGAGGCGCGGCGCGCCTCGCTGCTCGGCGCCGACCTCGAGCAGCAGGCGGCGGCGCTCGGCGGCACCTTCCAGCGCGTCACCGACCACCGCCGCGGCTCGGCGTTCCCCGGCGTCGGCATGTCGGACCAGCTCGAGGACGCGATCTACTCGACCCCGGCGGCGGCGCTCACTCCGGTCGTCGCGGTGGGCGAGCGCGGCGTCGCGATCGCCCGCGTCACCGCCAAGAAGACCGTCGACCCCGCGTCGCTGGCGAGCGAGAAGGCGGTGCTGCGCGACTCGCTGGCGCAGGACCAGCTCGAGAAGCTGCTCGCCGCGGTGCTCGCGGAGCAGAAGCGGGAGAACCCGGTGACGATCAACAACCAGGTCGTCGACCGTTTCAAGTCGCAGACTCCATGATCGGCCACCTCGAGGGGCGCATCCTCGACCTCGCCCCCGGCAAGGTGCTGCTCGCCGCCGGGGGCGTCGGCTACGAGGTCGCCGTGCCCCTCTCGGCGCACCCGGCGCTCGCCGGCCGCGAGACCGCGGCGCTGTACGTCCACACCCACGTGCGTGAGGACGTCCTGGCGCTCTTCGGCTTTCCGACGCGGCGCGAGCGCGACATGTTCCGCTCGCTGCTGGCGGTCAGCGGCATCGGCCCGCGCACGGCGCTCGCGCTGCTCTCCAGCCTGACGCCGGACGACGTCGTCGCGGCGATCGAGAGCGAGCAGTGGCGGCGCCTCGCGAGCGTGCCGGGGATCGGCAAGCGCACCGCCGAGCGACTCGTCGTCGAGCTCAAGGGCAAGCTCGGCGAGGCGGCGGCGCTCGCCGGCGGCGCGGCGGTTCGCGGCGACGCCGTCTCGGCGCTGGTCAACCTCGGTTACCCGGTGCGCGCCGCCGAGGAGGTCGTCGCCGATCTGCTGCGCGCCGCCCCCGACCTCGAGCTCGGCGCCCTGCTCCGCCAGGCGCTCAAGAAGCTGGTGCGGTAGGCCGCACGCCACGGGCGCTCGAAGGGAGAGGCGCCGGAATCCCGGCGCCTCTCGCCTGCTGCGGGTCGAGTGTTTAGTCGAGGCGCCGCACCGCCAGAAGGCCGGCCACCGCGATGAGCACGGCCACGAGCGCCAGCGCCGTGCTCCCCAGCATCGGGATCGGCAGGATGAAGCTGGCGGTGACGCTGCGCGGTCCGTCCATCGTGACGACCTGCGGGTTCGTGAGCCCCGTCAGGTCGCCGGCGAACCCGTTGAACTGCCAGTCCGGCAGCGTCGGGCTTGCCGTCACCGGCACGAGCGAGCCGGCGTCGTGATACCCGGTCGGCGGCGTCACGGTGCCGCCGATCGGCGGCTGCGCCGCCGTGGTCAGCAGGTACTGCGTCTGGAACGTCGCCGTGTAGGCCGTGTCGACGAGCGGCGCAACGACGTGGGAGATGGCGCCGGCGTCGCTCCACGAGGTCCACACGTACCGCGTGCCGCCGCCGCCCTGCGGCGACGTCGTGGCGATCGTGTGCGGGCTTCCGAGCGCCCAGGTGAACGACTGCGGCGCCGTGTAGGACGTGCTGTCCACCGTGAGGTCGAGCCCGCCGGGCACCGTGTCGAGGTCGACGTCGATCTCGACCAGCTCGTAGGCGCCCCAGTCGCAGTGAGCGTTCGCCGGACGCGTGATCCCGCGCTGGTCGAGGACGTACGCCGGAAACCCACAGCGCTGGTCGCTTCCGTCGAGCGCCCCGTACGCCGGGCTGGTGGCCGGAATCGCCATGGTCGGAGTCGTTCCCGGTCCGTTCAGTGTCAGCGCGCCGAGCTGCGGATCCTGTCCCGTGATGGTGCCGGACTCCGGGCAGCCGCCCGTATTGACCTCGATGATGCTGTCATAGAACATAGGCGTTGGACTCCCGAACACGTTGCAGTTGTTGCCGCCCCCGGTGTCATCGGCGAGGATCGACATCTGAACGATGAACTCCGAGTCGTTGCCCACGATGTCGCCGCTGTTGCCTCCCGCGAACGTGCACTGCGTGAGGATGACGGAATCCGAGGCTCCGTTGAAGAACACCTGCCCGTGGCTCTCGCCGTTTCCGGCGCCGTTGCTGCCGGTCCCGCCGGTCGTGAGGTTGCCGAAGAAGGTGCAGTTGATCATGGTCAGGCCTGCCACGTTGTTTCCGAAGAGGGCGCCGCCGAGCCCGGCTCCTCCTCCTCCGCCCCCGCCCGTGCCGCCGACCGAGCCGTCGCCCGCGAACGCCCCGTCGGTCCCCGCCGCGGCCCCGGTGTACGCGCCGCCACCGCCGCCGCCGAAACCGCCGTTTCCTCCGCCGCCGGACGTTTGCAGCCCGGCGCCGCCGCCGCCACCACCACCACCGAAGCCGCCGTTCCCGCCGGCGCCACCGATCCCCACCCCGGCGCCCTGATCGCCGGCGCCGCCACCGCCACCGCCGCCGCCGAAGGCGCCAGCGCCGCCGCTTCCGGCCGCCTCGGTCGAGCCGTCGCCGCCGGCGCCGCCGCCGCCGCCGCCGCCATCGCAGGTTCCGCTCAGCCCCAAGGCCGCGCCGGCCGTGCCATGATCGCCGCCGCCGCCGCCGCAACGGAAGCCACCGTTGCCGCCGACGGCGTTGACGCCGCCGCCATTGACGCCGCCGTTGGCAGTGCCGCCGCCGCCGCCGCCCGAGCCGGCGGGGTTGAACGTCGCCGAGCCGCCCGCGCCGCGCGCGCCGCCGCCGCCGCCGCCGCCGCCGAGCACCGCCGCGACCACGGAGCCGCCGTTGCCGCCAAGGCCGCCGCCGCCGCCACCCGCGCCGGCGCTTCCCAGCGCGGCGCCGCCGTTGCCGCCGGTCGCGGTGTTGCCCTCGAAGGTGCAGCGCACGATGGAATGGAAGCCGCCTTCCAGGTAAATGGCGCCGCCGGCCCCCAAGCCGCCGCCCCCGCTCGGGCCGCCGTCACCGCCCCTCGCGCGGAAGCCCACGATGTGCAGGTCACTGAGATCAAGGGAGCCCTCGTCGTCGTAATTCTCGCCGTCGAAGGTGAAGCTGGCAGGTCCCACGGAAAAGAGACGGATGTCGAGGCCCCCCACGCGCTCGAGCTTCGCGCCGTTCCCCTGGATGGTGATAGACGAGAAGATGAGGGGTGTAGCCGTGGGTCCAAGGTGGTTGAACGGGTCCTGGACGATGCCGCTCATCTGGTAGGTCGCCGCCGCCAGGACGATGGTGTCGGCGCCGGACCCGGCCGTGCAGCCGGTGGCTATGGCGTTCGACAGGTTGCTCGGGTCGACGGCGATCGCGGCGTCGAAGTTCGCCGCGAAGATCGCTTCCTGCAGCGAGCAGAGCCCATCGTTGTTGACTTCCTGGTTGGTGGTGGTGACCGTGATGGTGGCTGCCTGAGCTCGCGAGGGGACGCCCACCGTGCCGAGCATCGCGATGATCGCGACGATCGCGGCGGCAGTGCGCCTCGCCGTTGTCGGGTACGTTGACGATCCGGCGAACCTGAGCACGAGATCCTCCATCCCGGGTCATGCGCCTGCGTCGCCGCCGCAGGCTGACCCAATCCTGACGTCGAGCTG
Organism: uncultured Thermoanaerobaculia bacterium; assembly: GCA_964594125.1. GTDB lineage: Bacteria > Acidobacteriota > Thermoanaerobaculia > Thermoanaerobaculales > Thermoanaerobaculaceae > CAVRZJ01. The sequence continues at coordinate 11,630 of CAZQLL010000046.1, read as the reverse complement.
CACTACCCGTTGGACCGCTGACCTTCTTGATACGCTGTTGAAGATAGACTGGGTCTCAATGCCTGTCAAGTGGTCCCTGGGCTGCGCCGTTGGCAGGGTCTGCACGTGGACCGTCATCACACCTCGGTGCGTGCCGGATCCGTCGGGCGGCACCGGCGCACGCTCCGACACGTCGCGCCTCAGGTAACATGACCGCGTGCCGGAACAGGTCTTGCGTCCCACCCGGGATCCCGCCGAGGCGCGCTTCGAGGAGAGCCTGCGGCCGCGGCGGCTCGCCGAGTACATCGGCCAGGAGAAGGTCACGGCCAACCTCGGGGTGTTCATCGCCGCCGCGCGCGGGCGGCAGGAGGCGCTCGACCACGTGCTGCTGTTCGGCCCGCCCGGGCTCGGCAAGACGACGCTGGCGCACATCATCGCGCTCGAGATGGGGGCGCCGATCCAGGTGACCTCGGGGCCGGTGCTGGAGCGCGCCGGCGACCTCGCCGCCATCCTCACCAACATCGAGCCGGGCGGCGTGCTGTTCGTCGACGAGATCCACCGCATCGCGCCGGCGGTCGCCGAGATCCTCTACCCGGCGCTCGAGGACTTCGCACTCGACCTCGTGGTCGGCCAGGGCCCGGCGGCGCGCACGATGCGGCTGACGCTGCCGCCGTTCACGCTGGTGGGCGCCACCACGCGCGCCGGGCTGCTGCCGCCGCCGTTGCGCGACCGCTTCGGGATCGTCCACCGTCTCGACTTCTACGCGCACGAGGCGCTGACGACGATCGTGCGGCGCTCCGCAGGACTGCTCGGCATCGGCCTCGCCGACAACGCTGGCGAGGAGATCGCCCGCCGCTCGCGCGGCACTCCGCGCATCGCCAACCGGCTGCTGCGCCGCGTGCGCGACTTCGCCCACGCCGCCGGCGACGACGCGGTGTCGGTCGAGGTGGCGCGCTACGGTCTCGAGCGCCTCGAGGTGGACGCGTTCGGGCTCGACGAGCTCGACCGCCGGCTGCTCGCGGCGATGATCGAGCAGTACGGCGGCGGCCCGGTGGGTCTGAAGGCGCTGGCCGCCACCCTCGGCGAGGACCAGGGGACGCTCGAGGACATCTACGAGCCGTTCCTGCTGCAATCGGGGTTCATGCAGCGCACGCCGCGCGGCCGCGTCGCGACGGCGCGCGCGCGCCGTCACCTCGGCTACCCGGTGGGCGGCGAGCAGGGGGACCTGTTCTCGGCGGAGCAGCCGTGAGCGTGCTGCCGGTGGTCGTCAACCCGGTGGCGCGCGGCGGCCGCCGCACGGCGCCGCGCGAGCTGCTGCAGCGGGCAGCGGCCGCTCGCGGCTTCGCGCTGGAGTGGTGGGAGACCGAGCGCCCGGGGCATGCCGTCGAGCTCGCCGCGCGCGCCGCGCGCGACCGCTGCCCGATGCTCGCGGCGTGGGGCGGCGACGGCACCTACAACGAGGCCGCACGCGGCCTGGTCGACAGCGACACGGCCCTTGTCGCGCTGCCTGGCGGCACGACCTCGGTGCTGGCCTACGAGCTCGGCGTGCCGCGGGACCCGGTGCGGGCGCTGCTCTCCCAGCTCGACGGCGAACGCCGCGCGCTGGCGGTGGCGCAGACCGACCGCGGCGAGCGCTTCCTGCTCATGCTCTCCGTCGGTCCCGACTCCCTGATCCTGGAGAACCTCCCGCAGTGGCTCAAACTGCACGCCGGCAAGGCCGGGATCACGGTCCAGGCGTTCGTCGAGTTCGCGCGCGCCCGCCTGCCGCGCTTCGAGGTGGCTGTCGACGGCGCCCGGCGCGACGCCTCCTGGTGCATCGTCGGCAACGCGCGCTGCTATGGCGGGCCGTGGGCCGGCACCCCCGGCGCCGACCCGTTCTCGCCCGGGTTCGAGACGGTCGTCCTTACCCGGCACGGACGCCGCGCCGTCATCCCGTTCTTCTTCGCGATCCCCTCCGGCCGCCACCTGCGAATGCGCGGCGTCGAACGATTCACGAGCCGGGAGGTGTCGCTCAGCGGCCCGGAGGAGCTTCCCTACCAGCTCGATGGCGACCCCGCCGGCCACCTGCCGGTCACCGCGCGCGCGACGGCCGAGCGGCTGTGGGTGCTCGTGCCGAAGGACGGTGACCCGCGGTAGTCCCTTCGGCCCAGCGTCACCGTTTCGCCGTCCGTCCTGTCATGGCCGCGTCACGCGGCGTGCTAGCATCGCCGCGAGGGGGGTGCCCGTGCGCAGCTCGCTGGAGCGGATTCTCGCGCCTCGTTCGGTTGCCGTCATCGGCGTTTCGTCAAGGCCGGACTCGCTCTCTGGGCGCCTGTTCGCCAACCTCAAGGCCGCGGGGTTTCCCGGCGGCATCTACCCGATCAACCCGAAGGCCGCGACCATCGCCGGTCTGGCGTGCTACCCGGCGATCGCGGCGGCGCCGGGGCCGGTCGACCTCGCGGTGATCATGGTGCCGCGCGACGCGGTGCTGGCGGCGGTCGACGAATGCATCGCCGCCGCAGTCGGCGGCGTGGTGGTGATCACCGCCGGGTTCCGCGAGGGCGGCGAGTCCGGCGCAGCGGTCGAGCGCGAGCTGCTCGCCCGCCTGCGCGCCGCCGGGGTGCGCATGATCGGGCCGAACTGCATGGGGCTGATCAATCTGGCGCCCGACGTCCGCCTCGACGCGACGTTCTCGCCGACGCCGGCGGCGCCGGGCCGGGTGGCGTTCGCCTCGCATTCGGGCGCGCTCGGCGTCGCCGTGCTCGAGGCCGCGCGCGAGCTCGGCCTCGGCTTCGCGCAGTTCGTCTCGCTCGGCAACTCCGCCGACGTCACGGCGTGCGACCTGCTCGAGCAGTGGGAGCTCGACGACCGCGTCGGCGTGGTGCTGCTCTACCTCGAGTCGCTCGACGAGCCGCGCCGCTTCCTCGACGTCGCGGCGCGGGTGGCCGCGCGCAAGCCGGTGGTGGTGCTCAAATCCGGGCGCACCGAGGCCGGAGCGCGCGCCGCCAGCTCGCACACGGGCGCGCTCGCCGCCGCCGACACCGCAGTGGCCGCGGTGCTCAAGCAAGCCGGCGCGGTGCGGGTGGACACGCTGGCGGAGATGCTCGACGTGGTGCGCGCGTTCGAGCGCTGCCCGCTGCCGGCGGGCCCGCGGGTGGCGGTGGTGACCAACGCCGGCGGGCCGGCGATCGCGGCCACCGACGCGCTCGGCGGCCATGGCCTGGCGCTCGCCGGGCTGAGCGAGGGCACGCGCGCGGCGCTGCGCTCGTTCCTGCCGCCCGAGGCGCCGGTGGGCAACCCGGTGGACATGCTGCCGTCGGCCACGCCGGAGCACTACGCGCGCGCGGTCGAGCTGGCGGCGGCCGATCCCGGCGTCGACGCGCTGGTGGTGATCACCGTGCGGCCGCCGCTGCTGCCGCCGCTCGCGGTGGCGCGCGCCGTCGCCGCGGTGGCGCCGGCGGCCGGCAAGCCGGTGATGAGCGTGTTCATGACCGTCGGGGAGTTCTACGGCGAGGCGTCGGCGCTGCCCGGGATGCCGCCGATCTACCGCTTCCCGGAGTCGGCGGTGCGGGCGCTCGGCGCGCTGCACCGGTACGCGCAGCGGCCGGTCCGGCCGCTGCCGGCCGCCGTGCCGCCGGCCCGCTCGGCGGCGCTCGCCGCCGCGCGTCCGGGCCCCGACGGCTACCTGGCGCCGGCGGACGCGTTCGCGGTGCTGGAGGAGATCGGCGTCCCGGTGGCGCCGTGGCGGGTGGTGGCGACGGCCGACGAGCTTGCGCCGGCCGCCGCCGCGGTCGGTTTCCCGGTGGTGCTCAAGGCGGTCGGCGAGCGCCTCGTGCACAAGAGCGAGATGGGCGCCGTCGCCGTCGGCCTGCGCGACGCCGGCGAGCTCGCGGCCGCCGCCGCCGCGATGCGCGCGCGGCTGGCGGCGCACGGCGTCGAGCCCGGCGGCTTCCTCGTGCAGCGGCAGGTCGCCGGCGGCCGCGAGGCGATCGCCGGCATCGTCTGCGACCCCGCGACCGGCCCGCTGGTGATGTGCGGGCTCGGCGGCGTCGCCGTCGAGGTGTGGAAGGACGTGAGCTTCCGGGTCGCGCCGGTGGACCGCGCGGAGGCGGAGGCGATGGTCGATTCGCTGCGCGGCGCCCCGCTGCTCGGCGCCTTCCGCGGCCGGCGGCCGGCGGACCGCGCGGCGCTCGCGGCGGCGATCGAGCGTCTCGGCGCGCTCGCCGCCGCCCACCCGGAGCTCGCCGAGTGCGACATCAACCCGCTGCTGGTGCTGGACGACGGCGCCGGCTGCGTCGCCGTCGACGCCCGCCTGCGCGTGGGGGCATGAGCAGCGTCCTCCGTCTCGCCTGGCGGCACCTGGCGAGCCGGCCGCGCCAGACGGCGCTGACGGTCGCGGGCGTCGGTCTCGGCGTGGCGGTGTTCGTGTTCACGGTGGCGATGATGGACGGGCTGCTGGTGTTCTTCACCGGCCGGCTGGTGCGCGTCTCGCCGCTGCTCACGGTGCTCCCCGAGAGCCTCGGGGTGGCGCGCGGGCGCGAGGTGCTCGCGCGCGCCGCCGCCGGGGACGTGGTCGCGCTCCACCGCCCTCCGGTCCCCGACGATCGCCCGACCGTCCGGGGTGCGCCGGCGCTGGCGCGGCGCCTGCGCTCGTTCGCCGGCGTCGCGGGCGCGTCGGCGGCGGCGGCGGCGCCGGCCGTGCTGTCGTTCGGCTTGGTCGCCGAGCCGGCGTCGCTGCTCGGCGTCGAGCCGGACGCCGAGGCGACGGTGACCGGGCTGCCGTCCGCCCTGGCGGCCGGACGCTGGGAGGAACTCGCGGTGCGGCGCGACGGCGCCATCGTCGGCGTGCAGCTCGCCGAACGCCTCGGCGCCGCGGTCGGCGATCGCCTGGTGGCGACCGGCGAGACCGGCGCCGTGCGCGAGCTCGATGTCGTGGGGGTGCTCGCCACCGGCCTCGGCGCCTACGACGAGGCGGCGGTGCTGGTCAATCTGCCGCTGGCGCAGGCGCTGGCCGGGTGGGGGAGCGACGAGGCGAGCGAGATCCGGGTGCGCAGCACGGCGCTGTACGGCCTCGCGGCGCTGCGCGCGCGCCTGCAGGAAGCCACCGGCCACCGCGTCGAGACGTGGGAGGAGACGAACCGGGCGTCGCTGCAGCTCTTCCGCACGATCGGGGTGACCACCTACCTGCTCACCGGGTTCGTGCTCGTGGTGGCGGGCCTCGGCATCGCCAACAAGCTGACCACGGTGATCCTCGACAAGGAGCGGGACATTGCGATCCTGCGCGCCAGCGGCTTCTCGCGCAGCGCGATCCGAGCGACGTTCCTGCTGGAGGGGGTGGCGCTCGGCGGCGCCGGCGCGGCAGCGGGGTGCGGCGCCGCGGCGCTGGCGATCGGCTACTTCACGGCGTTCCCGATCCGTTTCGCGCCGCGCGAGGGGTCGGTGCTCGCCTACAGCGAGCTGTTCCTCGCCAACGACCCGCGCTACTACGCGCTGATCGCCGGCGCGGCGCTGGCGATCGCGGCGATCGCGTCGCTCGCGGCGGTGCGGCGGGCGGCGCGCGTCGCGCCGGTGGAGGTGCTGCGTGGCTCGGCATGACGGCGGGCTCCGGGCTGCCGGAGCTGGGCGCCGCGAGACCGCGCCGGTGCTGGAGGCGCGCGGGCTGGTGCGGCGGCTGGGGACCGGCGCGGCGGCTCGCGAGGTGCTGCGCGGCATCGACCTCGAGATCTGCGAGGGCGAGTTCACGGCGCTGGTCGGGCCCTCGGGCTCCGGCAAGTCGACGTTGCTCTACCTGCTCGGCGGCCTCGACCACCCCGACGCGGGCGCCGTCATCATCGCCGGCACCGACCTCGCGGGCGTGGGCGACGACGAGCTGGCGCGGCTGCGCAATCGGCTGATCGGGTTCGTCTACCAGTTCCACTTCCTGCTCCCCGAGTTCACCGCCCTGGAGAACGTGCTGATGCCGCTGTGGGCGCGCGGCGGCGGCAGCTCCCGGGCCGACCGCGAGTGGGGCGGGGAGCTGCTGCGCCGCGTCGGCCTCGCCGCCCACGCCGGCAAGCTGCCGCGCGAGCTGTCGGGCGGCGAGCAGCAGCGCGTGGCGGTCGCCCGCGCGCTGGTCAACCGGCCGCGGCTGCTGCTCGCCGACGAGCCGACCGGCAACCTCGACAGCCGCAACGCGCGGGCGGTGTACGAGCTGTTCCGCGAGCTCAACGCGGCGTTCGCGCAGACGATCCTGGTGGTGACCCACGACCCCGAGTGGGCGGCGGCGAGCGACCGCGTGCTGCGCCTGCTCGACGGCCGCGTGGTGGCGGATGAGAGGTTGTGACTGGACACACGTACGTTGGCGCCGCGCCACGGGCGCAGCGGCGGGTGGGGTGAAGCCCGCGACTTGGCGTCGCGGGCGAGGGGCGGGCCGCGGCCCGCCCCTCAAGAAGTAGTCGGAGCTTGTGAGGAGGCTTCTTCACACGCGCTGAGCGCAGGCGAGGTGACGGATGAGACGGTGGACGGTGCTGATCGTGCTGCTGGCGCTCGCCGGCACGGTGCTCGGCCGCGTGGTCGCCCGCGGCCTGCGCGGCGTCGAGGTGACGGTCGCCGAGGTGTCGACCGGCCGCGTGGTCGCCGCGATCTACGCGACGGGGCGCGTCGACACCGACCGCCGCGCCACCGTGCGCGCCCGCGTCGCGGCGCCGCTCGAGCGGCTGCTGGTGGGCGCCGGCGAGCCGGTGCAGGCGGGCGTCGAGGTGGCGCGCCAGGACGCCGCCGCGCTGCGCCTCGCCGCCGCTCGGGCCGAGAGCGAGGCGGAGGCGGCGCGTGCGGCGCTCGCAGAGGCGGAGGACGCCGCGCGCCGCGCCGAGTCGCTTTCGCGCGACGGCCTGCTGCCGGATGACGAATGGGTGCGCGCGCGCGAGCGCGCCCGCGAGCTGGCGGCGCAGCTCGCGGCCCGCCAGGCGGCGCTCGCGCTGGCCCGCGAGGAGCTCGGCTGGGTGAGCCTGCGGGCGCCGCTGGCCGGCGTGGTCTCGGCGCTGCACCACCGCGCCGGGGACGCGCTGCGCGAGGGCGACGAGGTGGTGTCGATCGTCGACCTCGCGCCGGCCTACCTGCGGGTGCAGGTGGACGAGCGCGACGTCGGCCGCATCGTTCCCGGCCAGGAGGTCCGCATCGTCTTCGACGCCCACCTCGGCCGCGTGCTCACCGGGAGGGTGTGGCGCGTCGTGCCGGCGGTCGACCGGCTGACCAAGTCGGCCGATGTGCTGGTCACGCTGCCGGAGGAGCGGCCGCCGCTGCAGCTCGATCTCACCGCCACCGTCAACATCGTCACCGGCGTGGTGGACGGCGCGCTGGTGGCGCCGCGGGATGCGCTCGAGGGGACCGGCGCGCGCCGCGTCGCCTACCTGGTGGGCGCTGACGGCCGGGCGCGGCGGCGCGAGGTCACGGTGGGGGCCTGCGACGAGCGGGCGTGCGAGGTGATCGCGGGGCTCGCGGCGGGCGAGCGCCTCGTCGCCCCGCTGGCCGCCGCGGTGCGCGACGGGGTGAAGATGCGGCCGGCGCCGCGCGCCGCGGCCGCCCCGTAGCGCGCGGAGGCGACGTGCCGCTCGGTGGCGTCCACCACGTGCGCATCGCGGAGGCGCAGCTCCGCGGCCGGCCGCGCCAGGCCGCGATCGCGCTCGCCTCGGTGGCGGTCGGCGCCGCGATGCTGATCGTCACGCTGTCGCTCACGACGGGGCTCTCGGAGGACTTCGTCGCCAAGACGACCGAGAGCGCGGCGCACGTCGAGGTGCTGCCGCGGCGTCCGCCCGGGTGGCGGCCGGCCGCGCTGCGCGGCGGCGGCGACGCGGTGTACGCGCTCTCGCGCCACCATCTCCCCGACGAGAAGCGGGCCGTGCGCAACGTCGCGGCGGTGACCGCGGCGCTCGCCTCGATTCCCGGGGTGCGCGCGGTGGCGCCCGCGGTCGATGCCCAGGTGGTGCTGCTGTACGGCACGGTGCGCCGCCCGGCGGCGCTCGCGGGCGTGGTCCCGAGCCTCGAGGCCGCGGTCTCGGCGCTGTCGGGGAAGGTGGTGAGCGGGCGCTGGCGCGACCTCGAGGGGACGCGCGACGGCGTCGTCCTCGGCGCCGCGCTGGCCCGCTCGCTCGGCGTCGCGGTGGGCGCGCGCCTGCAGGCCGTCGGCGCCGGCGGCGGCGCCTCGCCGCTGGTCGTCGTGGCGCTCGTAGAGACCGGCCTGTCGCGCATCGACAAGACGCTGGCGATGGTCAACCTGCCGCTCGCGCAGGCGCTCGCCGGCCTCGCCGACGACCAGGCGACCAGCGTGCGGCTGGCGCTCGCCGACCCGCTGGCGGCGCGCGACGTGGCGCGGGTGGCGGCGGCGCGCAGCGAGTACGTCTGCCGCTCGTGGCAGGAACGCAGCGCCGCCGCGATCGAGGCGTTCGACCGCCAGAACCGGATCACGCTGGTGCTGGTGCTGTTCACCACCCTGGTGGCCGCGTTCGGCGTCGCCAACGTGCTGGTGCAGCTCGTCTCGGAGAAGCGGCGCGACATCGCGATCATGCGCGCCGCCGGCTTCTCCCGCCACGACATCGGCGTGATCTTCCTCCACCAGGGCGTGCTGCTCGGGCTGCTCGGGGCGATCATCGGCTGGGTGGCCGGCGCGCTGCTGATCCGCGCCGTCGCCGCGATCCCGGTCGACTTCGGCGAGAGCGCGGCGCTGCGCAACGAGCACCTGCAGATGGCCGAGCGGGTGTCGTTCTACCTCGGGTCGCTCGCCGTCGCCCTCGCCGTGTGCGTGGTCGCCGCCGTGCAGCCGGCGCGGCGGGCGGCCGCGCTCGAGCCCACCGCGATCCTGCGCGGCGAGCGGTGAGACCGCCGATCCGCTCCTGCCGAGAGCCTGCGCAGCGCGAGCACGTTCTCCGCGACGGCCCGGCAGCCGGGCCGGGCGCCGGCGCCCGAGGAGTGAAGGCGCCGGATCCGCATCGCTACAATCTCCGCTGGAATGGGCAGACACACGGTCCGAGGCGCCGCCGCCGGCGCAGGCGGGCACGGGCAACAGCTCTTCCGCGCCCCCGTCACGCCCGCGTTCCTCCTCGGGCTGCTCGCCGCGAGCGCCGTTGCGGCGCTCGCCCTCTGGTGGCCGTCGTTCACGGATGTCGTGCTCGACCGCGACGAGGGCGTCTACGCGACGGTCGCGCGCGAGTGGGCGGCGGGGCGGCTCCCGTACCGCGACGTGTTCGATCACAAGCCGCCCGCGATCTACCTGATCTACCGGTCGGTGTTCGCCCTCTTCGGGGCGTCGATGGCGCCCGTGCGGGTGGCGTTCGCGCTCATGACCGCGCTCACCGGTCTGGCGGCGGCGCTGGTGCTCCGCGCGGCGAGGCCCGAGAGCTCCCGCGCGGCGCTCGCCGCCGTCGCGTTCTCCGTGGTCTACCTCCAGGCCAGCGCCGCCACCTGGGGAGGCACCGCCAACACCGAGGTCCCGATGATGCTCTGCGTTGCGGCGGCGGCGCTCGCCGCCCTTCGCAGCCGCGCCTCCCGCCATCCCGGCTGGCTGGCCGCTCTCGGGCTCGCGAGCGCGGCGGCGCTGCTCGTGAAGCCCGTGTGCATGCCCGAGGTCGCACTCTTCCTGGCGATCGCCGTGTGCGGCGGCCGCCGCCTCCCGCCGGATCGACGCGCGCTGGCCGCCGGGCTTGCCTCCTACGTCGCCGCGGCCGCGGTGCCGATGCTCCTGGCAGTCACGTACTTCGCCGTACGGGGCGGCCTGCCGGCCGCCCTGGAGGCGGTGGTCGCCTACAACGTCGCGTACGCGGGAGCGCCGCCAGTACCGGCGTCGGTGCGCGTGCCCTACCTCGCCGGCGAGGTGGCGCGGGGGTTCGCCCCCTTCCTCGCGGGCGGGGCGGCGCTCGCCGCGGCGGCGATGCGGGGCTGCCGGGGGACGGTGGCATGGCTCGCGGCGCTGTGGTCGCTGGCGTCCGCCGCAGGCGTCCTCGCCGCCGGCCGCCCGTACCTTCACTATCTGCAGCAGCTCACGGTGCCGCTCGCGCTCGCGGGCGCGGCCGGCCTCGCGTCGCTCCGCGAGACCCTTGCGGCGGGCGCCAGGAGGCGGCTCTCTGTCGCCGCCGGAGTCCTGATGCCGCTCCTCTTCGTGCCCTCGGTATCGGCCACGGTCGAGCAGATGCGTGTGTGGGCAAGCGCTCCCACGTGGGAGGCGGAGCTCGGGCGCTGGATCGCCGAGCAGGTCGCACCGGGCCGTACGATCTTCGTCTGGGGAGCGAGCGCTCAGATCTACTTCCACGCCGGCCGCCGGCCGGCGAGCCGACTCGTCTACACGTATCCGCTGGCCGGCGGGTCTCCGTTCGCCCGCCGTTCCCGTGAAGAGGTCGCCGGCGCCCTGCTCGCCGCGCCGCCTGCCGCGATCGTCGTGGTGCGCGGCGACCGTACGGGGGAGGCCGAGCGGGCGCCCGACGAGGAATGGGCCGCCGACTGGGTGCCGGCGCTTCGGCCGCTGCTCGCCGGCTACACGCGCAGCGTCACGGAGCCGTGCATCCTCTATCTCTGTCGCTGACGCCGCCTGTGTCCGCCCGGGAACCTGCCCACGCGCTCGCAGCGCTGCCCCTCCGCCGGCAGTGCCGCCGCGAGGTCGGCGAGGGTGCGGTGAAGCCGCGGGTGGACCCACTCCGGGGCCAGCTCCGCCGCCGGCAGCAGCGCGAAGCGGCGCCCGGCCAGGCGCGGGTGCGGGAGCGTGAGGGCGGGGCTCTCGACGACGACGCCGGGGGCGAGCAGCAGATCGATATCGAGCGGACGCGGGCCGAGACGCACCTCGGCGCCGCGGTCGCGGCCGGCGGCGCCCTCGATGCGCTGGGCGCAGGCCAGCAGGCGCAGCGGATCGCAGTCGACCTCGAGGAGGAGCGCCGCGTTGAGGAAGTCGGGCTGCGCCGGTCCGAGCGGGGCGCTGCGCCACAACGACGATGCGGCGCGGACGCGGAAGCGGCGGCCGAGCGCCGTTGCCGCCGCCGCGAACGCGCCGCCGACATCGCCCTGGTTGCCGCCGAGACCGACGATGAGAAGCACGCGGGTGCCGCCTCCACGCGCGATGATAGTATCCGGGCCGGGAGGCCGCCGATGGACGACGCGATCGAACGGGGGCGGGCGGCGCGCGGCGCGCTCGAGCGCCTCGGCGCGCGTGTGCCGGGGTTCGCGGGGTACATGGAGCGCGCGCTGCGGCGCGACATGGACCAGCGCCTGCGCCGCGAGCTGGCGGTCGGCATCGACCGCGCCCGCAGCGGCGTGCTCCGCCACCTCGCCGCAGCGCCGCCGACCACCGCTGCGGTCTCCCGGCTCGCTGCGGTCGAGAAGGCGCTCGACGCGGCGGCCAACCGACTGCGCCACGCCGGCTCCGGCTACGCGGGCGCGTTCGACGCCGTCAAGGTGCGCGAGGAGCAGCTCGCGGCGCTGTACCGCTTCGACGAGGGGCTGGCGGCGCTCGTGGCCGCGGCCGTCGAGCGGTCGGGACGCCTCGCGGCCGGCGACGACGCCGTGGCGGCTATGGAGGCGGCGACGGCGGAGCTGGAGCGCGCGATCGAGGACCGCGACGCCGTGATCCGCTCGGCGTTCGCAGGGGAATGATGGCCTGGGCGCCGCGCCACGGGCGCGGCGGCGGGTGGGGTGAAGCCCGCGACTCAAACGTC
>CAZQLL010000045.1:0-27774 GCA_964594125.1 uncultured Thermoanaerobaculia bacterium | reverse complement strand
CGCGACGTGAAGTCGCGGGCTTCACCCCACCCGCCGCCGCGCCCGTGGCGCGGCGTGAGAGCCGGTGGTCTCTCAAAGACTCTCATCCTCCCTACGTCTCGTCGACGTCGACGAGGTCGAGCGACCAGAAGCCGTCGACTGGCAGCCGTTCGCCGTGGTGCTCGATGCCGACCAGGACCTCGCCCTCCGGCAGCGGCACGGCGGCCTCCACGCAGCTTCCGACGCCGCATTGCTGCAGGCGGTCGTCGGGGAGCTTCCACGTGACCCGTTCGTTGGGGCCGACGACGGTCACCGCCAGCGGCGCCGGCGGCCCGGCGTGCGCGCGCGGCTCGACGCGCAGCCACAAGGTGGTGTCGCTGGCGCGCAGCGCCACGCGCGCGAGCCGGCGGTGGCCGGCGGGCGCCTCGGCCCACGCCGCCACCGCCCACTCGAAGAAGTTAGTGGTGAGGCCGTCGAGCGCCGGCGCGGGCCAGGTGCGCGAGCGCGGCACCTTGAGGCGCACGGCGCGCGAGCGCACCGGAGCCGAGAGCTCGGCCGGAGCAGGTACGCCGGCCGCCGCGCAGGCGTCGCGCAGGTGCGCGCGGAACAGCTCGTCGTACAGCGGCGCCAGCAGCGTCGGGTTGTCGTCGCCGAACCACCACCACCAGTCGGACCCCTCGGCGGCCAGCCACGAAGCGCCGCCCTTCGCGCCGCCGAGCGAGCGCACCAGACGGAGGTACTCCCAGCCGCGGTTCTTCTCCGGGTGGCCGATCCAGGTGCCGAACGTGCCGCCGATCCACGAGCCCGGGTGGAGGCGGGGGAGCTGCAGCGGCACCTCGTCGGCGACGCGCTCGCCGAGCGTGGCGGGCTGGATCTCGTCGCACTGCGCGAGCGCCGCGGCGAGCGTGGTGAGGAAGCGGGCGCCGCCCTCGGGGTACGAGGTCCACGGGTTCTCACCGTCGAGCGCGATGAGGATTCCGGCGTCGGCCGGCACCTGCCGCGCGACGCGGCGGATCTGCGCCACCAGCTCGCGCGCAGCCGCCGCCTCGTCGCCGAACCGCGCGGCCTGGAAGCCGATGAAGTCCGAGAGGCCGCGGTGGCGGAAGAACAGCGCCGGGCCGCCCTCGTCGAGACGCCAGGCGCGGAACAGCTCGTCGCCGATCCCGGTCTCGCCGGAGACGGCGCGCCCGAGCGACGCGGCGAGGATCCCCTCGTCGGTGCACAGCCAGCGGACGTTGTGCCTGCCGTAGGCGGCGACCGCCGCGGCCGACACCGACCCCTCCGGCGGCCAGCAGCCGTGCGGCGAGAACCCTTGGGCGCGCATCAGCCTGAAACCGGCCCTGAGCTGCGCCGCGGCGTCCGCCGGCGCCGCGAAACGGGGGAACGGCGGCGGCGGGTGCGGCGCCCACGACTCCGGAACGATCCCGGTGTCGATGAGCAGCGGCATGATCGGGTGGGCGAACGGCGACGTCGCGATCTCGACGCCGTCCCTCCTCGCGAGCGACCTGTAGGCGTCCAGGATGCGACCGGGGCAGGCGGCGAGCCATGCGGCCGCCTGCTCGCGCGCGCCGGCGCTCCAGTTGCGGCCGGCCTCGGCGATCGCGGCGAGCTCGGGCTCCCACGGCAGGTTCGGCGCGGCGTACGCGAGCACCAGCAGGACCTGCAGATCGGTCAGGTCCTGGACGGTGTAGCGCCGCCGCAGCTCGTCCTCGGCCGCGCCGTTGGCGCGCGCCGCCAACTCGACGAGGCGCGGCCAGCGCCGGAGCTGCTGCGGGTGCATCATGAACGCCCAGCGCAGCAGCTCCTGCTGCCCCTCGGGCGCCAGGTCGCGGGCGGGGGTGCGCAAGGCGTCGAGCAGCGGGTCGTGCGCCACGCCGTCGCGGTACGCCGCGAGCTGCTCGATGAACACGGGGACGAGGTTGAGCACTTGCCCCTGCCAGCCGGAGCGCTCGATCACGCGGGTGAGGGTGAGGTACTCGCCCGCGGCGTGCAGCAGCACCCACGGGGCGTGCACCCGGCCGTCCGCGGTGCGGTACAGCGGTTGGTGGAGGTGCCAGAGAACCGTCAGCTTGGCCATGGCGCGCTCACGTGCTCCTCAGCAGGGCTGTGATCTCGGCGGCCCATCGCGCCACCGCCGCCGCGGCCGCCGCCCGGTCGCCGGCCTCCGCGTGGAGGTGCAGCCGTGGCGCCACGCGGTCGGGCCGCAGCAGCACCCACCCGTCGGCGGTCGTCACCTTCACCCCCTCGAGGTAGGAGACCCGCTCTCCCGCGGCGGCCTCGACGAACCGCCGCATCACCTCGCCCTTGCGCTCCATCGGGCAGGAGAGGAGCACGCGCGCCACCGGCACCGCCGGCGCCTGCGCCGCGAGCTCCTCCGCCGGCAGGCCGGCGCGCGCGAGGAGCTCGAGCAGGGCGGCGACGGCGAACAGCGAGTCGGGCGCGTGGTGAAAGCGCGGGAAGATCAGGTCGCCCTCGCCGGCGGTCGCGGCGACGACGCCGCGCAGGCGCGACGCCTCGGTCATGGCGCGCGGCGCCGACAGCGTCTCGTGCGCCTGGTGGCCGGCGGCCGCAAGGGCGCGCGCGAACGACGAGGGCGCCCACACAGGGAGCACGACCTGCCCGGGCGGCAGGCCGGCTGCGGCGACCGCAGCGACGACGAGCGCGGCCAGATCCATGTCGCGCCACAGGACGCCGCGGCGGTCGGCGAGCGCGAGGCGCTCGTTGCCCGGGTGAAGCCACACACCGAGGTCGGCGTCGAGCGCCGCGACGATGGTCGCGAGGCGCTGCTGCGCCTGCGCCATCTCGTCGTCGAGCAGCGACTCGTGGGCGCCCTCGGTGTGCGCGTTGAGCGACACCACCTCGCAGCCGAGCTCGGCGAGCAGGCGGGGCAGCACCACCGCCGCCGCGGAGTGGGAGTTGTCCACCACCAGGCGGAAGCGGCGGGCGCGGACCGCGTCGACCTCGAGCGCGCGCAGGTACGACTCGGCGTAGAAGTCCACCAGCCGCGGGTGCTCGTAGATCACGCCGACGTCCTGATGCGGCGCCCGCCGGAACTCCTCGCGCATGAACACGCGCTCGACGGACTTGGCGAACGACGTCGAGATGTCGATCCCCAGCTCGCCGAAGAAGCGGATCGCCGTCATCCCGCGCGCGCCCTGCACCTGCTGGAACGAGACGCCGCCGACCTCTCCGAACGACTCCAGCTTGTGGCGCATCACCGGCACCGGGAGCATCCCGAGGTCGACCACGTTCACCCCGGTGGAGCCGACGCCGCCGACGAAGGCGCGCCGCAGCATGCGCGCGGCGGGGTGGGCGTCGCGCACCGTGAGGACCGTCGTTCTCTCCGGCAGCAGCGTGCCGTAGGCCGCGCCGAGACGGGCCGCGACGTCGGGAGTCAGCTCGAGATTGGTCAGCCCGGTGACGGCACCCTCCTCGAACGCCGAGGTGCGCCAGCGGTCGGCGTAAACCAGGTTGGCGTGCACCACCGCGTGGTCCTCGACCACCTTCGCCGGCCAGATCCTGATCCCCTCCTTGACGCGCACCTCGCGGCCGAGCGCGGTGTCGTCGGCGACGATCGCACCCGCCTCGACGACGGCCGCCTCGCCGACGCGCACGCGGTCGCACAGCACCGCCCCCTCGACGCGCGCCCGCGCCCCCACGCGCGCGCCGCTCCAGGTGACGGTGCGGCGCAGCTCCGCGCCGGCGCCGACCACCGTGCCGGGGCCGAGCACCACGTCCTCGAGGCGGACACCGGCGCCGATCACGCAGCCGGGGCCGATCACCACCGTGCCGCGGGCGTCGACGTCGTCCGCGATCTCGGCGCCGCCCTCGACCCACGCCGGCCGCCCGCCGAGCAGGCGCTGCTCCCCCGGCGGCGCGAGCGCGAGCGCGCCGGCGAAGAAGTCGCGGTGCGCCGCGAGGTACGACTCGGGATCCCCGACGTCGCGCCAGTAGCCGGGCATGACGCACCCGTGCAGGGCCACGCCCTGCTCCAGCAGGCGCGGGAAGAGGTCGCCCGAGAAGTCGAACGCCTCCGCCTGCGGGGCCTGCGCGAGGACCCCGCGCTCGACGAGGTAGATGCCGGCGTTCACGGTGTCGGAGAACACCTCGCCCCAGGTCGGCTTCTCGAGGAAGCGCCGCACCCGCGACTCGCCGTCGAGCGTCACGATCCCGAACTGCAGCGGGTTGGGGACGCGGGTGAGGGCGATCGTCAGCGCCGCGCCGGTGCGCGCGTGCGCCGCCGCCAGGCCGGCGAAGCTGAAGTCGCACAGCACGTCGCCCGAAACCACCAGGTAGCGCTCCGCCGCGATCACCGAGGCGCCGCGCACGACCGCGCCGCCGGTGCCGAAGTCCTCGTCCGACTGGTGGTAGCGCAACCGCATCCCGACGCCGCCGCCGTCGCCGAACGCGTCGCGCACCTTGGAGGGATCGTGGTACGTGACGACCACCGCCTCGGGCAACCCGGCGGCGGCGAGGCGGCGCAGCACGCGCTCGAGGATCGGCCGGTTGACCACCGGGAGCATCGGCTTGGGACGGTTGGCCGAGAGCGGCCGGATGCGGGTGCCGAAGCCTCCGGCCAGGACGACCGGAATCACGCCGGGCGCTCCAGACAGCGCCGCACCGCGGCCTTCAGCTCGCCGAGGTCCGAGGACTTCACCACGTACGCGTCGGCCAGCCACGCCGAGAAGTCGTCCTGGTAGCGGGCGTACGCCGTCGAAAGCACCACCGGCAGCCGCTGTGCCCCGGCCTTGATTTCGCGCAGCAGCGCGAGCCCGGACCCATCCGCCATGCGGATGTCGAGCACGACGAGGTCGACGCCTCCCGCGGCGAGGCGCGCGCGCGCGGCCGCGAGCGTGGCCGCCGTCTCGACCGCGTACCCGTCGCGGGCGAACGAGGCGCGGTACAGCTCGAGCAGCCCCTCCTCGTCGTCGACGAACAGCAGTACCTGCGCGCTCACTCGGCCCTCCGCAGCAGCAGGCTGAACCGCACCCAACCCGCCTCCTTCTCATCGTACTCCACCCGGCCGCCCATCGCGTCGATCAGCCGGCGCACCGACACCAGCCCGAGGCCGGTGCCGCGCGCCCGCGTCGAGACGCCGCCGGCGAACGGGTCGGCGCGCAGCGTCGGGGGGAGCGGCGGGCCGTTGTCGGCCACCTCGACGCGCACCCATCCCTCGTCCTGCACCACCGCGACGCGCGCCACACCGGCAGTGGCGCGCGCCTCGCGCAGCGACTGCAGCGCGTTGCCCACGAGGTTCTCGACGCAGCGCTCGAGGAACGACGGCTCCGCGAGGCCGAGCATCGGGCGCTGCGGCCGGTAGCACAGCAGGTGGATGCGGCGGGCGGCGGCGAGCGGCCGGATCGAGTCGACGACGCGTTCCACCACGGCGCCGACGTCGATCACGGCGAGCGAGACGCCGGCTACGCGGGCGGCGAGCCCGTCGACGAGCTGCGCGAGCCTCTCCTCGGCGGTGCGCACCGCGTCCGCGATCGTCGCCAGACCGCGCCGGCTCGCCGCCGCGTCCGCGAGGCCGCCGGCGAGAAGCTCGCGCGCGAGGCCGCCGGCGAGCGCCAGCGGGTTCTTCAGGTCATGCGCCAGCGCGCGCGCCGCCTCCACCATCGCGGTGGCGTGCTCCGAGTCGATGCGCCGCTTCTCCTCCTCCTGCAGGCGGTTCATCAGGTGGGTGCGCTCGAGCGCGACGCGCAGCGCGTTGGCGAGCGTGGACGCCGCTTCCAGGGTGCCCGGGTAGATCGGCGCTTGAGTGACGAAGTTGTCTGCCAGCAGCACGCCCCACGGGTGGCCCGAGGCGGCCATCGGGATCACCGCCAGGGCGTTCGACTCGAGCGTGGCGACCCAGTGCTGCACGCACGGGTGCGGGTGCTGCCCGCGCGCTACGAACGGCCGCCGCCACTCGCCGCAGCCGGCCACCAGGGGGTGGGAGAGGCGCGCGAGGAGGTCGGCATGCTTGGCCTGCTCGCGCTCGATCTCTCCCGGCTCCAGGTCGGCCAGCGCCTCCAGGGGGTGGGCGTCGTCCCGCCGCAGCTCGGCCCACACGCGCGCCGCCTCCTCGCGCGTGCGCGGGCCGATCCCGAAACGGCCTCGCAGCTCGTCGCCGTCGCGCAGCAGGAGGAAGGCGCGGTTGAAGGCGAACCCCTCGCCGGCGGTGAGCGTCACCAGCGTCGCCCATGCGGCGACCTCGGGCTCGATCACCACCTGCAGCGTCTCGCTGGCGCCGTGCAGCGCCGCGAGCAGGCGGCCGGCGCGGAAGCGGCGCCGCGGCTTCGGCACCCGCTCGCGCACCGTCCCGGACCGGGCGCGCAGGTCCTGGCGTCTGGGTCTGGTGCGGGCGCGTATCGTCGGCATCGTCGCAGTCCGTGCCGCGATGGTAGCGCGGTTCGGACGGCGCGCGCCGCCGCACGGGACGCGCCGGCGGGTGCGCTCGCGCCGCGGGGGGCGGAGCGCCGCTGCCCGGGGGCCCGGGTGCTGCGGGCGGCCGGCGGATCCGGCGCCGCGGGGAGCGAGCCCCTTCCCCGCGGGCGCCTACGCCGGGAGGGGGAGCTCGAGCCAGCCGGCCTCGTCGAAGAACCCGAAGCGCCGCTCGAGCTTGACGAAGACCCGGGTTGCGCCGGCGAGAAGGCCGCCGGGGAGCGAGAGGGTTCCCCCCAGCGCGTGCCCGACGTACCTCGCCTCGCCGAGCGGCGTCCCGGAGGCCGCGTCGCGGACCGTCAGCCGGCGCGGGAACGCCGGCAGGGGACAGGCGAGCGCCAGCGGACGCTCGCCGGGACGGTCGGCCAGCACGAGCAGCGTGCGGGCGCCGAACGCGCGCAACCGCGGGTGCGTCGCGAGCGGAACCGCGAAGGTTCCGGCCGCGGTTGGATGCGCGCCGGCGCAAGGGTGGGGGGCGTTCGCGGGCGCCGGCTGGAACGACTCGGTTCGGGCCGCGAACGAGCGCAGCCAGGGACCGCGGAGATGGAGCTGGCTGGCGTGGCAGTGGATTGCGGCGAGCTTGGCGCTCCGCTCGGCCTCGGACAGCTCGTGCGAGATCGGGAAGGCGTCGGTCCGGCGGAGGGCGGGGTTGTGCACGACGTAGGCGAGCTCGCGCGGCCGCGCAGCCGCGGGCAGCGCGCCGATGGCGAGGCGGAGCAGCACGGCGAGGGCGCTGTGGTCGGGGTGCAGGTCGGCAGCGGACGGGGCGAGCAGCAGCGTCGGCCGTTCGCGCACGACGAGCTCCCGCAGCGTCACCGCCACCCGCCCGGCATCCGCCAGCAGCAGCGGCGTCAGGCCCTGGTCGGGAAGGCCGAGAAAGACGGCCTGCTCCGGCGAGCCGCCCAGCCGGGCGAGCGCCGCGGTCGCCTCGCGGCGGCGGCGCGCTCCGAAGCGGGCGCGGTCGGGCGGCAGCACGAGGAGACGCCGCTCGCTGGCGCGCTGCGCCCATGGGTTGTTCTCGCCGTCGGTCGCGAACACCACGCGCAGCGCCGTGGAGGCGGCGACGGCGCGCTGCAGCAGGCCGCCCGCGGCGAGCGTGTCGTCGTCGGGGTGGGCGGCGACCAGCAGCAGCCGGTCCTCGGGCCGCAGGCGCACCCGCTCGAGCGGTTGTGGCTGCCCCGACGGGCCGCGCGTCGCTGGCATCCCCCTCCGATTCCCGCCCGGCGGATCGCCTTCCGTCGCCGGCGGGCGAGCAGTATACGTCGCGGCCGCCCCGTGAGCGGCCCCGGCGGTGCGCTCGGGTCCGGGATGGGGATTCGAGCCGCTCGCTCGACCCGCTGGAAGGGTCGACGGGAGAAGAACGACATCGCCGCAGGCGGAGCCGGAGGCCCCTGTCTTGAGCCGGAGCGGAGCGGCGGCCAGGGGGAACCACGCGGCACCGCAACGAGATCCGTGATGGGAGTGCTTCTCTCAGGCCTGCGCGACGCCGGCCTGGGCGCGCAAAGACACCGAGGACGTGCACCCGGCCGAAGTCTGCATCGACTTTGTGTACTAGTGTCGAATCTTGACCATAGTGCGAATCTATACATACAATCTTCACGGCTTGGGAGGTATCGGGGATGAACGGACACGCGCGGGCGCTCGCCCTGGTCGCCATCGTCGTCGCCACATGGAGCTACGCCCAGAACCCGGTGCCGGCGGTCACCCTGGGCGTGCCGGCCGAAACGATGATCGGCGAGCCGTTCACCTTCACGGCGACGTTCGACAACACGTCGGCCACGACCACCGGCTACGGGCCGTTCATCGACCTCGTCTTCCCGGTGACCGGCGCTGACGGCGCCGGCGCCGCCACGGACGATGGCATCGGCTTCGCCGGCGCCACCTATCTCGGGGCGCCGGTGACCTCGGTCCAGCTCACCTTCCCGGCCGGCGCCGCGCCGACCTGCGTCAGCCACCCGTACGCCGTGAACACCGCCGGCGCGCCACTCCAGGTGTGTGGCACGCCCGGCGACACGCTCGTCGTGCTGCAGCTCCCCTTCGGCTCTTTCACCAACGACCAGCCGCCGGCGGAGGTGGTGATCGCGGCAACCACGAGCAACCTTGCCGATCTCGGTGTGCCGCTGCCGATCGCAGCGCGGGCGGGGTTCCAGTACGGCGCGACGCCGCTGGCCGACCCGGCCACCGACCCGTCGATCCTCAGCGACGCGGCCGCCGACAGCGGTGCCTGGAGCGTCCGCCAGTCGGTCACGCCCGTGCTCCTGCGGCTCGCCAAGACGTATCTCGGTCCCGAGGACGAGACCGCCACGGGACCGAACTACCCGCGGCAGTTTCTGCTCGCGGTCGACATCGCCGACGGCCAGACGATCACGGACCTCGACATCAGCGATCTCTTGCCCGGCAACCTGCAGTTTCTTCAGGTGGACGAGACGAGGGTCAACGGAGTGCTCACGGGCACCACGGCCATCGCGACCCCGAGCACCTCCGCGCCCGGAGGCACGCTGACCCGGCGTTTCGCGGCCGTCGCCGGCACCGCGGGCAGCGCCGACGCGACGCTGCTGTACACGTTCTACGTGCCGCGCGACGACGCGTCTCTCGCGCGCGTCGTCGACCCGGCGAGCGGCGACGACGTGCTCTCCGTGGACGATGCGCGCGCCGAGGGCGACTGGGTGCCGGTCGACGGGCGGGACGGCAGCGTCCACGCCGCCAGCGACGCCACGGCCGCCGACCACACGCTCACCGACAAATCGGTCGCCATCCAGAAGGCGGTCGCCGTGGTCGCCGACACCGGCGCCCCCGGGCCGTCGCCGGGCGACACCCTTGAGTACACCCTCGCCTTCCAGGTTTCGGACTTCTTCACGTTCTCCAACCTCGTCGTCGTCGATGTCTTCTCCGACGGCCAGCGCTGGGACGCCGGCTTCGCCCCAACGCTCGCCGTCGACGAGCACGGCGCGAGCACCGCGGGCGCGTTTGCTCCCGGCAACGTGACGGTGGTTCTCGACAGCCCGGGCACGGGCGGGACGACCGTCACCTTCGCGGTCTCCGCCGAGCTGGTCGCCCGCGCTCTCGACGGCGTCCTGACCGGCGGCTGCGTGCCTGCGGGCGGCGGCGAGCCGCCGAACGCCGCGGCGTGCCCGTTCGGCGGCACGACGGGGACGATCGTGTTCCGCACGGTGATCCAGGAGCAGTTCTCCGACACCTACCCCTCGGGCGATCCGTCGGTCGACCAGGGAGACACCCTCGACAATGGCGTCACCATCGGCGGCGACGTGCTCGACAACGCGACGCAGGCGCCCACGGGGTTCGCGGAGCAGGACGACAGCGGCGTGGCCGTCGCCATTGTGACCGGCGCCCTCGCGAAGTCGATCTACGCCGTGAACGGCGCGACCTCGTTCCCGGTCCCCGTGCGCATCGCGCCCGGCGACACGGTCACCTATCGCATCCTCTACACGCTGCCCACCAGCGACGTGGAGGACATGCGCTTCATCGACTACCTGCCGCTGCCGGTGCTGTACGCCACGCAGCTCACGGCGTTCGACGACGTCGTCGACGCCGCAGTGCCCGCCGCCGGCCGCGCCAAGTTCGGTCCCACGGACACGTTCCGGGCCTACTCGGGGATCGTCCCGACGCTGGCGGCCGATGCGACGGCCAACAGCGTCACGTTCACCTACGGAGATTTCGACGACACGAGCAACACCCCGACGGTCGTCGACATCCTGTTCACCGTCGCGGCGTCGGCCGATCCGTTTGCGGACGGCCTGTTCCTGACCAACCAGGTGCGCGCGCAGGAGGGTACCACCAACGCCGGCGATCAGACGGCGGACGCGATCGTCCAGATCCAGCTCACGGAGCCAGTGCTGCGCGTGGCCAAGGGTGTCGTCGCCAGCGACAAGGCGGGCGCAACGTTCACGCCCCCCGTGGTCGGGCCGGCCGCGTTCTCGGCGCCGGGCGGCGGCTGTCCCCGCTTCACGACGCCTCCTCCGCTCGGCTCCGCGGCGCTCGCGGCGGCGCCGATCAACAGCAACGTCTCCGGTCTCGACGCGGGCGACATCGTCACCCTCGCGATCGTCATCGAGAACACCGGCTCGGGCCTGACCGGCGCCTTCGACGTGCGCGTGCGCGACACCCTGCCGGCCGGCTTCGCGATCCCGTCGGGCGGTCTCAACCTGTGCGTCGCCAACGGGGCGGGCACGCTGATCCCGTACACGAGCCTGGGCACCGGCCTGTTCGACGCGAGCGGCGGCATAGAGCTGACCGACGGCGCGGGCGCGGGCGCGCTCGCCGCGTACGACGCCACCAGCGGCGCCAACATCGCCGTCGTCACGTTCGACCTGCAGCTCCAGGCATCGGTGTCGGCGAACCAAACGCTGACCGACACCGCCACGCTGTTCAACTACGCGGGCGACGAGGGCGGGGGCGACCACACGGCCGCCGACGCGACGGACACGGCGGCGGTGAACACCGCAGTGCCGGCGACGACCAAGTACCTCGTGGCGACCTCGGAGGGCCACACGGGCTACGTCGCGCCGCGCGAGCGGGTCACCATCGGCGAGATCGTCCGCTATCGCCTGATCGCCCGGGTGCCCGAGGGGACGTTCGCCAACTTCCAACTCCGCGACCTGCTCCCCGCGGGCCTCACGTTCCTCGACGACGACACCGCGCGGCTCGGCTTCGTGTCCAACGGCGCCGGCTTCGCCTCGAGCGCAACAGGCAGCGTCCCGGCGGTGTCGCCGGCCTCCTGCACCACGTCGGGGAGCGCCGCCGATGGCGCCACCCCGGCCTCCTCGGCGCTCACCTGCACGCTTGCCGACTTCAACGTGGGGAGCAGCAACAGCACCGCATCGGATCCCGATGCGTTCGCAACCACGGGTACCGACCCCTACTTCAAGCTGGGCGACCTGGTCAACGGCGACAGCGACGCGGACGCCGAGTTCGTCGTCATCGAGTTCAACGCGCTGGTCGACAACAACAACAACTCCGCCGCCGACCGCAACGACGCCGGCGAGACGAAGAACAACAGCGCCCGCGTGACCGTGGGCGGCACGCAGGTCGGCAGCGACGCCACGAACGTTCCCGCGGGCATCGTCGAGCCCTCGTTGGCGCTCGCCAAGGCGATCATGGGCGCGGCGCCGGCCGACGCCGGCGACACTGTGAGCTACCGGCTGACGATAACCGCCGCCTCGGGCAACGACCGCAGCACGGCGTACGACGTCGTCGTCACCGATACGTTGCCGCCGGTGCTGCAGCGCACCGGCAGCGTCGTCGTGACGCCGAGCACGGGCGTCACCGACAGCTCGACGGCCTCGGCGCTCAGCGTGACGATCGCCAGCATCGCGCCGGGAGCGAGTGTGACCATCGACTACCAGGCGACGCTGCTCGCAGCGGTCGCGCCGAACCAGGTCGTCACCAACACGGCGGCGCTCACCTTCACCAGCGTCCCGGGGACCGGGACGTGCAGCAACGGCACCGGCTCGTGCACGCCGGGCGCGTCGGGCGCCGCCGACGGCGAGCGCGACGGTTCCGGCGGCGTCGGCGGCGTGCCCAACGGCTATGCCCGCGCGGCGCAGCAGTCGTTCACCGCAGCCAACGTGGCGCCGGTCAAGTCGGTGGTGGCGACCTCGGAGGCGCACACGACGGACTCGCCGCTGCAGTTGGCGATCGGGGAGATCGTGCGTTACCGGCTGGCGGTCACGCTGCCGGAGGGCACGTCGACGGCGCTGGCGCTGGTCGACGCGCTGCCGGCCGACCTGGCGTACATGGCTGGGACGGCGAAGGTGTCGTTCGTGGCGGACGCGGACGTCACGGAGGCGGCGGACCTTGCGGGTGCGGACAACGACGCGGTGCCGCCGACGTTCGACCTGCCGGATGCCCGAGTCACGGCGGGTGCGGGTCAGGTGACGTTCGCCCTCGGCACGGTGATCAACAACGACAGCGACGCGGGGGCGGAGAGCGTGGTGCTCGAGTTCAACGCCCTGGTTGTCAACGATGCCGCCTCCAACGCGGGGGACACGGAGTCGAACAGCTTCACGGTGCAGGTGAACGCGGTGAACCTGGCGACCTCGAACACCGTCAGCGGGACGCTGGTGGAGCCGTCGATCACGGACGTGGCGAAGAGCGCGAGCCCGACGGCCGGCGATGCGGGCGACGAGATCACGTACACGGTGACGTACACCAACGAGGCGGGCGCAACTGCCGCGACGGCGTTCGAGGTGCGGTTGACCGACACGCTGCCGGCGGGGCTGACGTTGTTGCCGGCGAGCGTGACGGTGACGCCCAACACGGGGGTCACCGACGCGTCGGCCGGCAACACCGTCGACGTGACGGTGGCGAGCGTGGCGCCGGGCGGCAGCGTTTCCGTCGAGTACAAGGCGACGCTGGCCGCGGGGGTGGCGCCGAACCAGGCCATCACCAACACGGCGGCGGTCACCTACACCAGCCTGCCGGGCGGCGGGACGGCGGCCAACTCGACGGGATCGCAAACGCCGGGGGTCCCGGGCGCGGCCGACGGCGAGCGCGACGGCTCCGGGAGCCCCGCCAGCAACGACTACAGCGACGCCGACCCCGCCACGGTGACGGTCAACAACGTGGCGCCGGTCAAGTCGGTGGTGGCGACCTCGGAGGCGCACACGACGGACTCGCCGCTGCAGTTGGCGATCGGGGAGATCGTGCGTTACCGGCTGGCGGTCACGCTGCCGGAGGGCACGTCGACGGCGCTGGCGCTGGTCGACGCGCTGCCGGCCGACCTGGCGTACATGGCTGGGACGGCGAAGGTGTCGTTCGTGGCGGACGCGGACGTCACGGAGGCGGCGGACCTTGCGGGTGCGGACAACGACGCGGTGCCGCCGACGTTCGACCTGCCGGATGCCCGAGTCACGGCGGGTGCGGGTCAGGTGACGTTCGCCCTCGGCACGGTGATCAACAACGACAGCGACGCGGGGGCGGAGAGCGTGGTGCTCGAGTTCAACGCCCTGGTTGTCAACGATGCCGCCTCCAACGCGGGGGACACGGAGTCGAACAGCTTCACGGTGCAGGTGAACGCGGTGAACCTGGCGACCTCGAACACCGTCAGCGGGACGCTGGTGGAGCCGTCGATCACGGACGTGGCGAAGAGCGCGAGCCCGACGGCCGGCGATGCGGGCGACGAGATCACGTACACGGTGACGTACACCAACGAGGCGGGCGCAACTGCCGCGACGGCGTTCGAGGTGCGGTTGACCGACACGCTGCCGGCGGGGCTGACGTTGTTGCCGGCGAGCGTGACGGTGACGCCCAACACGGGGGTCACCGACGCGTCGGCCGGCAACACCGTCGACGTGACGGTGGCGAGCGTGGCGCCGGGCGGCAGCGTTTCCGTCGAGTACAAGGCGACGCTGGCCGCGGGGGTGGCGCCGAACCAGGCCATCACCAACACGGCGGCGGTCACCTACACCAGCCTGCCGGGCGGCGGGACGGCGGCCAACTCGACGGGATCGCAAACGCCGGGGGTCCCGGGCGCGGCCGACGGCGAGCGCGACGGCTCCGGGAGCCCCGCCAGCAACGACTACAGCGACGCCGACCCCGCCACGGTGACGGTCAACGGCGCCTCGTTCGCCAAGGCGCTCGACGCGACGTCGGCCGGCAACACCGACGACGCCGACGTGGCGATCGGCGAGGTGCTCACCTACGCGTTGACGGTGACGCTGCCCGAGGGCAAGGTCACGACGGCGCGCGTCGTCGACGACCTGCCGGCCGGGCTCGCGTACGTGGCCGGCTCGGTGGCGGTCGACACCTCCGGCTTCGCCGGCTCGGTGCCGGCGCCGACGGTCACGGCCTCCGGGGGCGACGGCGGCGAGGTCACGGTCGACTTCGGCCAGATCACCGTCACCGACGACAATGACGCCGCGAACAACAGCTTCATCGTGCGCCTGCAGGCGGTCGTGCTCGACGATGCCGACAACCAGGCGGGTCGCACGCTCGCCAACGCCGCGACGCTGGCCGTCGACGGCGGCACGGCGATCCCGGCCGGTCCGGTCGTCGCCACGGTGGTCGAGCCCGACCTGTCCGTCTCCAAGGCGCCGGACGACGCCTCGGCGGCGTTCGGCCAGGAGATCCTTTACACGATCACGGTGGCGCACACGCTCGCCAGCGGCGCCGCCGCCCAGGACGTGGTCGTCACCGACACGATCCCGGCCGGCCTCACCTACGTGGCGGGTTCGGCCGGCGCGCCAGCCGGCTGGACGGCGGGGTTCGCCGGTACGACGGTGACGTTCTCGGCGGCATCGTTCCCGCTCGTCCCCGGCACGGCCGCGCTGACCTATCGCGCGGTCGTCGAAGGACCGGGGACCGTCGCCCTGCGGGACGTCCTCACCAATGCGGTGACGGCGGTGTGGACGTCGCTGCCCGGCTCGGTTGGCGGCGAGCGGACGGGCGGCGGCGGCGTCGACGACTACCGCAGGACGACGTCTGCGGATGTCACCGTGACCGGCCCCGATCTCGTGATCGGCAAGGACGACGGCGGCGTGACGGCGGGCGCCGGCGGCGTCGTCCAGTACACCCTGACCTATGAGAATCAGGGCAACGGCGAGGCCGCGGGCGTCTCGCTCGCCGAGACGGTCCCGGCGGCGACGACCTTCAACGCGTCGGTCAGCACGGCGGGCTGGACGTGCGTGCCCGACGGCGATCCCGGCGCGGCCTGCACGTTCGTCGTCGGCACGCTGGCGGCCGGCGCCGCGGGCTCGGCGGTGTTCGCGGTGAACGTCGCCAACCCGGTACCGGAGGGCGTCGAGGAGCTCTCCAACACCGCGTCGGTCGCCGACGACGGCACCCACGGGACCGACCCGACCCCGCAGAACAACAGCGACGGCGACACGACCCCGGTCGGCGCCGCGCCCAGCCTGAGCGCCACCAAGACCGACGCCGTCGTCGTCGGCGGCGGCGACGGGGCCGCCAATCCCGGCGACATCATCGAGTACACCATCGTGATCACCAACGCCGGCGATCAGACGGTGGTGGGCGTGACGCTGACCGACACGCCGGACGACACCACGAGGCTGGTCCCGGGCTCCGTGACGACGACGCAGGGCGCGGTCACGGGAGGCAACGCGGGCGTACCCCCGGTCACGGTGGCGATCGGCGCGCTCCCCGGCAACGGCGGCGCAGCCACGGTGAGGTACCGGGTCACGATCGCGCCGCTGCCGGCAGGGGTGGGGCAGGTCGCGAACCAGGGTGTCGTGTCGGCGACCGGCGAGATTGACGTGCCCACCGACGATCCCGAGACCAGCGATCCCAACGACGAGACGGCGACGCCGGTGACGGCGGCGCCCGACCTCACGCTCGCCAAGAGCGACGGCGGCGCGGTGCTGACGCCCGCCGGCGCCGTCGGCTACACGCTCACCTACGAGAACGTCGGCGACCAGGAGGCGACGGGCGTGGTGATCACGGAGACGGTGCCGCCGGTGACGGCGTTCGTGGATGCCGCGAGCACGCCGGGGTGGAGCTGCGTGCCGGACGCCTCCGCCGGCAGCACGTGCACCTTCGCCGTCGGGTCGCTGGCGGCGGGCGCAGGCGGCAGTGTGGTCTTCGCCGTCGCGCTCGTGATGCCGGACGCCCAGGGCACGGCGGCCGTCGCGAACACGGCGAGCATCGCCGACGACGGCGCCAACGGGGACGACCCGACCGCCAACAACGTCGGCACGGACGAGACTCCGGTCCAGATCGCCGTCCCGGCGCTCGGCGGGGCGGGGAGACTCGCCTTCCTGCTGGCCCTGCTGGCGCTCGGCTGGGCCGTGCTGCGGCGGCAGGGCTAGCGCGCCCGGAGGACCTGGCGCCTGCCTCCGCAGGGACGGCACGCCGGCTCGCGAGCGCGAGCCGCTATCCGGCGTCTCCCGGTTGCCGGGGCGTGTATTCTTCCCGCACGGGAGGTATCGGATGGACCCGATGCGGATCGTCGAGCGGCAGGCGCAGCAGACGCCGTCGCGGATTCTCTTCCTGGTGATGGACGGCCTCGGCGACATCCCGGGCGACGACGGACTGACGCCGCTGTCGGCGGCGCGCCGCCCGAATCTCGACCGCCTCGCCGTCGAGGGGTGCTGCGGCCGCTTCGACCCGGTGGGGCCGGGGATCACGCCGGGCTCCGGCCCCGGCCACCTCGGGCTGTTCGGCTACGACCCGACCGAGTACGAGATCGGCCGCGGCGTGCTCTCCGCGGTCGGCATCGACTTCCCGCTGCGCGCCGGCGACGTCGCCGCCCGCTTCAACTTCTGCACGCTCGACGCGGCCGGCACCATCGCCGACCGCCGCGCCGGGCGCATCACCACCGAGGAGAACCGCGCTCTGATGGTGCGGTTGCGGACGATCGCGCCGCCGCCCGGGATCGAGATGTTCCTCGAGACCGAGTCCGAGCACCGCGGCGTGCTGGTGCTGCGCGGCGAGGGGCTGGCGCCGCGCATCGCCGACACCGACCCGCAGGCCGTCGGCGTGCCGCCGCTGGAGGTGCGGGCGCTCGACGAGGCGTCGCGCCGCGCGGCCAACGCGGTGGCGGTGTTCGCCAACGGCGCCCGCCGCGTGCTCGCCGGCGAGGCGAAGGCCAACGGCCTGCTGCTGCGCGGCTTCGACTCCCTGCCGTCGATTCCGTCGCTGCAGGAGCGGCTCCGGCTGCGGCCGGTGTGCATCGCCGGCTACCCGATGTACCGCGGGCTGGCGCGCCTGGTCGGGATGGACGTGCCGCCGCCGCCGCCGTCGCTCGCCGACTTCCCGGCGGCGCTCGCGGACCAGCTCCCGGGACACGATTTCTTCTTCGTCCACGTCAAGTACACCGACAAGGCGGGTGAGGACGGCGATTTCGCGCGCAAGCGGGCGGTGGTCGAGGAGGTCGACGCGATGCTGCCGGCGCTGCTCGGGCTCGGCTTCGAGGCGGTGGTGGTGACCGCCGATCACTCGACGCCGGTACCGCACCGCGCCCACTCGTGGCACCCGGTGCCGGGGCTGCTGTGGGCGCCCGGCCGGGTGTTCCGCGACGGCGTGACGTCGTTCTCCGAGGCGGCGTGCATCGCCGGCGGGCTCGGCCGCATGCCGCTGCGCTATCTGATCGCCGAGGCGCTGGCGGCGGCGGGGAAGGTCGCGAAGTTCGGCGCGTAAGCGCCGTGGTTCGTGGATCGTGGTTCGTGCTTCGAGGTCGGCGGGGGAAGAACGCGAGCGGGTGCGGCGTTGACGGGACGGCTGGCGGGAGGTGTGCGATGAGAGCACGCAAGGTGATGATGGTGGGTGTCGTGGTGGCCGTTGCCGCCGCGCTGGCGGGCTCGCTGGCAACGGCGGGGCCGGAGGGGACGCTCAACCCGGGCGACCCGCTCCCGGCATGGTCGATGACGGACCACACGGGCGCGACCGTGAGGTCCGCCGATCTCGCCGGCAAACGGTACCTGTTGTGGTTCTACCCGAAGGCGATGACCTCGGGGTGCACCGCCGAGGGGTGCGCGCTGCGCGACTCGTTCGCGGAGTTCCAGCGGCTCGGCGTCGAGGTGCTCGGCGTCTCGTTCGACCGTCCCGACAGGAACGCCGAGTTCGTCAAGGAGAACTCGTTCCCGTTCCGCCTGCTGACCGACGCCGACAAGGCGCTGGCGATCGCGCTCGGCGCCGCCGACTCCGACAAGCGGCTGTTCCCGCGGCGGATCTCCTACCTCGTCGGCGCGGACGGCAAGGTGCTGCGCTCGTACGCCCAGGTCGACCCGGCCACGCACGCCCGCCAGGTCCTCGACGACCTCGCAACGATTCGTTAGCGGGGACCTCGCGCGGCCCCCCGGTCAGGCACGCACACCGGGAGCTGGCGCCGGCGGGCGGCGGGTCAGCCGCGGCGCAGCGCGGCCTTGATGTCGCGCGGCACGCGCGGCCCCGGTACCAGGTCGCGCTCGGGGACGATCACGATCGCGCGGTCCGGGCACACGGTGGCGCAGATCCCGCACCCCGTGCACGCCGATGCCATGACCACCGGGCGCGTTCCCATCAGACGGATCGCCTCGTCGGGGAACGGGCAGTACTTGACGCACAGGTCGCAGCGTTCGCCGCGGAAGGTGCGGCAGCGCCCGGGATCGACCTGCGCCACGCCCATCCGCACCTGGCGAGTCGAGCCGGGGTGGACGAGCGCCCCGTCGCGGCAGGCGGCGACGCACGGCAGGTCGCTGCACACGCGGCACGGCGCGCGCTCGGGGTAGATCGCCGCCACGCGGCGCGGCGGCTCGCCGAGGCTCGCCATCGCCACACAGGCGTACGGGCACGCCTTGACGCACGCCTCGCACCCCGTGCAGGCGCCGAAGTAGGCGGCGTCGGGGTGCAGCGCCCCGGGCGGGTTGACGCGCACCCTCGAGCCGGCCACGGGCGCCCCCGTTACGCGCTCGCCTACCTCGCGGAAGTGGGAGAAGAACCCGCGCAGCAGCTCCTTGCGGGAGATCTCGCGGCTCATCGCGCGGCCTCGGCGGCAGGCAGCGCGACACCGCCCCACGGCGCCGGCTCAACCTTGACGACCGTCGACTCGCGCTGCAGGCGGCGCGCCCAGCCGTCGCAGTCGAGCGCCTGCTCGGCGGCCTCGCACGCCTCGTGGGTGGTGTGGGTCGCCGGGTGGCGCGGCTGCAGGAACGAGCAGCAGTCGGCGTGCGGCTGGATCGAAAGCTCGAAGGTGCCGGCTCGCTCGGCGACCGCGATGATCTCGAGCTTGTCCATCCCGACCAGCGGCCGCAGCACCGGCATGCGGGCGACGCGGTCGATCGCCGCCATGTTCTCCAGCGTCTGCGACGCCACCTGGTTGAGCGACTCGCCGGTCACCAGCGCCGCGCAGCGCAGCCGCCGCGCGACGCGCGCCGCGACGCGCAGCATCATGCGGCGGTAGAGCACGACGCGCAGCGCCTCCGGGCAGCTCGCCACGATCTCGCGCTGGCAGTCGCCGAACGGCGCCGTAACCAGCGTGCTGGCGCCCTGGTGGCGCCCGAGGACGCGGACGATCTCCTCCACCTTGCGCAGCGACGCGTCCGAGGTGTACGGCGCCGAGTGGAAGTGCAGGAACGCCGCCCGCGTGCCGCGCTTGAGCGCCATGTACGCCGCCGCCGGCGAGTCGATGCCGCCGGACAGCAGGACCAGCACGCGCCCCGAGGTGCCGACCGGCAGGCCGCCGGCGGCGGTGCAGCGGCGCGGGTAGACGAAGATCCCGTCCGACTGCACAAGCACGTGGACCGTCGCGTCCGGGTTCGTCAGGTCGACGCCCTTGCCGCTCGCCTCCCTGATCGCCTGGCCGAGCCGCCGCTGGATCTCCTCGGAGGTGAGCGGAAAGCGCTTGTCGGAGCGCTGGCAGCGCACCGCGAACGTCGTCCCTGCGAGCTCGCCGAGGTGCGCGAGCACGTGCGCCTCGAGCTCCTCGTAGGTCGTTCCGACCCGCACCGCCGGGAGCAGCCCCGCGATTCCGAACACCGTCATCAGCCGCGCGCGCACGTCCGCCCACGGCACCGGCTCGGCGAGGCGGATCACCACCCGCGCCGGCACCGAGATCTCCGCCACCGGCAGCCCGGCGAGCGCCGTGCGCACGTTGCGCAGCAGCGCCCTCTCGAAGAACCCCCGGTTGCCCGACTTGAGCGCCACCTCGTGGAAGGTGGCGACGACGTGCTCGACGAGCTCCACGGCGCCTCCGGGCGGCAGGCTAGCAAAGCAGCAGGCGATAGGCGATAGGCGACAGGCGTCATTTGACCCGCCCGCGGCCCTGCGCTACCGTCGGCGGCCGGGAGGTCGGATCGGTGATCGAGCGGGCGCGAGAGAGGGAGTACATCATTCTGCCGCCGCGCGGCGTACGCGATGCCGCGATGTTCGTCGGCGCCTGGCTCGGCGTGCCGGAGCTGCGCGGGCTGCCGGACGGCTGGCTGATCGACCACTTTCGCGACGACGGCCCCAAGCTGGTCAGGCTGCGCGTCGGCGACGTGCACCGGCTACGCCGAAACCAACCTGCGCTGCGCGTCGTGCCGGTGGTGTACTACCGCCCGGCGCTGGCGCCGCGGCCGGCGGTTGCGGCCGACTTCGCGAGCGCCCGCCAGGCGTCGGTGCGCAAGGTCAAGGTGAGGGTGGTCGGCGCCGGCGGCGGCGAGCCGGTCGCCGCCGCCGAGGTGATCGCTTTCACCGATCTCGCGCGCGGCATCGGGGCGCAGGCGCGCACCACGCGCGCCGGTATCGCGACGCTGTCGCTGCCGGCCTCGGCGCGCCGGATCGAGCGGCTGTACGTGTACCCGTTGCGCGGGTGGTGGGGCGCCGTCCAGGGAGAAGTCAGGTTGCTTCCGGAGGTCGTCGTCACGCTGTCGCCGCTCGACCTCGCCGCGCGCGACGCGTTGCGCCACTTCTACGGCGCCGGCGCTCTCGAGGCCGGCAGGGGGGTGACGGTCGGCATCGTCGACACCGGTGTCGACACCGCCCACCCGGACCTCGCGGTCGCCGGCGGCCGCAACACCGTGGTCGGCGAGAAGGCGACCGAGTACGGCGACAACGGCGAGATGCACGGGACGCACGTGGCCGGGATCGTCGCGGCGCGCGGCGCCGCGCCGGCCGGCGCCCGCGGCGTCGCTCCCGGGGTGACGCTGCGCTCGTACCGGGTGTTCGGCACGGGGGAGGGGCAGGCGTCGAGCTACGCGATCATCAAGGCGATCGACGCCGCGGTCGACGACGGCTGCGATCTCGTCAACATGAGTCTCGGCGGCGGCGCACCCGACGAGGCGACGCGCGCCGCCATCGAGGACGCGCGCATGCGCGGTGCGCTGGTGATCGTCGCCGCCGGCAACGGCGGCCGCGAGCCGGTGAGCTTTCCGGCGAGCGACGCGCTCGCGCTCGCGGTGTCGGCGATGGGCCGCACCGGCACGTTCCCTGCCGGCACGCCGGAGTCCGAGTACGTGGCGACGCCGCGCGGCCGCGACCGCCGGAACTTCCTCGCCTCGTTCACCAACGTCGGACCCGAGATCGACCTCGTCGGGCCGGGTGTCGCGATCGTGTCCACGGTGCCCGGCGGCCACGCCGCGATGAGCGGCACGTCGATGGCGTGCCCCGCGGTGACGGGCGCCGCGGCGGTCGTCCTCGCCGCCGCTCCCGCGGTGCTCGGCATGCCGCGCGGGCGCGAGCGCTCCGACGCGATGGCACGGACGCTGCTCGCCGCCGCGCGCGCCCTCGGCTTCGGCGCGCTCAACGAGGGGCAGGGGATGCCGCGGCCGTGACGGGGCGCTTCGTCCTGCGCTATCGCGGCCCCGGAGCGCCACCCGCCGCCGACGTGGCGAGGCTCTCGGCGCTGGCGGACGTCGAGGTGCTCGACGAGACGCCGCGCACGCTGCTCGTCGCCGGTCCGGAGGAGGCGCTTCGCCACGCGGTCGCCTCCATGCCCGGCTGGGTGATGGCGCCGGAAGTCGCGGTCCCGCTCCCCGACGTGCGCCGCCGGGCCCGGAGGCGTCCGTGATGGCTGGATCGTTCCGCCGCCGCCCGGGGCGCCTCGCCGTCCTCGCGACCGCTGCGCTCGCGCTGGTTTCCACCGCCGCATCCGGACAGCAGGCCGGAACCGGAGCCCCGAGCCCCCATCCCGCCGCTCCCACCCAGGCGCCCGATCCGCAGCCCGCGCCCCACGGCTCACGCCCCTCGGCCCCCGCGTCACCTTCCTGGTCCGACCTGCTCCGCGAGCACCTCGATCGCCATCCGCTCGCCGAGGCCGCGGATGTCTACAAGTTCGTCCACCAGTCGGTCTACGGTCCGGCGCACGCGGTGCCGAGCCCGGCGGAGGCTCGTCGCTGGCTCGACGAGGAGGTCGCCGCGCTGCCGCCCGGCCCCGCCGGCGAGCCGCTCGCCGAGACGCTCTCCCACGACCCGCCGCTGGTTCGCCTCAACCTGCGGCCGTACCTCGCGGCCGGCGGCGAGCTCGACGCGCTCGTGCGCGCGTTCGCGGCCACCGCCGCGGCGGTCGAGGGCGACCCCGCGGCGATGCGGGAGCGCCTGGCGGCGGCGGTGGCGGCGCTGCGCGAGGCCGGCCGCGGCGGCGCCGCCGACGCGCTCGCGGCGCAGGCGGCGGAGCAGGCGGGGCACGGGTACCCGGCGCTCCACCACTCCCCGGCATACCGGGCCGCCTACGCCCCGGCGTACCGGGTGGTCGATTCGAGGCTGCTGGCGCCGATCGAATCGGCTCGCTGAGATGTTCGAGGCGACCCTTCTGGAGCGCTTCCGCAGGACGCGCCGCCGGCGCAACGTGGCGGCGCTCGCACTCGCCGTTGCGGCGCACGTGGCCGGGGTGACCGCCGTGATGCTCGCGCGCCTCTGGGCGGTCGAGCCGCTCGACGAGCCGCCGATCCTGGTCACGCTGTGGCTGCCGCCGGAGGCGCCGCCGCCGCCGCCGGCGCCGCCGCCGCCGAAGCGCGGTGCGCCGGTGCTCCGCCGTGACCGGCCGCAGCCGGCCGAGACCCGGCCGCCCGAGGTCACGCAACCCGTGGTCGTCCCCACCGCAGTGCCGCAGCCCGCCGCCGCCGAGGCCGGCGACACCGGCGGCACCGACGACGGCGTCGAGGGAGGCCTGCCCGGCGGCGTCGCCGGCGGCGTCGTCGGCGGCGAGATCGGCGGCGCGCTCGGCGGCGTGCCGGGCGGGCTGCCCGGCATGCCGATGCGAGCCGGGCTCGGCGGCATCAGGGAGCCGAAGCGCCTGAAGTACGTCCGCCCGGCGTACACCGAGGCGGCGCGGCGCAAACGGACGCAGGGCGCCGTGGTGCTCGACGTGGTGATCGAGAAGGACGGCTCGGTCGGCGCCGTCAAGGTCCTGATGCCGCTCGGCGAAGGCCTCACGGAGTCGGCGATCGCGGCGGTGAAGCAGTGGCGCTACGAGGTCAGCGAGAAGGACGGTCGGCCGATCGCCGTCATGATGCTGGTCACCATCCAGTTCAGCCTGCTGTGAGCCCGCCCAAGAATGAAAGGGGCGGGAATCCCTCCCGCCCCTGACGCCTGCTTCTCCCGGTCCATGATCCACGGGCCCCGGGCCCCGGGCCCCGGGTTTCTACGGTCTCCAGGTCTGCAGCGCCTTCATGTAGTTCGCGCGCTCGAGCGCCTGCGGGTTCGGGCAGCTCTCGTGGCTCATGCTGCCGAGCGCCTGGCGCAGCGAGGCGTACTCGTGCTCTTCGAGCCAGCGCGACACCTCGTCGCGCACCTTCGTCAGGTGCTCGGGGCCGTTGTGCAGCAGGGCGGTGACCATCTGCACGGCGCTGGCGCCCGCCATGACGGCCTTGAGCGCGTCGAGCCCCGTGTGGACGCCGCCCGAGCAGGCGATGTCGGCCTTGACGTGCCCGTAGCAGATCGCGATCCAGCGCAGACGCAGCAGCAGCGACGGCGGGTTGGAGAGCGGCAGGCGCGGCACCACCTCCAGCTCCTCGACGTCGATGTCGGGCTGGTAGAAGCGGTTGAACATCACCAGCCCGTTCGCCCCGAGCTCGTCGAGCTGGCGCGCGAAGTGCGCGAACGACGAGAAGTACGGCGACAGCTTGACGGCCAGCGGCAGCGTGACCGCCGACTTGACCGCCTTGACCGCGTCGAGGGTGCGGCGCTCGACCTGCTCGCCGGTCTCCCACGCGCTGGTGGCGAGATAGTAGAGGTTGAGCTCGATGGCGTCCGCCCCGGCCTCGGCGATCAGCTTGGCGTACTCGAGCCACCCCGCCGGCGTGGTGCCGTTGAGCGAGCCGATCACCGGCACCCCGACCGCGGCCTTGATCTTGCGGATTTGCTCGAGGTAGGCGTCCGGGCCGAGCCGGTACTCGTCGGGGCGCGGAAAGTACGAGAGCGCCTCCGCGAACGCATCCTCGTGCATCTCGACCGCGTGCAGGTGGCCGCTCTGTTCGTTGATGATCTGCTCCTCGAACAGCGAGTGCATGACGATGGCGGGCGCCCCCGCGTCCTCGAGGCGCTTCACCGTGTCGAGGTCGTCGACGAGGGGAGAGGCGCCCGGCATGAACGGGTGGGCCAGCTTGAAACCGAGGTAGGTGGTGGAAAGGTCCATGGTCTCCCCCTTCTAGTTCGACTTCTCGCCGTCGGGCCCGTCGGCCGGGGCGGCGGGGTGCCGCGCCGGGATCGCCAGCTTGGCGAGGTGCTCGTACGCGATGAAGCGGTTGGACAGCGCGATCTGCGCCCGCTCGAGCAGCTTGGCGAACCGCTTCGGGTCCTGCTGCTCGACCATGCGGAAGCGCGTCTCGTTGCGCATGTACTTGCCGAGGTCGATCTTGCCGGGGGCCGAGTCCATCTTCAGCGGGCTCTCGCCGAGGGCGATGCGGCGCGGATCCCAGCGGTACAGCGGCCACGAGCCTGAGTCCACCGCGAGCTTCTGCTGCTCGGCGCCGAAGGCGAGGTCGAAGCCGTGGGCGATGCAGTGGCTGTAGGCGATGATGATCGAGGTGCCGGGGTAGGAGTCGGCCTCCTGGAACGCACGCACGGTCTGGGCGTCCTTGGCGCCGAACGCGACCTTGGCGACGTAGACGTTGCCGTAGGTCATGGCGATCATGCCGAGGTCCTTCTTCGGCACGGCCTTGCCCGCCATGGCGAACTTCGCGGCGGCGCCCATCGGCGTCGCCTTCGACTGCTGGCCGCCGGTGTTGGAGTACACCTCGGTGTCGAGCACCAGGAGGTTGACGTCGCGGCCCTGCGCGAGCACATGGTCGAGGCCGCCGTAGCCGATGTCGTACGCCCAGCCGTCGCCGCCGATCGCCCAGACGGACTTCTTGACCAGGTAGTCGGCGACCAGCTCGAGACGGCGTGCTTCGACGGCGTCGATCTGACAGAGGCTGGCGCGCAGCGCGGCGACCCGCGCGCGCTGCGCCGCGATGCCGGTCTCGTCGCTCTGGTCGGCCGCGAGCAGCCCGCCGACCAGGTTCTCGCCGATCTGCCCGGCGAGCTGCTTGAGGAGCATCTGCGCCAAGGCGACGTGGCCGTCGATCGAGAGGCGGTACCCGAAGGCGAACTCGGCGGTGTCCTCGAACAGCGAGTTGTTCCACGCCGGCCCGCGCCCCTCGGCGTTGACCGCGTACGGCGTGGTCGGCAGGTTGCCGCCGTAGATCGACGAGCACCCGGTGGCGTTGCCGATCAGCAGGCGGTCGCCGTAGAGCTGGGTGAGCAGTTTGATGTACGGCGTCTCGCCGCAGCCGGCGCAGGCCCCGGAGTACTCGAACAGCGGCTGCAGGAACTGGGAGCCCTTGACGTCGATCTTGACGGTGGAGCGGTCGACGTCGGGGATGGCGAGGAAGAACTCGTAGTTCGCCCGCTCCGCCTCGCGCAACGGCATCTGCGGGTGCATGTCGATCGCCTTGTGCTTCGGGTTCGACTTGTCCTTGGCGGGGCACACCTCGACGCACAGGCGGCAGCCGGTGCAGTCCTCCGGCGCCACCTGGATGGTGTACTTCCACCCCTTGTAGTCGGCGGCCTTGAAGTCGGTCGACTTGAACGTCTCCGGCGCGCCGGCGAGCTGCTCCGGCGGGTACACCTTGGCGCGGATGGCGGCGTGCGGGCACACCAGCGCGCACTTGTTGCACTGGATGCAGACCGCCTGGTCCCACACCGGGATCTCGAGGGCGATGTTGCGCTTCTCCCACTGCGTCGTCGCGGTCGGCCAGGTGCCGTCGACCGGGAACGCCGACACCGGCAGCAGGTCGCCCTTGCCGGCGGTCATCACGGCGGTGACGCGCTGGACGAAGTCGGGCGCCTTCGCAGAGACGATCGGCGGCATCGAGCGCGTGGCGGTGACGGCGCCGGGGACCTTCGCCTCGTACAGGTGCGCGAGGGTGTGGTCGATGGCGGCGAAGTTCTTCTGCACCACCTCGGGGCCCTTCTTGCCGTACGTCTTCTCGACCGCCTTCTTGATCTGCTTGATCGCCTCGTCGCGCGGCAGCACGCCGGAGATGGCGAAGAAGCACGTCTGCATGATCGTGTTGATGCGCACGCCCATGCCGGTGTCCCTGGCCACCTTGTAGGCGTCGATCACGTAGAGCTTGATCTTCTTGTCGACGATCGACCGCTGCATCTCGCGCGGGAGCTGATCCCACACCTCGTCTGGGCCGAACGGGGCGTTGAGCAGGAACGTAGCGCCGGGCGCCGCGTAGTCGAGCATGTCGTACTTGTCGACGAACGAGTACTGGTGGCAGGCGACGAAGTTGGCGCGCCGGATCAGGTACGCGGAGCGGATCTTGCGGGGGCCGAAGCGCAGGTGCGAGACCGTGACGGCGCCGGCCTTCTTCGAGTCGTAGACGAAATACCCCTGGCCGTGCCGGCCGGCCTCCTCGGCGATGATCTTGATCGAGTTCTTGTTGGCGCCGACGGTGCCGTCGGAGCCGAGGCCGAAGAACACCGAGCGCACGACGTCCTCGGGCTCGATGTCGAACTCGGAGTCGACGGCGAGCGAGGTGTGGGTGACGTCGTCGACGATGCCGACCGTGAAGTGGTTGCGCGGTGCGGCCTGGCCGAGGTTGTCGTACACCGCCTTGATCATCGCCGGCGTGAACTCCTTCGACGAGAGGCCGTAGCGGCCGCCGACCACGAGCGGGTCGACCGCGAACGGCGACTGCCCGGCGGCGCGCGCCTCCTGCAGGGCGGCGAGGACGTCGAGGTACACGGGGTCGCCGATCGCGCCCGGCTCCTTGGTGCGGTCGAGCACCGCGATTCTCTTCACGGTGGCCGGCAGCGCCTTGACGAACGCCGAGACGTCGAACGGGCGGTAGAGGCGGATCTTCACGACGCCGATCTTCTCGCCGCGCTCAAGCGCCCATTCGACGTACTCGTGGGTGGTGTCGCCGCCCGAGCCCATGATGACGATCACGCGCTCGGCGTCCGGCGCCCCGACGTAGTCGAACAGGCGGTACTGGCGCCCGGTGAGCGCGGCGAACGTGTCGAACGTCTTCTGGACGATGTCCGGGCAGGCCGCATAGTACGGGTTGCACGCCTCGCGCGCCTGGAAGAAGACGTCCGGGTTTTGCGCGGTGCCGCGCAGCAGCGGACGGTCGGGGGTGAGCGCGCGGCTGCGGTGGGCGGCCACCAGCTCGTCGGTGATCATCGCGCGCAGGTCGTCGTCGGTCAGCTCCTCGATCTCCGCCACCTCGTGCGAGGTGCGGAAACCGTCGAAGTAGTGGAGGAACGGCACCCGCGCCTGCAGCGTCGCGGCCTGGCCGATGAGCGCGAAGTCGTGCGCCTCCTGCACGGAGCCGGAGCAGAGGTGGGCGAAGCCGGTCTGGCGGCATGCCATCACGTCGGAGTGATCGCCGAAGATCGACAGCGCGTGGGTGGCCACGCAGCGCGCCGACACGTGCATGCAGTACGAGGTCAGCTCGCCGGCGATCTTGTACATGTTGGGGATCATCAGCAGCAGCCCCTGCGACGCGGTGA
>CAZQLL010000044.1:0-29181 GCA_964594125.1 uncultured Thermoanaerobaculia bacterium | reverse complement strand
CCGTGCCCTTTCCTGACCGCCACAGCCGGCCCTGCCGCCCGCGCGTCGCCTACGCCGGGGCCTCCTCTGCCCCCCGAACCCCCACCACCGCTCGCGCCGGCACAGCCGGCGACTCGCTCGTACCGGGGGGCCCGTCGGCCCCCCGTGCCCTTTCCTGACCGCCACAGCCGGCCCTGCCGCCCGCGCGTCGCCTACGCTTCAGACAGGAGTCGGAGCGTGCGCACGGCGCAGCCATGCCTGGAAGCGCCGCCGGTGACGGGCTGCGAGCAGAGCGAAGGCGCAGGGCAGCGGCGGCACGGCGTCGGCGTCCGCGGTGTCGCGCCGGGCGACGATCGCCACCGGGCACAGGCGGCATTCGGCGAACGCGCTGCACTCCGCGCACCGCGCGTTCGGCGAGTGCCGGCGCTCCTTGCCGGTGAACAGCGGGTGGTGCGCGAGCGCCCTCCGCCGCACGTCGAGCCGCTGCAGCAGGCCGGGCTCGCCGACGTGGCCGAGCCGCGCGTCCGCGAAGGCGGCGGCGGCGAACCCTGCCGGCGGCGCCGCGAGAGACCGCGCGAAGGCGCCGCACGCCGTCACCTCGCCGTCGACGTCGACGCACACGGAGCTCCCCTCGACGATCCGGCACATCGGCGCGCCGCGCCGCACCCGCCGGCGCGCCGGCCGGCGGGCGCGGAGCAGCAGGAACGGGATCGCGCCGGTCAGCGCGAAGTGACGGCGGCAGGCGGCGCGCGCCGCTGCGAGCTGGTGGTCGAGCTGCGCGAAGCTGTCGTCGCTCCACCCCGGGTCCTCCGTATCGATCGGGCTCACCGTGAACGATGCGACGCGGCGCGCAAGGAAGTAGCGCACCGACGCCGCGAGGTGCGGGAGGTTGGCGGCGGACAGCGTCATCGTCACGGTGACATCGTCGGCGAAGTAACCCGGCCAGTCGGCTCCCAGCCGGCGCAGCAGCGCGTCGAGCCCTGCGAACGTGCCCGGCCCGCGCTCGTGCTGCGCCGCCGGCACGCCGTCGAACGACAGCCCGAGACGAGCGCGCCGCCCCGCGAGGAAGCGCAGCGTCTCGCCGTCGATCAGCGTGCCGTTGCTGACGACCGCGATCCGGGGCCGGACCCCCGGCGGCGCGCGGTCGTCAAGGTAGGCGGCGGCCCTCCGGATGAGGTCGAGGGCGAGCAGCGGCTCGCCGCCGTAGCAAACCAGCTCCGGCTCGGCCGCGCTGCCGGCGAGGAGCAGGTCCGCCGCCGCGCGGAGAACCTCCCAGGGCATGCGGCGCTCCCCGCCCCTGACCTGGTAGCAGTAGGCGCACCGCAGGTTGCACGCCGTCGTCAGCACGACCCCGACGTGTCGCAGCGCGGTTGCCCGGGGCTCAGCGCTCATGCGCAGCGGCGGCCGAGCTCCGGGCCGCCCGCGGAGTCGGTGCGGTGGACGCGCCGCGCCGCCCGTTCCAGGCCGGCGTCAGGGCTTGTATCTTTTCACGAGCTCTCAGCACATCGGCTCGGCGTACTTCGCGGCCTTCGGCTCCTGCGAGAGGAGGTCCTCCAGCTCTGGCGTCACCCGCATGCGCATCGCCGGATCGAGCTCGTGCAGCGCCAGGCGCGCCACCCGGCACTGCCACTCGATGTGGGCGAGGATCTCCTGCAGCCTCGCGACCGTAATCGTCCCTCTGGCGTCCGCGTTCTCGACCATCGGCTCCTCCTCCCCGCCGCCGGCGCCGCGCCGGCGACGCACGTGCCATCACCGGCGCACGGCAGCATCCTCGGTCAGCCAGATGTCCCCGACGACCGTGGTGACCGTGAACGCCAGGACGCCGCCGTCCGCGCTGAACGAGAAGTCGTTCTGCGCGCCGGATCCGCCGAACGCCACCGGCGGGTCCAGCGCCGCGGCCTCCCCGGTCGCGGCGTCGAGGCGCCGGAGCTCCAGGTCGCCTCCCGCCCACCAGCCTGCCGCGTAGACGTGGTCGCGGCTCGGACCCCAGCGCACCCAGGCGACGCGCGCCCCGAACGAAACCTGGCGCGGCGGGACGGCGCCGGCGGCGTCCATGACCCACGCCTCGGTGTCATCGCCTTCCGTGCGCACGAAGACGATCCGGCTGCCGTCGGGCGACCAGTCGGGCCCGTAGCTCGCCCCGCTGCCGCTGGTGAGCTGCCGCGGCTCGCCGGCCAGCCGGTCACCCGCGAGGGCACAGAGCCAGAGCTCCTCGCGCCCGCTGCGATCGGACACGAAAACCACCCTGGAGGAGTCCGGAGCGAACGCCGGCTGCACGTCGCGCGCCGGATGATCGGTGAGACGCCTCGCGGCGCCGCCGTCCGCCGGGATCATCCAGATGTCCTTCTCGGCATTGACCGTGCGGTGGAAGGCGATCCACCTCCCGTCGGGCGTGAACACCGGCATCGCCACGTTCCCCGGCAGACTGGTCAGCCGCCGCGCGGGGTCTTCGGGACCGGCGGCATCGAACCGCTGCGCCCAGAGATCGTAGCTGCCGAGCCGGTTGGAGATGAAGGCGACGAGCCGGCCGTCCGGGCTCACGGCCGGCATGCCGTCGTACGCCGAACTCGAGATCCTCCAGGTCCGGCGCGTCCGCACCTCCCGCACCTCGATGTCGTACTCCTCCCTGCGGGTGGCATAGACCATTCGCCGCCCGTCGCGCGACAGCGACGGTTGCGACTCCGGTCCGGTCCCTTGCGTCAACCGCTCGGGGGCGCCGCCGGTCGCCGGGATCCTCCACAGCGCCTGCGGCCCCTCGCGCACCGAGCTGAAGTAGACGAAGCGGCCGTCCGGCGACCACGACGGCTCGCGGTTGCCCGGCGGGTCGCGGGTCAATTGCACGGGCCTCCCGCCCTCGGCTGGGACGAGCCACAGGTGCCTGGCGTCCGCGTACGCGATCGTCCTCCCGTCCGGCGACCATGACGGGTGGCGGTGGTCCTCGAGCCCGTCGCCCGCGCCGGTCAGCGTGCGCTGCTGCGACGGGTCGGAGAGCGACGCCACCACGATGCGCAGA
The DNA here is from genome assembly GCA_964594125.1 of uncultured Thermoanaerobaculia bacterium. Classification (GTDB taxonomy): domain Bacteria; phylum Acidobacteriota; class Thermoanaerobaculia; order Thermoanaerobaculales; family Thermoanaerobaculaceae; genus CAVRZJ01. The sequence continues at coordinate 26,189 of CAZQLL010000044.1, read as the reverse complement.
TAGCCCGACGCGTCCCTCCTGGCGAACGCCAGGCGGGCGCCGTCGGGGGCGACCGCCGGCTGCTCGCCGAGCGCCACGAGCTGCTGCGGCCTGCCCCCGTCGACCGGCAGGCGCCAGATCGAGGAAACCTCGCCCCGGATCACCGTGTGCGCGACGGCGGCGCCATCGGGGAACCATGCCGGGTCGCGCTCGTCGGCGTGGTCGCCGGTCAGACGCCGGCTCTCTCCGGTGCCGAGATCGGCCAGCCAGATGTCGTCGTTGCCGGACTCGTTCGAGGTGTAGGCGAGGAGGCGCCCGTCGGGCGAGACGGCCGGCTGCTCCTCGAGCCCCGGGGCGCTGGTCAGCGGCCGCGAGCGCAGCACCGGCGGCCCCGCCGAGCGCCATGAGACAAGTGCGACGGCTCCGGCGCCGGCCAGAACCAGGACGGCGGCGAGCACGCCGTGCGTTGCCCGCGCGCGGGCGCGCGCCGCGGCGGCGACCGCGATCTCGACGCCCGACTCGCGGAAGCGGCGCAGCGTGCGCAGGTCCGCCGCCATCTCGCCGGCGCTCTGGTACCGGCGCGCCGGCTTTGTCGCCGTCGCTCTCGCGATGACCCGCGCCAGCTCCGGCGGCACCTCGGGGCCGAGGCGGGTCAGACGCTCGGTCTCGCCGTCGAGCGCCGCGCCGACCCACTCCACGGTGTTCTTCCCCGCGAACGCCGGCGAGCCCACGCACATCTCGTACAGCACGAGGCCGAGGCAGTAGATGTCGCTGCGCGGATCGAGCGGCTGCCCGCGCAGGTGCTCGGGAGACATGTACCCGCGCGTGCCCGCCGCCTCGGGCATGGACCACGTCGGGACCTCGCCGACGGCGAACGACGGTGCAGCGCCGGGCGCGTTGCGCGCCCGTGCCAGCCCGAAGTCGGTCAGCCTGGCCCGCCCGTCGCGCCCGATCAGGATGTTGTTCGGGTTGACGTCGGCGTGCAGGATCCCCTGCGCGTGCGCCGCCTGCAATGCATCGGCGAGCCCCTCGCCGTGCTCGATCACCTCGTTGCAAGGCAGCGGCCGGCCGCTGGCGAGGCGGGCGCGCAGGCTCTCGCCCTCGACCAGCTCCATCACCAGCCACGGCACGCCGTCCCGCTCGTACGCGGCGAAGACCGTCGTGATGTGCGGATGCAGCAGCTTCGACGCCGTGCGCGCCTCGCGCAGGAACCGGCGGGCGAAGTCCGGGAGCGCCATGACCTCGGGCCGCGGGCGCTTGAGCGCCACGACCCGCCCCAGCTTGACATCGTGCGCGCGGTACACGATCCCCATCCCGCCGCGCCCGATCTCCGAGATGATCACGTACTCCGTTTCCGGCGGCGGCGCCTGGCCTGCGGTCGGGGCTCCGTCGGATCTGGTGGACGGCTCCAGTGCTCGCTCCCTCCTCCGCGATCGTCGGCGGTGTCGGGTCCAGGTACGAACGGGCCGAAGGTATCAGACGGGCGGCCACTGTCAAGCGCGCCGCCCGCGGCGTCGCCCGTGCCGCCGTCTCGTGCCGCCGCAGGTTTGACACCTCCCCGGCCTGCCGGTAGACTCGAACGCGGCGGCGACGTAGCCAAGTGGTAAGGCAGGGGCCTGCAAAGCCCTCATTCAGCGGTTCGAATCCGCTCGTCGCCTCCAGCGCCAACCGGGATAGAATGGCGGCGCGATGCGGGACGAGCGCGCCAACCTCGACGACACGCTGAGCTACCTCCTGCGCAGGCCCAGCCCGGAGAAGAGGCCGACGGTGGTCGGCGTTCTCCGCTCGCGGTTCATCACCGGCGTGCTCGTCGCGCTGCCGCTGGTGGTGACCGCCTTCTTCGCGCGGTTCCTGTTCAATCTCCTCGACCGCTGGTCGTATCCCCTGAGCGCCTACCTCTTCGGCAGGCCGGTGTACGGCGTCGGCGCCGGCCTCGCCATCCTGCTGATCTTCGTCCTCGGGGTGCTCGCGCACAACGTGCTGGGGCGCCGGCTGCTGCTGCTGGGCGACAAGCTGCTCGGCAAGGTGCCGGTGCTGCGCGCGGTGTACACCGGCACCCGCGAGGTGACCCGCGCGTTCTCGGGCGACCGCACCAAGAACTTCCGCCGTGTCGTTCTGGTTCCGTTCCCGATCGATGGCGCGTACGTGATGGGGTTCCAGACCGGCGAGTTCGACGTTGACATGCCCGAGGGCCGCCGCCGCATGGTGTCGGTGTTCTTCCCGACGACCCCGAATCCCACGACCGGCTTCTACCTCGTGTACCCGGTCGAGAAGGTGGTCCTTAGCAACCTCGCCGTCGAGGAGGCGGTGCGGGTCGTGATCTCCGCCGGGCTCGTCGCTCCCGACCCGCAGCGCCTCTTCAACTGGGCCGCGGCGGCGCACCCGCGGCCGGCCGCCCCGCCGGCGGCCGCGGAGAGGCCGGCGGACGGCGAGGGCGTGTGACGACGCGGTCGCAGCGGGTGGCCGCGGTCGGCGCGGGCCTCGCGGCCGCATACCTGCAGGCGGGCTGCGAGCTCGACTTCCGCGATCCGTACGAGCTGCTGGTCGCGACGATCCTCTCCGCGCAGTGCACCGACGTGCGCGTCAACCTGGTGACGCCGGACCTGTTCCGCCGCTTTCCGGACGCCGCGGCGCTCTCGCGCGCCGACCGCGGCGAGCTCGAGGCGCTGGTCCGCTCGACCGGCTTCTTCCGCGCCAAGGCGGCGTCGCTGCTCGGCATGGCGGCGGCGGTGGTGGCGCTCCACGGCGGCGCGATTCCGCGCACGATGGAAGCGCTCACCGCCCTCCCCGGCGTGGGGCGCAAGACCGCCAACGTCGTGCTCGGCACCGCCTTCGGCATCGCCGCCGGGGTGGTCGTCGACACCCACGTGGCGCGCCTCGCGCGGCGGCTCGGCCTGACCCGCCACGACGACCCCGAGCGGATCGAGCGGGACCTCATGAAGTCGTTCCCGCGCGGGGAGTGGATCGCGCTCGCCCACCGCCTCATCCTGCACGGGCGGCGCGTGTGCACGGCGCGGGCGCCGGCGTGCCATCGCTGCTGCCTCGCCGACGCGTGCCCGCAGGTCGGGGTGGCCGCGGCGTGCGGCGCGAAGCCCGCAACCCGCGGCGCGGTGGCGGCAGGCAGGAGAAAGGCAACGGCGTGATGCATCCCAGGAACCCGTGGGGCGGGTGGATCGAGGTGGTGACCGGCTGCATGTTCTCCGGGAAATCCGAGGAGCTGATCCGGCGGCTCCGGCGGGCCATCATCGCGCGCCAGCGCGTGCAGGTGTTCAAGGCGGGGATCGACGACCGCTACGCCACCGGCCAGGTGGTGTCGCACTCGCGCTGGCGCCTCGAGGCCGAGCGTGTCCGCACCGCCGCCGAGATCGTCGATCGCGTCGACCCGCGCACCGACGTCGTCGGCATCGACGAGGCGCAGTTCTTCGACGGCGAGATCGTCGCGGTGTGCAACCGCCTCGCCAACCTCGGCAAGCGCGTGGTGGTCGCCGGCCTCGACATGGATTTCCGCGGCGAGCCGTTCGGGCCGATGCCGCAGCTCCTGACGATCGCCGAGGAGGTCGAGAAGGTGCGTGCGATCTGCGCCCGCTGCGGCGCGCCCGCGTCGTACACGCAGCGCCTGACGGCGGCGCAGGAGCAGGTCGTGGTCGGCGCCGCCGACGTCTACGAGGCCCGCTGCCGCCGCTGCTTCAACCCCGGCGGTCCCGATCACGGGCCGGTGCTGTACCCGCCCGAGGAGGAGGACGACTCCGAACCGCAGGGATCGTAGGAGCGGCCTCTTCGCCCTGATCGGAGCGATGGCACCGCCGACAGCGAACCGTCATCGGACGTCGTCGACCCGCCAGTGCTCCCGCTCGCCCTCCCAGCGCTCGGCGACCTGTGCCGGCGGCCGCACCAGCAGCCCCTTCGAGCGCGCCGACACCGTGCCGTCGGGGAGCACGATCTCGGCCGCCACCTCGGCCTTCGACCCGTGGTCTCTGACCACCCAGCCGACGAGCTCCACCTCGGTGCCCGCTGGCGTGACCTGCCGGAACTCGACCTCGAGCTTGACCGCCACCATCAAGCGCTCGAAGTCGCCTCCCGCCATCACCGCGCGGCCTCCGGTCTCGTCGAGCAGCGCCGCGACCACCCCGCCGTGCACGACACCGGGGTAGCTGCAGTGGGTCTCGGGTACCGTCACGCGCGCACGGATGCGCTCACCGCCGGGGTCGTTGACCCACCGCACCTTCAGGCTCACCGGGTTGTCGCGCCCGCACAGGAAACAACCCCGCGAACTCGGCTGCTGGTTGGTCGTCACCACGGAACCTCCGCGTGCAGCGGCCTCGAGCCGCGCCTCAGCCGCGAACGATAGCGCGTCCGGGGGACGGTGGGGTGCGGCCCATGGCCGGTGGCTCGCGGAAGGCGGGCGGCGCGCGGCGCCGTCGCAGCGAATTCGCCGCGCATCTCACCGCGCGCGCACGCCGCCGGCGCCTTCCCGCAACGGCGCCGCCCCCGGCTCACGGCTTGACCGCCGCGGCGCGACGCTGCAGACTCGCGCCGTGGATAGACCTCTCGTCCTCGTCGTCGACGACGAACCCGGCATTCTGACGACGCTCTCCCACATTCTTCAGGACGAGGGGTACGCCACGATCGGCACCGGCAGCGGCGAGAAGGCGATCGAGCTCTACCGCGAGCACCGGCCGGCGGCGGTGTTCCTCGACATCTGGCTGCCGGACCGCGACGGGCTCGAGGTGCTCAAGGCGCTGCGCGAGGAGGACCCGGGCGCCGCGGTGATCATGATCTCCGGCCACGGCGACGCGCCCACCGCGGTGATGTCCGTGAAGCTCGGCGCCTTCGACTACCTCGAGAAGCCGCTCTCCTATGCCCAGGTGGTCGCGGCGCTGCGCGGCGCGCTCGCGAGCCGACCGCACGCGCCGGCGCCGGCGACGGCCGCACGCGCGGACGGCGAGCCGCCGAAGGAGCTCGCGCCGCCGCCCGCGATCCCGCTGCTTTGCGCCGGCGGCCAGCCGCAGCGGACCATCCGTTCGAGCACGGTGATCTACGGGCTCGGCCTGCACTCCGGCGCCCGCACCGGCACGGTGCTGCAGCCGCTGCCCCCGGACTCCGGCATCCACTTCCTCACGCTGCCGAAGGGAGTCCTGATGCCCGCGCACCTCGCTGCCGTCGGCGATACCGAGTACGCGACGACGCTGGCCGCCGAAGGCGAGGAGGTCCGCACCGTCGAGCACCTCCTCTCCGCCCTCCACGCGGCCGGGATCACGAACCTGCTGATCAAGGTGCGCGGCGAGATCCCGGTGCTCGACGGTTCGGCGCTCGAGTTCTGCCGCCGCCTCGAGGAGGTCGGCATCGAGGAGCAGGGAGTGCCGCGCCGCGAGATCGTGATCGATCGCCGCTACGAGGTCGCCAGCGGCGCCACCAGCCTCGCGATCGAGCCGGCGGAGGCGTTCGCGGTGAGCTATCTCCTGCGCTACCCGCCGCCGATCGGCGAGCAGCGCTACGAGTTCGTGATGCGTGACTTCGCCGCCTTCCGCGACGAGATCGCGCCAGCGCGCACGTTCGGCTTCCTGCGCGACGTGCCGGCGATGAACGAGCTCGGGCTGGGCTCCGGCGGCCGGCTCGACAACTTCATCCTGGTCGGCGACGACAACGTCATCAACACCGAGCTGCGCTTCCCCGACGAGTTCGTGCGCCACAAGATCCTCGACATCGTCGGCGACCTCTACCTGCTCGGCTACCCGGTGCGCGGGAAGGTCACCGCCCGGTTCACCGGCCACCGCGCCAACATCGCCCTGCAGCGCGCGATCCTCGCTGCCTGCTCGACCTGAGGGAGCATCGCATGAGCTGGCTCGCGGGCAGGAACGTGCTGCTGACCCCTGCCCCACGCGTCACCCGGCCGGCGATCGGGAGCGCCCGCGGCCGTGGTCCGCACCGGAGTGGGTGCAGTCCAGCGCTGATCCACTGCTGCCAATTGCCGTCGCGGCGCGCCCAGGTTCTCGGAAGCAGCAGCGCCCGGGCGGTTCGGCAGGGCCGCAGGCGCGGCGGGGTGAAGCCCGCGAACTCACTTCTCGGGCGAGGAGAGGCTGCCAGACCTCCCCTCAAGGAAATAGCCGGTCAGCGCGGGCTCCCGCCCGCGGCGGACGCCAGCCCGCGCTGAGAACGGCGGGGGTCGAAACGGGCCGGCGCCCCGGGAACCGCTGCGTCGCTCCGGGGCGCCGGCGGGTGCGCTACTGAAGGCTCGGCTGCGCCGGCTTGCCCGTCTCCGGCGGGGGCGACATCCCCCAGATCAACGGCGCGAGCGCCGACTTCGGAATGAAGTACTTGCCGGTCTTCTGGTTGTAGACGACCACGCCCTTGAGCTGCCGCGTCTCGACGAGGCCGCCGGGGTAGGTGACGGTCATGACGCTCTTGCTGACGGGAATGCGCAGGGTGATCCAGCCTCGGCGGGCGATCAGAACCTTGTTCGCCGGATCGGCGCCATCGACCGAGAACGTGGCGCCGGCATCGGCGAACGCCTGGTCGGCGCGCAGGAACAGCACATCCGTGATGTCGTCGAGATCGAACCCGAGCCCCGCGGCGCACAGGTGGGCGATGTCGGTGTTCTCGATCATGCCCATGGGCTCGTCCAGGCCGTAATAGTAGAAGAAGAGGTCCTCCCCGACGTGCCCGTTCGTCGTCCACCCGAGCGACGAGCGCCGGGAGAGCATCGGACCCACGACGTACGCCATGTCGCCGTCCTGCGCCGCCGCCGCGGCGGCGACCTCCGCGGCGCTCGGGTCGGTCACGCCGTACCGCGACAGCGCATCCCTGATGGCGGCCTCGGAACGGTCGCCGGACAGCGTCTTCGCAACGCCCTCTCCGGTAATCGTCGCCCCCTTGAGCGGAGAGATCAGCGTGTTCACCTGCAGCTTGGAGTAGGTGCTGTTGGTGCCGGACGACCCGAGCGACATCCCGCCGGTGTCGTGGTCGGCGAACGCCAGCACCAGGGTGTCTCCGTGCTCGCGGGCGAAGTCGAGCGCCACCTTGACGGCGTCGTCGAAGGCGAGGAGGTCGCTGAGCATGCCGGCCGGATCGTTGGCGTGGTTGGCCCAGTCGACCTTCGAACCCTCGACCATGAGGAAGAACCCGAGGGGGTTCTCCGACAGGACGTCGATTGCCTTGCGGGTCATCTCGGCGAGCGAGGGCTGGCTCGGCGAGGTGAGGTGGCGGTCCCAATCGTACGCCATGTCGTCGGCGGCGAAGGCGCCCCAGAGGCGCGTGCCCCGGGCCGCCATCATCTCGTCGCGGGTCTCCACGAAGGTGTAGCCGCGAGCCTGGATGGCCTCCACGAGATTCTCGCCGTCCGTCCGGGTGCCGCCAAGCGCCTGCGGCAGCAGGTATTGCTTGCCGCCGCCCAGAACGACGTCGAGCCCCTGGTAGACCTGCTGCTCTGCGATGTCGTTGTAGTCCCCGCGGTTGGTGCTATGCGCGGTGAACGCCGCCGGGGTCGCATGCTGCACCTGCGACGTCGCCACGATGCCCGTCGCCATGCCGTGGATTCTGGCGCCCTCGAGCACCGAAGCGATCGGCCGCGCCCTCGTGTCCTCCGTCGCCGCGGGCACGCCCGGGATCGTGACCGCGTCGGGCAGCACGCCGACGAACTTGTCGGATGACTTGTAGCCGCAGGCGAAGGCGGTCGCCGCCGGGGCCGAATCGGTGATGATGGAGTCCGCGCCATAGGTGCGCACGCCGGCGAGGTACATCTGGTCCAGCGCGAGCGGAGCGCCCTTGTACCAGCGGGCCACCGTGGTGTGGGGGCTGCCGCAGCCATCGGGAACCAGCACGATGATGTTCTTGAACTGCCCCTGGGCGGCGTCGGCGGACGATGCCGCAGCCAGCGAGATCGCCAGGGCGAACGCAAGTGCGAGTCTGAGCCTCGAGTTCACGGTGCCTCTCCTTTTGCGGGCGGTGTGCCCGATCCCTGGCGGCGCTACCGGCTGCGCGGGGCCGGCACCCGCGCCGCTTGCGCCACCGCGCCCAGCTTCGGCGGAGGGTGTGACGGTCGCAGGGACCGCGCGTGACGCTTCTGTGATGAATGTCGCGAACGATCTTCACCGCGCAGGGACACTTCCTTCGCAGCCCGCGCCACCGGACGCCGAGCGCTTCATATCGCCTTAACGACTGTTGGTTACCGTATCGCCGTGACCCGCGAGGCGATGCCCGCACGTGGCCGGGGACGACGACGAGGACGGCGGTCGGCCGAAGCGGCAGCGGCCGCCGCCCCGCCTGCGATGGCGAGGCCGACGGTGGCCGACGCGTGGCGGCGCGAGCTGCCGCATCTTTCCGGCGCTCCCGGCACGCGCGCTATCTGCCGCCTGCTGTCGGCCTGGGCCGCCCGCCACGTTCGCGGCGTGACGGGAATCGAGCACGTGCTGGCGGAGAAGGATCCGTTCATCCTCGCGCTGAACCACTCTCAGCGCGTCGAGGCGCTGATCCTGCCGGCTTTTCTCATCCACCAGCGCGGCGGCAAGCTCATCCACTTCCTCGCCGACTGGAACTTCCTGCTGGTGCCGCTGGTGGGCACCGCCATCCGCGCGTCGGGAGCGATCGTGGTCGGGCGCAAGCGTGCGCGACCGCGCTGCCTGGACGTGTTTCGGCGCCATCTGGTGCCGGCGCGCTCGCCGTTCGCTCGCGCCGTCGAGACGCTCGCCGCCGGTCGACCCGTGGGCATCTTCCCGGAGGGAACCACCAACCCCGATCCGGCGCGCCTGCTGGCGGGAGATTCAGGCGCGGCGCGCCTGTCGCTCGCCACCGGCGTACCGGTGGTGCCCGGAGGTATCCGATTCCCCGGAACCGCGGCGCCGCGGCGCATCCCGCCGCTCGCGCCGCTCGAGCTTCGCATCGGCACGCCGCTGCAGCCGCCCGGTCGCACCGCGCGGCCGGCGCCGGCGGTACTGCGGGCATGGCACGCCATGATCATGGGCGAGATCGCGCGCCTGTCCGGCAAGTCGTGGGAACCCAGGAGGTAGGCATGTCGCTGCTGGACCGGGTCACGGTGGTGAGGGTGGACGACGAGGCGGCGCGCCGGGAGGCGCTCCAGGTGCTGCGCGTGGTGTACCGGGACGAGAAGCGTTGGCTGCCCGAGGAGGATCGCATGTTGCCCGCCTCGGACCTCGCTATCGACGGCGTCTGCTGGTTCCTCACCCGCGTCGACGGCGAGCCGGTCGGCGTCGTTCGCGTGCTGTTCGACCTGCCGGTCAACCTGTACCGCGAGTACGGCTTCGCAGCGCTCTCCGAGGCGTTCGACGCCGAGGCCTTCATCGCGGCGAACCGGATCGCGGAGGTCGGACGATTCGCGGTCGTGCCCGCCTGGCGGGGGACGATGGTCGTCGCCGCCGCCCTGATGCGGGCCGCCACCACCGAGACGGTGGGCCGCGGCTTCACGCACTTCATCACCGACGTCTTCGAGAACGAGCCGCACAGCCCGTACCTGTTCCACACGCGCGTGCTCGGGTTCGTGCCGGTGGCGACTCACGACCACGGCGAGCTCGCCTTCAAGGGGCGGCGGATCACGATGCTCCTCGACATCAAGCAGGCTTACCAGAGACTGCGCCGCCGGCGAAACTGGGTGTTCCGCTTCATCACCGAGGGGTGGGACGAGCAACTGCACCTGCGCGTGTCGGACGCGGTCTGAACGGAGGGGGCGCCGGCATCAGCAGACGGGATGGAGCGTCGGCTCTTCTACGTCTTGTAGATCTGCTGCGCCCTCAGCTCCTTGATGCGGTCACGCAGTTGCGCCGCCTGCTCGAACTCCAGGCGTTTGGCGGCGGCCTTCATCTCGCGCTCGAGCTCGGCGATCGCCTTTGCGAGCGAGCCCGGGTCGGTGACGTCGACCTCCCCTACCCTGGGCGGCGTGAACGCCGCGTCGTGGTAGTCGAGGTTGGAGAGCTGCAGCAGCGGGTTGGCGATGTCCTTGATGATGGTGCGCGGCTCGACCCCGTGCTCGCGGTTGTACGCCTCCTGCACCGCGCGCCGCCGCTGCGTCTCGTCGATCGCCCGCCGCATCGAGTCGGTGATGCGGTCGGCGTACAGGATCACGGTGCCGTGCAGGTTGCGCGCCGCGCGCCCCATCGTCTGCACGAGCGACGTCTCGGAGCGCAGGTACCCTTCCTTGTCGGCGTCGAGGATCGCCACCAGCGACACCTCAGGGAGGTCGAGCCCCTCGCGCAGGAGGTTGATCCCGACCAGGATGTCGAAGGTGCCGCGCCGCAGATCGGCGAGGATCTGGGTGCGCTCGAGCACCTCGACCTCGGAGTGCAGGTAGCGCGCACGCAGGCCGAGCTCCGCGAGGTACTGCGTGAGGTCCTCGGCCATTCGCTTGGTCATCACCGTGACGAGCGCCCGCTCGCCGGCGGCGACGCGCTCGCGCAGCCGCCCCAGCAGGTCGTCGACCTGCCCTTGCGCGGGCCTCACCTCGATCACCGGGTCGAGCAGGCCGGTGGGACGGATGAGCTGCTCGACCACCTCGCGGCCGCAGACGTCGAGTTCGTACGGCCCCGGCGTCGCGGAGACGAACAGCACCTGGTGGAGCCGCCCCTCGAACTCCTCGAACGTCAGCGGCCGGTTGTCGAGCGCCGACGGCAGCCGGAACCCGAACTCGACCAGCGTCTCCTTGCGCGAGCGGTCGCCGTGATACATGCCGCGCACCTGCGGCACGGTGGCGTGCGACTCGTCGACCACCAGCAGCCAGTCCTTGGGGAAGTAGTCGAGCAGCGTCGGCGGCGGCTCGCCCGCCTTGCGGCGCGTCAGGTGCCGCGAGTAGTTCTCGATCCCCGGGCAGTAACCGAGCTCCTGCAGCATGTCGAGGTCGAACAGCGTGCGCTGCGACAGCCGCTGCGCCTCGAGCAGCTTGTTCGCCGCCTTCAGCTCGGCGGTGCGGGCGTCGAGCTCGGCGCGGATGTCGGCGAGCGCCTCGTCGAGGATCTTTCTGGTGACCACGTAGTGCGACGCCGGGTACACCGGGACGCGCTCGCCGACGTCCTCGAGGACGGCGCCGCGCAGCGGGTCGATGCGGCGGATGCGCTCCACCGAGCGGTCCCAGAACTCGACGCGCAGCGCGTGATCCTCGTACGGCGGGTAGAGCTCGAGCACGTCGCCGCGGACGCGGAACGCGCCGGGCGCCAGGTCGAGCTGCGTGCGCTCGTACTGCATCGCCACGAGCTGGCGCAGCACCGCGTCCATCCCAGGCGCCGAGCCCGGCTCGAGCAGCAGCAGCATGCCGTAGTAGGCGTTGGGGTCGCCGAGGCCGTAGATGCACGACACCGAGGCGACGATGACGACGTCCCGCCGCTCGAACAGCGCCCGCGTCGCCGCCAGCCGCAGGCGGTCGATCTCCTCGTTGATCGACGTCTCCTTCTCGATGAAGGTATCGGACGACGGGACGTACGCCTCGGGCTGGTAGTAGTCGTAGTACGAGACGAAGTACTCCACCGCGTTGTGCGGAAAGAAACCCTTGAACTCCTGGAAGAGCTGCGCGGCGAGCGTCTTGTTGTGCGACAGCACGAGCGTCGGCCGGTCGAGCGCAGCGATCACCTTGGCGACCGAGAACGTCTTGCCTGAGCCGGTGACGCCGAGCAGCGTCTGCGCGTACACCCCCGCCTCGAAGCCCGCAACGAGCTTCTCCACCGCCTGCGCCTGGTCCCCGGCGAGCGGGAACGGCGCCACGAGGTCGAACGGTCGGCTCAGGTGCGCTCCCGGCGGCGCGGAGACTAGCACGCGCCGGCCGCGTACGCCCCCCGGAGCGCGCGGGAATGCCGCCCCGCCACGACCCGTTTTCTGACAGGCATGACACCTGGGATCCGCACACCGAAGTACGACGCCCGCCACAGGGCATCACGGGAGGTTGGAGTGATTTCACGCACGCGTCGTGGCGTTTTCAGCGCAACTGTTCTTACCCTGCTCGCCGTCGCCGGGTTCGGTCCGGCAGCGGGTGCACACGGGGCTGACACCGCCCGCGAACCCCGCCGGTCGTGGCGCGAGGTGCGCCAGCTCCTCCGCGGCCTTCCAGGCGCGCCCCTGGGCGGCGCGCTGGCGCTGGAGGGGAAGCTGCCGGCACGGCTCGAGCGGCTGCTCGAGCGGGCCGCGCGCCACGCGGGAGCGGCCGCCGGACCGGGCGCGGACACCGACGCGCCGCTCGCCGCCGAGGCGTCGGCGCTCGCGGTGACGTTCGCCCGCGGCTACGGCGGCGCCAAGGAGGATTCGGGTTACCTCGCCAAGGAGACCGCGGACGGCGGCATGATCCTCGTCGGCGACACCGACTCGTTCGGCCTCGGCGATTTCGACTTCTGGATGCTCAAGCTGAGCGCCTCCGGCGACATCGTCTGGCAGAAGACGTTCGGCACCGCGGGGAACGACTTCGGCGCGGTCACCCCGACCTCAGACGGCGGCTTCATCGCGGAGTTCTCGAGCTCTGGCGGCTCGCCGGCGCCGTTCACGCTGGTGAAGATGACCGAGGCCGGCGTCATCCAGTGGCAGAAGAGCTACGGCACGCCGACGGACAGCTTCCTCGCCGCATACCCGGTCACCGGCGGTTACCTGTTGACCGGCAGCAAGCTCGACTTCGGGACGCTGACCACCACCGAGACGCTGGTGCGCCTCGACACCAACGGCAACATTCTCTGGCAGCGGGAGTACAAGACGCCGTCCGCCCGCTTCGGGTTCGTCCAGCAACTTGCCGACGGCTCGCTGATCGCCAGCGGCACCCGCATCTCGTTCGACGACAACGACAGCGTGCTGTACCTCGCGAAGATGAACTCGAACGGCGTCGTTCAGTGGCAGAAGACCTACGGGGGCAGCGGCTCGGAGTTCGGGCTGGGGATGCTGCCCACCGCCGACGGCGGCTTCCTGGCCGCGGCGGCGACCAACTCGTGGGGCGTGAACGCCGGCAGCGACCAGTATTCCGACCTCCTCCTCATGAAGCTCGACTCGGCCGGCAACGTGCAATGGGCCACCGTGTACGGCGGCGACGAGGACGAGTTCGGATTCGTCGTGGCGACCGACGGCGGCTACGGGATCTCCGGCAGCACCACGTCGTTCGGCGCCGGCATGAACGACATGTTCCTGGCGCGGCTGAGCACGACCGGCGGCTTCCTCTGGGGCAAGACCTACGGAGGACCGAGCGATGAAGGCGGCTTCATCGCGCCGGACACCTCGGGCGGCGGTTACCTCGCGCAGGCGACCACCGACTCCTTCGGCGCCGGCAACGACGACCTCTGGCTGCTCAAGCTCGACACCAACGGCAACATCACCTGGCAGCACACCTACGGCGGCGCCAGCGACGACTACGGCAGCGCCGCGCGCCTCTCCGGCGGCGACCTGCTGATCACCGGCGACACCCAGTCGTGGGGCGCCGGCGGCAGCGAGGCGTGGGCGGTCAGGCTCTCCAGCACGGGTGTGCTCGCCGCGCCGCCGCAGGGCGGCGTCGGAGCGCAGGCGGCATGCTCGCTGGTCGGGAACACCGCGATCCAGCCGACCGCGTTCACTTTCACCGTCAATCCTGCGGCGCCCGCCGTGGGCACGGACGACTACGTCGAGAGCACGCCCGCCTATACCGCCGGAGCCGGGTCGATCGCGGCGGGCACCTCGGCGGCGACGGTGATCGACCTGTGCACGGCGAAGCAGAACCTGGTCGCCATCGCCGGCGCCAGCCCGACCTCGGGGCCGCCGCCGCTCGCGGTCGCGTTCACCGGCGCCGCCGCCGGCGGCACGCCGCCGTACACCTTCGAGTGGGACTTCGGCGACGGCAGCCCGAAGAGTGCGCAGCAGAGCCCGGCGCACACCTACGCCAACCTCGGCATCTACTCCGCCGTGCTCAAGGTCACCGACTCCACCGCCGCCTCCATCTCCGCCGATCCCCTCTATATCGACGTCAACCTCGGCTGCAGCCTCTACTGCTTCTCCAACGTGCCGCAGACCGCCACGGCGGGCCAGAGCATCGACTTCTTCGGCGGCGCCGAGTCGGTGAGCTGCAACGGCGCGCAGACGTACCTCTGGTCGTTCGGCGACGGCGGCACCTCGACGCAGCAGGGACCCTCGCACGCCTACGCGGGCAACGGGACGTACACCTGGACCCTGACCGTATCGCAGGACGGCGTCTCGTGCACGCAGACCGGGACGGTCACCGTCACCGGCGGCACGGCGGCGTCGAAGACCTACTGGATCCCGTCGATCGCGCACGCGCCGGGGGCGGGCACGTCGAAGTGGCGGTCCAACATCGGTGTGGTCAACCGCTCCGGCGGCACCGCCAACCTGACGCTGCTGTTCGTCCCCTACGCGGCCGGCGCGACCGTCTCGCGCACCCACACGCTGGTCAACGGCGCCACCGTCGAGTGGGCCGACGTGCTCGTCTCCCTGTTCGGCTTCGCCGACTCCGCCAACACCAAGGGCACGGTCAAGATCACCTCCGACCGCGAGGTCGTCGCCATGGCCCGCACCTACAACCAGGCGGCCTCCGGCACCTTCGGGCAGTACTACCCCGCCCTCGTCGCCTCGCAGGGGATCTCCTCCTCGCAGGCCGCGGTGCTGCCGCTGCTGAAGAAGAACGCCGCCTTCCGTGCCAACGTCGGCTTCCAGAACCTCGGCCCCGACTCCTGCTCCGGCGAGGTCAAGCTGTTCAACGCCGCCGGCGCCCAGGTCGGCTCCACCCGCACGCTCACCGCCGCGGGCGACAAGTACATCCAGGAGGACGACGTCTTCACCAAGGCCGGCGCCGGCACCCAGGACGTCGCCTACGCCCGCGTCCAGCCCACCACCGCCGGCTGCAAGGCGTGGTTCTTCGGCTCCGTAGTGGACGCCGTCACCAACGACCCCACCACCGTGCCGCAGCAGCTCAGCCAGACCGGGCCGTTCTGGATCCCCTCGATCGCCCACGCCCCCGGCGCCGGCACCTCGAAGTGGCGCTCCAACATCGCCGTGGTCAACCGCTCCGGCGCCGCGGCCAACCTGACGCTGGTCTTCACCCCCTACGCCGCCGGCTCGACCGTGACCAGGAACCACACCCTGGCCAACAACGCCACCGTCGAGTGGGCGGACGTGCTGGTGTCGCTGTTCGGCTTCGCCGACTCGGCCAACACCAAGGGCACGGTGACGATCACCTCCGACAGGCCGCTGTTCGCCATGGCGAGGACGTACAACCAGGCGGCCTCGGGCACGTTCGGGCAGTACTACCCCGCCCTGGTCGCCGCGGACGGCAGGACCAACGGCCAGACCGCCGTGCTGCCGCTGCTGAAGAAGAGCGCCGACTTCCGCTCGAACACCGGCTTCCAGAACCTCGGGACGGCCCAGTGCACGGGCACGGTGAAGCTGTACAACGCGGCCGGGACGCAGGTCGGCTCCACCCGCACGCTCACCGCGTCCACCGACAAGTACATCCAGGAGGACGACGTGTTCACCAAGGCCGGCGCCGGCAACCAGCAACCCGCCTACGCCGTGGTCGAGATCACCACGGCCGGCGGCAAGGGGTGGTGGTTCGGCTCCGTGATCGACGCCGTGACCAACGACCCCACCACCATCCCGCAGCAATAGCGGCGGCGTCCCCGCGCCGATCGCCGGCGTCCCCGCCGCGACCCGGCGGCGCCGCCTGCCGACACCGCCCCGGCCACCACGGCCGGGGCGGCGTCGTTCCTGCGCCGGTCGACACGCTGGCGCTCCCGAAACCAGGGGATTCGCCGCGGCGCAGCGCGCCGCCGCTCGGGATCTCCAGTGGCCATGGGCGCTCACTGGACCACGAAAACGCGGGAGGGCCGGCGCCCTCGCCGGCCCGGTCGCCGAACGGGTGCTGTCGTGCGTCACGCGCTCCCGGCCGCCGGCCACCGCCGGGGTCGCGCTGTCGAAGCCGGACGATGGCTCGCCGGCACGGCGAGGACTCCTGCACCCGGCGTGCGAGAACCCGTGCTCACCTCCCGGCGCCGCCATCCGTGCGCGCCGGCGGCGACGGCGCGCCCTCCTCGATCGCGGCAACCCTGACGAGCAGGTCGCGGATCGCCCCCTCCTGCCTCTCGATCAGCCGCTGCTGTGCCTTCGCCACCTCCACGAGGAACGCCGTCAGGCGCGAGTAGTCGAGCGAGCGGTAGCCCTCCGCGTCGTACGAAACCACCTCCGGCAGTACCGCCTCCACGTCTTGCGCCAGCAGACCGAGCTCGCGCCGGCTTCCGAGCTCCGCCACCCGCGGCTGCGCGGTGTCCCAGAAGTAGCGCACGCCCTGCAGGCGCGAGAGCCCGGCCAGGACGTCGATCTCGGCCGCGAGCGGCACGACGCCGGTCTTCAGGCGCGCGTCGGATGGTGCAGCCGGGCACCACGCGAGGAAGCCGCTCGTGTCGATACAGAGGTCCCGGGTGCCGCCTCCTCCGAGATGGGGCACTCGCACGTCGCCGTCCTCCTCGACCTTGAAGATCTCGTCGTCGGCGCCCGACCTGATCTGGAAGAACGACCCCGTCGAGTTGTTGTCGTCGTCGAGGTCGATCCACACCCGGTCCATCGAGTGCAGGCCGATGTCGCTGCCCGACGAGGTGCGCGCCGAGTAGATGCGGCCGTCGTCGCCGCCCCGGTCCCCGAGCTCGACGTCGGGAGCAGCGTCGGCTGCACCGCAGGCGTACACGCCGACTCCGGCAGAGCCGCCGCCGGTGAAGTAACCGCCATGCCCGCCAGTGCTCTCGCCCTCGACACCGATCCAGCCACTCCCGTACAGCCCGCTGCTGTTCGTCGACGTGCCCGAGACACCCGGGCGGTTCAACGAGGTGCCGGTCACGCCGGGCGCGCCCTGGCTCGACCCGTCGACGCCGGCTGCATCGAGCGAGGCGCCCACGACGCCGGCGGCAGTTCGGCTCACGCCGAACACGCCGACTCTGTTCTTCGAGGCCCCCGCTACGCCCGCGCTCGCCACGGCCGTCCCGCTGGTGTAGGGCTCGCCGCTGGCCCCGTGCACGCCGAACCCGGAGGACGATTCGCCGAACACCCCGTGCGCGCTGCCGCTGTGTCCCGAGACACCGATGCCGGCGGGAGATGTGCCGAGCACACCGACCGGGGAGAAAAGCGGCACCGCCATGTCGCCCCCGGCTGTACCGAGCACGCCGACGCTCTCGGCGGCGGTGCCCCTGATCGCCGTGCCGCCCGCGTTGGCGACGTCGAGCGCGATGCCTGCAAACCCGACCGATCCCGCGAACGGGAGCCGCAGCCCGTCGTCCTCCCACGTGAGCTCCGTACCGTTCGTGGTCAGCACCTTCTCGGCGCCGGCACCGCTCGCTTTCACCTTCGCCAACGACACGGCGCCATCGGCCAGACCCAGAGGCGCGGCGGCGGTGCCGTCGCCGACCAGCGTCGCGTCGTGCTGCACGGCGACGGGAGCCTGCTCCCGCTCCGCGTACGTCATCTCGAACGTCGTCGGGTCCTGCGACCCGTTGGCGATCTGCGAGCCGTAGGCGATCACCTTCCCGCCGCCCGCGATGACCTCCACTTCGAGGCGCGCGTTGTCGGTCGACACGCCGGGGAAGTGGTCCTTGAACGCCACCTGGCGCTGCGACCACTCCCGCACCTGGAACTCGGTCAGGCCCAGCTCCGCACCGACCTCGTCCAGCGCCCGTACCCGCACCCACGCGGAGTGCCCCGTCGTCTCCACGACGCCGAAGTTGTACCGGTACTCCGAGCCGGCCGTCGGCACCGTCTGGTGGGCCCCCAGGAGTTGCGTGCGCTCCCCGAGCCCGATCGCGAACGAGGCCGGCACCCCCGCGAAGTCCTGCCCCACCGAGTCCGCCTCGCCCTCGCCGACCGCCTTCGAGTACACCCGCGACGTCACCACCAGCTTTGCGCCCGCGCAGGTGACCCGCAGCGCCCCGAAAGCCTGGGCGTGGAAGTAGGTTTCGACGACGTTGTCGAGCCTCTCCGTCGCCCCCGGCCCGACCGACACGTCCACCCACGGCGGCGACGGGTTCGCGGTACCCCGCTCCAGGAAATACACCCGCGCCGTCGCCGCCTCCCCGCCCGGGTTGTGCACCCACACTGTCGTGTACCAGTTGGACGGGTGAACACCGGCCTGCCGCCCCGCCATCGGCAGGAAGACGTCGGATCCCGCAAACCCTGCACCTGCCGGCGCGGCCACGATCGCAGCCGCCAGCGCTCCCGCCACCGTCGACGCACACTTCCGGAGCACCATGGTCAGACCTCCGCTTCTCGCCGTACGCCGCCGACGCTGCCTGTTCGGCACCTCCGCATCATGAGCCGATGCCGGCGGTGGCCAGCGCAGCGCTCTCCTCGCAATCACCATGAGCCTGCGGCGCACCCCGGGCCATGAAAGTCACCGGGAGGGCCGGCTCCCCCGCCGGCCCGGACCCCGCCCGCTGCGGAGTCCGCGCAGGCGAGGGCGCCCGCGCTCCCGGTCAGGTGGGAGGGACTTTCCAGGCAATGCCGTCGTCCTCGTCGCTCCCTGCAGAGCCGATGTGGGGCCGGCGCTCCGCGCCGGCTGGTGCCGGCCTGCTGGACCGCTCCAGCGCGCGCGGAGCACGCGCCCCACACCCGCGCTCGTCATTCCCGCGGTCACCGCCCGGGGCCGAGCGCAGCGCTGCTCGCCGAGCCTCCCGCCGTTGCGCCTCCGATACACCCGCGTCCACGGTGTCACAATCGCACCGGAGCGTGCCGCTTGGAATGGCCGAACGCGACGCCGGCATGCACGGAAACGCCGGCACCATGAACGATCGCGTCACAACTTCGTCACGACTGACGTATCATGAGTAGAAGTGACGGCGAGGGGAACCATGACGCTGACCGATGCGCGCGCTTGCGGCAGGCCGGCCCGGCATCCGCGGATCCTGGTGGCGACGACCGTCCCGAGAGCGACCGCATGAGCGGCTCCCTCGCGGTCCTGGCGGCCGCCACCGCGGCGGTCGTGATCGCGGCACTGGCGGCCGCCGTGCTCGTACGGACGCAACGGCGGGCACGGCGGCAGATCGGCGACCTGCTCGCGCGTCTCGAGCGGCTCGAGCAACGCCACGGCGCGCCTGCCGCGGCGGACGGTGAACACGGTGCCCCGCAAGCTCAGAACGCCGTCGTGCCGGCGGTCGCGGACACCGTCGGGCAGGAGACCCCTCCGAGCGGCGACGTGCTCGCCGGGCTCACCAGCCACGTTCGCCGGCTCGTGCATGCTCCCGGCCAGGTCGTCTCGCTCGCGGACCAGGCGATCGTCTGCATCCACCGCCGCCTCGAGGAGAACGTCCAGCCGGCACAGATCGCCGAGGAGCTGCTCGTGTCGCTCCGCACGCTCGAGCGCGGACTGGCGATGGCGCTGGACTGCACGCCGCGGCAGCTCATCGTGGCGATGAAGATGCGGGAAGCCCGCCGCCTGCTCCTGGACGGCACCCACCGGGTCGCCGACGTCGCCGAGCGCCTCGGCTTCGCCGACCCGTTCCACTTCTCGCGGCGGTTCAAGTCGTTCTACGGTGTCTCACCCTCGGAGGTGCGGCCGGAGGTCGGCTCCCGCCGCGACGCTGCCGGCGGTTCGCAGGCCTGATCCGCCGCGCCGCACCGGTGCCGCGCCGACATCTCGCGGTCCCTGGCGCCGCCTCACGACACACGGACGAGACAGAGAGCCGGCGGGAGGGCGATACCCTCTCCCGCCAGGGCTCCGCGCGCCGCCGCCCGCACCCGCTTGCCCGACGCGAAACCGGCTGTTCCGCGTCGAACGGGCGCCGCGGCGGTCGGCGGTCCGGCCTCTGCTACGCTCGTCGCCAGCCATGGCTCCTGCCACCGACCACGGCGGCGCCTCGCGCGACCTCGTGGGCGCCTCGGTCCGCGCCATACGGCTTGTCGAGCGTCTCGGCGAGGGCGGCATGGGCAGCGTCTACCTCGGCGTCGACGAGCGGCTGCAGCGCCGCGTCGCCGTCAAGGCGATCCGACCGGAGCGGCGGCTCGACAGCGCCGCCCGCGCCCGCTTCCTGCGCGAGGCCCGCGTGCTGTCGCAGCTCGAGCACCCCAATATCTGCCGGCTCTACGAGTTCGTGGAGGACGTGGCGGGCGATTTCCTCGTCCTCGAGTTGGTCCAGGGCAGCAGCCTCAAGAGCCTCATCACCGGCGGCGTGCCGCGCGGGCGCGCGCTCGCGATCGCGGCCGCCGTAGCCGACGCCCTCGCCGCCGCCCACGCGCTGAGCATCGCCCACCGCGACCTCAAGCCCGAGAACGTCATGGTCGCCGCCGACGGCACCGTCAAGGTGCTCGACTTCGGGCTCGCCCGACCCGTCGCGCCGGCCGCGTCGAGCGCGGTGGCCGAGGCCGAGGGAGAGCCGTCGGCCGCTGCGCCGGAGGGCACGGACTCCGCCGCCGTCACGCAGCTCGGCGCGGTGCTCGGCACGCCGCGCTACATGAGCCCGGAGCAGGCGCGGGGCGAGCCGGCGACCGCCGCCTCCGACATGTACTCCTTCGGCCTGCTGCTGCAGGAGATGCTCACGGGCGCGCCGCCGTTTCCGCTCGACCTCCCGCGCGATGTGCTCCTCCAGCGGGCGATGTGGGGCGAGGCTGAGACACCCGTCGGGCTCGCTCCCCCGCTGCGGACGCTGGTCGAGGCGCTGAAGTCGCTCAAGCCGGGCGACCGGCCAACCGCGGCGACCGCGGCCGAGCGGCTGCGCTGGATCGCCGACACGCCCCGGCGGCGAGTGCGCCGTCTCGCGATCGCGGCGGTGGCGGCGATCGTCGCGGGCGCCGCCGTGGTCTCGACGGTGGGGTTCGTCCGCGCCAGGCGCGCCCAGGCGCGCGCCGAGGCCTCGGAGGCACGGGCGCGCAAGGCGCAGGCGCAGGCCGAAGCGGTCAGCTCGTTCCTCACGACGATGCTCGCGAGCGCCGATCCGCGCCGGATGGGGAAGGACGTCAAGGTGGCCGACGTGCTCGACAGGGCGGCGGCCGCGGCGGACGACTCGCTCGCCGACGACGCCGCCACCCGGGACGCCGTCCTCGACACCCTGGGCGCCACCTGGCACGCGCTCGGCGACCTGCAGCAGGCGCAGCCGCTGCTCGAGCGCGCGCTCGCCTCCCGCCGCGACACGCTCGGGGCCGACGCTCCCGCGACGCTCGCGACCATGCACCGCCTCGGCGTGCTGCTCTCCGACCGCTCACGCTGGGCCGAGGCCGAAGCGACCCTCGGCGAGGCGCTCGCCGCGCGTCGCAGGGTGCTCGGCAGCGACCACCCGGAAACCCTGGAGACGATGGTCCAGCTCGCCCTCGCGTACGAGCGCGACCGCAAGTTCGCCCAGGCCGAGGCGCTGCTCGTCGAGGCGCTCGCAGTCCGCCGGCGGACGCTCGGCGAGCGCGACCCGGCGACGCTGCGCGCGGCGCACGCGCTCGCGCGCATCCTCTTCGACACCGACCGCTTCGGGGAGTCGGAGGCGCTGCTGCGCGACTGCCTCGCGGCGACGCGTGCGACGCTCGGCCCGGAGCATCCGGACACCGTCGCGGTCGTCGCCAGTATGGGGGTCCTCTACTTCTACCAGCGCCGCTTCGCCGACGCCGAGCCGTACCAGCGCGAGGCGCTCGCGCTCTCGCGGTCCATCCTCGGCGAGGAGCACCCGTCGACGATCAGCGCGGCGCGCATGCTGGCGATCTCGATCATGATGCTCGGACGCCACGGGGAGGCGGAGGCTCTGCTCACCGCCACGATCCCGACGGCGGAGCGCGTGCTCGGGCCGGCGCACAACGAGACGCTCGAGCTGATGCGGGTGCGCGGCACGCTCGCCGCCGAGCGCGGCGACGACGACGCGGCCGAGCACCTGTACCGCGAACGGTGGGAGGTGGCCCGGGCGCACCTCGGCGCGGAGCACCGCGTCACCCTCGAGTGCCGCAGCCTGGTCGCCCTCGGCGCCTGGCGCAACGGCGACCTGCGCGAGGCCGAGGCGATCTACCGCGAGGTGCTCGCCGCCCGCCGCCGCGTCTTCGGCGAGGAGCACGACGCCACGCGCAACTCCAAGCGATACCTCGTCAAGCTCCTGCGCGAGACGGGCAGCGCCGACGAAGCGGCGGCGCTCGAAGCGACGCTGCCCCCCGAGCTGCGCACGCCGCCGTTCTGACGCGCGGCCGTAAGCGGGACGCCACCCGCCGGGGCAGCCACCGCAGGAGCGGCGTCGCCGCCGCGATCTCGACGGCGCCACCCGATGTCCTCACCCCGGCCGATACGGCCGAGGCGGCATCGTCCATGCGGGAGGCGCCAGTGGCCCGCTTTCCCGGAAACCCGCGGCAACGCTCGGTCGACGGAAGAGCACCGGGCGCGCGCTCATGCTCACCTCCGGTCGAAGCGTGCGGCACGAGACGGCGCCGGCACCGTGCCCGCCTCGAGGGCGGCAACCCGGTCGAGCAGGCCGCGGATCGCTCCGTCCTGCGCCTCGATGAGCCGCTGCTGCGTCTTCGCCACCTCGATCAGAAAGGCGGTCAGGCGGGCGTAGTCGACCGCCCGGTATCCTTCGCGGTCGTAGACGACCAGCTCCGGCAGGACGCCCTCGACGTCCTGGGCGATCACCCCGAGCTCCCGCCGCGTTCCGAGCTCACGGGCACGCTCCTGCGTCGTATCCCAGGAGAAGCGCACGCCCCGCAGCCGCGCCAGCGCCGCCATCACGTCGATCTCGTCGCCGAGCGGCACGACATCGGTCTTCAGGCGAGCGTCCGAGGCGCCCCCGAGGACGAGGTACCCGGTCGGTGTGGCGCTGACCGGCAAGGTGCCGCCCGATCCGAGGTCAGGGACCCGAACATCGGCGTCCTCCTCGACGACCAGCAACGGCACGTCGTTGCCGTCCCGCACCTCGAGCGTCGCCACGGCGGCGTTCTTGTCCGAGTCGAGCTCGATCACCACGCCGGCCTTCGAGCTGATGTCGATCCAGCTTGTCGAGTGCGCCGGGTCGGAGGCAATGCGACCTCTCACGGCGGACGCGCCTCCGGCTCCGAGCACGAGGTCGGGGCTGTCGTCGGCGGCGCCGCGCACGTACGCCCCGCCACCACCACCCGCGCCCACGTTGACGAACGAGCCGCCGTAGGCCGCGGCGGACGTGGTCTGTCCGTGCACCCCATGGCCCTGCACACCGGTGCCAGCGATGCCCGTGCTGCCGCTCCCGGCCACGCCGACGTTCACGGTGCTCGCGCCCAGAACCCCGACACTGTCGCGCGATTGCCCCAGCACGCCGGCCTTGCTCGCAGGCAGCGCACCGTCGATCGGCGCACCGGTGCGCCCTGCCACACCATAGGTACTGTTCGTCAAGCCGTAGACTCCCTCCGCCTGCACGCCATGGCCAAGCACACCCGGAAAGTCCCGCGCGAAACCCACCACGCCGACGCCGGTTTCCGACTGGCCGTAGACGCCGACCGGGGCCTCGACCGGAGGCGGAACACGCGTGCTGCTTCCGGCAAGACCGGTCACGCCGGTCTGCAGCGGGGACTCGCCGAAGATCGCTCCTGCCCGCGTGTTGGCCACCGCGAAGGCATCGCCTTCGGATTCGGTCACGCCGGCGAACGGCAGAGCAACACCGTCGTCACGCCACTTGAGCACACTGCCGTTGGTGATCAGCACCCGTCCCGGAGCGATCTCTCCCGCGGAGAGCTTTGCCTGCGTCACCGCTCCGTCGGCGATGTCGGCAGCGCCGACCGCTTGATCAGCGATCTTCTGCGCCGTCACCGCGCTGTCGGCCAGCCCCAGCGGGGCGCCGGCCGTGCCGTCGCCGACCAGCGTCTCGTCGTGCTGCACCGCGGCGAGCCCAGGAGGCGGCAGCGCGTACGTCATCTCGAACGTCGTCGGGTCCTGCGAGCCGTTGGCAATCTGCGAGCCGTAGGCGATCACCTTCCCCTCGCCGGAGATCACCTCCACCTCCAGCCGCGCGTTCTCCGTCGACACCCCGGGAAAGTGATCCTTGAACGCCACCTGCCGCTGCGAGAACTCCCGCACCTGGAACGAGGTGAACCCCAACTCGGCCCCGTTCGCGTCGAGCGCCCTGAACCGCACCGTCGCAGACTGCCCCGTCGTCTCGACCACCCCGAAGTTGTACCGGTGCTCGGAGCCCGCCGTCGGCACGGTCTGGTAGGCGCCGAGGATCTGGCTCTTTTCCCCCACCCCGATCGCAAAGCTCGCCGGCACCCCGGCGAAGTCCTGCCCCACCGAGGCGCTCTCGCCCTCACCGGCCGCCTGCGAGTACACCCGCGAGGTCACCACCAGCTTCTCCGTCGCACAGGTGATCCGCAGCGCCCCGAACGCCTGCTCGTGGAAGTACGCCTCGACCACATTTTCCAGCTTTTCGGTCGCCCCGGGGCCCACCAGGACGTCGACCCACGGCGGCGCCGGGTTGGCTGTCCCGCGCTCGAGGAAGGAGATCCGCGCGGTGGCCGCTGCCGCCCCGGGATTGTGTACCCAGACGGTGGTGTACCAGTTGGACGGGTGTACCCCGGCCTGCCGCCCCGCCATCGGCAGGAACAGGTCGGTGCCGGCGAAGCCGGCGAGCGCCGACGTCGCCATCAGGAGCGCCAGGGAAGTGACCCCGGACGGGAGTCGCAACCGTGACTTTTTCATCGCTTCCTCCAAGATGCACGCCGCGCCTGCGGCGCGACCGTCATCGCACATCGGCCGTGGCTGCCAGGGCCACCCTTCCGGGCGGCCCGGCCGCACGCGCGCGTGCAGCGTCCTCGCCCCGCTCATCGGGGGCATTCCACGCCTCGGGGTGGAGGTACGTGCCGCGCAACGCCTCGGGCTTCTCTTCCTCGACGGCGATCCGGTGGGCCTCGGCGAAGGCGTCCCGACGCACGCCGGTGACCATCCACGAGACCCTGAGACCCGGCCGACCGCCGGCGATCCGGAAGCGGTTGCCGGCGATCTCCTCGCCGACGTAGACCGGTGCGAAGGCGCCGATGCACGTGAGCTGGTAGCGGAAGTCGCGGTTGAGCGCCTCGAACCACTCCGGAAGCTCGACCGTCGCTTCGCCGCGCTCGTCCAACATAACGTTACCGTTGTAGACGTTCATCATCTCCGGCGACTCGACGAAGGAGTGCGACAGGTACCGGTTCTCCGGGTCGAGCGGGTGGTCGATCCGGAACGAGCCGCCGCCCTTGGATAACGTCCCTGTCACCTGTACCGCGCCCTTGAAGCGGGCGGCAAGATGCGAATCACTCGCCCGGCGCGCGTCGAGAGCGGCGTACGCCGACGCACCGGTCGTGTCGATCCACAACCCGGTGTCGCCGTTCGACGTGATATGCAAGCCGCGCCCGGACGCAGTATTGGTGACGGCCAGTGCTTCGCTACCGCTTGCGGTGATCATTACCTTGCCGGAGAACTTGCCCGCGAGCCCGGTCTGGGTCCAGAAGTACCCGCCTTCTCCCGTCATGCTGAATCCGTACACACCCGCGCCCCCCACTGCGGCACCTGCCACTCCAGCGCTGCTAGGGGTGTCGAGCCCAGTGATGCCGTCGGTTGCGCCGAGGATGCCAAAGCCCGTCGAGCTCCTGCCTATCACGCCAGGGTTGCCGGAGGCGACGAGGCCCTCCCCCGTCGAGGACGCGGAGATGGCTGTCCCGTACCCGTTGTTCGTTACGCTGAGCGCCGTCGCGCCCGCCCCCAGCGCCGTCCACCCGCCGTACGGAAGCGCCAGCGCGTCGTCGCCCCATTCCACCGCCGCGCCGGTGTGCTTGAGCACTTTTCCGGTCGAACCGCCCGACGGGGAGAGCTTGGCCCACGTCACCGAGGCATTGGCGAGATCTCCCATGCCCACGCTGAAGTCCTGGATCTTCTGCGAGGTTACGGCGTTATCGGCCAAATCCGCGGCAACCACTGCTCCATCACCGATCATCTCACTCGTGATACCCCCAGTGGCCACCCCAAGTGTGACCTCGCCCAACGAGCCGCCCCCGGAAAGCCCAGCCCCGACGTTGACCGCCGTGATGTCGCCCTCGTTTCCGGCCGGGAGCGCCTGCCACACCGGCACACCTCCGGTCGTGGTCAGTACCTCCCCGTTGCCGCCGGGAGCGAGCTCGATCGGCGCCACGCAGCCCGCACAGGACAGGTCGGTCGCCGGGCCACCATTGCTGAAAGACCCGGCGTAGGTGAACCCCACATCATCACTCGTCACCGTCCCGTCGGCGATCTTCGCGCTCGTCACGGCATCGTCGGCAAGCCCGAGCAGCGCGGCGGCCGTGCCGTCGCCGACCAGCGTCTCGTCGTGCTGCACCGCGGCGAGCCCAGG
>CAZQLL010000043.1:0-30582 GCA_964594125.1 uncultured Thermoanaerobaculia bacterium | reverse complement strand
CATCGGCGCGCTCGGCTACACCATCCAGCGGCCGACCGAGGACCGCTACCTGATGACGCGCGAGGAGCTCGAGAACCGGATGGCGGTGCTGATGGGCGGCCGCGCCGCCGAGCACGTGGTGTTCTCGCACTTCTCCACCGGCGCCGCCGACGACCTGGCGCGCATCGCCGACATCGCCCGCAGCATCGTCACCCGCTACGCGATGGAGCCGTCGCTCGGGCACGTCGCGCTCGAGACCGAGCAGCGCTCGCTGCTGGGACCCTCGGGCGAGGCGCTCCGCCAGCGCCAGTACGGCGAGGACACCGCCCGGGAGATCGACTGCGCCGTGCGGACGCTGGTGTCGACCGCGTTCGAGCGGGCCGTCGCGGTGCTCACCGAGAACCGCGAGGTGCTCGAGGAGAGCTCGCGGCTGCTCCTGGAGAAAGAGACCCTCGAGGCGAGCGACCTGGAGCGCATCTTCGCCGCGGTCAAAAGCGCCCCAGCGGTGTTCGCCGCCGCCGCGCCGCCGTGCCGGTGAGCCGCCCCGCCCCGGCGGCGCGCGCGGTGTGAGCGCCGCGGCATGCGCGACGGCTCCGAGAATGCGGGTGGGCCAGGCAGCCTCCTCCTGCAATGCGGGCTCTCGACTCCAGGCGGCATCGGCCTCCCGTTCGACCCCGACGTCATTCTCATCCTCCGCGGTGCCGGGAACCGGCATGCGCGACTACAATGACGCCGTTCCGGACGCAGCCGGCGTTCGAGGAGTCCGACGTGGACATGAATCGCCGCAACCGCATCGCCCAGTGGGCCTTCAACACCCGCGCCATCCTCGGGCGCTTCCACCTGTGGCTCGACGACGTCGAGGAGACCTGGGTGCGCGGCGGTCCGGCGCGCGACCTCTCCTTCGCCGGGCACGCGCTCGAATCCTCCTTCGTCGTCACCGCGGCGGTGACCGCCCTCGGCACCCGCCTGTTCGGGCGCTTCGGCGAGGGGAAGGGGCTCGACCGCGCCGGGCTGAACCGCGTCAAGAAGGATGCGGACGCGGTGTCCGCCTACGCCATGAGCGAGGCGCTGTGGTACATGAGCCGCGCGCTCCCCGAGAACCACGCGATCATGGTCTCCCTCGGCGAGGGCCTGATGCCGAAGGCCGGTGAGACGCCGGAGATGGGCTCCAACCCGCTGCTCGGCTTCGGGCGCGTGTACGCGCGGCCGCAGGTGGCGCGCTTCGTCGACCGGCGCGTCCACCGTCTGATCAACGACGAAGGGTACGAGTGGAGCGAGTTCTGGCGCGAGCTGCAGACCGCCGGGATCACGGTGTGGGGCGCGGCGGTCGACACCCTCGAGAACACCTCGCGCTTCGCCAAGGGAGAGCCCACGGGTCCGCTCGCGGTGCTCCACGTCTTCGACCAGCCGCTCAAGGTGTCGCTGCCGTACGAGGGGTACATGGGGACGCTGGTGCTGCCGCGCGCCGTCGTCGACTCCGCCGCCGAGCGCTCGCTGCTCGTCGACTACCTGACGCCGCGCGCGCAGGTGATCGCTGCGATCCGCGCCGCGTTTCCCGGCGTCGAGCCCGCGCGCGTCCATGTCTGGACGCTCGGCGGCAGATCGCGCGAGGGACGCATCGGGTCGCTGTGGGCGGAGTGGCGCGGGCTCGGCGCGCACCTCGTCGAGGACGGGTGGGAGCTCCCCACCGGGATGCCGGCGTTCACCGAGTCCGGCACCTACGCGCCGCAGTTCGCCGTCGGTCCCTACCGCGGCGCGGACGGGCGCGAGCACCTGTTCATCCTCGACGGCTACGCCGCCTCCGCCGAGGCGCTGCAGGCCGCCAGCCTCGATCCCGTGCTCGGCACCGTCACCTCGATGTGCCTCTTCTCGCCGCACTTCGAGGTCCCCTGGGAACGCGAGCGCACCGTCATGCGGCTCGACCCCGGCGACCCCGCGCTGCCGCAGCGGCTGGCCGCCACGCTCGGGCGGGAGTGCTCCCCCGCCGACCTCGAGACGTACCGGCGCGCGCTGCGCCACGCGCGCCGCGCCGGCCTGCCGGTGCACCGGCGCACCCTCACCGCCGACGACTTCTTCCCCAACAAGGCGTGGGACGGCCTGGCGCTGGCCGGCTTCATGCTCCCCGACCCCTACACCGGCAGCCCCGGCGTCGAGGAGATCAGCGACGGCGTCTATCGCGTCACCACCGTCGCCGGCTCGTCGCGCGGCGTGCTGCGGGTCACGCTGACGCTGCGCCTGATCGAGAGCAAAACCGAGAGCCGGCTGGTGTTCTCGCCGCTGCTCGACCGCTTCTACGCCGGCCAGGACTACCGTACGCGGCCGGTGAAGATCTCCGACTCCGGGCGGATCCGCAACGAGCTCCAGACGTGGTGCTCGGAGGCGCTCGAGTACCTCGACGAGGACGCCATCCGCGTCCACCTCGACGCCGTCGACGACGCGGTGCTGCCGCCGGAGAAGCGCGCCTTCATCCGCGAGGTGCTGCTCTGGTACAAGGCGAATCATCCGATCTGGTTCCACTGGCTCGAGGTGGCCTGATCTACCAGACCCGAAGCCCTGCGCGTGACGCGCAGATCTCCAGGCTGAAGATCAGCGGCGACCCGTGAGGGGCGCCGCGCAGAGGGGTGAAGGCGCCGGATTCGCTCCGGCGCTCCAGGGGAGGTCGCGAGACCTCCCCTCCACCTGAGAGTCAGCGCGGGCTCGCGCCCGCGGCGGGAGCGAGCCCGCGTCGAGAGATAATCGCGTGACACACGGCGGCTTCCCGCCCCCTAGACTCGGCCCCGGGGGTGGAGATGAACAGCCGCGATCGCTTCCTCGCCGCGTGCCGCAACCAGAGTTGCGACCGGCCGCCGGTGTGGCTGATGCGCCAGGCCGGACGCTACCTGCCGGAGTACCAGCGGGTGCGCGCGCGCCACTCGTTCTGGGACATGGTGCGGACGCCGGAGCTGGCTGCGGAGGTCACGTTGCAGCCGATCCGCCGCTTCGGCATGGACGCCGCCATCCTCTTCTCGGACATCCTGACGGTACCGGCGAGCATGGGGGTGTCGGTAGAGTTCGCCGAAGGCGGGCCGGTGCTCTCGCCGCTGCTGCGCTCCGCCGAGGCGGTGGCACGGCTGCGCCGTGCCGAGCCGGAGGCGGCGTTCGCCTTCGTGGCGCAGGCCGTGCGCGAGCTGGCGGCGCGCCTGCACCCCGCAACCGCGCTGATCGGCTTTGCGGGCGCCCCGTTCACGCTCGCCGCCTACCTCGTCGAGGGCGGTCCGGCCCGCTCGGTCGACCGCGTGAAGCAGCTCGCCTACGCCGAACCGGCGCTCTACCGCGAGCTCATCGACCGCGTCGCCGAGGTGGTCGCCGACCTGCTCCTGCTGCAACTGCGCGCGGGCGCCGATGCGGTGCAACTGTTCGATACCTGGAGCCTGCACCTCGGCCCCGACGATTACCGCGAGCTCGCGCTTCCGGCGACGCGGCTGGTGATCGCGCGCGTGCGGGCGGCGGCGCCGGCGACGCCGGTGATCCTCTACGTGCGCAACGCCGCCGGCCTGCTCGAGGAGGCGGCCTCGTCCGGCTGCGACGTGTTGTCGATCGACGGCTCGTTGCGCCTGGCCGAGGCGGCGCGCCGGCTGCCGGTGGGCGTCGCCGTCCAGGGCAACATCGACCCCGCCCTGCTGGCCGCGAGCCCCGAGCGCATCCGCGCCGAGGTGCGGCAGGCGGCGGCGGCGGTCGGACGCCGCGGCTGGGTCGTCAACCTCGGCCAGGGGGTGCGGCCGGAGACGCCGGTCGCCGGCGTCGCGGCGCTGGTCGACGCGGTGCGGGAGCTGGCGGCATGAGAGGCGTTGAGAAGACCACACGCGCTCAGCGCCGCGCCGCAGGCTCGGCGGCAGGCTGGGTGCAGCCCGCGGCCTCTTGTCGCGCGCGAGTGGCGGGCGGCAGCCCGCCTTTCGCGGAGATGGTCAGGGCGTGTGAGGAGTCCTCTTCACACGCTCCGGGCGCCGCCGCCCCTCCCGCCGGCGCGGCCTTCGGCGGCGCCGCGGTGCCCGCCGCGCTGCGGGCGCGCTACGACGTCCACGGCCCGCGCTACACGAGCTACCCGCCGGCCAACCACTTCCGCCCGCTCGGCGAGCGCGACGCGCTGCCGCACTGGCGCGCCGCCGCCGCGGCCGGCGCCGGGGCGCCGCTGGCGCTGTACGCGCATGTGCCTTTCTGCCGGGTACGCTGCTCCTTCTGCGGCTGCCACACGCGGGTCGGCGACACCGAGACGGCGATCGACGCCTACATGGACACGCTGCTCGCCGAGATGCGCCTCGTGCGCGCCGAGGTCGGCGCGCGCCGCCCTGTGCAGCAGGTGGCGCTCGGCGGCGGCACCCCGAACCGCCCGCGGCCGGCGACGCTCGACCGTTTCCTCGCCGGCCTGCACGCGCAGTGGCCGGTGGGGGCGGACGCCGAGCTCTCGGTCGAGCTCGACGTGCGCACCGCCACGGACGAGCACCTCGCGGTGTTCCGCCGCCATGGCTTCAACCGCTTCTCGCTCGGCGTGCAGGACCTCGACGAGCAAGTGATCGCGCCGCTCCGCCCCGGCCAGGAGCGTGCCCAGGTCGCGCACGTCGTCGATCGCCTGCGCGCCTCGGGGTGCGAGGGGATCAACTTCGACCTCATCTACGGTCTCCCCGGACAGACGCCCGCCTCGGTGGCGGCGACCGCCGACGACGTCGTGGCGCTGGCGCCGTCGCGCATCGCGCTGTACTCGTACGCGCACGTGCCGTGGGTGCAGCCGCACCAGGAAGCGCTGGCGCGGCTCGGCCTCCCGGACCCCGAGGTGAAGGCGGCGCTGGTGGCGGTGATGCGCCAGCGCTTCGCCGCCGCCGGCTACCTCGAGATCGGGATGGACCACTTCGCGCTCCCCGGCGATCCGCTGGCGGAGGCGGCCGCCGCCGGCACGCTGAGGCGCTCGTTTATGGGGTACACCGCCGGCCGC
Organism: uncultured Thermoanaerobaculia bacterium; assembly: GCA_964594125.1. Classification (GTDB taxonomy): domain Bacteria; phylum Acidobacteriota; class Thermoanaerobaculia; order Thermoanaerobaculales; family Thermoanaerobaculaceae; genus CAVRZJ01. The sequence goes on along the minus strand of CAZQLL010000043.1, from coordinate 25,637 downwards.
GGCCTCGACCTGGCGGCGTTCGGCGTCTCGGCGATCTCGTCGATCGGCCCGGTGTACGCGCAGAACGACAAGGACCTCGCGGCGTACGCCGCCGACGTTGCGGCCGGCCGCCTGCCGATCCGCCGCGGCTTCGTTCTCGACCGCGACGACCTGCTGCGGCGCGAGCTGATCCTCGAGCTGTTCTGCAACTTCACGGTCGACCTCGCGGCGCTCGGCGCCCGATTCGGTATCGACGCCGCGGACCACTTCGCCGCGGAGCTCGAGCGCCTCGCGCCGCTGGTCGCCGACGGCCTCGTCGAGGTCGACGGCGGACGGGTGACCGCGGTGGGTTGGGGGCGCTTGTTCGTGCGCAACGTGTGCATGGTGTTCGACCGCTACCTGGGCGCGACGCCGGCGGCGGCAACCTACTCGAGGACGCTGTGAGCGCCGCCGCACCCGCCGTGCTGCTCGCCAACCTCGGCGGCCCCGAAGGTCCCGCGGACGTCGCCCCCTTCATCGAGCGCATGCTCTCCGACCCGCGGGTGGTGCCGCTGCCGTGGCCGCTGCGGCGCCTCCTCGCCCGCCTGGTCGCCCGCCGCCGCGCGCCCCGCGTCGTCGAGCACTACCGCGCGATCGGCGGCGGCTCCCCGGTGCGCCGCCACACCGAGGCGCAGGGCGCCGCGCTCGCCGCGCTCCTCGGCGACGAGGTGGCGGCGGTGCGCACGGTGCTGCGCTACTCGCCGCCGCGGGCCGCGGCCGTGCTCGCCGACCTCGCCGCCGGCGGCGTGCGCGAGGCGGTGGCGGTGCCGCTGTACCCGCAGTGGTCGTCGGCCACCGGCGGCTCGGCGCTCGCCGAGATCGACGCCGCGGCGGCGCGTGCCGGCATCGCGGTGCGGCCGACCCCTTCGTTCCCCTCGGCCCCCGGCTGGATCGCCGCGCTGGCGGAGCTCGCGCTGCCGCATCTCGAGCCGGGCTGCCACGTTCTGCTGACCGCGCACGGGCTGCCGCAGCGCATCGTCGACCGCGGCGACCCGTACGTCGCCGAGGTGCGCGCAACCGCCGCCGCGCTCGCGCGCGCGCTGCCTGCCGGCACGCGGACGTCGCTCGCGTTCCAGAGCCGCCTCGGCCCCGCCGAGTGGACGCGGCCGTACCTCGTCGACGAGGTGCGGCGGCTGGCCGGCGACGGCGTGCGCTCGCTGGTGGTGGTGCCGCTGTCGTTCGTCTGCGAGAACCTCGAGACGCTGTACGAGCTGGACATCGAGGTGGCGGCGCTGGCGGCCGCGGCGGGGGTCGAGCGCTATCGCCGCGTCGCGGCGGTCGGTTGCCACCCGGCGTTCGTCGCCTGTCTGGCGGAGCTGGTGCGCGGCGCCATGGCGCGCCGCTTCGAGGCGGCCGATGCCGCATGACGCGGTGGTGATCGGCGGCGGCGTCGCGGGTCTCGCCTGCGCCTTCGAGCTCGGCCGCGCCGGCGCCGACGTGGTCGTCCTCGAGGCCGACGCGGCGGCCGGCGGCAACGTCCGGACGCTCGTCGTGGACGGCTTCCGCATCGAGAAGGGCCCGCACACGTTCCTGGCATCGGCCGACGACGTGTTCGCCGTCGCCGCCGAAAGCGGCGTCGCGGGCGAGCTGGTGACGACGCGGCCGCAGGCGGCGGCGCGCTTCATCGTGCGCGGCGGCCGCCTGCACGCAGCGCCCTCCGGGCCCGTGTCGTTCCTGACCAGCGGGCTGCTGTCGTGGCGCGGCAAGCTGGCGCTCGCCGCCGAGCCGTGGCGCTCGCCGGCCGGGGCCCGCGACGACGAGCCGGCATCGGCGTTCTTCGCCCGCCGTTTCGGCGCCGAGGCGGGGCGGGTGCTCGCCGGCGCGTTCATCAACGGCGTCTACGCCGGCGACCCCGAGCGGCTGTCGGCGCGCGCCGCGTTCCCGCTGTTCTGGGGGTTCGAGCGCGAGACCGGCTCGCTGATTCGCGGCGCCCTGCGCTACCGGAAGCGGCGCGCCGCCGAGCGCGCGCGCACCGGCGCGGCACGCCGGCGCGGCCTCTACTCCTTCGCGGGCGGACTGGGCGCCCTGCCGGCGGCGCTCGCCGCCCGTCTTGGCGAGCGCGTGCGCACCGCGGCGCCGGCGCGCGCGCTTTCCCGCGACGGCGCCGGCTGGGTCGTCGAGACGGACGGTGCGGCGCTGTCCACCCGGCACGTCGTGATCGCCACCCCTCCCGCGGCCGCCGGCGCGCTGCTCGCCGGCGTCGCGCCGGAGGCCGCGCGGCTGATCGCGGCGACCGCGATGGCGCCGGTGGCGGTGGTCCACCTCGGGTTCGCCCAACGGCTGGCGGCGGTGCCGGAGGGGTTCGGCTTCCTGGCGCCGCGCGGCGGGGGAGTGCGTTCGCTCGGCGTGCTGTTCCCCTCGCGGCTGTTCTCGGACCGCGCCCCGGCCGGCGGCGAGCTGCTCACCGCGTTCGTCGGCGGTATGCTCGATCTCGGAGCGCTCGATCTCGACGACGCGGCGCTGCGCGACCTCGTGCTCGCCGACCTCGCGGCGCTGCTCGGCGCGCTGCCGGCGCCGGAGCTGGTGCGCGTGCTGCGCTACCCCGCTGCGATCCCGCAGCTCACCGCGGGCCACCTCGAGCGCATCGGCGCCGCCGCCGCCGAGCTCGCCGCTAAGGGCGGCCTGCGCCTCGCCGGCAACTACCTCGCCGGCGTCGGCCTCAAGGACGCGGTGGCGGCCGGACGGCGCGCGGCCGCGGAGGTGCTGGCCGGACGCCCGGAGGCGGGGCGATGAGCGCCGGCGGGAGCCGCCTGCCGCTGGTCGTTGTCGGCTGCGACTTCCGCGTCGCCCCGTCGGCGGCGCGCTCACGCCTGGTGCTCGGCGAGACCGGCGCCGCCGAACTCACCGCCGCGCTGCGCTCGCTCGGCGCCGGCGACGGCCTCGTCGTGCTGGAGACGTGCAACCGCTCGGAGTGGATCGCCACGACCACGAACCCGTCGTGGGCGGCGGCGCTGCTCAAGGCCAAGATGCTGTCGCTGCTCGGCGACGCCCCGCGCTCCCGCGATCCCTACACGTTCGAGGCCGAGGCCGCGGCGCGCCACGTGCTGCGCGTCACCCTCGGCCTGGAGTCGTTGGTGGCCGGCGAGCGCCAGATCGCCGGCCAGGTGCGGCGCGCGTTCGCGACGGCGCGCGAGCGCGGCCACTCGGGCCGGGTGCTCAATGGGCTCGCCACCGCGGCCGGCCGCGTGGTCCGGCTGGCCGACCGCGCCCGCGTCGGCGCCCGCGTCGGCCGCGGCGTCCATACCCTCGCCGCCGACCACGTCGATGCCGCCCTCGCCGGCCGGGCCGGCGCCGCCGTGCTGGTGGTCGGGCTCGGCGCCGTCGGGCGCAAGGTGGCGGCGACGCTGCGCGCCCGCACGCGCTACGCCGTCGTGGCGTGCACGCGCTCCGCCGCCCCGGGCTCCGGCGCGCGGCCGCTCGCCGAGCTGCCCGCGCTGATCGCCGCGGCCGATGCGACCGTCGTGTGTACCGCGGCTTCTGCCCCCGTCGTCGACGCGGCAATGCTCGCCGCCGCGCGTCCCGGCGCGGTGGTGTTGGACCTCGGCATTCCCGAGCAGGTCGCGCGGGCCGACGCCCCGCCGCACGTACTCCTGGCCGGCCTCGACGAGCTGGCGGCGGGGTACGCCGCCCGCGACGGGCGCGGCGCCGCAGCCAGCGCCGCGCTCGCCCGCGCGATCGACGAGACGATCGGCGAGTTCGCCTGGTTCTGCTCGGTTCCCGACTACGCCGGCGTCCTTGAGGCGTTGATCCACCGCGGAAAGCCGGCGCTGTACGATGGCATCGGCCGGGCGCTCGCGAGACTCCACGACGCAGTGCCGCAGCACGAGCGGGTGGAGCTCGAGCGCGAGGTGCGGGGGGTCGTGCAGGGGTACACCAACGGCATCCTCGCGAGCCTGAAGGCGGCCAGCCTGGTGCGGCTGGAGGAGACGTGACCGAGGAACGGGAGCTGATCGTCGGGACGCGCGGGTCCGACCTCGCGCTGGCGCAGACGCGGCGCGTGCGGGCGGCGCTCGCGGGACCGAGCCGCGAGGTGCTGATCACCACGTCGGGCGACCGTTTCCAGCAGGTGGCGCTGCACGAGGTCGGCGGCGTCGGGCTGTTCACCAAGGAGATCGAGGAGCGGCTGCGCGCGCGCGTGATCGACGTCGCCGTGCACTCGCTGAAGGACCTGCCGACGCGGGTCGCCGAGGGGCTGACGCTGGCGGCGCTGCTGGCGCGCGACGACCCGTCGGACGTGCTGCTGGTGCACCCCGGCGCGCTCGCCGAGGGGCGCGAGCTACCGCTCGCCGACGGTCGCACCGTCGGCGCGTCCTCGCTGCGCCGGCAGGCGCTGCTCGCCGTCCACGCGCCGCAGGCGAAGGCGGTGGCGATCCGCGGCAACGTGCCGACGCGCGTCGACAAGGCGCGCCGCCGCGAGGTCGATGCGCTGCTGCTGGCGCGCGCCGGCCTCGTCCGCCTGCGCCTCGACGTCGCGCCGCTGCTGGCGTTCGACCTCAACCCGGCGGGGTGGGTGTGCGCGCCCGGCCAGGGGGTGATCGCCGTCGAGGTGCGCGCCGACGACGGCGAGGCGCGCGCCCGTCTGGCGCCGCAGGACGACGCGCTGACGCGCGCCTGCGCCGAGGCGGAGCGCGCGCTGCTGCACGCCTTCGGCGGCGGCTGCCACGCGCCGTTCGGCGCCTGGGCGCGGCGGCTGGCCGGCGGCTGGGAGATCTGGATCGCGGCGCCCGGCACGGGCGGATACCGCATCGAGCGGTTCGCCGGCGGCGAGCTGCCCGAGGTGTACGCCCAGGCCGAGGCCTGGGTGACCGGTCCGCGCGCGCCGCGCGCCCCGCTCCCGGCGCCCGAGTGGGTGTGCCGGCCGGCGCGGCCATGGTGAGGGGGGTGCGGTGAGCAGATCGAGACAGCGGTCGGGTGAGCTGTTCGCGCGGGCGCAACGGATCATGCCGGGCGGGGTGTCGAGCCCGGTGCGGGCGTTCCGCTCGGTGGGCGGCACGCCGGTGTACATGCGCGAGGGGAGCGGCGGGCGCTGCGTCGACGAGGACGGCAACCGCTACGTCGACTTCTGCCTGTCGTGGGGGCCGCTGATCCTCGGCCACGCCCACCCCGCAGTGGTCGCCGCGGTGCAGCGGACCGCGGCGCACGGCCTCACCTTCGGCACCTGCCACCGCCTCGAGCTCGAGCTCGCGGAGCTGGTGCTGTCGGCGTTTCCCGGGATGGAGATGGTGCGCTTCACCGGCTCGGGGACCGAGGCGGTGATGACCGCGATCCGCGTCGCCCGCGGCGCCACCGCGCGCAGCCGGATCCTCAAGCTCGACGGCGGCTACCACGGCCACTCCGACGCGCTGCTGGTCAAGGCGGGGAGCGGCCTGGTCACCTTCGGCACCTCCTCCAGCCTCGGGGTGCCGGACGCCGTCGCGCACGACACGATCGTCATCCCGTTCGACGACGAGGAGGCGCTGGAGGCGGCGTTCGGCGAGCACGGACCGCACCTGGCGGCGGCGATCGTCGAGCCGCTGCCGGCCAACAACGGCCTCCTCGTGCAGCGGCCGGAGTGGCTGCGCCGGCTGCGCGCGCTGTGCACGGCACACGGTGCGCTGCTCATCTGCGACGAGGTGATCTCCGGCTTCCGCTGCCGCTTCGGCGGCTACGCCGACGGCCTCGGCATCGCTGCGGACCTCGTCACCCTCGGCAAGATCGTCGGCGGCGGCATGCCGGTCGGCGCGGTGGTCGGGCCGCGGCGCCTCATGGAGCTGCTCGCCCCGGTCGGCGGCGTCTACCAGGCCGGCACGCTGTCGGGCAACCCGGTGGCGCTCGCCGCCGGGATCGCGACGCTGCGCGAGCTCGCCGGCGGCGGCGCCTACACGGCGCTCGAGGCGCGCGGGCGCGAGCTCGACGAGGCGCTCGCCGCGGTTGCCGCCAAGGCGCCAGCGTGCCGCTGGCTGCGGGTCGGCTCGGTGTTCTGGATCTACCTCGGCGAGGGCGCGCCGCCGTGCCGCGCCGACCGCATCGAGCCGGCCGCGGCGGCGCGCTACGCGGCGATCCATGCGGCGCTGCTCGACCGCGGCGTGTACCTCGCGCCGTCGGCGTACGAGGTCGGCTTCCTGTGCACCGCCCACAGCGGCGACGACGTGCGGGCGCTGGGGGCCGCGCTCGCCGGCGCCCTCGCCGCGGAGGCTGCGCCCGCGTGAGCCGGGACAACGGCTACCGCGCGGTGTTCGCCGTCTCGCTGGTGGCGCTGCTGGCGCTGGCGGTGTGGTGGAGCGTGTTCTTCCGGCAGGCGGTGGAGCTCGAGCGGCAAGCGGCGCTCGACCGCCTGGAGGCGGAGGTGCGCCTCGCCGCCGCGGCGTGCGGCAACGCCGCCGAGGCGCCGGCAACTGGCGCGTACCGCGGCAGCCCGGCGCTCGAGGTGGTGCCGGCCGACGGCGCCGGCGCGCTCTCCGCGACGTGCCTGCCCAACCATCCGGGGGTCGCGATCCGGCCGCAGGCGTGGACCGTGGAGACGATCGAGCGCAAGGTGGCCCGCCGGCGCCTCATGGTGCAGGGCGAGAGCGCGCTCATGCTGGCGCTGCTCGCCGTCTGCTGGGTGATGCTCTACCGCTTCGTGCGCGCGGAGCGGCGCGGCGTCGCGCGCCTGCGCGAGTTCATCGCCGGCGTCACGCACGAGATGAGGACGCCGCTCGCGGGGGTCAAGTCGCTGCTCGAGACGCTCGCCGCCGGACGCGTCCCTCCCGCGGAGCAGGCGCGGCTGTACGGCCTCGGCCTGCAGAGCGTGGAGCGCCTCGAGCACCTGGTCGACAACGTGCTGGTGTCGGGCCGACTGCGGGTGGAAAGCCTCGAGGTCCACGTCGAGGCGCTGCCGCTGCGCGAGCAGCTCGACGCCTTCGTGCGCCACCGCCGCCGCTACCTCGTCGGCTCCGACGCCCGCCTCGACCTCGACTGGCGCATCGCCACCGACGACCTGCGCGTCGCGGCCGACGCCAACGCGCTGCGCATCGTGCTCGAGAACCTCACCGACAACGCGTTCAAGTACGGTGGGGCGGCGCCGCAGGTCACCATCGCGGCGGCGCGCGACGGCGCGCGCGCGCGGGTCTCGGTGTGCGACCGCGGGATCGGCTTCGCTCCCTCGCAGGCGGCGGCGCTGTTCACCCCGTTTCGCCGCGGCAGCGGTGACGGCGAGGCCCGCGCGCAGCACGGCGCCGGCCTCGGCCTCTCGATCTCCGCCGCGCTCGCGCGCGCCATGAGCGCCGAGCTCTCCGCCGCCAGCGACGGTCCCGGCCGCGGGGCGTGCTTTACCATGTCCCTGAGGATCGCCGACGCATGAGCGAGCGGGTGCTGCTGGTCGAGGACGAGGATCTGGTCGGCACGCTGGTGCGCATGAACCTCGCGCACGCCGGCTACGAGGTGCGCTGGGAGCGCACCGGCGACGCCGGTCTGGCCGCCGCCTGCGAGGACGCCGCCGACGCTCTGATCCTCGACATCGCCCTCCCCGGCGCCGACGGCCTCGCGATCCTCGCCGCAGTGCGCCAGGCCGGGCTGGCGACTCCGGTGCTGATGCTGACCGCGCGCGGCGACGTCGCCTCCAAGGTCAAGGCGCTGTCGCTCGGCGCCGACGACTACCTCGCCAAGCCGTTCGACATCGAGGAGCTGCTGGCGCGGGTGCAGGCGCTGCTGCGGCGCGCGCGCGCCGACCGCCAGATCCCGTCGAGCCACCTCCTGCGCTTCGGCGCGTACCGCATCGATCTCGCGGGCCGGGTTGCCGAGACCAACGAGGGACGCACGGTGCTCTCCGAGAAGGAGGCGGCGTTCATGCGCCTGCTCGCCGCCGCCGCCGGCCGGACGCTGGCGCGCAACGAGATCCTCGACGCCGTCTGGGGCGTCGACGCGATGCCGAGCGAACGCACCGTCGACAACCTCGTGCTGCGCCTGCGCAAGCTGTTCGAGCCCGACCCCGACCGCCCCCGCCACATCCTCACCGTGCGCGGCGAGGGGTACCGTTTCGAGCGGTAGGCGGGCAGGACGCGGCGCCGCACCGCCGGGAGCGCGCGCGGCCCACAGCCCACCGGCGCCGCGGGGCACGCCCGGGCCGGCGGCGGGTAGAATGCCCGCATGTGGACTGCCGCCGGCGCTGCCCTCGCCTGCCTCGCCGTCGCCCTCGGCGCGTTCGGGGCGCACGGGCTGAAGGCACGCGTGGCCCCCGACCTGCTCGCGGTGTTCGAGACCGGCGTGCGCTACCACATGTACCACGCGCTCGCGCTGCTCGCAGTCGGGTGGCAGGTCGAGCGCACCGGTTCTCCCGCCGGGTCGGCGGCCGGGTGGCTGTTCGTGGCCGGGATCGCGGTCTTCTCCGGCAGCCTCTACGCGATGACCCTGACCGGCGCCCGCTGGCTCGGCGCCGTGACGCCGGGAGGCGGCCTCTGCTTCATCGCCGGATGGGCGCTGCTCGCCGCCGCCGCCGCACGCCGGCAAGGGTGAGCGCGCCGGCGCTCGTCACGGCGAGGCCGACGCCTAGCGCGAACGACTTCGGGCGGTAGACCACCTCGACCTCGTGGACGCCCGCGGGCACCGCGATGCGAACCTCGGCGCCCACCGCCGCGTCGATGCGCACGCGGACGCCGTCCACCGCCGCCCGCCACCCCGGATAGTACGGGTTCGCGAGCACGAGCTCGGCAGGCGCCGCCGCCGCGGTGCGCAGGCGCCAGCGGGTCGCCGAGCGGGCGCTGACCGCCACCTCGCCCGCGCCCGTGAGGCGGGCGCGCGGCAGGACGCGCCGGTTGCGGAGGATGATCCCATCCGGTCCCGAGTACACGCGCTCGAGGTCGAGCCCGCGGGACTCCAGCGTCCGTTGCTCCGCCGCGAGCTGCGGGTGCAGCAGCAGGTACTTGACGTTCCACGCGTCGAGCGCGGCGCCGCCGGGACTCACGTCCCACGGCTCGAGGACGTCGTAGATCGGCGAGGCGCTCGAGAACCGCCCCATCGCCTCGCGCGTCGCGCGCCAGGCCCGCGAGTGCAGCGCGTCGTAGTTGCGCACGTCGTCGAGGCCGTACACCGAGGCCGTGCACGGCGGCAGGAAGGTGTGCAGCGGCAGCACGCGGAATACGTCCCGGTCGGCGGCGAGCGCCGCGAGCAGGGGCGTGGTGCGCGTGATCTCGGCCGGGTCCGTCACCGCATGGACGCCGCGCGCCGCCGCGAGCAGCTCGGCGCCCGCGCCCAGCACAGCGGCGGCGGCGGCGGCCGCGGCGAGCGGCGCGGCGCGGCGCGCGACCCTCCCGCACAGCTCGTCGAGCCCGACGGCTGCAAGGTAACCCAGCGGCAGGGCAAGGAAGAGCAGGCTGCGCGTCCAGTAGCCGGGGGTGTGGGCCGCGAGCAGGCGGGCCGCGGGGTTGTCGTAGACGACGAGCAGGATCGCCGCGGCCGTCGCCATCCAGAACCTCGTCTCGCGCCCCCGCGCAGTCAGGGCGGCGCCGACGACGGCCATGAGCAGCACCGTGACCGACACGGTCGCCGCCGCTTCGATCGGATGGCCGACGTCCGCGTGCGGGGCGATGAAGCGGAGGAGCGCCTCCCGGGGGAGGACGAACGCCTGCCGGCCTGCGCCTGCCGCCGCCGCCGAAAGCCCGTAGTACTCGAGAAAGGGCAGCAGGAGGGGCGCCGCCAGGCCGGCGCCGGCGAGTGCACCCGCCAGTGCGGGCGCCGCGGCGCGCCAGGTGCGTGCGACGAAGGCGAGCCGTGCGGCAGCGAGCAACGCCGCTATCAAGGCGATCTCCGGGTGGCCACCGGCCAGCACCGCCCAGGTGACGCACGCGAGCGCGGCGACATCGGCCATTCGGCCGCGCAGCGCCGTTCGATCGACGGCGAGAAGCAGCCACGGGACCCAGGGCATGACCAGGTCATGCGGGAGTTCGAGCCATGCGATCATCGGTCCGGAAAGCGCGAAGGCGAGGGCGGCGAGCGCGCCGCCGGGACGTGAGCGCCCGAGCGACCGCGTGAACAGGTAGGCGCCCACCGCGGCGACCACGAGCCTCAGCAGCAGTGAGAGGTTCCAGCCATCCTCGGGTCCGAGCACGAGCGCCGGCGCGAGAAGCGGCGAGGCCAGGGCCGATACATAGTTGCCGAGCAACGGCACTCCGGCATCCTGGTGGGGGTTCCAGAGAGGCAGCTCTCCGGCGGCGATCTGAGAGCGGGCGAGCTGGATGAACGGCACGAACTGCCACACCGTGTCGGACAGCGTCGGCGCCTGCAGTTGAACTCGCTCCGTCACCCCTCCCCAGGGCCAGCACCAGGACTTGACGTCGCTCGCCAGGATCAGGCCGCGGTGCATTCCGAGCACGAGCGCGACTGCGGCGGCGAAGACACCCACCGCCACGAGCTCGATCAGGAGCGTCGTCGCTCCGCGCCCTCCGCGGGGCTCGTCGCCCGCCGGAAAGGCCCCGTCGCGCGGGGAGCTGCGGCTCTCCATCCCGCCCGCGACGTTATAGAGCGCGCAAGGCGACTGTCAACCGGGCTGCGCCCACGCGACGACGCTCACCGGCAGGCCGCGGCTCCGGAGAAATACCGCGGGTGGTGCGACACCTTATCAATGGTGTCCGGAAGGGAGAGAGCCATGAGCGAGAAGAAGATCATCGCCGTCGTCGGCGCCACCGGGGCGCAGGGCGGCGGGCTGGTACAGGCGATCCTGAACGATCCGAGCAGCGAGTTCTCCGCCCGCGCCATCACCCGCAAGCCCGACTCCGACAGGGCGCAGGCGCTCGCGGCGCACGGCGCTCACGTCGTGGCTGCCGACGCCGACGACGAGGCGAGCCTGCGTGCGGCGTTCGCGGGCGCCTACGGCGTGTTCTGCGTCACCAACTTCTGGGAGCACTTCTCGCCCGCGCGGGAGCTCGACCAGGCGGCCGCCATGGCGCGGGCGGCGAAGGCGGCGGGCGTCCGCCACACGATCTGGTCGACGCTGGAGGACACGCGGCGCTTCGTGCCGCTGTCCGACGACCGCATGCCGACCCTGATGGGCTCGTACAAGGTGCCGCACTTCGACGCCAAGGGCGAGGCCGATGCCGTGTTCGCCGCCGAGGGCGGCCCGACGACCAACCTGCTCACCTCGTTCTACTGGGAGAACTTCATCTTCTTCGGCATGGCGCCCAAGCCCGGCCCCGACGGCGTGCTGACGCTGGCGATGCCGCTCGGCGACGCCCGCCTCCCCTCGATCGCGGTGGCCGACATCGGCGCCTGCGCGCTCGGCATCTTCAAGCGCGGCACGGAGCTCGCCGGCAGAACCGTGGGGATCGCCGGCGAGCACCTCACCGGCGCCGAGATGGCGGCGGCGATGGGCCGCGCGCTCGGCCGCGAGGTGCGCTACACCGCGGTGCCGTTCGACGTCTTCCGCGGGCTGGGATTCCCGGGCGCCGCGGACCTCGGCAACATGTTCCAGTTCAACCACGACTTCGCCCGCGAGTTCTGCGCCGCCCGCGACGTCGCGTTCTCGCGCTCGCTGCACCCCGGCCTGCAGACGTTCGCGGGGTGGCTGGCGGCCAACGCGGCCCGCCTGCCGCTCGAGTAGCGGCCGGGGGACGCGGATGGCTCGTCCGCGCCTGCCGCGCCCCTCCGCCGCGGACCGGCGGCGCGCGCCGGCCGGGCGGAACGCACGCGGCCCGGGACGGGCGGGCGACCGTGGTAGCGTAGGCGCCGGAGGAGCGGGACCATGACGGATGCGGGGCACGGCGGCGCGGCGAAACCGGTGTTCGCGGATCCCACGGCGATGGGGCTGCTGTCGCTGGCGATCGGGTGTGCGGCGCTGCTGCCGATCGCGTTCGGCGCGTCGCTGACGCCGGCCGCCCTGAAGACGGCGGCGATGTTCTGCCTGTTCTTCGGCGCCGGCGGCCAGCTCCTGGCCGGCGTCATGTCGCTCGCCAACCACAACCTGTTCGGCGGCACGCTGTTCACCACGTTCGCGTTCAACTGGCTGGTCAACTGGTGGGCGCTGCAGCAGCTCGCCGCCGGCGTTGTTCCCGACCACGCCGTGGTGCTCGCGGTCGACGCGACGTTCCTGGTGATCTTCGTGGCGATGGCCTACGGCTTCGGGTTCTTCTCGAAGCTGCTGTTCTTCTTCCTGCTCGACATCGTCGCGATCTACGTCTTCCGCCTCGCCAACGGGCTTTCCCACACGCAGCTCTTCGCGCTGCCGATCGCGCTGACGACGCTGCTGCTCGCCGCGATCTCCCTGTGGATCGCGTTCGCGTTGCTGCTCAACCCGGTGGCCGGGCGCGCGCTGTTCCCGCTCGGCGGCCCGATGTGGTCGCCCCGCACGCCGCGCTAGAAACGGTTGTCGCCGTCGATCAGACCGCCCAGACCGCCGAACCTGCTCGGCGAACCGCCATCCAGGCAGCCCGGACCGGTGACGCTAGAAACGGTTGTCGCCGTCGATCAGACCGCCCAGACCGCCGAGGATCGACCCCTCGCCGCGGCTGCCGCCGCGCTGCGGCGCCGAGGCGAGCATGCGCCCGGCGAGGCGCGAGAACGGCAGCGACTGCAGCCATACCTTGCCCGGGCCGCGCAGGACGGCGAAGAACAGCCCCTCGCCGCCGAACAGCACCGTCTTCACGCCGCCCGCCTGCTGGATGTCGAAGTCGACCGAGGACTGGTAGGCGACGACGCAGCCGGTGTCGACGTGCAGCACCTCGCCGGGGCCGAGCTCGCGCTCGACCAGCGTGCCGCCGGCGTGCACGAACACCAGGCCGTCGCCCTCGAGCTTCTGCATGATGAACCCCTCGCCGCCGAACAGGCCGGTGAGGATCTTCTTCTGGAAGGCGATGCCGAGCGACACGCCGCGCGCGGCGCACAGGAAGCTGTCCTTCTGACAGATCAGCCGCCCGCCGAGGTTGGCGAGCGTCATCGGGATGATGTTGCCCGGGTACGGCGCGCCGAAGGCGACGCGCGCCTTGCCGGCGCCGGCGTTGGTGAACACGGTGGTGAACAGGCTCTCGCCGGTGAGCAGGCGCTTGCCGGCGCCGACCAGCTTGTCCATGAACGAGCTTGACTGCGACGCGTGCGAGGCGTCGCCGAACACGCTCTCCATCTGGATCTGCGGGTCCTTGTACATCATCGCCCCGGCCTCGGCCACCGCGCTCTCGCCGGGGTCGAGCTCGACCTCGACGAACTGCATCTCGGCGCCGATGATCCTGTAGTCGATCTCGTCGGAGCCGCGGGCGGCCAGCGGCGGCGGCGCCGCGGGTGCGGACATCGTGCTGCGCAGCTCGGCGACCTTGGCGATCGGCAGCCACTCCGCGAACCCTTCCCGCCAGGCGTAGCCGTTCGGGTTGGCGGCGGCCTGCGCGCGCGCCTGCGCGTCGTCCATCGGGCCGTTCTGCTGGTTGTTGTACGAGAAGTACCACTGCGCCATGGGGTGCCTCCTTCGCGACGGTGTGAGAGCGTATCAGAGGGCGGGCGCGCCGAGCAGCCGGTGCAGCCGCGCCGCCGTCTCCGGCGCCAGATGCAGCCGCGCCGCGAGGTCGGCAAGGTAGGTGCGCTCGGCGTCGCTGTCGATGCGCACCGCCATCAGCGAGGCGGCGTACACCTGCTCGGCCTGCGCCGGCGTCGCCACGCGCGCCGCGACCTCGGCGGCCGGCGGCGGCGACGCAAGCGCGCGCTCCACGACCGCCAGCTCGTCGGCGGCAAGACCGGCCTGCTGCGCCCGGGTGACGATGCGCGCGCGCTCCTCGTCGTCCAGGGCCCCGTCGGCGTGCGCCGCCGCGGCCATCGCCTCGACCAGCAGCACCGCCTCGCGCTCGCGCGCCGCTGGGTCCGCCTCCGGCACGCCGGGCGGGGGCGGCGGCATCCCGGGAGGCGGTGGAGGCGGCAGCGGCCGGCCGCCCGCCGGCTTCGTGCCGGCGCCCTGCTGGGCGCCGAAGTGCTCGATCGCCGCGATCGCCACCCCGAGCAGGCCCATTCCCACCGCCATCCTGGTCTGGCTCGGCATGCGGCGCCCGAGCCCGCCCGTCAGCACGCTCGCGATCAGACGTTCAGGGTTCATGCCGGCACCTCCATCGCAACGCCGTCGAGCCGCCCCCCGCTGCGCCTTCGCGGCGCTCGCGATGCTAGCAAAACGGCCGACAAAGAAACTCTCCCCCCTGTCTTCGGCCCGACAGACGAGGGCGGCACGAGATCCCGCACCGCGCAGCCGCGCCGTCGCCGGGAGCGCGCGTGCGCGACGCTCTCGCCGCGCCACGGGTCCTCTCCCCACGCCGCCGCCACCGCTGTGCTGGCAGCGCAAATGCGGGGCCGGCGCCTTGCGCCGGCTGGCTCGGACCAGCAGACGTGGACCAGCGCGGGCCCCGGGCGTTCGCTAAGATGGCGGCGTGCCGGAGGAAGCGCAGGCGCAGCAGCCGCTCGACCACGTCACGGGCGTGATCGAGCGGGTGACGTTCCACAGCGAGGAGTCGGGGTTCTGCGTGTTGCGCGTGCGCGTGCGCGGGCGCGCCGTGCCGGTGACCGTGGTCGGCACGCTGCCCGCGGTGAGCGAGGGCGAGTGGGTCGACGCGCGCGGGCGCTGGACGATCGACGCGCGGCACGGCCAGCAGCTTCGCGCCGTCACCCTGCGGACGACGCACCCCGACACGCCGTTGGGGATCGAGACGTACCTGGCGTCGAACGCCGTGCGCGGCATCGGGCCCATGCTCGCCGCGCGGCTGGTGCGCGCCTTCGGCGCCGACGTCTTCCGCGTGATCGAGGAGGAGCCCGACCGGCTGCGCGAGGTCGAGGGGATCGGCCCCGCCCGCCAGGCGATGATCACGGCATCGTGGCGCGAGCAGAGGGCGGTGCGCGAGATCATGGTGTTCCTGCACTCGCATGGGGTCTCGGCGGCGCGCGCCTTCCGCATCTACAAGACCTACGGCGAGCGCGCGATCGAGACGGTGCAGCACGACCCCTACTGCCTCGCCCGCGACATCCGCGGGATCGGTTTCCTGTCCGCCGACCGCATCGCGGAGCGGCTCGGCATCGACCGCCACTGCGAGCTGCGCGCCCGCGCCGGCCTCGAGTGGGTGCTCTCCGAGCTCACCAACGACGGCCACTGTGCGTACCCTCTGGACGAGCTGCTGGAGCGCGCCGCCGGCATGCTGGAGATCCCGCAGCCGATCGTCGCGGCGGCGCTGGCGCAGTCCGTCCGGGAGGGGCGGCTGGTCCGGCGCGACGTCGAGGGCGGGCGGCCGCTGGTCTACCTGGCGGCTCTCGACGCCGCCGAGCGCGGCCTCGCCTCGAACCTGCTCGCGCTCGCGCGCGGCCGCCACCCCTGCCCGCGCATCGACGTCGACGCCGCAGCGCGCTGGGTGGAGGCGAAGACCGGCATCGCCCTCGCGGCGGCGCAGCGCGAGGCGCTCGCCCTCGCCACCACCGCCAAGGTGCTGGTGATCACCGGCGGCCCGGGCGTCGGCAAGACGACGCTGGTCGACGCCATCGTGCGCGTGCTGGCGGGCAAGCGGCTGCACCTCGGCCTGTGCGCGCCGACCGGGCGCGCCGCCAAGCGCCTCGCCGAGGCGACCGGCCGCGAGGCGAAGACGATCCACCGCCTCCTCGCCGTCGACCCGGCGACCGGCGCGTTCCGCCACGGCCCGGACGCTCCGCTCGATCTCGACGTGCTGGTCGCCGACGAGACGTCGATGGTCGACCTGCCGCTCGCGCACGCGCTGGTGCGGGCGGTGCCGCGCCACGCCGCGCTGGTGCTGGTCGGCGACGTCGACCAGCTCCCCTCGGTCGGTCCGGGGTGCGTGCTGCGCGACGTCATCGACTCGGGGGTCGTGCGGGTGGTGCGGCTCACCGAGGTGTTCCGCCAGGCCGCCCGCAGCCGCATCGTCGCCAGCGCCCACCGGGTCAACCGCGGCCTGCTCCCGGTGCGGCCGGCCGGGAGCGGCGAGGAGGCCTCCGATTTCTACGTCGTGGACCAGGACGACCCGGCGCGCGCGCTCGAGCTGCTTGTGAAGCTCGTCACTCGCTCGATCCCCCGCCGCTTCTCCCTGCGCGCGTTCGAGGACGTGCAGGTGCTCACCCCGATGCAGCGCGGCGAGCTCGGCGCCCGCAACCTCAACCAGGTGCTGCAGAACGCGCTCAACCCCGAGGGGCCGGCGGTGGAGCGCTACGGGTGGACGTTCCGCGCCGGCGACAAGGTGATGCAGGTCGAGAACGACTACGACCGCGACGTGTTCAACGGCGACATCGGCCGCATCGCAGCGATCGACCCGTCCGCGCGCACCCTGACGGTGCGATTCGACGACCGCGAGGTCGCCTACACCTTCGACGAGCTCGACGAGCTCTCGCTCGCCTATGCGGTGACCATCCACAAGGCGCAGGGGTCCGAGTACCCCGCGGTGGTGATCCCGCTCCACACGCAGCACTACCCGCTGCTGCAGCGCAACCTCGTTTACACCGGGATCACCCGCGGGCGCCGCCTCGTGGTCCTGGTCGCCGCGCCGAGGGCGCTCGCCATAGCGGTCCGGCGTGTCGACGCGGGCGCGCGCTACACGACGCTCAAGGAGCGGCTGCGCGCGGCAGCGGCGCGTTACCCCGACGACCGTCGCCTGCCCCGCGTCGCAGAACCGTAGGGGCGGCTTTGCGGCCGGGAGCGGCGCTGCCGAGTGTGGAGGAGTGCAGCTACGAAGAGCGCTTCCCGGCAGAGCCGGCACCGCGGCGGGGGTCGCGCCCGAGTCCGGCGGCGCCGCGAGGTCCTTCGTTTCGCCCGCTGCGCGGGCTGCGCTTCCAAGGAAATCAGTAAGAACGGGAGCGCCCGCTATCGTCGGGAAAGCGGGCGCCCTCATCCGCGCGGGCGGAACCCGGGCCGGCGAGGGCGCCCGCCCTCCCGGACGTTTCCTGACTCGCCCGATCGCCGCACCGCGGCGCACCCCTGCTCAGGATGGCACTTCCTTTCTACGGCGTCGAGGCCGTCCGGCACGCCACCGCCCGGGATCGGGCGCAGGACCGCCCGCACGGGCCGTGACTGCGGAGGGGTTCCCTCGTGCCTGCCTCACGCCTCGCCCAGGTGGAGGCGGGCGGCGGCGAGGATCTCGTCGGCGGCCGCGTGGGCCTGGGCGTCGTGCGCCGCCTCGACCATCACGCGCAGCACCGGCTCCGTGCCCGAGTAGCGCACCAGCAGGCGGCCGTCGCCGGCGAGACGCCGCTCCACCGCGGCGACCGCGGCGGCGAGCGCCGGCACCTCCGCGATCGGGACACGGTGCGACACCTTGAGGTTCTTGAGCACCTGCGGGAAGCGCTGCAGGTCGGCGAGCGTCTCGAGCGCCGCGCCGCGCGCGCGGCAGACCGCGAGCAGGTGCGCGGCGGTGAGCAGGCCGTCCCCGGTGACCGCGTGGTGGGAGCAGATGACGTGGCCGGACTGCTCGCCGCCGAGCGCCGCGCCGGTGCTCCGCATCGTCTCCCAGACGGCGCGGTCGCCCACCGGGCAGCGCTCGAGCAGGATCCCGTCCTCGCGCAGCGCCACCTCCAGACCGAGGTTCGACATCACCGTGGCGACCACGCGGCCGCCCGGCAGCGCGCCCGCGGCGGCGAGCGTCCGCGCCCACACCAGCAGCGTGTCGTCGCCGTCGAGGACGCGGCCGGTGTGGGTGACCAGGATCGCGCGGTCGGCGTCGCCGTCGAGCGCGACCCCGGCGTCGGCGCGGGCCGCGCGCACGCGGCGAGCCAGCGTTCCGGGGTGAAGCGATCCGCATGCGAAGTTGATGTTGTGGCCGTCGGGCGCCGCGTGCAGCACCTCGACCTCGGCGCCGAGCCGTCCGAGCAGCGGTCCGGCGAACGGCGACGCGGCCCCGTTGGCGGCGTCGACCACGACGCGCAGGCCGGCGAGCGGCCGCTCCGGCAGCGACGCCAGGAGCAGCTCGAGGTAGCGCTCCCCGAGCTCGCCGCGCAGCGCCGGCAGCGCACGCGCCGGCGGCTCGTCGGCGACCGCCCGCAGGCGCTGCTCCAGCTCCCGCTCCTCCTCCTCGGGCCACTTCGTCCCCGCCGCCGCCACGAGCTTGATCCCGTTGTCCGCGGCCGGGTTGTGCGACGCGGAGATCACCACACCGGCGCCGAACGCGCCGTCGTCGCGCAGCAGGTGCGAGACGGCCGGCGTCGGCAGCACGCCTGCCCACACCACCTCGCCGCCGGCGGCGGCGAACGCGCCGCCGAGCCACTCCGCGAGCACCGGCGTCGACGCGCGCGTGTCGCCGGCGAGCAGCACGCGCAGCGGCAGGCCGGCGTCGGCGAGGTGCCCGGCGAGGGCGGCGCCGAGGCGCGTCACGGTCGCCCGGTCGAGCGGCGGGCGCAGCGCCACGCCGCGCATCCCGTCGGTGCCAAACAGCCGGCCCCTCACCGCCGCTTCCTTACGCCGGGCGGCGGCGCCGCGACGATCTCCACCCGCGCGCGCACGACGAGCGGCTCGACGATGCGAACCAGCGGCTGCGGCGAGCGCACGGCGACGACCGCTTCGATCGGCCCTTCCGCCCCGTCCACGGAGATGGCGTCGGTGGTGACGCCGCGCAGCGCCTCGAGCTGCAGGCGCGGACCCGAGACCAGCACCGCGGCGGGCACCGTCTCGACCTCGCCCACCGCGAGGCCCGCGGCGGGCTCGCCGGCGACGCGCGGGCGCACCGGGATGCGCCGCTGCACCACCCGCTCGAGGCGCAGCGGGAGCTGCGACGGCGACACGGCGATGACGCTCACGTCGGGCGGCACCGTGGCGCTGCGCGCCTCCACGGCGAAGTCGTGCTCGCCCTCGCCGGCGCCGCGCAGGTCGACCACGACGCCGATCTGCGCCGGGTCGAGCGAGCGCAGCCGCGACAGCGGACCGCGCACGCGCAGCAGAAGCACCCGCGGCACGTCCGAGGTGATCACCATGTCAGCAGGAACGTTCAGGAGCGTCACCGAGGCGTCGAGCTGCCGCTCGGAGATGCGCTCCCGCCGCTCCTGCGCCTTGCCGTACCAGACGGCGCCCGCCAGCACCAGCGCCAGCGCCAGCGTCCCGGGGTAGCGCGGGAAGCGCCTCACGGCGATACCCCCGCCCGCCCGAGGTGGAGCAGCTCGATCAACAGGTCGCGCAGCTCGCGCCGCGTCAGGTTCGAGCGCAGCCTGCCACCCACGGCGACGCCCATGGCGCCGCGTTCCTCCGACACCACCACGGCCACCGCATCGGTCTCCTCGGCGATCCCGAGCGCCGCGCGGTGGCGGGAGCCGTACTCCGTCGACAGGTCGGCCCGCACCGACAGCGGCAGGAAGCAGCTCGCGGCGGCGATGCGGCCGCCCTGCACCACGGCCGCGCCGTCGTGCAGCGGCGTCCCCGGCGTGAACAGGTTCACGAGCAGGTCGTACGACAGCCGCGCGTCGATCGGGACACCGGTCTCGACGTAGGTGCGCAGCCCCTCGTCGCGCTCGATCACGATCAGCGCGCCGTAGCGCCGCGCCACAAGCGTGTCGCAGGCGAGCACGATGTCGTTGATCAGCACCTCGCGCGGCGACAGCGCCGCCGTCCAGCGCAGCAGCGGCGTCCGCCCGACCGCCGCGAGGATCCGGCGGATCTCGTGCTGGAACACCACGATGATCGCGAACGGCAGGTAGAACAGCACGTTGCCGAGGATCGTCGCGAGCGTGATGAGGTCGAGTGCCTGCGCCGCCAGGTAGGAGGCGGCGAGCACCAGGATCCCCCACAGCATCGACATCCCGCGCGTGCCCTTGAGCACCGCGAGCATCAGGTAGAAGACGATCGCAACCAGCAGGATGTCGACCAAGTCGCGCACCCCGACCTCGATCTGGGTGAGCTCGCGCAGCGCGGCCAGGATGTCGCTCACGCCGCCCTCCGCACCGCCGCCAGCACCGCCAGGAACTGCGCGGTGGCGGCGACGTCGTGCACCCGCACGAGCGCGCGCGGCAGCGCCGCGGCGCCGGCGATCGCCGCCAGTGAGCCCGGCACGCGCGCCTCGACCGCGGCGCCGGTGAGCCTGCCGATGAACGACTTGCGCGACGCCCCGACCGCCACCGGGTGCCCGAGCGCCGCGAGGTCGGCGAGCGCCGCGAGCAAGCGCAGGTTTCCCTCGAGGTCCTTGCCGAAGCCGA
Source organism: uncultured Thermoanaerobaculia bacterium (assembly GCA_964594125.1). GTDB lineage: Bacteria > Acidobacteriota > Thermoanaerobaculia > Thermoanaerobaculales > Thermoanaerobaculaceae > CAVRZJ01. Next base: position 5,540 of record CAZQLL010000043.1, on the reverse strand, counting down.
CTCCGGGATCGAGGATCACGCGGTCGGGAGCGATGCCGGCAGCCGCGGCTGCGGCGGCGCGCCCGGCGAGGAACGCGTGCACTTCCGCGACGACGTCGGTGTAGGCCGTATCCGCCTGCATCGTGCGCGGCTCCCCGCGCATGTGCATCAGGATCACGCCGGCGCCGCGCCCCGCGACCAGCGGCAGCATCGCCGCGTCGCGGCCGGCGGTGACGTCGTTGACCAGCACGGCGCCGGCGGCGAGCGCCGCCGCCGCCACCTCCGCCTTGGAGGTGTCCACCGAGATCGCGAGGTCCGGGTGCCGGCGCGCCAGCGCCGCGATCACCGGCACCACCCGCGCCGCCTCCTCGGCGGCATCCACCGGCGCGGCGCCCGGACGGGTCGACTCGCCGCCGACGTCGACGACGTCGGCGCCCTCCGCGACCAACCGCTCGGCGTGTGCGAGCGCCGCCTCCGGCGCCAGGAAGCGGCCGCCGTCCGAGAACGAGTCCGGGGTGACGTTCACGATGCCCATCACCGCCGGGCGTCCTCTCGCCCACAGCGCCGCCAGCCGCTCGTCAGCCACGCGGCAACTTTACAGGAGCCGCCCCGCCGCGAAAAGGCTCGGGCGCGCCGCTTTGCTATTCTGTGCCGCTATGACGAGACGGTTCCTCCTCCTCGCCACCATCGCGCTCGCACTCGCCCCCGCCGCCGCGGCGCAGAACGTCGCGGACACGGAGGCGGCACGCCGCTTCGCCAAGGCGTACCTGACCTACGTCCCGGGCAGCACCTACGACCTCAAGGTGGACTTCAACGGCGCCACGCCGAACGGTCCCTACCAGGTCGTCACGGTCGTGCGCACGGGTCCGAACAACGACAAGTACCCCGAGCAGGTCGCCATGGTGCTCGACGGCGCCGCGCGGATGCTCACCGCCGGCATGGTCGCGCCGGTGCCGCCGACCAACCCGCCGTTCGACGCCGCCGCCAACCTGCCCTACTTCGTCGAGATGATCCTGCCGCAGCTCGTCAAGCAGATGTTCACCGCGCCGGCGCGCGTGCGCTGGTCGGGGGTGCCGTCCCGCCCGACCGCGATCGTGCCGCTCGCGCTCGACGTCGGCACCGGGTACGGGTGGGCGCACATGCCGCTGGCGATCACCGCCGACGGCCGCTACGTCATGCTCGGCGGGCTGTGGAGCCTCGACCGCGACCCGCGCGCGCAGCGCCGCGAGGTGATCGACCCCGCGCTCGTGCAATGGGACCCGGGGCACGAGTCGGCGCCGGTCAAGGTCGTCGAGTTCTCCGACTACGAGTGCCCGGCGTGCAAGCGCGGCTGGAGCGAGCTCAAGCCGGTGCTCGCCTCGTTCGGCGAGTCGGTGCGCCACGGCATGGTCAACTTCCCGCTCACCTCCAGCCACCCCTGGGCGTTCCGCGCCGCCTCCGCCGGGTCGTGCGTGTTCCTGCAGGCGCCCGCGAAGCTGCTGGCGTTCAAGGACGAGATGTACCGCCAGCAGGACACGCTCACCGTCGCCACGGTCGACGACGCGGCACTCGGCTTCCTCGAGCAGCACGACCTCGACAAGGCGCAGTTCCAGGCGTGCCACATGAACGACCGCAAGGGCGAGGTGATGGACCGCATCCTGCTGCAGATGGACCTCGGCCACCGCCTCGGCGTCTTCGGCACCCCGGCGTACTACGTCAACGGCGAGCTCCTCCAGGCCAGGCCGGACCTCGCGAAGAAGCGCATCCGGGCGATCCTCGACGCCGGCGGCAAGCCCGAGGACGCCGCCGACGTCGAGCCGGAGAAGCCGGCCCCGACCGCCGCCGCCAGACCCGCCGCCGCGCAGCCGAAGTAGGCGGCCCGCGAGGCGCGCAGCGCCGCCGGTTGCCGCCGCGAGGCGGCCGCTGCCGATCGGCCCGCCCAGGGCTCCGGCACACGCTGCAGCACACCGATGACGTTGCGCGCCGTCAGGTGATGCATCATACTGCATCACAGGAGGTGACAGGGTGCGCACCACAATTAGCATCCCCGACGCCCTGGCCGAGCAGATCCGCCAGCGTGCCGGAGGGATGACGTTGTCCGAGTTCGCTCGCAGAGCGCTCGTCGAACGGGTGGAGCGTCTGGAGCGCGAGGAGCTGGCGCGGGCGATGGGCGAGGGCTACGCCGCCGAGGCAGCGTCACCGTCGCTCGACGCCGCGTGGGCCGTCACCGAGGCCGAGGGGTGGGAGTGAGGAGAGGCGAGGTCTGGCTCGTGAACCTCGACCCGGTCCTGGGCTCCGAGGTCGGCAAGCGACGACCGGCGATCGTCGTTCAGAACGACCTCGCCAACCAGACGAGCCCCACGGTGACCGTTGTCCCCCTGACCACTCAGACCCGGCGCGTGTTCCCGTTCCAGGTCCTCCTCGCGGCCGGAGAAGGAGGGCTGCCGCGCGCCGGCAAGGCGCTGTGCGAGCAGGTCCGATCGGTCTCCCGCCAGCGCATGGAGCGCTGCCTGGGCACGGTTTCCGACGAGCGGCTCGCCGAGATCAGGATCGCCCTCGACCGCCACCTCTGGTTCGATCTCCCCGCCCGCTGACGTCGCGTCTTCAGTCGGCCCGATGCGTGGTGCTGCGTGCAAGGCCCGAAATCCGAAGTCAATGCACCGGTCTGGAACATCACCACGGGTTGCGTCCCACGTCCCGGGTGAGCGGCACGCTGCCACCGCTGTACTCGACGCGGATCGCGTAGCTGCGCGACGGCATCACCAGCCGCACGGCACCCTCCCGCCTCGACATGCCGAAGGGCGCCGCCGCCTAGTGCGACTTTACTACGGCGTCTTGCCGTATTCCTTCCGGCAGTAAGGCAAGCTGCTGACGAGTTGGCATTTACCAGGTCCGCTGACCGCTAGAACTGTGTATATACGATTCTTTCCTGGTATATCGCTGGCAGTCACGACACAGTCGAGCACGATAATGTGCTTTACTATTGACTCCTGCATAAATAATGCAATAATGGTGGCCGAGCGTGGCGTTCGGCAAGGAGGGCAGCCACCATGCGACCGCGAGGCTCGGCACCAGTCTTGGAGGCGCGCCGGCGACGAGCGCTGGCACTGCTCAAAGAGGGTCTGTCGCTGAATGCCGTTGCGCGCCTGCTTCGGTGCGCGGCGAGCTCGGTCAAGCGCTGGCGCGATCGGGTGCGACGTCATGGCGAGGGCGGCTTGCGCGTTGGCGCGTCGCCTGGGCGGCCAGCGAAGCTCGCGGCGCAGCAGCGTCGGCAGCTCGTCCGCTGGCTCACGCAGGGTTCGCTCGCTCACGGGTACCGCACGGACGTGTGGACCACCGCCCGCGTCGCGGAGCTGATCGAGCGCCGGTTTGGTGTCCACTACCATCGTGACCATGTGGGCAAGCTCCTCCACGCCATGGGCTGGAGCGTGCAGAAACCGGAGCGGCGGGCGTTGCAACGCGACGAGACAGCCATCGAGCAGTGGAAGCGGGAAGAGTGGCCGCGTGTAAGAAAAACGCCGCGCGGGTGGGCGCCCACCTCGTCTTCGTAGACGAGTCCGGTTTCCTGCTCATTCCCAGCGTGCGACGGACATGGGCGCCGCGGGGACACACGCCGTGTCTGCGCTATTACCAGCGCCACGAGCGGATCTCCGTCATCTCCGGCATTTCGGTAAGTCCACGGACGCACCGGCTCGGTCTGTACTTCCAACTCCATGACGACAACCTCCATGCGCCGGAGGTCTGCGGCTTCATCCGCGAGCTTCTCCGTCATCTCCGCGGCCCCGTCATCGTGCTCTGGGACAACGGGAACATCCACAAGGGGCCGCTCGTCAGGGCACTGTGTGCTGCGCATCCTCGGCTGCGCCTCGAGGCACTCCCGCCATACGCCCCCGAGCTGAACCCGGATGAAGGTGTGTGGAGCCACGCGAAAGCGATACTCGCCAACGGCCGTCCGGACTGCCGGGAGACCCTTCGCGGCGAGCTCCTCACCACCCTGCTCGGGATCCGTGCCTCGCAACGTCTGTTGCGCGGCTGCATCACTGGATCGGACCTGCCCCCTTTTTTGTCTTGACCGTTGCATTATTTATGCAGCAGTCAATAGGAGCCTGATGGCTGACGGCGTGGGGCACTTGACAATTCATGTGCTGATATGTATATACGAATCATGGCCTCCATCCAACGGTACTCCGCTGGCGGCAGGACCTACTGGCGCATCGTCGAAAGCTACCGCGAAAAAGGCCGCCCGAAGCTGCGACTCGTCAAGCACCTCGGTACCGCCGACGACCTCCTCGCGGTGCTCCAGGGCGATGAGCTCACCTCGTCTGTCCGCTCTGTCTCCCATGGAGACGTGGCCAGCTTGCTGGCTCTCGCCGATGAGCTCGGCGTCGTGTCTTTGGTCGACGATGAGATCGCCGCTCGGGCCGCAGGCCCCCCCCAGCCTCGGCATGGCCTGACGGTCGGCCAGACCTGTCTGCTCATCGCCCTCGGCCGCGCCTGTCAGCCAATCAGCAAGCGTGGGTGGTATCGCTGGGCGCGCGACACGAGCTTGGCGGAGATGCTTGGTGTCCAGCCGGAGAAACTGACCAGCCAGTTCTTCTGGGACCAGATGCACGAGGTGCCGGAAGCGGCGCTGCCCCGCATCGAGCAGCGCCTGACGGCGCGTGTGCTCGAGCTGACCCGAGTGCCCTTGGACTTGTTGCTGTACGACACGACGAACTTCTTCACCTTCATCGCCAGCACGAATGCGAAACCCAAGCTGCCGCAGCGTGGTCACAACAAGCAGAAGCGCCATGACCTTCGGCAGGTCGGCTTGGCGCTGTTGGTCTCGCGAATCGGCCAGCTCCCGTTGTGGCATCTGCTCTACCAAGGTAACCGGCCGGACGCGGCCCACTTCCCGACGGTGCTGACTGCCCTGCGAGAACGCATCGCACAGCTTGCCGACGCGGTCACCGATGTGACCGTTGTCTATGACCGAGGGAACAACGCTTCTTGTCGCAACCAGGCGCTGGTGGATTCCAGCGAGCTGCACTACGTGGCAGCGCTGACCCCGGCGCACCACCGCGCGCTGATCGCCGAGGCCAATGCGGGCTTGGTGCCCGTGGAGGTCCGCCCCGGCGAGGAGGTGAAGAGCTGGAGAGATCGGCGGGTGATTTGGGGCGCGGAGCGCACCGTGGTGGTGTACGTCTCGACGCAGCTCCGAGACGGGCAGATCCGTGGGCTACGCCAGCACCTCGGGCCACGAGCAAGGAAGCTCGACGAGCTCGCCGCGACGCTCGCCAAGGCGCACAGCAAGCGCCGCAGCCGAGAGCAGCTCGAGCGAGAGGTCGACCGCATCCTCCACGGCCAGTACATCCGCCAGGTGCTGCGCGTCGAGCTCGACGAGCGAGCGCCGGGCCGCTATACGCTCACCTGGCGGATCGATGCCGAGGCGTACGAGGACTTGGTGGAGCATCACCTCGGGCGCCGCATCCTGATCACGGACCGCCACGACTGGAGCACCGCGGAGATCCTCCGTGCCTACCGGGGCCAGTCGGATGTGGAGGCAGCCTTCGAGAACCTCAATGACCCGTTCCACCTCGCGG